>JAIOZL010000015.1 GCA_021740645.1 Bacteroidales bacterium
TCCAGACCTGGTGATCAATGAATTTATGGCCAGTAATTTAACTACTGTTGCTGACGAATTTGTTGAATTCGATGATTGGATTGAAATATTTAACTAAGGGACAGAAAGTGTTTGGCTGCGAGATAAATTCCTGAGCGATAATATAAGTAACCCAGATAAATGGCAATTTCCTGACATCACTCTTGCTCCTGGTGACTTTGTTTTAATTTGGGCGGACAGTGATACGGATCAGGGCCCATTGCATACCAATTTTAAACTTAGTGCATCTGGCGAAGAGATCGGGATTTTTGACTCAGAGAGTACAGCTTTTTTCCCTCTCGACACCCTAAGCTTTGGCGAGCAACAAACCGATATATCCTATGGATTGATTACCGATGGAAATACACCCTGGGTGTTCTTCAATGATCCTACCCCCGGAAGCAGTAACCAATGGCAATCAATTAAAAATAATTCCGGTTTTAATGCCTTACTGAAGTTGTACCCAAACCCGGTACATGATGGGAATGTTTACTTGAGTGAAAAAAGGGATTATACAATATTTAATGCACTCGGAAAAAGAATATATTCAGGTTTTGATTCGAATTGTTTCAGTACTGAGGGTTTTGATAAGGGAATCTATGCTTTAGTTACAAAAAAAGGAGAATCTTTAAAATTTGTGGTTCGATAGCATTAGCAAAAATGGCCTCATAATAATTTCATGAGGGGACATTCGTTAATTCATCTTTTAAATTACTTGAATCTTTGGCTCATTCGAAAAAGTACTTAATTTTGCTATATTGTGGCTGGTAATTCATTCGGACATATCTTTAAACTCACCTCTTTTGGTGAATCCCATGGCCCTGCTATTGGTGGCATTATTGATGGATGCCCTTCAGGCCTAGTTATAGATTTTGAATTCATCCGACGGGAAATGGAAAAACGCAGGCCTGTTTCCTCACAGCACTCTTCTTCAAGGCTTGAAGCCGACACTGTTGAATTTCTCTCGGGTATTTTTGAAGGCAAATCAACGGGAGCCCCAATCGGTTTCATCATAAATAATACGGATGTTAAAAGTGAGGATTATCTTCATCTAAAAGAAACCTATCGTCCTTCTCACGCAGACTTTACCTATGAAGCAAAGTATGGTTTCCGCGACTATCGCGGAGGAGGAAGGGCATCTGCACGTGAAACAGCTGTGCGTGTGGTGGGAGGGGCTATAGCAAAACTCCTGATTGGGCAAAAAGGGATGCAGGTGAGTGCTTATGTCTCCCAAATTGGAAATGTGAAACTAACAACTCCTTACGGGGAGCTGGATTTGGAAAACACCATTCATTCAGAAGTAAAATGCCCGGATAAAAAAATCAGTGCACAAATGGAGTCACTTATCAAAGAAACCAAACTCGAAGGAGATACATTGGGTGGGGAAATTTTCTGTGTAGTAAAAAATGTACCTTCCGGACTGGGTGAACCGGTTTTTGATAAAGTAGAAGCAGAGCTGGCTAAAGCAATCATGAGTATAAATGCTGTTAAAGGTTTTGAAATTGGATCCGGGTTTAAATCAATATGCATGAAAGGATCAGAACATAACGACCTTTTTGAAATAAAAAATGGAAAAGTAGTTACTCTATCTAATTTTTCAGGTGGGGTTTTGGGCGGTATTTCAAACGGTCAGGACATCTATTTCAAAACAGCATTTAAACCTGTGGCAACGATTATGAAGGAACAGGCCTCGGTAAACAAATTTGGCGAGAATGTAATCCTGCAAGGAAAAGGGCGACATGATGTGTGTGTGGTACCAAGAGCGGTTCCAATAGTAGAAGCTATGACAGCCATGGTTTTGGCCGATTTATATCTTCGAAGTTTAAGTTCAAAAATTACATAACATTTAAATAACAAGGTAAGTTTCAAATAAAATAATTATGAAAACGCTATTAAAAATCCTCGGTGCACTGGTGCTTATTATTATTGCACTAGCCATTCTTCTTCCTATAATATTTAAAGGGAAAATCGTTGAGATTGCCAAAGAGGAAATCAATAACAACGTAAATGCACAAGTAGATTTCACTGATTTTAGCCTCTCCCTTTTTAGAAGCTTTCCGAATTTTAATCTCAGTATAGAAGGAATCCTGGTTATTGGCCTGGATAAGTTTTCAGAGGACACACTGGCCCAAATCCCCTCGGTTGAAGTTACCATCGACCTGATGAGTGTATTGGGCGGCGACACCTATGAAATAAAACGGATTGGGATATACGGCCCAACCATTAATGTGAAAATTTTAGAAGATGGTTCTGCTAATTATGATATTGCAATGGCAGGCGAGGAAACAGCACCTGAACCCCCAACAGAAGTTGAGGGAGATCCGGTAGTCCTTACCTTGAAAAAATTGGAAATTAAAAACGGGAATATTACCTATGACGACAAGTCCCTGGGTGTTTATGTCGAAGTTTTTGGATTAGATCATACGTTGAACGGTGATCTAAGTGAAGATTTTACTGTTCTGAAAACAAATTCAATTATTAAAGAGTTCTCCCTGGATTACGAGGGTTTTCGCTATATTTCAAGGGCTACAGTATATTATATGGCTGATATTGATGCTGACTTAAAAAACGAAATTTACACCCTGAAAAAAAACAGGATGGAGTTAAACCAACTCCCCGTAGAGTTCGACGGTACTTTTTCGATAATCAATGAAGATTACAATATAGTAATGACTTATCAATCACCCGAAACCGACTTTAAACATTTTCTTTCACTCATACCGGCTGTTTATACCAAAGACTTTGAAAGCATAGAAACCGCAGGTAATTTAGCATTTAGTGGAAATGTCAAAGGCTTGTATAGCGACAATAGTATGCCTTCTTATGAAGTAAATTTGACTATTTCAGACGGCATGTTTAAATATCCTGATCTCCCTCAGGCTGTTACCAATGTGAACATCATTTCAAAAATTCACAGTAAGGATGGCGAACCCGACAATACCATAATTGATGTATCCAAATTTCACCTTGATTTGGGGATGAACCCGGTCGATATGTATCTGCATGTCGAAACTCCGGTTTCTGATCCTGATATTTCTGCAAAATTTAAAGGAACACTTAACCTGGCTGATGTGCAAAATTTCTATCCATTGGAAGAAGGTGAAAAGCTTAATGGAACATTGGTTGGAGATTTTTCTCTTATTGGCAGACTTTCTGATATCGAAAATGAAAATTACGATAATTTTACAGCACTGGGATCCCTGCTTTTGAAAAGCCTTGAATACCAAAGTGCCTATGTGAAAGATGCAATTGCTATTAGTACTGCCCAATTAAATTTCTCCCCTCAATACCTCGACCTGGTTTCTTTCAATATGATGATTGGTAGAAATGATTTCTCAGCCAAAGGTAAAATTGAAAACTATTTGGCTTATGCCTTAAAAGATGAGATGTTGGCCGGGCAATTGGTTACAACATCCTCCTATTTCAATTTAACTGACCTGATGCCTTCAGAATCTAAGGAATCCACCTCTGTCGAACAAACAACTGATAGTATACCAATGTCAGTGATTGAGATCCCTGCCAATATTCACTTTGAAATGACTTCAAGTTTTGATATACTGATCTATGATAATATTGAGATGAAGAATGTGAATGGCAAAATCCAAATTGCAGATCAGGCTGTGTATCTTAAAAACCTGGGCATGAATATTCTTGATGGCGAAATGGTCATGAGCGGAAGCTATACCGCCATTGATCCCCAAAAACCTGTATTTGACTTTACCCTGGACTTGAAAGAAGTTGATATTCAAAAGGCTTACAATACTTTTGGTGTGGTTACAAAATATGCCCCAATTGCTAAAAAAACAAGTGGTGTTTTTTCCACAAAAATGAATTTGAAATCCATCCTTAACCAGGAAATGATGCCGGTTTATGAAACCATGACAGGTGGAGGTGAATTACTTACAAGCCAGGTTACTATTCAGGACGTAAATACCTTGAATACGATCAGTAATGTTTTAAAAATGGATGAGATCAAACGAATGGTTATTGACAAGATCCTTTTCCAATTCGAATTCGTGGACGGAAAACTTTTGGTTGATCCATTTGACATCAGATTCTCAGATTTCGCAGCTAATTTGGGTGGGTGGACAGCTATGGATCAAACAATAGGATACGTAATGAATATGAGTATTCCCCGCGACAAATTTGGGGGAGGAGCCAACCAGGTTCTCGATAATTTAGTAAACCAGGCGAATGCTAAAGGAGCTAAATTTTCACTGGGAGAAAAAGTTTCAATGAACGTATTGATTGGGGGTACACTTTCCAACCCTGAAATTAAAACAGCCCTGAAGGAAAGTGGTAAAAACCTGGTGGCAGATGTTAAGGAGCAGGTTAAGCAAGAAATCGAGAAAAAGAAGGAAGAAATAAGCCAGGAGGCCCGCGAACAGGCTCAGAGAATTTTGGATGAAGCCGACCAGCAGTCGAAGAAGATAATAAATGAGGCGGAAAAACAAGCCACAAATGTGAGGAAGGGAGCAGATGACGCTGCAAAGAAAATAAGGGAAGAGGCGGAAAAACAGGCTAAGAAAGTGGAAGAGGATGGAAAGAAAAAAGGCTTCCTTGCAGAAATGGCAGCCAAAGAAACCGCAATTAAGATCAGGCAGGAAGCAGATAAACAAGCAATTAATTTAGTGAAGGAAGCCGACGATAATGCAAAAGGAATCGTGAGGAAGGCCAATGATGAAGCTGCTCTTATAAAACGTAATGCCAGTAAAGAGGCCGATAAAATTCTGGAAAGGAATTAAGCAACAGGTATAATAAAATGCAAAACTTTTGGAACAGACGGCCAATTAATTATCGTTTAGGTCACTACCTGTTTTTATTCCTTTTATTTATATCAATATATCCTCTACAGGTATTTGCCCAAAACTTCGAACCATGCCCCGAAAAATATAGTCCAAGAGCCAATAAAATTTATGACAAAGCCATTAAGGCTTATCGTATAAAAAATTACACACTAAGTATTCAATTATTAAATGATGTAATTGATGCTGAGCCAGAGTATACAGATGCCTATTTTGTTCTGGGTTTAATATACATCGATAATAGCCGTAAGAATTTAAAAGCAGCGCGCGAAAATTTCCTGAAAGTGATAGATATTTGTCCAGGCTACGACGTTTATGCCTATTACCATCTTGCACGGATCGCTTATGGATCAAGAGAGTATGAAAAAGCAATGGATTACATTACTGTCTTTCTGGAGGATGTAGATAAAATTAAATCGGATAAAGATTATTCGGAAGCAGTTGGGATACAGGAATATTCTGCCTTCTATATAAAAATATTAAACAACCCGGTCCCTTTCAATCCTAAACCTGTGCCAGGGATCAGTACCTCTTCCGATGAATATCTACCCATAATTTCACCGGATAATGAAATGGCTCTGTTTACGCGGAAAGTCAAGGTACCTCCACGGCGAGATGATCTCACACCCCAGGTGAGGTATAAGGAACAATTTATGTACAGCCTTCGCAAAGACGGTACATTTTATGACGGAGAAGTGATGCCCTTTCCCTTTAACAGGAATGACAATGAAGGTGGGGCTACCCTCACCATCAACAACAAGGAATTATTTTATACCTTGTGCAAATACCAAAAAGGGAGCCGGTATTATAACTGTGACATATGCTACTCAAAATATAATGATGGGAGCTGGACTCCTATCGAAAGTGTAGGGAATAATGTGAATTTACCCGACACATGGGAATCACAACCGACCGTTACCTCTGATGGTAAAACCCTCTATTTTGTAAGTGACCGGGATGGGGGTTTTGGAGGTTACGATTTGTATGAATCATCAAAAGATGAGCATGGAGAATGGGGGATACCAAAAAACATGGGATCCGTAATAAACACTTCCGGAAATGAAAAATCACCTTTTATTCATACTGACAGCCATACATTGTATTTTTCTTCCGAAGGCCATATGGGAATGGGTGGTTATGATATTTTCTATTCAAAATTGGATTCTGCTAAAAACTGGGGAGAACCGATAAATATCGGATATCCTATTAATTCCTTTGAGGATGATGTTGGATTTTTTGTAAGCACCGACGGGCAATATGGGTATTTTGCATCCAATAAATACAATGGTGTAGGAGGCTGGGATCTTTATTACTTCGACCTTTACGAAGAAGCACGGCCTGAAAAAGTGCTGTTTGTAAAGGGGCAGGTTCAAACAGAAGAGGATAAATCTTTTTTCGATACCAGGATTGAACTTAAAAATGTGGCCTCAAAAAAAATTACAGCAGTTCCTGTGGATAGTGTGACAGGTGAATATGTTGCCGCAGTCGTATTCAGAAACGATTACATCATGTCGGTAAAAAAGAAAGGATTTGTTCAGGAATCAAAGTACATATCTCGTATTGATCCCAGGTATACCAAACCCATAGATGTTTTGATAGAACTCAAACCTATTGAAGTGGGTATGTCGTATCGGCTTAATGATATTTATTTCGATTTCAATTCGTCGGATTTGCCAGAAGAATCAAAAGTTGTTATTGCAGAGTTTTATGAGTTTCTTATGGAAAACAGCAAACTGAAAGTCTCAATTGAGGGGCACACCGATAATATTGGCAACGATAACGACAATCTTGTCCTTTCAGAAAAAAGAGCCAGGTCGGTGTATAATCAGCTTATCGAAATGGGTGTGCCGCAAGAAAGACTATTCTATAAAGGATTTGGGGAATTAAAACCGGTTACTTCTAATAATACCGAAGATGGACGCGCCCGCAACCGTCGCACAGAATTTGTAATCATCGAAAAATAAAAGGTTCTTAAATCCTCTTCTGAATCTAAGAATTTACGGCTATTTAATAATATTTTTCTCTATTAAAACCTTCTTTAATTCATTGAAGGTAATGGGTTTAGCCACGATCTTTTTATCTTTATCCAGGAGAAACATGGTGGGAGTGGCATATACATTATAATCCACAGCAGCAGGACTGTCCCATCCTTTAAGGTCAGAAGCATTAATCCACGTATAATTCCCCTCTGCAAGGGCTTTTTCCCATTCTTCCTTTTTAGTATCAATAGAAACTGTGATCACTTCTACTTTTCCGGAATTCATACTTGACAAATACAAATCATGAACATCTGGCAATGTTTCATTACAGTGAGGACACCAGCTGGCCCAAAAAATCACCAGGGTATATTCCGATTTAATCTTGCTGAGTTTTACCATTTCCCCTTTGTCGTTTGGAAGGATAATTTCAGGCGCATCTTTTCCAACAGATAGTTCCGCATATTTCTTAAGCCGGGTTTCCAGGTCAGTTTTCCTTTCTTCGTTTTCGCATTGTTCGGGGGAATATGTTTCTGCAATATAATCAAGCACTTTATCGAAATGATATCGCTCAAAACCGCCAACCAAATATTCCACAATAAACTCATAGATGATACTATTGTCCATTGCCTCATACATAATTTTATCCACCGCTTTTATAAACTCATCCTGAAGCTGATCCTGGTTAAGGTTGGGATTACTGTATAAACTCATATATTCAATCGCAGCCGTTGTATATACATTGGTCCTGATCAAATCTACATCAGTAAAATCAAAGTTATCGAAATAATGTTCCACCTGGTATGCCCTTCTGGCTATTTCGTCAAGCGAAGGGTCATAAAACAAGGGTTTTTTAAGTTTCGCAATCTTTGCTACCCAAGTATCGGGAAACTGTTCTATCAGGTCGTTGGTATAAACAAGAGCCTCCGCCTGGACACCAATAAACTGGGCTCTGGCTATATGAAAAAAGCTATCAGCACGGGGATAGTAATCGTTTAACGGGCTCAACAGATCAAGTTTAAGCCGATATTCATGCATGATTTTA
This sequence comes from Bacteroidales bacterium, assembly GCA_021740645.1. Classification (GTDB taxonomy): domain Bacteria; phylum Bacteroidota; class Bacteroidia; order Bacteroidales; family JAADJA01; genus JAADJA01. Next base: position 7,845 of record JAIOZL010000015.1, read on the forward strand.
AGGTAGTCGTAATAAAGCTGGTTCTCTTTTGAAGAAAGGACTTCCAGACTTTCATAAAGGTCCTGATAATCCGTTTGAATACGTATATCCTCTTTGTTAAACAATATGTCTAAAAAAACTTCTTTATTAAAGAATACACGATACATACCCACATGATATTCTGGTAACAGCTCAAAAATAATTCGTCCTGCAGTATCGGGCACAACCGTATCGATTATAGTATTTTTATCCCCATAAAAGTCAGCCAGATAAACTTCTTTTGAGGGTAAATTATTTACTAAAATTTCAAGTTTATAATCCTGGCTAAAGGTTGAAATTGAAGCTAAAATAGTAATGGCCAAAAAATAACACTTTTTCATTCTATATTTCATTTATACATTAAAGTGGAACAAAAATAAACAAATGTGCATTAGCAGGTGGGGAATTCCTTGAGCATATTGCTTATAAATAGCAATGGTTATTATACATAATATCTACTCTATTAGAATATTTTTCTCATTATCCAATTTATAAATTGCTCATTTTTAACCTATATTTGTTGAGAATATCAATTTAAAACTATGGCCTCTTTTTCTAATCAACAAATTCCTGAGTGGGTTTATCTAAAAATGAAAGAATACTGCGCATACCAGGAGCGCAGCATGTTGGATGTAAAAACAAAACTTAAAACCTTCCATTTACACGAGGGTATGGATGAACAAATAATCATTGAATTGAAAAAGGAAAAGTTCCTTGACGAGGCCCGTTTTGCCAAAGTCTTTGCATCCGGAAAAATAAGGATCAATAAGTGGGGCAAAATAAAAATTTATGCAGCTCTTCAGCAAAAGAAAGTTCCAGAATTTTTTATCCTGCAAGGTCTCAATGAAATTGATAAAGAGGAATACCTGGGTATCCTGAAAAATGTGATTGAATCTAAAAACAAACTACTGAAAGATAAAGATCTTGCTAAACGCAAGCAAAAACTTGCTAAGTTTGCAGCCGGAAAAGGCTTTGAATCAGATATGGTATGGAAAGTGATCAACAAGTTTGAATTTAAAGCATGAAATAGGAATTCAGATAGGCTTTTAATAAAATATTATGATTTTAAAAGAACAACTTAAAGATTTACAAAAGAGGCTCGAAGCCTTGAGGAGGTTTCTTTGACATTGATATTAAATTAAAATCAATAGCAGAGGAAGAATTGCTTACCCAACAGCAGGAGTTCTGGAATGATCCAAAAAAAGCAGAAGAAATTCTGAAATCAATAAAAGAAAAGAAAAGCTGGACCAATAAATTCAAGAATGGGCAAACAGGCTTGGAAGATCTTGTCGTGCTCTATGATTTCTTTATGGAGGGGGAAGCTACCGAAAATGAAGTAGAAAAACAATATGAGGCAGCTTTAAAAGGAATTGAAAAACTGGAATTCCTCAGAATGCTCAGTGGTGATGAAGATAAATTAAATGCCATTCTCCAGATTAATCCAGGTGCAGGAGGAACAGAAAGCCAGGACTGGGCCATGATGCTGATGCGTATGTATATTCGGTGGGGTGAACGTAATAACTGTAAAGTAAAAGAACTGGACTTTCAGGAGGGAGATGTTGCAGGCATTAAGTCAGTATCCCTTGAATTTGAGGGTGATTTTGCCTTCGGATATTTAAAAGGGGAAAACGGGGTTCACAGGTTGGTAAGGCTCTCCCCATTTGATGCAGCAAATAAAAGACATACTTCTTTTGCCTCCGTTTATGTTTATCCGGTTGTAGATGATGCCATTGAAATTGAAATAAATGCATCAGATATTACATGGGACACCTTCAGGTCGAGTGGGCCTGGCGGACAAAATGTAAACAAGGTGGAAACCGCGGTTCGGTTAAGGCACGAGCCATCCGGGATAATTGTCGAGTGCCAGGAAACACGTTCTCAGGGTCAAAACCGGGATAAAGCCATCCAGATGTTAAAATCGCAATTATATGAAATTGAAATCAGGAAAAAGAAAGAAGCCCAGGCGGAAATTGAAGATAATAAAAAGAAAATAGAATGGGGGTCTCAAATCCGTAACTACGTAATGCATCCTTATAAACTTGTTAAGGATCTGCGTACTGGAGTTGAAACAGGTAATGTTCAGGCAGTGATGGATGGTGATCTTGATAGCTTCATCAAAGCCTTCCTGATGGAGTTTGGAGGATAAAAAATTAGAAAATTTATTCTGTTTTGGAATTTGAAGAACTTTTATTTGACAGCTCTTGCCATACAATAATTTCGGCAGCCAAAATAATCGAAAAAGATACTGAGCTGTTCAAAAGCATGTTCAATTTCGCAATGTTGGATAATGGGGTTTATGCACAGCGTTCAGGCAGGGTAATTCAATGTATCGCAGTAAAGAACCCGGAATTAATCAAACCTTACATTGCCGAGCTTACTAATAAATTACTGGTTGCTAAATCAGAGGGCCTCAGAAGAAGCATTTTAAAAATATTGATTGATTATTATATTGAACTTAATGAAGACGAGTTGGGACGTTTAGCCGATACTTGTTTTGAATGGGTGTTAGCAAATAATAAACCAGTGATTAAAATATACTCCCTTGAAATCCTCTATCGCATCTCCAATCTTTATACTGACCTCAAACCTGAGTTAAAAACCATCATTGAAAATATTATACCCCATGAATCATCAGGAATAAAATCACGAGGTAAAAAAATGCTACAAACATTAAATTGGGAAATTAATCATTAAGCTTCATTCTTTCTCTTCAATTAAATCTCTGATCACGACTGAGGCAATATAAAGTCCGAATATGGCAGGCATATAAGAAATCGTTCCGACCGTAGATTTTTTATTTGCCTCACTATCAGTAACAATCACAGCATGTTTTGGGACTTTTTCCGGAGAAAAAACCACCTTAAATCCTGTACGGATTCCCCACCCATGAAGTTTTTTTCTAACCACTTGGGCAAACTGACAGCCATAGGACCCTGCCATATCAGCCACTTTTATCTGTGAGGGATCAAGACGCCCCCCTGATCCCATAGAGCTCACCAGCTTCAAATTTCGTTCAATGCAATTTTTTATAAAGAATATTTTAGGGGAAAGGGTATCAATTGCATCTACCACATAATCGAATTGGGTATCAAGGAGAGCCGGTATTTTTTCGTCTTTGAGATAAACTTTCAGTGGATGAAGCTTAAGTTCAGGATTAATATCCATAAGCCGATTAGCCATCAGTTCTATTTTATCCAGGCCTTCCGCACTTTGAGTGGCTATTATTTGACGGTTTCTGTTTGTAGGTGAAACTTTATCACTATCCACAATGGTTAACTCACCCACTCCCGCACGGCATAAAGCTTCAGCTGCAAAACCTCCAACACCGCCCAGACCTGCAATAAGCACATGGGCCTTTTTCAGTTTTTGAACTTTGGTTTTACCTAAAAGTAATTCCGTACGGGCCAACCAGTTATTTTCGTCCATGTTAAAGTTTAAAACAATTAATAAAATTGGTGAACATGGCTAGTTTTAAAATTTCCATGTCCATATCAGTTAACGTGGCAGCCGCGAAATACACCTCTTCAATTTTAACTTTTCCATCATCCGTTTCTAAAAGATACTGATCTTCTTCAAGCTGAGGAAGGAGCTTACTTGCGTTGGAATCTGGAATTAACAGAGCTTTCCCAAACGACAAATTCATTTCATGGTTTAGCAATAAATCAGCAATGGCCATTTTTGAATTAAACCCATGCACTATCCACGATACTTCTGACCCTGAGGTCCGTTTAATTTCAACCAATTCATTAAAGGACCTGACACAATGGATGATCAAAGGTTTCTGTACTTTTTCAGCAATGGCTATTTGTCGTTCAAAAACAAATTGCTGAATTTCCATTGAAGCGTCCGCCAGCTTGTCAAGGCCGCATTCACCAATGGCTACAACTTCTTCATGAGAAGCGTATTCCTCTAATTTATCTAGCCATTTTCCTACTTCTTTTTCCGGGATAAACCAGGGATGCATCCCTATGCTGTAATATTTTCCGGGATTCATTTTTTCCAGGGCCTCAGGATAAACATTTATAATTGACAGGCAATCTTCAGAATTGTCTTCATGAGCGTGAACATTGATGTATTTATATTTGGAAAGCACCGTTTTTTTTGGCTATAAAACTAATAATTTATCCACTAATTCAGGAACACCTTTACCTGCTGTTTCTTTTATCACTTCCAATTTATTTATTCCTCCAACCTGAAATGCTTTTGGATCGATAAAATATTTTTGGCTGGAGGCTGGAACATAAACAATCAGGCTGGCTGCGGGATATACTACCATTGAGGTTCCTATAACTATAAAAATATCAGCGCCTGATGCCAAACGCATCGCAGGTTCAATCATAGTGACCGCCTCACCAAACCAAACTATGTGTGGACGAAGTTGTGAACCCTTCTCGCATTTATCCCCAATATTAAGTTCCCAGTTGTCCATATCATAAACAAGCTCCGGGTCAAGGGTACTTCTGGCCTTTTTTATCTCTCCGTGAAGATGCAACACATTTGACGAGCCTGCTCTTTCGTGCAAATCATCTACGTTTTGTGTAATGATCTGCACAGCATACTTTTCCTCCAGTTTCGCCAGGGCCTTATGACCGGCATTCGGTTCAGCCTCAAATACGATTTTGCGCCGCATATTATAAAAATCAAGCACAAGTTTAGGATCACGATGCCAGGCAGAAGGACTGGCCAGGTCTTCGAAACGGTATTTGTTCCATAGTCCATCCCCATCCCTGAAAGTCTGGATTCCGCTTTCGGCACTCATTCCTGCACCGGATAATATTATAATTTTCAGCATAATTAAAATTTTGATCTAATATACAAAAAGGCATCCACATGGATGCCTTTTACTAAATGTAGAATTTTTAATTCTTAGTAAAAATTAGAAGATCTTCATATCATCAAGCACCTTCATAACTTTTTTAACAGCCACAGCCGAATCATTCAGAAGTTTTTTCTCCTCTTTGTTTAGCTGAATGGTAATAATTTCCTCAATTCCTTTTCGGCCAAGTTTTACAGGGACACCCATATAAATATCCTTTAGTCCATATTCACCCTGCAACCATGCGCATACCGGGAAAATCCTCTTCTGGTCATCCACAATTGCTTCCACCATTTGAGCAGCAGCAGCTCCGGGTGCATACCATGCAGAGGTACCCATAAGGTTAACCAATTCGCCACCACCAAAACGTGTCCGCTCTACGATTTTATCAATTTCATCCTTACCGAGTAATTCTGTAATGGGTATTCCATTCACAGAAGTATAACGAGGTAACGGTACCATGGTATCACCGTGGCCACCTAATGAAAGCGACAGGATATCTTTTGGAGAACAGTTTAATGCACTTGCAATAAACGCCCGGTACCTTGCAGTATCTAATTCACCGGCCATTCCAAAGACTTTTGTGGATGGCTTATTGGAAGCCAGATACGAAACATAGGTCATGACATCCAATGGATTTGACACAACGATTAAGATGGCATCGGGAGAGTATTTAATTACCTTTTCGGTAACATCTTTTACAATTCCGGCATTGGTTTTAATTAAGTCGTCGCGCGACATACCAGGCTTACGGGGCAAACCAGAAGTGATCACAACTACTCCTGAACCTTTCGTTCTTAGGTAATTGTTTGTAGCACCTACTACCCTTGTATTAAAGTTCAATATTGATGAAGTTTGCCAAATGTCAAGGGCTTTGCCTTCTGCAACACCTTCTTTAATATCAACCAGGACCACTTCACGGGCAAGGTCTTTCATAGCAATTACATTAGCACAGGTAGCTCCGACATTACCAGCACCAATTATGGTAATTTTATCCATAGTACATTTTATTTTATTGTTAACTGACTTTTTGTTCACGTTTGGAGTATAAAGGACAAAAATAGTCTATAACATCTATTTATCAAAATCAAAGTATTAATACTTGTAATTTGTACACATTTATAAATTAGCACAATTATTTCGTAAATTGCAGGCATGATTCATCACCGCAATCATATGAAAATTAAACGCAACCAATTATACTTATTATTTTTTGCGTGCTCACTTCTATTATTTTTTGGAATAAAACTAAAAGCGCAGAATCAAAATGTTGTAATCGTTATTATAGATGGTGCCCGGTATTCTGAAACTTTTGGGGATCCCGTCAAACAATACATTCCCTTCATGTCTGCAATAGCAGAAGAGGGAAGCATAATTGATGAATTTTATAATAACGGGATAACCTATACATCTCAGGCTATTCCGGCATTGTGGTGCGGGACATGGACAGAAGTTAGGGATACGGTGTATAATGGTTCATCAACCAGTTATGCCGTAAATCCAACACTCTTTGAATATTTCAGGAAACAAACAAATGCATCAGAGATTGACTGTTATTATGTTTTGCCTTACATAGAAAACTTATGGTTGCCCAGTTTTGATCCGGATTATGGCCCTTCTTACTGGCCATCATTTCACAGTGCAGGAATTAGCGACACAGATGTTTGTAATCATACATTATTTGTTATGAATTCAATTTACCCAAGACTTTTATTGGTTTATTTGGCAGATGTGGATCATGCAGGTCATAATGGCAACTGGAATTATTATACGCAGGCAATTAAAACAGCTGATAGTATTGTGGGTGCAATATGGGATAACATTCAATCGAATCAATTCTATGAAAACAATACCACCCTCATAGTAACCAATGACCATGGAAGGCATGATGATGCCCACGGTGGTTTTAGTGGACATGGTTGTAGTTGCGATGGTTGCAGGCATATCATGTTCCTCGCGGCCGGGAAGAATATAAAGGCAGGGTATATTTCAGAACAACATCGTACCATCCCCGATATGGCAGTTACCGCTGGAAGCCTACTCAATATAAGTCTTGAAAAAGCCACAGGTCATGTGATGTCAGAGATTTTTAATCAATCCCCGGTTTATCCTTACAGTTATAATCCTAATTTTAACCAGGTACACCAAATATCTCCAAATCCTTTCCGCGAGAATGTAAGGTTTGATTTTGAGGCTTCACCAAATTCCTTATTAAAATTGCAATTATTCAACTTATCTGGTTTAAAGATAAAATCTATTGAGCAATGGTACCCATCAGGGGGTCAGGGTGAAATAATATGGAATGGATGTGATGAAAATGGAAATGAAGTGAGTCCGGGAATATATCTTTATTTCTTGATGATAAATGGGAATACCCAGAGTGGAAAGATTATAAAACACTTACCTTATAAAAACTATTAATTATGAAATACGGAGCTAGAAACCAGATTACAGCAAAGGTGAAATCAATTAAGAAGGGCGATGTGATGTCCCAAATTAAATTTGATGTAATACTGCCAGCGGAAATGGCATCAGTACTTACCACTGAATCTCTTGAACAACTTGAATTCAAGATTGGTGATGAAGTTAAACTGATTGTGAAAGCCATTCATGTTTTACCTGTTAAGGAATAAAATATTCCTTATGCAATAACCTTCTTGCCCAGCTCACTGAAGTCGATTCCATCAAAATTACCAGAACTCATCATCAGCAGGTTTTTATTTTGCCAGTTAATTTTGAGCAGGTCATCCTGCAATTGTGCTGAATCAGTATAAACTTCAATTTTCGGATTATTAAAAGCCTCTTTAACCTGTTCCTTACTCAATTCATGTAAACGCTTAAGTTTAATTGTATGAGGATTAAAATAAACTTTGGCAATATCCGCATTATCAAGGCAGCCAGCATAGTGTGAAAGAAATTTTTCACTCAGGCTGCTATAGGTATGTAATTCTATACAAGCCACAAGCTCACGATTTTCGAATTGACTTTTTACCGCATTGGTGGTTGCAACCAGCTTGGATGGAGAATGCGCAAAATCCTTATAAACAGTAGTTGTTCTATTTTCTGCAACAATTTCCAGCCTTTTCGATGCACCTGAAAAACTACCAATCGCTTTGTAAAATTCTTTACTGGTAATTCCAAGTTCTTTACATACCAACCTGGCTCCATTTAAATTCATCAGGTTATGCTCTCCAAATACCTTTAGGGGATAACGTTTATTTTTATAAATAATATTGGTTACTCCTTGTGCGATTTCGTGTTCAGGAATACCATAAGGCAATTTTTTAATGTCAGCCCTGGTTTGTTCGCCAATCTCTTTTACTTCAATATCTTCACTACAGTAAATTAGAGTACCCTTCGGGCTTATCAGGTCGGCAAATATCTGGAACTGGCTAAGGTAATTTTCAAATGTAGGAAACACATTAATATGGTCCCAGGCTATTCCGCTGATCAGGGCAATATCAGGCCTGTACACATGAAATTTCGGCCTTTTATCGAGAGGACTCGTAAGGTATTCATCTCCCTCCAAAACCATAAATGGAGCATCGGTGCTCATTTTCACCATGACCTCAAAACCTTCAAGCTGGGCACCAACCATATAATCACATGCAACCTCATAATATTGCAATACATGAAGGATCATCGAAGTGATGGTCGTTTTGCCATGGCTGCCCCCAATTACAATTCTTTTTTTATCCCTTGCCTGTTCATAAAGGTATTCAGGGTAGGAATAAATTTTCAACCCCAGCTCTTTTGCTTTTAAAAGTTCAGGGTTGTCTTCTTTGGCATGCATTCCTAAAATGATTGCGTTGAGGTCTTCCGAAATATTATTTTCATCCCATCCCTCAGCGGCAGGCAAAATTCCATATTTTTTTAAGCGTGAACGGGAAGGTTCGAATATCTCATCATCCGACCCAGTGATATCATACCCTTTTATTTTAAGGGCAATGGCCAGGTTGTGCATGGCACTTCCCCCAATAGCAATAAAATGAACTCTCATAGAAATGCTTTTTACAAAGTTATTACATATGGTGATTTATGATATTTTCAATACATGATACTTATAAACAAACATCAATGAATAAACTAAGAGGAAAAAGATAAAAATAAACAACCAAATTATGAGCTTTGTTTTACAAATATTTTAATTTTCAAAATTATTTAGTTTTGTCAAAATTTTTGCAAATGAGGATATATCCGATTGTAAGTGAAAACTGGAAAATGGATGGTGGGGTGGCCTTTGGGGTGGTTCCAAAAACCATATGGCAAAAGCTGGTTGAGCCGGATGAAAACAATATGATTAAAATAACTACTCGCTGCTTACTGGTAGTGGAGGGTGACAGGAAAATATTGTTCGATACCGGAATGGGGCGAAAACAAGCTGAAAAATATTACAGTTTCAGGTATATTTTTGGAGAAGCCGGATTAGAAAAATCATTACAAAATTATGGATATACCAAAAATGATATTACAGATGTGGTATTCACCCATCTGCACGATGATCACTGCGGCGATGCGATCAGAATAAATGCATCCGGCAAACCGGAACTGACTTTCAAAAATGCCACTTATTATTGTTCTGCTTCGCAATGGGAATGGGCCAATAATCCTAATAAAAGGGAAGCAGGTTCATTTTTCAAAATTAACTTTCAACACTTAATGGATTCCGGGAAGTTGAGACTTATCGAAAAGGAGGGGCTTTTTTGCCCCAATATAAAGTTACGGATCATGGATGGGCATACCCGGGGGCAGCTGATCCCGGTTATAACAGATAGAGAGAAAACTTTTGTATTTATAGCTGATTTTATTCCCCTGCTAGCGAACATACCTATTCCATATATTGCCAGCGTAGATATTCAGCCGTTGGATGCAATCAAGGGAAAAGTGAGTTTTCTGGAAGAGGCTCTTGAAAAAAATTACTACCTTATTTTTGAGCACGATTATTATCATGAGGTTTGCAATTTAAAGAAAACCGAAAAAGGAATTCAGCCTGACAAGATATTCAGGCTATCAGAAATTTAAATTAATTTTGACGCATGGACGAGATTCAAATAAAGGCTTTAAACGAACAATTTGAGGGTTCTGCAACAGAGGATCTTCTTGATTATTTTCTTAAAAATTATAGGGGTAAAATTGCCTTTGCCTCCAGCCTTGGAGCAGAAGATCAGGTAATAACCCATATGATTACCTCCATTGATTCCAGAACAAAAATCTTTACACTCGATACCGGCAGGTTATTTCCTGAAACCTATGATTTGATTGAACGAACCAACAGCCGGTATAAAATTAATATGGATATTATGTTTCCTGAAGCAGCAAAGGTGGAAAAAATGGTGAAAGAAAAGGGCGTCAATCTCTTTTTTGAAAGCATTGAAAATCGCAAATTGTGTTGCCATATTCGTAAAATTGAACCACTTCATCGAGCCCTTGAAGGTTATGATTTATGGATCACTGGATTAAGGAAAGAACAATCCATAACGCGGAACAATAATAAGCTCATCGAACTGGATAATAATAACCATGGACGTATAAAAATTAATCCTCTCCTAAACTGGACAGAAAAGCATGTTTGGGATTTTATTAATAAAAATAATGTCCCTTATAATAAACTTCATGATAGTGGATTTCCCAGTATTGGGTGCCAGCCATGTACGCGAGCTATTGAGCCCGGTGAGGACCTTAGAGCTGGTAGGTGGTGGTGGGAAATGCCGGAATATAAAGAATGTGGTTTGCACCAGCGATAATTAGTTTCCTTTTGATTTATTAATAACCTTATCGTTGCTTTAAGTATATTTTTTGCGTATTTTGTAAGAAAATAACCAATTATGGATTTCAACATTGCAGTATTGATTGATGGCGATAATATTCCGTCCGCATATGTAAAAGAAATGATGGAAGAAATAGCCAAATATGGGAACCCCACCATAAAACGCATTTACGGGGATTGGACCAAACCCAATTTATCAAAATGGAAAAATGTTCTTCTTGAAAATGCCATAACGCCCATTCAGCAATACGGCTATACTACCGGGAAAAATGCCACCGACTCAGCAATGATCATCGATGCAATGGATATTCTTTATTCGCAAAAAGTTAATGGTTTTTGCCTGGTTTCCAGTGATAGTGATTTTACACGGCTGGCCACCCGGCTTCGGGAGGCAGGAATGAAAGTTTATGGAATCGGGGAAAAGAAAACACCCAATCCCTTTATTGCTGCATGCGATAAATTCATTTATATTGAAATTCTGAAAGACCTGGCTGAGACTTCTGAATCAGACCATACAGAAGACAAACCAAGAAAAAAGCACAGTTACGATAAAATTACGCCAAAAGTGATTAAGCTGGTATCCACCTCAGTGGATGATTTAGCCGATGATGATGGCTGGGCTTTCCTGGGGGATGTAGGGAGTCTTATTCAAAAAAAACAGCCCAATTTTGACTCAAGGAATTATGGGTTTCAGAAACTTACGCCCTTAATAAAATCGATGAAAATTTTTGAAATCGATCAGCGCGAAAGTCCTAAAGGGAGGTTTAAGCTGATCTATATTAAAATAAAAGATGGGCATAAATAGATTTGTAAATGACTTTTTCGCTTTCCTTTAAAAATGAAAAAGGCTGTTTGAATTCAAACAGCCTTTAAATTTTAAATTATTTCAAACTATTCAATAATCATATTCCATCCAAACTTATCTTCAATTTCCCCTTCCTGAATGCCTTTCAGTGTTTTATAAAGTTTCGTGGACATGACCCCTGCTTTGCCATCGCAGCAATAAGTATATTCCTTGCCAGTTTCCCTGTCAACGATTCTTTTAATTGGGGAAATAACTGCAGCAGTGCCACATGCACCAGCCTCATCAAAGTTGGCAAGTTCCTCCACCAAAACAGGACGTCTCTCCACCACTAATCCCAAATCTTCAGCCAGTGTTCTTAAACTCATATTGGTTATGGATGGCAAAATGGTTTTTGAATCCGGAGTAATATATTTGTTTCCCTGTATTCCAAAGAAATTTGCAGGTCCGGCTTCATCCAGGTATTTATTTTCTTTAGAATCCACAAACATGACAGTTGAGAACCCTTCTTTTTTTGCTCTGTCAGCTGGTTTCAGACTTGCAGCATAATTTCCTCCAACCTTAATATGCCCGGTTCCGTGAGGCGCAGTCCGGTCGTAGTCTCTTACTATTTGGACATTAACAGGGTTAAATCCTTCTTTGAAATACGGCCCAACGGGTCCTGCAAAAATCATAAACATATATTCTTCGGCAGGTTTAACCCCAACCTGTGGCCCGGTGCCAATGGTTAATGGCCTCAGGTATAAAGCTGCGCCCAGGCCCGGAGGCGGGATATATTTTTCATTTAATTTAATGACTTTGATCATCATTTCTTTAAACAATTCCACAGGAGGTTCTGCCATCATAATACCTTCACATGATCGCTGCATACGTTTGGCATTTTCTTCCCATCTGAATACCCTGATCTTTCCATCTTTTCCCCGGAACACCTTCATTCCCTCGAAACATTCCTGTCCGTAATGCAATGCAGTTGCAGCAATGTGGATATTGATATACTCTGATGAAGAAACCTCTATTTGGCCCCATTTACCATTTTTGTAATAACACCTAACGTTGTAATCTGTTTTAAAATAACCAAAGGGCAAAGCTCCCCAGTTTATATTTTCCATAGATTTTTTGATTTATAATTATTATACGTTAATAAAATATGATGTAAAACCATATCTTCAAATCAATGGGCTAATTTAGAAATAATATTAATTTAATGTTAAGTTGGATGGCTTTTTATGCTTATTTATACTCAGTTTATAAAAGTGGTAACAAATAAGCTACAATTGAAAAGAATAATCACACCTTATGATTATTGCTATGTGATCACCCCCGAACCCAATAATTCGTCTTTTTTATACCAGGCAGCAAATTGTCCTGAGGTTATGCCACGTTGAGGGTCATCAAAAACGATATACAGGCCATCCTTTTGTTTAAATAACGTGGCATTTTGCAGCTCCTGCCTGTAGCGAATCCTTACTAAATAATTATCGGAAGATTCTTCATTAAGTTCCAAATCCGGGCGAATCCAGTGAATATTCTCCTTGGAAATAAACAATCCATTACGAAATAATCCGGGATGATTTTTTCCCTGGCCTACAAACACCAGGTTTTTTTCGACATCAGTAGAGATTATAAACAAGGGTTCAGGAGTACCTCCAACATCCAAGCCTTTACGTTGTCCGATGGTATAAAAATGGGCTCCCTTATGTTCTCCAACCTTTTTTCCATCACTGGAATCATAACGCCTGTCGGAGCACAAAATTTTTAGCTGTGATCTTTTATCCTTTAATGACTTTGCCAATTCCGATTCATTTGGAATTTTGGAGGCTGGAATTTCGATGATTTCGCCTATTCTTGAGTCAAGTTTCTGTTGTAAAAAAGTCGGAAGGTCCACCTTACCCACAAAACAGATGCCCTGAGAATCTTTTTTTTCTGCAGATGCAAGCTCAAGTGTTTTAGCAATTTCCCTGACTTTTGGTTTAAGAATATCACCAATCGGGAATAAAACACTTTTAAGTTGATTTTGGGAGAGCTGGCATAAAAAGTAGCTTTGGTCCTTATTCGGATCAGTCCCTGCCAGAAGGCGATAGAATGTTTGTCCCTCCTTTTCTATCTCGTCCTTACGACAATAATGGCCCGTGGCAAAATAATCGGCCCCGATTTCCGAAGCCTTTTTCATAAAAACATCAAACTTTATTTCCCTGTTGCACAGCACGTCAGGGTTAGGAGTTCGGCCTGCTTTATATTCCCGGAACATATAATCGGCAACATTCTTCATATAATCCTCACTTGAATCAACCACATGAAGTGGAATATCCAATTTTTTGGCCACCAATTTGGCTACCAGGATATCCTCTTCCCATGAACAATCTCCCCGTAGAGTTACACTGCTGTCTTTCCAGTTAATCATAAACAAGGCTTCCACATCATACCCCTGTTCCTTCAAAAGATAAGCCGCAACGCTTGAATCAACGCCTCCCGATAATCCGATTATAACTTTCTGTTTCACTTCCATTATTTCCGGCAAAATTAATTATAAATGCGCTAATTCTCAGGATTGATTTAAACAGGCAGGCTTGTTTTTAATTAACCGGAGATATTTAATCCTTTTATTTTCTTATGTTGCATCCCTCTTTCATGGCCAGGAACCATTTGAACGAACCCAGTGAAATATACCTAAATCCTGTTGGTCGGGACTGAAGTCTTTTGTTGCAGAGTAGCAAGTTTATAATAATACTGGGAGACTACCTTATTCCCGATCTTTTTAAAATAATCACCGAGGGTTAAGCAAACCTCTTTGTTCTGAGGATTCATTTTAGCAGCCTTTTCCCAACAATATATTGCCCTGCTAGTATCGGCCACTTTCATCGCTATATCACCGAGATTTTGATAGGGCAAATCAAGCGTGGGGTCAATATCAATGATTTTAATATTAGTGGATGTTGCTTGATCAATGTCTCCCACTGTGGCCTGAATCTGAGCCAGGTTCGACAATACCTGAACATTCAAAGAATCAATCAGGAGGTATTTATTCAAGTAAAAGAGTGACTGGTCATAATCCTTTTCCTCATTGCAAATCACTGCCAGGCTATATAAATACGCTTTCTCATCAGGTTTGATTTCATGGGCACGTTGAATGCATAAAAATGCCTGATCGTTTTTGCCAAGCATGTTAAAGTAAATTGATCCCAGGTTATTCCATGCAAGATCATTTTCAGGATAAATCTCAAGAGCCCTTTTATAATGAGATATTGAGAGACTTATTTGTTCCTTCTTTTCACGGATATTAAGATCGCCGGCTAATAATTCCTCTTTTAAAATATCTGCGTAATGAACATTTGCAATAGCAGAGTTTCCAAGATATTTAATATCAGCTTTAACCAAGGTTTCATAATTTTTCCAATCCTGATTTCTATGAATTACAAGTACCGAATAAGGGATTATCAAGACTAATGTTCCGGTTATGAGATAAGTAATTTTCATCTTTGATTGTACCGGCTGTCTTATATCATGCCTAAAAAGTTTTAATACCAAAATCCCAAACAATATGCATATGGCAATGGAAGGGGTGAGCATAAAACGATCTCCTACAATCCCCATTACCGGCCGGACGACATTGGCATACATCGCAATGGAAACCAGGTAAAATAACAGAACGAAGGAGAAAATACTTTTCTGTTTTAATCCTGTTAAAGCATAAACAAATAAAGCAAGATGTAAAACAAGTGAGAAAATTACCTGGAAACTATTCCAATGAGCAACCGGGATCATATTGTACCCGTAATAATATAACAAAGGAAAGGGATAAATAAGCTTTTTCAGATAAAACAATAAAATATAAAATCCGGTAGATAATTTAACCCAAAAGGTTTCAAACCGAATTGGGTTTTCCAGAAATAACCTGGGATGTGCTGATTCTTCCAAAAATAATCTGGGGCCAAACCTGGCAATTATTACCGCCATAAAAATCAGAAAGAAAAGCAGGACAATTTTCCTGAACTTCATTTCAGTAAAAAAATACAATACCAGGGGAATTAAAACCAAGAAGGGTAAAGCCGTAGGCTTGGATAAAAATGAAATAAAATAAGAAAACACACCCAGTATTACAAGCCAGAACTTATTCGTATCTGCATATTTTAAAAAAAGAAACAGGGTAAAAAAGGAAGATGCAAGACTCAACAACTCATCCCGGTTTTTCAAGCTGGCAACCACTTCAGTGTGCAAAGGATGGGCAGCCCAGATCAGGGTAATAATTACAGGAAGGAATGAATTATGTTTTCTCAGCATTCTTTTAAGTAAAAGAAAAAGCAAAAAACAATCGAGCATGTAAAGTAATATATTTACCGTGTGACTCACATACGGATTATTCCCAAAAACTTCATATTCAATGGCAAAAACAGTCAGCACAATAGGCCTGTAACCGAAATTCTGATCACTTTCAAGGCTGGTATACCTTGAGGTAAATATACCAGGGATGGAACGAATCCCTTTTTGGTGACCGGATTCATTGGTAACTACTAATTGATCATCAATTGAATATTTGTTAAAAATGGTATTTCCATAAAGCAGAAAAACTGTGAGGATTATTATGGCTAACTGCATTGGATAAGCCTGCAAAAATAAAAAATTTGACCTGACTGGTTTTTCTAAACTCTTCTTCATTTAAAATAAAATCTGCTTGAAACGTATTTATTAGATTAAAAAGATAGCCTTGAGACAATCCTTCTAATGAAAAAATATTGTCTATTAGAAGAGACCTTTTTTTTTTAAAAGTTGCATGCAACCCATGATTTAATCCAATTATCCATAGATGAATTTTGGTATTGTGAAAATCGTTTTTAAAGTGATTTTATCGGAGGGTAAAAAAAAGGTTGTACCCAAAAAATCGGGTACAACCTGATAAACAAGATTTCTTCAGTGTATTAGTAATCTGGTGTAACCCCCAGATTATACATCATGAATGACCATTCATCCGTATATTCTTCAATAACTTTGGCAGTAGGTTTTCCACCTCCATGTCCTGCTTTTACATCAATGCGGATTAAAACAGGATTTTCTCCCATATGCATTTCCTGTAAGGTAGCTGCAAATTTAAATGAGTGTGCAGGTACTACCCTATCATCGTGATCAGCAGTAGTTATCAATGTGGCAGGATAACTTACCCCTTTGCTTAAGGTATGTAAAGGAGAATATCCAAGTAAATACTGAAACATTTCTTCCGACTCTTCACTTGAACCATAATCAGAGGCCCAGGCCCATCCAATCGTAAATTTATGATAACGGAGCATATCCATAACCCCCACTGCAGGCAAAGCAACTCTAAATAGATCGGGGCGCTGGGTCATACAAGCTCCAACCAGCAGGCCACCGTTTGAACCACCAGCTATGGCTAACTTCTCTGTAGAGGTATATCTATTCTCAATTAAATATTCCGCAGCTGAGATAAAATCATCAAAAACATTTTGCTTTTGCATTTTGGTTCCAGCTTCATGCCAGTCTTCTCCATACTCTCCACCTCCTCGTAGGTTTGGCATCGCGAAAACAAACCCATTTTCAAGAAGCACCAGCCTTGTAATGCTAAAGCCAGGAGTAAGGCTGATGTTAAATCCACCATAACCATAAAGGTAGGTGGGGTTTTTACCATTCATTTTCATCCCCTTCTTATGCACTATAAACATGGGAACCTCTGTTCCATCTTTACTCTCATAAAAAACCTGCTTGGTTTCATAAGCATCTATATCAAAGTCAATCTCAGAACGTGTGTAAACCTCAGAAGTATTAGTTTCCATATCAAATTTGTATACGGTGGAAGGAAATGTAAAAGAAGTAAAGGAATAAAAGGCTTCGTTATCATCCTTCTTACCTCCCATCCCAGACATTGAACCTATGCCCGGAAGCTGAAGGTTTTCAAGGAAGTTACCTTCCATATCGTAAATATAGGCCACGCTTGACGCATCCTTCATATATTCAGCTACAATTTTACCACCGATCAATGAAATACTTTGTAATACTTCTTCTTTTTCCGGGATAATATCTTTCCAGTTATCTTTAGCAGGATTAGAAGGATCCACCATGATCAACTTCCATTTTGGCGCCCCATCATTTGTCATTATCAGTAATTGGTCACCAATGTTATCAATCACATTATATTCGTTTTCAAAATCATCTACTATAATGGTAAAATCTTTCTGACTTCCATCAAGCTTTTGGATAGCCAGGGAATTACCACTCGTTCCTTCTGACTGACTTAAGTAAACAAAAGACTGATCTTCAGTAGTGCCGGCATAAGCATTCCGAAGCGGATGGTCATCATCTTTATGGATTAATACATCTTCACTTTGATTCGTACCCAATTTATGGAAATACACTTTATGGTATTCATTTTTTGCTTTTAACACATCTCCATCAGCAGGTGCATCATACCTGCTATAGTAAAAACCATCATCCTTCCACGACATACCCGAAAATTTTATCCATTCCAGGTGATCACTCATTTTTTCTTTTGTTTCTACTTCCATTACAAATATTTCACTCCAGTCAGAACCTGACTTTGAAATACTGTAGGCCATATACTTGCCGTCCTTATCAAATTCAAGTCCTGACAATGCAACAGTTCCATCTTCTGAAAGCGTATTTGGGTCAAAAAATACTTCGGGTTCAGCATCAAGTGATGTTTGTTTATACATCACATACTGGTTTTGCATACCATCATTTTTAAAAAAGTAATAATTGCTTCCTTTTTTAAATGGTGTACCATATTTAGGGTAGTCCCAGATTTGCTCGAGCCTAGCTTTTACTTTATCCCTAAAGGGGATTTGGCCGAGGTAGCCAAAAGTAATTTCATTCTCAGCTGCTACCCATTCTGCAGTTTCTGCTGAATTATCATCTTCGAGCCAGCGGTAGGGATCTGCAACACTGGTTCCAAAATATACGTCAACAGTATCCACTTTTTTCGTTTGTGGATAAGGTCCAAAATTGATTTTTTTCATTTTCTGTGATTGTTCGCACCCTGAAAGAATAAATACAATTACTAACAGGAATAAGGGGAAAGAGCGTTTCATGATTAATTTTTTAAGAATAGTTTAAAGTGTTTTTTGAATATAAAACTAATTTTGCAGCTAAATTACTATTTCTTATAAAATATAAGCGGTTAAACAAGATATAAATGATATGAAAAAAAAATTAAGTCAGTAAGCATATTTAAGCACAATATAATCCTCGACAAGGTATCTTCCAAAGAGCTTGTAGAAAAAGGCTACAAATATTCCAGTAGCGAATTTGACAAAAAGGGCAATAAGCTTACAGAGATTAGGTATAATGAAGATGGTGAAATTGAGGACAAAATTGTAAACAACTTTGATGAAAGCGGGAATTTGTATGAAGAACTGAATTATATATCACATAATGAAATTGCGGAACATAAAACCTATGAAAGGGATAGTAAGGGCAACGTGGTAGTAGCCTATAAGCATTATCAGGATGGAGAAAAGGATACGATCAAGTTTGAGCGGGATCATGAAGGAAGATTGATTGAAAAAGTTACCATCGACTCCTATAATGAGGAAGAGTCCAGGGAAAAAATTCAATACGAAGGAGATAAAGTGGTTCAAAGGAAAATATCGGAATATGACGAACTGGTTTTAGAAGAAAACTTTAAATACGATGAAAAGGGGAATCTCATGGAGCATAGCAAATGGAGTGTGGAAGAAGAAGATGCCAGATATGTTCACCTTTATAATCCTGACCGGACAATAAACAAAGTACTGAAATACAATTTGAAAGAAGAGCTTATTTCCAAAGCTGAATACAAATATTCAGGGGATCAACTAATTCAAATATTGGAAGAATCAGGATATGGTAAAACTATAACGGAAATTGAATATGATGACCAGGGAAATGCCATAACCCAAACTGAAAAGAATGCGAGAAATGAGGTCAATAACATTGCAAAAAGAAAGTATAACGAAAATAATGATATAACAGAAACGGAAGTTTTTATTGACCTTCATGGAAAAGGTATAAACCAGAATTATATGTTAAAATACACCTACGAGTACTTTTAAAGGATTTCATAGGCATACAATTTCTAAAAAATTTAATGGCAATTTCATCAAATTTTCTTTGCCGGAAGGGTGAAAAATCTGATCCATAAATTTGAGTCATCAATTACAAATTTTAATAAACCAAAGTTATTATTAAAAAGGGGCGGTAATGCAATCAGATTTAACAACAAATTGTTAATAAAAACGTTGATTTTAAAGCACTTTCAAAGCGTTTAATTCCTTAATATTTATACCTTTGCATATAATAAAAAATATAATTTTTTAAGCAGTAGAAAATGACAACAGAAGAGAAAAATATCATCAGTCGGGAAAACTATAATGAAAACAATATACAGGTACTGGAAGGCCTTGAGGCAGTAAGGAAACGGCCCGCTATGTATATTGGTGATATTAGTTCACGTGGACTTCATCACCTGGTTTATGAGGTTGTGGATAATTCAATAGATGAAGCCCTCGCAGGATATTGCGATACCATTAACGTAATAATACATGAAGATAATTCAATAACCGTTATTGATAATGGCAGGGGTATTCCTACCGGGATTCATGAAAAGGAAAACAGGTCGGCCCTGGAAGTGGTAATGACCGTTTTACATGCCGGTGGAAAATTTGACAAAGGCTCATATAAAGTATCAGGAGGTTTGCATGGGGTGGGTGTATCCTGTGTGAATGCACTCTCCATGTATTTGAGGGCAACCATTCACAGGGAAGGAAAAGTTTTTTATCAGGAATACAAGCAGGGAAAACCTCTAGAACCGGTAAAAGTTATTGGAGAATCGGATAAAACGGGAACTGAGATTACCTTTATACCTGACAATACGATCTTCAATGTAACCACCTATGATTATGATATCTTATGTTCAAGATTAAGAGAGCTGGCCTTCCTCAATAAAGGAATTACTTTAACCATTCATGACGAAAGAGATAAAGATGAGGAAGATGTAGTGCACACCAATACTTATCATTCGGAAAACGGCCTTAAGGATTTTATTGAATACCTGGATGCCACACGCGAAAAGCTGATGAATGATGCCATAGCTATAGAAGGGGAGAAAAATGACATTCCGGTTGAAATAGCCATGCAATACAATACTTCTTTTGCTGAAAACCTTCACTCTTATGTAAATAATATCAATACCCATGAAGGTGGGACACACCTTTCAGGATTCAGGAGGGGCTTAACCCGAACCTTAAAATCCTATGCAGAAAAATCAGGGATGACCTCTAAACTTAAATTTGATATTTCGGGTGACGACTTCCGTGAAGGATTAACAGCAATAATTTCAGTAAAAGTAGCCGAGCCCCAATTTGAAGGTCAGACTAAAACAAAGTTAGGCAATACGGATGTAATGGGAGCAGTGGATCAAATGGTAAGTGAGCATTTGTCCTATTATCTTGAAGAACATCCAAAAGAAGCCAGAACTATTGTTAACAAAGTAATACTAGCAGCCACCGCGCGTCATGCTGCCCGAAAGGCCAGGGAATTAGTTCAGCGTAAAAATGTACTTTCCAATACCGGTCTGCCGGGTAAGTTAGCAGACTGTTCGGAAAAAGATCCCAGCCTCTGTGAGATTTACCTTGTGGAGGGAGATTCTGCAGGTGGTACCGCTAAACAAGGCCGTGACAGAAAGTTCCAGGCGATTTTACCTTTAAGAGGTAAGATTCTCAATGTGGAAAAAGCCATGCAGCATAAAATCTTCGAAAATGAGGAGATCAGGAATATGTTTACTGCTTTAGGAATTACTATTGGTACCCAGGAAGACACCAAAGCGCTGAATCTTGAAAAACTGCGTTACCATAAAGTTATAATCATGACAGATGCGGATGTGGACGGTAGCCATATCGCCACCTTGTTATTGACTTTCTTTTACAGATACATGAAAGAGCTGATCGAGCTCGGTTATGTGTATATTGCCACACCTCCGTTTTACTTGATTAAAAAAGGAAATAAATCACGTTATTGCTGGACCGAAGAAGAAAGGAACCAAACAGTTCAGGAATTTTCTGAGAACGGAACCGAAAAAGGAGTTCATATACAGCGATATAAGGGTTTGGGTGAAATGAACGCCGATCAACTTTGGAGCACAACAATGAATCCCGAATTCCGGATTTTAAGGCAGGCAACCATTGATAATGGAGCCGAAGCGGATAGGATCTTTTCTATGCTCATGGGAGATGAAGTACCACCACGCAGGGAATTTATTGAGAAAAATGCCAAGTATGCTAAAATCGATGCCTAATTAAGTAAATAAAGCAATCTTTCAATCTATTTACTTCATTTTAAAAACTTCCTTATTCTTCTAAATATTTAAGAAGGGTCATTCATATATTTTCTTTGTAAAGAAATAGTTCCATTCTCTGAAATTAATTATTTATAAAACGAGAGATTTCTTTTCTAAATATCTAATTAGTTACCCCATTAAATCTGTTTAAAATCATCCGGATTCCAAAAATGATTTTTTTTCCGTTTTGAAACAATTCACTAATCATTTCTTTTTTTGGGAATTGAGAGACAAAATTCATCTTGAAAAAAAACAAACTCCTTCAAGCACTAAAAATTTCTGAAACAAATAGTTAGCAAAATCGTACTACTACATTAATTAGATTTTGATAGACATAGATCAGTCTGCAAAATAAAAAGATTTGTCACAATCGGGAAAAGGAAAATGTACAGTAACGGCTTGAAATTGAATCAAAATTAAAACTGTAGAACTTAAATCTCAATTTGGGAAATCAATTTTTTTGGTGTATTACATAACGTAATTATTACTCTATGAGCTCATTTAAGATATTTGTTGTAGAAGATGATCCCTTGTACGGAGAAATGCTTAAATACCAC
This sequence comes from Bacteroidales bacterium, assembly GCA_021740645.1. Lineage (GTDB taxonomy): Bacteria > Bacteroidota > Bacteroidia > Bacteroidales > JAADJA01 > JAADJA01. The sequence goes on from JAIOZL010000015.1 coordinate 30,141, forward strand.
TTAACACTTAACCCGGATAATGAAGTAATTAAATTTGAAACAGGAGCTGAATGTTTAAAACATCTTCACCAACAACCATCTTTAATTTCACTTGATTATTCATTACCTGATATGTCGGGTTTTGAAGTAATTAAAAAAGTAAAGTCATTTAATGCGGATATTCCTATAGTAGTTGTTTCTGGTCAGGAGGATGTGGCGACTGCTGTAAACCTTTTAAAGGATGGTGCATACGACTATTTTGTGAAAGATGAAGATACCAAAGAACGCTTATGGAATACAATAAAAAACATAAAAGAACGGAATGAATTAAAAGAAGAGATAAGCGTACTAAAAGAAGAGATTGGGAAAAAATATGAATTCCGGAAAATAATAAAAGGAAACAGCCCGGCTATTCAGCAAATTTTTAGTCTGATAGAAAAAGCCACGAATACCAACATAACCGTTTCCATTTATGGCGAAACAGGGACGGGAAAAGAACTTGTAGCCAAAGCCATTCACTATAATTCAATCAGGGCTAAAAATTCGTTTGTCCCGGTGAACGTTACTGCAATTCCTTCCGAACTAATAGAAAGTGAATTTTTCGGTCATGAAAAAGGGGCCTTTACAGGAGCCAATGCAAGAAAAACGGGAAAATTTGAAGTCGCAAATAACGGAACCATATTTTTAGATGAGATAGGGGAAATGGATATTAACATGCAGGCAAAATTGCTTCGTGTGATCCAGGAGAAGGAATTATACCGTGTGGGTGGAACAAAACCTATTAAGTTTGATGCCCGAGTTATTGTAGCTACAAACCGAAACCTTGCGAAAGAGGTTGAGAAAGGAAATTTTAGGGAGGACCTATACTACAGGCTTCTTGGATTGCCCATAGAAATACCACCACTCAGGTACAGGGGAAATGATATCCTGATCCTGGCCAAGTTTTTTGTGGATGACTTCTGTAAAGAAAATGGAATGCCCAAACTGGAAATCTCCGCCAGTGCACAGGAGAAGCTCCTTAAATATCCTTTCCCGGGTAACGTTAGAGAGCTAAAGGCGGTTATGGAACTTTCATGCGTACTTACCAATTCAACAAATATTGAAGACGAACATATCAGCTTTAATTCAACCAATGCAAAAAGCGATTTCCTTTTAGAAGAAGATACCCTTGAAGGATATGTCAGGAAGATTGTAAAATATTATTTACAGAAATACAATAACAACGTGATGGTAGTGGCTAAAAAACTTGATATTGGGAAATCTACCATATACAGAATGCTAAAAAATAATGAATTGTAATTATAAACAATTAGCTGTTAAAATTTGTTTTATCTTCATTGAGTCTTTTGAAAAATTTATTGTAATTTCCATTATTTAAATAATGGATTCCAAATAGAGAATTTTTACATTACTAAAACACTTGTTTCTAAGCTTTTAACTTATTGGTATAATAGTTGCGAATACAGGTAGCACAACAAAGACAAATAACTTATACACTCATATATATAAAATAAATCAAATGGATTCAAAAAGATTGTTCGACCTCACAAACTTAACCGAAATGCTTGGAGATGATAAAAAAGCAATTCTCCAGATGGTAAAAATCTTCTTGCAAGCAACACCTGAAAGTTTAAATGAACTCAACAGATGTTATGAAAAAAATGATCTACAAGGGGTAAGCAAACTCGCTCACAAATTGAAATCATCCATCGATATATTTTCAATCAAAGATATTAAGCAAGATATCAGACGACTTGAAAACAATACACGCGATAATATAAACCTTGACGAAGTTCCAGAACTGGTCGAACGTCTTAATACAGTTCTTTCAACTGCAATAAAGCAGGTTGAAGAAGAGAAAGAAATACTGAATAAAAAACTTTTTCTAAACGAAAAGGCCTAACAGGCCTGGGTAGACCCTACAAAGGAATATTTCCATGTTTTTTAGGAGGATTTGACTTCGACTTATTTTGGGTCATATCCAAAGCCTGAATAATTTTAAAACGTGTTTCCCTTGGATAAATAATCTCATCAATATAACCTAGTGCTGCTGCCTTGTATGGGCTGGCAAAAGTTGTCCTATACTCATCTACTGCCTTTTTCTTATCCTCGTCACTTAGTTTATCTCTAAAAATGATATTCACGGCCCCTTCGGGCCCCATTACTGCAATTTCTGCGGAAGGATAAGCATAGTTCACATCTGCTCCAATATGTTTACTCGACATCACATCATATGCACCACCATATGCCTTACGGGTGATAAGCGTAATTTTTGGAACAGTAGCTTCAGCAAAGGCATAAAGTAATTTTGCACCATGTTTTATAATCCCACCAAATTCCTGTGCCGTTCCCGGTAAAAACCCGGGTACATCAACAAAAGTAACCAGTGGAATATTAAAGGCATCACAAAAACGGACAAACCTTGCTCCTTTAACCGAAGAACTTATATCAAGCACTCCGGCAAGATTAGCGGGCTGATTGGCTACAATACCGACAGGTTTTCCTGCAAATCTGGCAAATCCAATGATAATATTTTGGGCATAATAAGGCATTACTTCAAAGAAATTATGCTCATCCACTACAGAATGAATAATTTCTTTCATATCATATGGTTTATTAGAATCTTCAGGTACAATGGTCTGGAGTTTTTCATCTTCACGGTGAATATCATCCAAACAGGGTTTTTGTGGTGGATCCTCCATATTGTTGGAGGGCAAGAAACTAAAAAGTTCCCTCAGCATCATCATAGCTCCTTCATCATCTTCTGCAACGAAATGTGCTACTCCACTCTTGCTATTATGGGTTATTGCTCCCCCAAGGTCCTCTTTCGTAACTTCTTCATGGGTCACAGTTTTAATCACATCAGGGCCGGTAACAAACATGTAACTGGTATTCTTCACCATCATAATAAAGTCAGTAATGGCTGGTGAATATACGGCACCTCCGGCACATGGTCCAAGTATTGCTGATATCTGTGGGACAACTCCCGAAGCAATGGTATTCCTGTAAAAAATATCTGCATAACCTGCCAGACTTTCAACCCCTTCCTGTATCCTGGCACCCCCTGAATCGTTTAAACCAATAACAGGTGCACCCATTTTAAGGGCAAGATCCATGATCTTAATTATTTTATCAGCATTTGCCCGGCTTAGGGTTCCTCCAAAAACAGTGAAATCCTGAGCAAAAACATAAACAAGCCTTCCATCTATTTTCCCATAACCAGCTACTACACCATCTCCAAGTATTTTATTTTTATCAATCCCAAAATCAGTAGCACGGTGGGTTACAAATTTATCTACTTCTACAAATGTTTTTTTATCGAGCAAATCTTCAATCCGCTCACGAGCAGTTTTACGGCCGGCATTATGCTGTCGGTCAATTCTTTCTTTTCCACCGCCAAGTTCTGCTAAACTATTTCGCTCTTCAAATCTTTTATATTTTTCTTCTGTCGACATAACTTTAGTTTTTTAATTCTTTGTTAATTACTCAACAATTACCAATGGTTGGTTCCCATCAATGGTATCCCCTTCTTTTACTTTTATCGCTTTTACAACCCTATCCTGTTTAACCTTATATTCACTTTCCATTTTCATTGCAGAAACAATCACAACGGTATCACCAGCTTTCAGCTTATCCCCTATTTTTACCAGTATTTTAACCACTTTGCCTGGCATGGGTGATGAAATTACGGTATCGTCATCCAGGTCGTCTTGCTTCCTGCTCTGAAGATATTTTGCTTCCGCATCAAGAATACCCACTTCATATGAATTGTATAGGGTATTTATGGTATAGGTTTTAGGTATTTTCCCGGGTATCAACTCCACATTATAGGATTTATTCTTGTATAAAATGGAATAAACACCTTCCTCCACCATTACCAGGTCAACATCATAAACTTTCCCATCGATGGAAACCTTATGTTGATTACCCTCTTTCCCAAGCAATTCCACACTAACAGATTTACCATCAATATTTACTTCTAAAGCCATAGTAAGTTTTTTTTAAATTTAGAGCCTCGACATGGCATTATTACGTTTTCTTGTTTTCCAATTACTTGCATGACTTGCCCCTGCTGGTTTAATCTCAACAGCCTCAAGTTTATTGCTGTAATCAATAAATGCAGCAACCACAGCCATGGCTTTACAATCTCCTTCGCATTTATCCCTGTTGGACAAAAATGCTGCATTTTTTTCAATGAAGTGGGTATTGTAATTACCCTTCACAAAATCGGGGGCATTCATAATCCTTTCGAGGAACTTTATACTGGTTTTTACCCCTGTGATCTTATAGGCAAACAAAGAACGTTTCATACGGGCAATAGCTTCTTCACGTGTTTTACCCCAGACAATTAATTTCGAAATCAATGGATCATAATAGATAGGAATCTCGTAGCCTTCATACACATACCCATCGTGCCGGACACCCAAACCTAAAGGTTCCGAAATGTGTTTGATCACTCCCGGGCTTGGCATAAAATTCTTGTCCGGATCCTCAGCATATATACGGCATTCGATGGCATGACCGTGTTGTTTCAAATCTTCCTGTTTATAGGAGAGTTCCAAACCGTTGGCGATATTGATTTGTTCTTTTACAAGGTCGACACCAACAACCCGTTCGGTAATGGGATGTTCTACCTGCAATCGTGTATTCATTTCAAGGAAGTAATATTTCAGGTTATCGTCCACAATGAATTCAATGGTGCCAGCCCCTGAATAATTTGCCGCTTTAGCTACTGCCACAGCATGTTTTCCCATTTCTTCCCGGATACCGGGATTCATAAGTGGGCTTGGCGTTTCTTCAATCACTTTTTGGTGACGGCGCTGCACAGAACATTCTCTTTCAAAGAGGTGGATCACATTGCCATGATTGTCGGCCAGGATTTGAAATTCGATATGATGGGGAGATGAAATGTATTTCTCAATATATACGGCATCATTCCCGAAAGCTGCTTTGGCTTCCGATTTTGCTCCCCTGATGGAAGAAACAATGTCCTCTTCATTATGTACCAGCCGCATCCCTTTACCGCCACCACCTGCGGAAGCCTTGATCATTACCGGCAATCCAATTTCCATAATGGTTTTTATGGCATCTTTCTCCTTTTCAATGGGTTGCGCCGTACCCGGCACAACAGGCACACCAGCTTTTGATATGGTTTTCCTGGCTGTGATTTTATCCCCCATCGTAGAAATAGAATGGGCAGATGGCCCAATAAAGATGATCCCTTCCTTTTCACATCTTTTTGAGAATTCAGCGTTTTCAGATAAAAAGCCATACCCAGGATGAATTGCATCCGCTTTCGCTTTTTTGGCCGCCACAATAACTTTGTCGATATTGAGGTAACTCTCATCGGAAGGTGATGGGCCGATATGGTAGGCCTGGTCGGCGTAACGTACATGCATCGAATTCCGGTCGGCATCGGAATAAACCGCAACCGAACTGATGCCCATTTCACGGCAGGTCCGCATTACACGCACAGCTATTTCACCCCTGTTGGCTACAAGTACCTTTTTGATCATATATTTTAGCTAATTTGTTTAAACAATTTTAAATGCATGGAACTGATACCACCTTAATTGCTCTTATTTAGAAGGCGTAAAAGTAAGCATTTTTTTTATTCGGGGTTTTGATTTTATTCACATTGAAAACTATTACTATTAACAAAATCAAAATGCATTTCATGCGCCGTATTTCACTAATTTTGAAAATGAACCCTTTCCCTTTCCCCATCCGATCAGAACTCATCTAAAGAAATTTTCAAATCTTTAAATTCTCAAATCTTCACATATTTTTTTACCAAAGTCCTATCAAAATTAATAGAAGTGATATCAAAAATACTAAATCAATGCTCCAACCTTCTCATTCTTTAAAAAACCCCACTTCTATCCAAAAAAAAACCTCCGAAAATCGGAGGTTTCGATATTTAGATCGTTTTTTTATCCATTCATAGAAATTAGAAACTCTTCGTTGGTATCTGTAAATCGCATTTTATCTTTCAGGAATTCCATAGCTTCAAGCGGATTCATGTCTGCCAGGTGGTTACGGAGTACCCAGATGCGCTGGAGTTGTTCTTTATCGATCAAGAGGTCTTCCCTTCGTGTACTTGAAGCTACAATATCGATAGCAGGATAGATCCGTTTATTGGAAAGCCTCCTGTCGAGTTGCAATTCCATGTTTCCGGTTCCTTTAAATTCTTCAAAAATAACCTCATCCATTTTCGAACCTGTTTCAATAAGCGCAGTAGCGATAATGGTTAAGGAACCACCGTTTTCAATTTGCCTTGCAGCCCCAAAGAAACGTTTTGGTTTTTGTAATGCATTGGCCTCCACCCCACCAGAAAGTACTTTTCCTGATGCTGGGGCAACGGTATTGTAAGCCCTTGCCAGCCTGGTGATTGAATCAAGCAGGATAACTACATCATGACCACATTCTGTCATTCTTTTAGCTTTTTCAAGCACGAGGTTAGATATTTTAACGTGGCGCTCAGCGGGTTCATCAAATGTAGAAGCAATAACTTCTGCTCTAACACTTCTTTCCATGTCTGTAACCTCTTCCGGGCGTTCATCAATAAGCAAAACGATCAGGTATGCTTCAGGATGGTTTGCGGCTATTGCATTAGCTACCTCTTTTAACAATACCGTTTTCCCTGTTTTGGGTTGAGCTACAATAAGACCCCTTTGTCCTTTACCAATAGGGCTAAACATATCAATAACACGGGTGGATATTGAATTTTCTTTATGACCGGTAAGCCTGAATTTAGTTTCAGGGAACAAAGGTGTTAAAAAGTCAAAAGGTATACGATCGCGCACCTCTTCAGGACTGCGGCCATTTATCCTTTCCACCTTAATCAATGGAAAATATTTCTCACCATTTTTGGGAGGCCTTATACTTCCTCTTACGGTATCCCCTGTTTTTAAGCCAAATAGTTTAATTTGTGACTGGGATACATAAATATCATCTGGAGAATTAAGATAATTATAATCAGATGAACGTAAAAATCCGTATCCATCCTGCATGATTTCAAGTACTCCTTCACTCGAAACAAACCCTTCAAATTCAAAAGAATATTCGTCTTTTTTCTTCTCCTGAGGCTTAGTTGCGTCCTTTTGGTAGGAAGGGGCAGGTTCACGCCTTTCAACCGGTTGGGCTCTTCTTGGCTCTTCCGATGGAGTGAGTGTTTCACCCTCAAGAGTATCTATCTTTGATTTTTCGGGCATTTCATTGAATGTTAAAGTCTTTTTAACCTCTTTGGGTTTGGAAAAGAGTTCTTTTGATTTTTCTTTTGGGGAATCATCCACTATATACTGCTCAGTAGATGCCACCTTCGCAATTTCTTTTCTAACCCTTTTGCGTTTGCTTTTGACTTTTTTCTCAGAGTTTTCTTTTTCAAGAACTTCAGGTGATGGGTTCAATGCCTGCTGATCCAATATTTGGTAGATCAACTCTTGTTTTTTTAAGCCTTCGTATTTATCTACGTTAAGTTCTTTGGCTATTTCCTTCAACTCAGCAACCAGTTTACCGTTTAGCTCAATAATATCGTACATGTAATGATTATTTAATTTGAAATTTGTCTATTGTAAATGCTTTATTCGTAGCAGTATTTATGGGAAATTTTTTCGAATTTACGCCCCTGTTTCGCCCGCCTTATTCTTCTGTTAAACTATTAAAATTAATTGATTTGAGAATCTTATAGTGTAATCCATCAGGGAATTAAGAACTACACAAAAGTAATTAAATTATTTGATTTCCAAATCTTTTTCACAAAAATTAATTATTCTTTTACTCACTTACTATCTGAATACGTTTTTTCGGATAGTTTATTGTGATATATATCCAAAGCAACCAATATTGCCATAAATCCCCACACGGGGACTGAGGCTTTATCTGAATCAAGAAAATTATTCAAAAACCCGTGAATGTAATATGTAATTAGTCCAATGGTAACCGATAAAGCCAGCAAGCGGATCTCTGGTTCTTTTGATCGTTTATGCACTTTTAACCCTGTATATATAGAGTATATAAAAATGATTAACATCGTTAACATGCCCAGTATTCCAGCTTCAGCAAGAGGCCCAATATATTCGCTATGGGCATTTCCCATATCCCCGGCGTTCGTACTAATAATAGTCTTTTCCTTGGAACGCTGGTAAGGCGCATATAAGAATTGGTAAGTACCAGGGCCCCATCCCCAAAACGGCCTTTCCCTGAACATCCTCAAAGCAGATTGCCAGCGATTAATACGCTCAAGGTTGGATGCATCAGAAGATATGTTGGTAATTGATTGAATGTGTTCTACAAAATTAGCTGACGAGTCTTGTTTATTTCTTTCCAGTTGATCAAAAATCTGTTGCTGAAAGGTAAAGAATAATCCAACGATTACCACCACAGAAAGGAATACCCATTTGAAATTGATTTTCAGCAAAACAATGATCCAAACTACAATTCCTGCAGTAAGACTTAACCAGGCCGCACGACTATACGAAAAAACCAGTGCAATCAGAAAGAAAACCAACACCATAAAAGCGACAAAACGTGTGCTTACTGATTTTGTTTTATCGTATGTAAAAGCAAATATCACTGGAATGTACATAGTCAGGATGGCACCATAGGCTGTATGGTCGTTGTAAAAGGGCCTCATTACCCAGTGCCCTGAGTCTTCATCCAATCCGAAAGATACATGGCGGGAAAGGGTATAAATAGCTACAAATATCAATGAAATACTATATAACCAAACAAAGGTTTTAATGTTCCCTGTTTTTTTGAACATCAGTATGATGAAAAAATAGAAAGGAACAACAAACCAGAGTCGTGAGATCACATATTTAAATGAAACGACAGGAATTTCACTGGTTAGGCTTGTAAACAAAAGCCATATCAAATTTATAAAAATCAAGATCGACAAAGGATGTTTTAAAATTCGTAAATCATAATTCCCGTCATGTAGAAGTTTAATAAGGAAAAAAATAAGGACACCCAGCATAAGAGGTTCAGTAGGTACGGAGAGTCCAAAACCCATGTCCATATCCTGGATATTAATGGCAATGGGGGTTAATAAGGTAATCAGGAAAATTATTTTATCAACAGAAACCAAATATAGAAGTAAAACAATAAATGCAACAGGCAACAGCGCCCCCCACATTTTATGGTTTACAATCAGGTAAGTGTTAGCTACAATAAAAAGAACACCAAAGAAGTAAACCCATATTAATTTGCTTTTTTCAGTCAATTTGTAAATCAGTTAATATTTCAGGCTATTGATTTCTTAGCCATTTCATGATAATTTTCTAATATTAAAATCACGATAAAGGCTACAAAAAAGGAAGCTAAGGATGCGATAAGCATGATAAGCCATCGCACCGGATAAGCTTTTTTATCCGCAGGAAAAGGTTTGGTAATTATGCTTGAATAAGAAAATCTACGGTCGTAATCCATATAGGCTTTTTCATATTCATCTTTTAAATCGCTGTATTTTATAGTTTCCTGTTCTATCAGGTTTAATAAAATAAGCATCTCACCACCTTTGGCTTCAATGTTATTTTTTAACTGCTTGACTTCTTTATCCTTCACATATGCACCTCCGGTTCCATCAATGGTTTTAAGAAATCCTTTAGTAATTTGTTCTGACTGGGCTTCATAATCCAACAAACCGTATTCAGTGGCTAAAAAGGTCAGCCTTGCATTAATACTATCCAGATAAGTTTGCTTTTTTAAGAGGGCCCGCTCAAACATTTGAACAACCTCACCGAATTTTTCTTCATGTAACGACCTTACTTTAAAATCGTAAAGCTCTATCATGGCATTAACCATATTGCATGCTGTGTCAGGATCAGAATCCATCACCTGGATGTTAACGGCTTCATTAGGTGTTTTGGTAACCGAAACATTGGTCCAGTATTCATCCATCATGTAGGTATGATAATAAGGATCATCCCTGCTAATTTCATAGTGTTTAGGCAAATTAAACTTTTCTATAACCTGGTCGCTGATATCCCTGGATTGCAAAATTTGCAACATTTGTTCAGTTTCATTTTCATCTGAATAAGGAGCAATGTTAGAAGGATAAACAATAGCAAATGATTTAAACTTTGGAGTAATAAATGATTTGCCAGAGAATATCGCAGCCAGTCCTGCTGCAATAAGTACGATCACTGCAAGATGAAATTTCCATTTCAAAAACAGCTTCAACAGGTTAACTTGATAAAACTGACTCTCCATATCTATATTTATTTTTAAAAACGACCCCCGCTCTTTTTTTACCTCTGTTTTTTGTTTTTTTACCGAAAGCTGTTGATCGCTTTTTTTATCAGTTTGTACTTGTTTTTCTCCACTTAATCCAAAATTCAAATAATTGAAAGCCTTATTAAGATATTTTTCAATATCCAGAAAGCTTAAGTCTACTTCAGCATTTTTTTTTTACTATAATTTGATAAACTATCCAAAATAGCCAGAATTAAAATAGCCAACAGAAATGCTGAAAGTGTCGATATCAGCACTATAATCCAGCGTACAGGATACGATTTCTTTTCAGCCGCATAAGCACTGTTTACCACGAACTTTTGAGGCAATACCTCTTCTGCATCAATTTTAGCTTCTTCAAACTTTGTTTTTACCACACTGAGCTGCTTTTTCTCATGCTCAAGGGCATCCCGTATTGAAACATAAGGGCCACCATATTTAGCCAGAATTTCAAGTTTATCCTCCAGTGCCTTTACTCCACCCTTGTTTCCCTTAGCTAATTCAATAGCGAGTTGCTGATTGATCATTTCAACCTGAGATTCATAATCATGAACTCCCAGTTCGCGGAGCCGTGTTAATGAATCTTCCATTACCTGAACCTCTCTTTTCAATTCAAGGTATTCTGCTTCTACAATTTTGAAAGCTTTTAAGGCTCTCTCTTTTTGCATCGTATTTTTGGTTGAATCAAGCAGTTCAGCAATGTCATTGGCTATTAATGCAGCCGTATCCGCATCCCTATCAAGAACAGTAATTTTTACCGCCATATATTCGGTTCGGCGAAACGTTATATTATTGTCATATGCTCTAAATAACTTCGTATTTTTAGTAGAGGATTCAGGGTTTATATCGTAATGTTTGAGTAGGGAATATTTCGCAATGATCTTATCCCTGATCTTATTAGAATTTAATACCTGAAGCATTTGTTCTGTTTGTTCCTCTTCACCAAACTGCAATATATCCTGCTTCTCCCCGGCATTTTCTGAAAGTAGTGCTTTAGAAATTGAATTAGTAGAGGTAGGGAACATTATAACAGTAGACTTAAATTTAGGAGTAATGAAAAGTGGTGATGAAATAATGACACTGACCAGCATCGCAGCCAGCGTAATAATAATCAGCGGTTTCCGCCAATGATACAGGAAAATCAGAAAGTTTGTGGATTCAAAATCCTCGTTACCTTTCACGTTGCTTACCATATATTTTCCGCTTCAAATATTAAGGAGGCGCAAAGTTAGAAAAAAAACTAAAGTCCTCTCTTTTTATCTTAATTTTATTTATCGCCTATCCCCAAGGATTTAATTTCAGTAGTTTTGTAAAAACTTTATGTAATTGAGATTTGAAATTTTCATAGCCAGCCGAATGTTTTTGAAAAACAAGGCAAATTTTTCACAGCCTATTGTAAGGCTTGGGGCTATAAGTGTTGCACTTGGCCTGGCGGTGATGACCCTTTCCATTTTTATTGTAACCGGATTCCAGCAACAGGTACGCGAAAAAGTCATTGGTTTTGGCTCGCACATTGTTATTTCTGCGTATGAAACAAATACATCATTAGAAAGTACTCCCCTCTCGGCTGACCAGGATTTTTATCCTTATTTGGATACTATTGATGGAATAAAACATATTCAGATTTTTGCCACAAAAGCAGGAATAATTAAAACCGACAATCAAATTGAAGGCCTGGTATTTAAGGGTATTGGAGGTGACTTTGACTGGGATTACTTCGATAGTAAGATTATTAGCGGGGAAAGCTTCAGGATTGAGCCTTCTGAAAAGAGTACAGATATTATTGTTTCAAAAAGTACGGCCAATCGACTGAATCTTCATGCCGGGGAGGAGGTACGAATGTATTTTATAAACAATGATGAATTAAAGCCCAGGGGCAGAAAATTTACCATTGTCGGTATTTTTGAAACCGGTCTGGAAGAATTTGACAGGATGTATGTGCTGGGTGATATTAAACAGGTGCAACAATTAAATAATTGGACCGATAAACAAATTTCAGGATTTGAAATTCTGATTAACAACTACGAAGATATTGACAAAATGGGTGAAAGGGTAAATGACCTTATTGGATATAACCTGCGTTCACAAACAATTAAAGAATTGCAACCCCAAATATTTGAGTGGCTCGATCTTCACGACATGAATGTTTTCATCATCATCGCCCTGATGATTTTAGTTGCAGGCATAACTATGATTTCCACATTGTTGATTCTCATCCTTGAGAAAACCAGCATGATAGGGATATTGAAAGCGCTGGGCACGAAAAATATGAGCATCCAGAAAATATTCCTGTACAATGCAATCTATATTATTGGTAAGGGTTTAATTTGGGGAAACCTGATTGCTATTGGATTATCATTAACCCAACTTCAATTTGGCATTTTTAAACTCAACCAGGAATCTTACTATGTCTCTGAAGTCCCCATAAATTTTAACCTGATGTATTTGCTTTTCGTGAATGTTGGGACAATTGTTGTTTGTGCACTAATGCTCATTGTTCCAACATATATTGTTACTCGTATCAAACCGATTAAAGCCATCCGTTTCAGGTAGTCATTCCTTATACAAAATATCCATATACACGGGCAGATGGTCGCTATAACCCCCCTCATATTTGAATCCATTATAAGTACGAAATGGCTTCTTTCCTAAATTTTTTTCATCTTCAACAAGTAAAAAATCTGGTGAATAAATTTGATAACCTGGTGCCCGAACACGAAGCCCATTATCTTTTTGCAATAAATTTCCTGAAACTATTATTTGATCAAATATATTCCACCCTTCCTGGAATTTAAGTGTCCCCTCTATACTTAAGTTGGTGTTAATGGATGCCATATCATATAGCGCCATCGGATTCATTTTAAGTGTATCTGTTTTAACCATAAGTTCTTTCTGAAGGCTTTGATCCAGTGGGTCGTCGTTAAAGTCACCCATTATTATAATGTTATTTTCAGCATTGACCTGCAGAAGTGAATCTGTAAACTGCCGGAGGATTCCGGCTGCTGCTTTTCGTTTTGGTATGGTCTCAAGATAACCGCCATAACGCGAGGGCCAGTGATTCACAAAAAGATGGAAAGTATCTTTCAATCCTATTGCTCCCTTAATGTAAAGTATATCCCGGGTGGTGGAAGTTGGGTCAAAGGAAAAGTCAATCCTTATCGGAAATGTTGTATCGACAACAATTTTATCCTTCCGGTATATACAGGCCACATCAATACCCCGCCGGTCAGGCGACTCATAATGGACAACTTCATAACCGAATTTTTCTAATGGGGTATGATAGACCAACTGGTTCAGCACAAATCGGTTTTCAATTTCACAAAGGCCAATAATAGCAGGTGGTTCCCACTCCCCCACCCCAATAATCACCTTATAAATATTGTTTAATTTCTTATAAAACTTGTTCTTGTTCCAATGCCTGTCACTACCAGGCAAAAACTCTTCATCCATGGTAAGGGAATCATCTTCGGTATCAAACAAGTTCTCTACATTATAAAACATCACCCTAAGCGATTTACCTTCCTGTGCCGAAGCTAAAATCGTGAGCAAAAGTAAAAACGGGATGAAGCAACAAATACGCGTTTGCATGGTAGTGATGGTTTTAATATTCGGTCACCTAAAACCCATTGGTTTAATTAAAAACAGAGCAAATTTAAGATTTTTAAGGGATAGTCAAACAGGTATATGAAAATTCTTTTGAATGATTTAGTTGTTTTTAAATACTTCTGTGTAAGTAACACCCCAGGCTTAACTTCAAAGAGAAACCACTCGAGTTTGGTGTTCTATTTCCCCCGCTGGCGGGGGTCAGGGGGTGGAATTCCCAGCATCTCCCTCCTAACCTCCGCCCAATATTCTATTGTCCGTATAACATTACTGATGTCATTCAGCACTTCGCTATCCGTAAACCGTAATACTTTAAACCCAACCGCTTCCAGGTCTTTTTCTTTTCTAATGTCTTTGGCAACGGTTTCTTCAAATAGATGGGTAATACCATCAACTTCAATAATAAGCAGTAGTTCTTTACACATAAAATCTGCAATATAATTTAACACAGGCCGCTGTCTTCTAAATTGCCAGCTTGACAATTTGCCTGCTTTCAGTGCATATTTCCAAAGGCAAGCCTCTGCCTTCGTCATGTTTTCTCGTAACTGTCTGGCAAAGGGCTGAAGTTTTTTGTTGTAATGCCAATTGTTATTTGGCCCTGCTTGTTTGGTGTTTTGCATGTATTCTCCTCCCCCTAGCCCCCTCCTGAGGGGGAAAGCGGAAATATCAGTTCGACTAAAAATTTATTGGTTTAATAAAGAACAAAACAAATTTAAGATTTTTCGGGGATAGTCAAATAGGTATATGAAAATTCTTTTGAATGATTTAGATGTTATTAATATATCTATGTAAGTAACACCACGGGCTGTACCGCAAAGAGAAACCACTTGAGGTTTGTGTTCTATTTCCCCCGCTGGCGGGGGCCAGGGGGTGGAATTTTTCGTTTAATGCCAGTTGTTGTTTGGCCCTGCTTGTTTGGTGTTTTGCATGTGTCCTCCTCCCCCTAGCCCCCTCCTGAGGGGGAAAGTGGTAAATCCGGAAGCATTATTGAAAAGAATACAGATAGGGTTACGTTGGGTTTTCAGCCACACGAAGCCTTACTTATTAGGTGGCGTTTTTTTATTCTTCTAATTTATTTAATTTGTCTATTATATTATATTTCACCTGTCTTTCCTTCCACCTATCCCTTGCATATTTTTGCATATCAACTATGGTATCGGTTTCATCAATTATCTCCAGGCCAAGCATGGTTTCAATAATATCTTCCATAGTTACAATTCCGTCTAAACCACCATATTCATCAACAATTAAGGCAATATGTTCTTTTTTTTCCAAAAGATTTTCCCACAATGCAAATAGAACTATACTATTTGGAACTACAACTATCTCTCGTTTAACATCTTTTAATGTTAAATTATGTTGGTCTTCTGCCAGTTTTTCAAAAACTTCCTGCCTAAATACATACCCTGTTATATTTTCATCATTTTCTGAATATACGGGGATGCGCGAGAATCTTAAATAATCTTTATTCTTAAAAAAGTCTGTCAGATTTAAATTCTCATCTGCAACAGCAACAACCACTCTTGGTGTCATTATTTCTGTAACTTTTACATTCTTAAGCCGAAGTAAATTTTGAATTATTTTGTGCTCTTTATTTGAAAAAATGCCTTCATCTGCTCCTATATTTGCTAATGCTGCAATTTCTTCTCTGCTGGTGGTTTGCTCTTGCCTGCTTTTTGAAATTAGTTTTGTAATGACTGCTGACATAACAACCAATGGATAGGTAATAATTATCATGACATGTATAATTCGGGAAGACATCCTTGCCAGGTATCTCCAATATCTGGCACCAATCGTTTTTGGGATTATTTCTGTGATCACCAATATTAAAATTGTTAAAATAGCTGATACGATACCAAAGGAAGCATCGCCGTATATTTTAACTGCTTGTGCTCCAACTCCAGCAGCACCAACTGTATGTGCAACCGTATTTAATGATAAAATGGCAGATAAAGGTTTATCAATATTGGTTTTTAAATCAACAAATGATTTTGCCCATGTATTTTCATTTTCATACTTAGCAATCAAGAAGGATTGAGGTGTTGAAAGAAGCACCGCTTCCATTATAGAGCAGAGGAATGAAACAAATAGTGCCAGAAATAAATAGAAAAAAAGTAATATCATGTATTTTCTTTCAAATTTACAATATTATGAATTCATTTAGGATGCTGTCTTAGTATAATTCTGACTAACTTCAAATTTTGTTATCAATATTCGGTGTTATATATATTTTTCGGTGTTTCGATTTTTTATCCATTTTTTCGATTCTGACACGCGGGTTAGCTAAAAAAATTATTGAATTATTTCTATTAGAGGAAGGCCATATAACTTGTTTATATCGCTAAATTTCCACTATTCTTCATCGCTTTTTGTTTTCAATCTTTGGGCTGTGTATCTAAAGAGGATAAAACACCCTTCAAGAATTAAACCAGTAGCCTATTATGGCACCTGTTTTATCATACACAAATTTAACCAACCTTTATAACGTTTGAGAATCAGCCGTTATATTCTTCAGATTACCTTAAACAGACCGCAAGCGACTTGATCCATGAATCAAGGCAAAACTAATACATCGGATCCCAGGGGGGTAGCAAAACAGCTTTCAAGTCAAGGATTTTAAGGGTCCCGGCATCAATGTATTTTTTATTGATCACCAAACGAAACATATATTCATCAAACCATGCATCTGTCATGGTAAGATAGCCTTTGTTTCCCTTATCGGCACCCCAGCTGTTTTCCAGTTTCCATTTTTCAGTTTGCCCATCGGGTAAAATGTTTACCCCCACTAATGCCATTCCATGGGTAGAAGCACTTTCGAATGTTTCAATCCGCTGTTTTTTATTCAGGCTAAAATCCACACCAAATAAATCATCGTAGCTATAATTATTCACATCCAGTATTCCCCATTCTGTGTTCAATTGTTTTCCTACATCACACGAGAAATACATGGCTTCATTGGCTTTGATTGATTTCACAGCAAATTCCTTAATTTTACTTGCTGGCAGGTTAATGTATTTCCAGTTTCCCCCTTCTACCAGGTTACGGTCGTATTCCACTTCATAAAGTTTGTGGTATTCATGACGGGGGTCGTCCATTAGCATAATATAATCGTTAAGGTTCAGCCCGATAATTTCCTGATAAAATGTTTTAGGGGTATAGGTGTTACTACTACTTAAGTTATCATCCTTATCCTTATATTGCCAGGAAAATTCTGTGGGTGGTTCACCCAGGCTCAGTACCAGTATACGGTAAACTTCTTTCAGCATCTCTATCTTCTTTTGTGCCTTGAGGTCTTCCCTCATTCGTGAATTGCTAATCTCCCGCATTTCCAATCCTTGTTCCCGCAATTTTCTTCGAAGTAAGCGCGACATCATCGAGGTTTTTTCGCTTTGGTAAGAATCGGGCATAGCTGATGTGGGGACTAATCCATACTTGGCCACATTATCAGCAAAGGTGGTCCATTGTCCGCCATCCCCAATCGGGTTTTGAAACAACCATTCCACTTTTTTATCATTCATGGGCAAATGAGCTGTTTCTCTGGCTATCTCTAAAAAAAGGTTGGCCTTTTCGAACTGGTCCCAAAAGAAATTATAGGTTTGCGAAAATTCAAAATCACTTAAGTTATACTTTTCCTGAACCATGGGTTTTAGTGTATTCAAACCCGTATACAGCCAGCATCGTCCCGACTGATTTTGATTGGATATCCCTGAAGTTTTCACTTCATCCGAAAAATAATGATTCAGTTTACCCTCGTTCTCCCGGTTTTCTGCAAGCTTTTTAATATCATTATGGCTTACTGCATTCATGAGGGCTCGGTTTTCAGGGGTATCCTTAAAACTTTGCCTGATCTCGTTTAAGGTGGTTTCATCCACTTCCTGTGCAATCATCTGCATTAATGAATAGAATATAATGCCGAATAAAAGTGAAAATCGTTTCATAGGTAAGTACTTTAAAGTTTAAGGCTTGCAAGTTAAAAAAATGCGCTTTATTTAGGGCCATTGGATGCAAATATTTTTAGAGAATTTTTCTTCGCAAAAACTAAGCAAGATAAAGGATGACTTTGCTTAAAGCTAAGACTAAGCCCTCTGCCCCCTGCTCTTTGCTCTTTGCTCTTTGCCCTTTGCCCTTTGCCCCTGCTTTAAGGTTCCCATTTTATTCCTGAATATTTTTTCGAAAAAGGCTATGGTCAATAATTTATTAATCCATACTTTTGACCGTTAATTTATTCACAGTAAGATTTAGGTATGCAGAAGAAATTTAAGGCTTCCAAAAATTATGAATCCACCAGGGAAGCAATCGGTTATATACCCCGTGTAAAAGCCACCCAAAAAGATTACGACCGCATCGGGTTTATGTCGGGACTGGAAGTGCACCAGCAATTAAAAACCAAACACAAACTTTTTTGTAAATGTCCGGCTGGTATTTACCAACAACCTGATGAGTATGATGCAGAGGTGATCCGCCACATGCGGCCTACACTCAGTGAACTGGGTGAATACGACGGCACTGCCCTGATGGAATTTAAAACCAGAAAGGAGATTGTTTACCACATCTCCAACGATACAGCTTGTACCTACGAAGTGGATGACACCCCCCCTTTTCACATCGACAGGGAAGCCCTTGAAATAGCCATTAAAATTTCACTTTTATCCAAATTAAGTATTGTGGGCGAAGTACATATAACCCGTAAGCAATACCTCGACGGAAGTATACCAACAGGTTTTCAGCGGACAGGGATCATTGGAGTGGAAGGCGAACTGGAATTGCCCCATAAAAAGATCAGGCTGATCCAACTTAGCCTGGAAGAGGATTCATGCCGGGAAGTTTCAGATATCGGCCATACCCGCGTTTATCGTACCGACCGTCTGGGAATGCCTTTGATCGAAACAGTAACTTACCCCGATTGTGTAAATCCTGATGAAGTTAGGGAAACCTGCGATTATATCCGTTTTTTGAACAGAAGTACCGGTCTCGTGAGAACCGGTATAGGTGCCGGAAGACAGGACGTGAATGTGAGTTGCCGAGGCGGTTCAAGGGTTGAAATCAAAGGGGTGGCCCACACCAAATGGATACCGGAGCTTACCCATAACGAATGTTTCAGGCAATGGGCGTTATTAGCCATTAGGGACGAATTGAAAAACAGGATAGAGAAGCCGGAGAATTGGAAAATCAAATCGCTAAAATTAAATGGTAAACTTACCCCTGAACACAAGGAAATAGACGAAGCCCTGAAAAACAAGGAGAAAGTTTACGCAGTCAATCTACCTGGGTTTGGAGGGCTTTTATCACATTTCACCCAGCCCGGAAAAATGTTTGCCGATGAAATCAAAGACCGGCTTAAAGTGATTGCCTGTCTGCAGGTACCTTTTATTTTTACTTCAGAAGATTTTGAAGCCGAAATCAAAACCAAAGAATTTGAAGCAATAAAACCAAAATTAGGTGCTGAAGATGGAGATGCTCAAATTATATTCTGGGGACCTGAGGAGGATATTAAAACTGCCTTGGAAACCATTGAAGAAAGATGCCAAATGGCCTTTGAAGGCATTCCCAACGAAACCCGCAAATCATTTGCCGATGGCACAACTATCTTCGAAAGGGTTCTGCCCGGGGCTGACCGCATGTATCCTGATACCGATACTGCGCCACTTCCATTAGCCAACGAGTATATTGATGCACTTCAAAAAGATTTACCCAGCGACATTATAGAACGATACCGGCAACTTAAAGCATGGAAAGTTCCGGAAGATACCTACACCTACATTTTTAGTAAAAACCTCTACCCTGTCCTTCAAAAACTAATTACTGAAATGAGGGTTGACCCTGTATTTGCGGGCACCTTCATTGGACATCATTTAAAATATGTGGAAGGCCATTATAAACCCTTAGATGTTTTTGACTATAAAATCATCCAGGCCATGTTTAAATACCTCAACAATCAGAAAATCTTACATAACATTGCTGAGAAGATGTTGCCTGTAGTATACGAGCATCCGAAAATGGATTTTGACTCCGTATTAGAAAGCATCGGTTATAAAAAAATAAAAGCCTCAGAAATCATCTCAAAAATTCCATTTCTGAAAAATAAATGGGAAACGACAGGAAAGGTCAAGACCGAAGAAAACATGGTCCATTGGGTGATGGGAGAATTGCGGGGCCAGGCAGCGGGGAACATTTCATTTGAAGAACTAAAGAAACACATTATTCATTCTTAAGCCAAGTTTATGAACCAGGATTTTTTTCAAGGATATAAAGGGGATTCATTAGCCGTTTTAAAAAAATACAACGTACGTGTTTGGGGTCAGACGGAAATTAAAACCATACGTGGTTCTTTTACGGGAACTGTTTTACCGCGGTCAGAAAACGATGACGATCAGCACATCGTTTTAAAAATTCCAACAGGCTATAATGTGGGTATCGATATTACCACGATAAAAGACATGGTGGAAACGGGCTACAAAAAAGCCAATTATAAAATTCCTGAAAAACAATTCCCCATTACTCCCGGCTTGCCTAATGTAAAATTGTTTGGTACAGGTGGCACCATCGCTTCACGGCTCGACTACAGGACAGGGGCTGTGATCCCGGCTTTTTCACCCGGTGAACTTTATGGCGCTGTGCCTGAGCTGGCCGATATTTGTAACCTGGAAACCGAAAAGGTTTTTGCCGTATTTTCTGAGAACATGGGACCAAAACAGTATATGGCTCTGGCAAAAGCCATTGGAAAAGAAATTGAAAAAGGAATTGATGGGATTGTCATTGGACATGGAACCGATACCTTGCATCACACAGGTGCTGCCCTCACTTTTATGGTTCAGAACTCACCTGTGCCTATCGTGCTTGTTGGGTCTCAGCGATCTTCCGACCGTCCCAGTTCTGATGCGGCCTTAAATCTGATGCATGCTATGCATACCGCTGGACATTCAGATATTGCTGAAGTCATGGTATGTATGTTTGGCCCAACATCGGATGAATATGGATTATTGCACAAAGGAACCCGTGTACGAAAAATGCATTCATCCTATCGTTCAACTTTTAGGACTATTGGCGATACTCCGCTGGCCATGGTCAGCAGAAAAGAGATCATCCCGATTAAAAAGGAATACAAACACCGGAGGAAGGACCGTGATGTAACTATCATGCCTTATTTCCACCCAAAGGTCACGATGTTATACTATTATCCTGGCATCCAGCCCGACACACTTGATGCTCTGGTAGACGCGGGTTATAAAGGAATTGTGTTTGTCGGAACAGGACTGGGTCATGTTAACAAAGAACTTTACCCTGCCATAGAAAGGGCACAAGCTAAAGGAGTGCATATGTATATGACCTTACAAACCATTTGGGGATATGTGCATATGTTTGTGTATGACACAGGCCGCGACATGATGGCCAAAGGAATAATTCCCGCCGGAAATATGCTGCCTGAGGTAGCCTGGGTAAAACTAAGTTGGGCGCTAGGCCAGACCGAGGATCCTGAAGAAGTGAAAAAAATCATGCTAACCCCCATCAACGACGAGATCACCGAACGCGAACCTTACAATGGATATCTTGTTTACCAGGGCGGTGTTCCTGAAGTGGAAGAGTTTGTAAGGAGGGTGCATAAATAGGATGACTCACCTGCTAAGCGCTTCCAAAGCGCTTAGCAGGTAATCTGGAAGAATTAAATAATTATTCTGGGGTATATCTTATTTAGTCTTTTTCTGATTTTCAGTTTCCATAAAATTGCAATAATTCTTTATTCGATAAATTATGCAGAAGTAGGTTGTTTATTAATCCCAAAAATCTACACAAACTTCTCCACCAACTCCACTAACCTATGCGAATAACCTACCTCATTATCGTACCATGCAACCACTTTTACCAGTTTGTTCTTTTCGCCCAGAACCGCAGTTAATTGAGCATCGAATAAAGCGGAATGTGAATTGCCTATTACGTCCATCGATACAATGGGATCTTCAGTGTATTCCATTATTCCTTTCAGGTAAGTTTCTGAAGCTTCTTTAAATTTGTTATTAATTTCCTCAATACTGGCAGGTCTTAATAAAGTGCAGGTCACATCAGTTAGTGATCCATCCGGAACGGGCACTCGGATACCAGCACCCCCGATGTTTTTCGCCAAATGCGGGAATATTTTAGTGACGGCCTTTGCTGCCCCTGTTGTGGTGGGCACTATGGAGTAGGCCGCAGCCCTGCCCCTGCGTAAATCCTTATGCGGGCCATCCAGTATATTTTGATCTGTTGTATAAGAATGTACAGTAGTGATAAAGGCTTTTTCAACCCCCCAGAATTTATCGAGGATTTTGATCATCGGGGCCACATTATTTGTGGTGCAGGAGGAATTGGAAATCACTTTATCGTTTTTATTGATCAGGTGATCATTTACCCCTATAACAATATATTGCACGCCATCACTTTCCCCTTTAGCCGGCGCAGAGATAATCACTTTTTTGGCTCCTGCCACATCCACATGTTTCAGGGCATCCTCCCTGGAAGTGAATTTCCCTGTTGCCTCTATCACAACATCCACATCTAAATCTTTCCATGGCAGGTTTTCAGGATTATCTTCTGTAAATACTTTTATTTTTTTGCCATTTACCTCAATATGATCATGATTAAACTCCACTATGCCTTTGAATTTTTTATGAACTGAATCATATTTTAATAAATGGGCCATCGTAGCTGGTTCCATTACATCATTAATGGCTACGATATCAAAGTTTTCTTTAGCGTGGGCTAACCTCATAAACATTCGCCCTATCCTGCCAAAACCGTTGATTGCTATTTTAATTTTTGACATTTTATTTTGTTGTTTGTAAATGCTTGTTTGTGATGAGGATGGGAACCTTGGGCTGTTTGGGAAAATGGGTATAGGGTATAAAGGTATAAGGTATAAGGTAAAAGGTAAAAGATAAAAGGTAAAAGGAATAAGATTTAAATAAAATGTTTAAGTCTGTGACTCCCCTATTTATATGTTTACCATATCTCTTCATTCCCTGACTACTCATGATCCCATAATTTCATCTTAGTTAAACCTTAAGACTTACCTTTAAACTAAATGGCCCCAAAATGATAATCTATCCGAATTTATAAATCCAATCCTCATGTCAATTTCTTTTTTGTTTTTTTACAAAATTAATATAACCTCCTAAACTTTTCTTGGCATTTTCAATTAGATCCAGACCATCTTTATATATGGATTCTGAAATGTACTTTAGCTCATAGCAGCTTATCAAATGGTCTTTCGACTCATACAATGAACCCTTTGATATCCGGTAAAACTGAATTCCTTCCAGAAAATGATACCGGCCGTAACCTTCAGCTATATTAGCCGTGGAGCTGCAAGTAGACTTTCGAATTTGGATATCCAGATTGAATTTTTCTTCATTTGGTAACAAAGGAAGGACTTCATTGTAAAAAAATACTTTTACTGTTTGCGCATCCTTCCAGCAAAATAGGGAAGTAAAATCTCTGTTTTCATTATAAATACCCTGATTATCTTCAAATATGTTTTCCATTGTGAAATAATTAATTTTGAAAAAACTCGTCCCCATCATATCCAATAACTCCTAATATCTCACACAATATTACACCTAAAATCCCTATACCCTATTACCCCTATACCTTATACCTTTTCCGCCGAAGCCCTCCTGTTCCCCAAACCTTCATTCCATGGCATTCTACTACCATACCAAATTATTCCAAACAAAATTAAGATTTATTACACGCTACCTGAATAAGAATTATTAATTTTGACGGCCTTACCGAAAAGAAATAATAAAAAACATACATGGAAAATTTGAAATCATACATTCAGGAAAATAAAGACAGATTCCTTGAGGAACTTTTTGGATTAATCAGAATACCCTCTATCAGTTCGCTTTCAGAACATAAAGCAGATATGGTTAAAACAGCCGAGTACTGGAAAGAGTTGATGCTCAAGGCGGGTGCAGATAGAGCCGAAATTATGCCCACCGCAGGAAACCCGGTTGTTTATGGAGAAAAGATCATTGACAAATCTCTTCCAACCGTGCTTATTTACGCACATTATGATGTTATGCCTGTCGATCCGCTTGATTTATGGGAAAGTCCTCCGTTTGAACCGGAAATCAGGAACGGGAAAATTTATGCCCGTGGTGCAGATGACGATAAAGGACAATCCTTTATGCATGCCAAGGCTTTCGAATATATGGTCAAAACAGGCAACCTCCCCTGCAACGTTAAGTTTATGATAGAAGGGGAAGAAGAAGTAGGTTCCCCGAATTTAGGGAAATGGTGCGCTGAAAACAAAGAACTTGTTAAAGCTGATATTATTCTTGTTTCAGATACGGGAATGATCGCTCCGGATATTCCTTCCATTACTACTGGTCTGCGTGGCTTATCTTACTGGCAGGTAGAAGTTACCGGCCCCAACCGTGACCTTCACTCCGGTTTGTTTGGAGGTGGCGTAGCCAATCCGATCAATGTACTTAGTAAAATGATCGCTAATTTAACAGATGCCAATGGAGTTATCCAAATCCCGGGATTTTATCAGGATGTACTTGATGTTTCGATGGAAGAAAGGACCTTACTGGGTAAAGCTCCATTTGATCTGGAAGAATATAAAAAAGCCATTGATGTAAAAGAAGTTGCTGGTGAAAAAGGCTATACCACCATGGAACGTACCGGTATCCGCCCATCCCTGGATGTGTGTGGAATTTGGGGAGGTTATACGGGTGAAGGAGCTAAAACCGTGCTACCTTCAAAGGCTTATGCGAAAATCTCAACCCGCCTGGTTCCCAACCAGGACAACGAAAAAATATCCCTTCAGTTTAAAGAATATTTTGAATCCGTTGCCCCTGATTCAGTAAAAGTTGAAGTAACTCCTTTGCATGGCGGACAGGGTTATGTTTGCCCAATTGACCTTCCGGCCTATAAAGCAGCTGAGAAAGCTTACGAAAAGGTTTATAATAAAAAGCCTGTTCCTGTGAGAAGTGGAGGCAGTATACCCATCATTTCGACCTTTGAGGAAGTACTGGGGATTAAATCTGTGTTAATGGGATTTGGATTAGAATCGGATGCCATTCATTCACCCAATGAAAACTTCCCACTTGAACAATACTTTAATGGTATAGAAACCATTCCTTATTTCTATCAGTATTTTGCTGAGATGATGAAAAAGTAAATTAAAAAGTCTTATTAAAGGTGTGCGGAAATCCGCACACCTTTTTTATTTCTCAATAATTTGAAACCAGGTATGCTTGCAAACTTTGCAATAATGTTCCCGTTTGATAAAACCCGCAAAAAAAGATTTAAAAGCAGTTTGTTTTTCACTGTATACTTCCTCCGATTCGCATTTGGGGCATTCCCCGTATGATTTTACAAATATTCTGTTTCTGATGCTGATCTCTTTTTCTTCTTCCTGCTCTGCTTTATTTAGAGCTATTGTTTTCAGTATTTCCAGTGCCAATTTTGCCTGACTCGCCCTGACTTCCAGTTTGATGCCACCGGTTGCATTCGATAACATGGGATCAATGGTATTGGAATAATCATCCCTAAGCACAACATCAATCCCTTCAGATTCAAGTTTACTTTTAACAATCAGGTATTCGTGATAGTAAGTGTACCGGGAAAGAGTAACTATTTGGTCTTCCATCTTAAGTGATTTTTCAAGGTTAGTTGATAGATTTACCCAAAATTAATCACTATATCCTTTCTATCAAATTAATTTAAAAATTTTTCCTGTAAAAAGGTCGAAAAGAAATACTTTGTCAAAATTTGAGGAGAATTCCCAATTCGCAATTTTATTAGCGATGTGGTAAGATTTTGAATCTTTAATAAGATCAGCATGAATGATCAACCAGAGCTGGTTGAAAACATTTCGTTGATAAAGCTTTATTTTATCTTTTTTCCTTACAAGAGCGAATTCAATATTTTCTTTTAAAGAACCTTCATTTTGATCCAACCTGGTTAATTCAATACCAATTGACTTTTTGGGACTTAGTTTCAGAATAAAATCCGGTGACTCTGAATTCGTCAATTTCCCTTTTGGAAAATCAGAATAACTTTCCCTGAAATATTTAATAATTAATTGTTCTTCTTCTTTTTGATTCACTGCAATATATTTATAGCTTTTTCAAGCCTAAGCATGGCTTCTTCAACATAGGCCCTGGGACAGGCCAGGTTCATCCTTTGAAAGCCTTCCCCACCCGGTCCAAAGACCGGACCGTCATTCAAACCAAGTTTTGCTTTTTCGATAATAAACCTTTTTAGTTCATTATTATCCATTCCCAATTCCCTAAAATCGAGCCAGACCATGTAGGTCGCTTCCGGCCGCATCATCTTTATTTTAGGAATTTTCTCTTTGATGTAAGTCTCCGTATAGTCAATGTTTCTCTTCACATACTCAAGCATTTGATTAAGCCAGTCTTCTCCTTGTGTGTAGGCTGCTTCCGAAGCCACCATACCAAACAAATTTCCCATTCCCACATGCACACGGTCCAGAAAAACCTGGAAGTCATTTCTAAGTTGTGGATTTGAAATAATAACCGACGAGGATGCCATCCCGGCCAGGTTAAAGGTTTTGCTTGGTGCCATCATGGAAATGGTAACATCGGCAATCTCTTCCGAGATATTTGCTGCTACCGTATGCTTAAATGGAGGAATCACCAGGTCGCTGTGGATTTCATCTGAAATGAGAATGATGTTGTGTTCGATACATATTTCTCCAAGCTTCATTAATTCATCTTTAGTCCATGCGCTGCCCCCAGGATTATGCGGGTTGGAAATAATGATCAATTTCGTCCGGTTATCGATCTTCTTTTTCAAATCTTCAAAATCCATATGATAACGTCCATTCTCTATGTGAAGCTGATTGTATACCAATTGCCTGCCATTGTCTTTCACCGCTGAGAAAAAGGGAAAATACACCGGTGGCTGAACAATGACCTTATCGCCCGGTTTGGTATAAGCCAAAACAGCCATATTCACTGCCGGAACAATGCCCGGACTAAATATGATCCAGTCTTTTTCGATTTTCCATTTGTGTTTTTTACCAATCCAATTGATCATGGATGAATAATAACTTTCTGGCCTGACTGTATAACCATAGATTTCATGGGCTGCCCTTTTCTTAACAGCTTCCACAATAAAATCAGGGGTTTTAAAATCCATATCGGCCACCCACATGGGCAACAATTCATCTGATCCAAAATATGCTTTGGTAATATCCCATTTTACACAAGATGTTCCTTTACGATCAATAATCTCGTCGAAATTGTAATGCATAAATTAAATTATAAGATTAATATAAAATCGTGCAAATTTAATGATTACCATTTGTTATGGATTTTTACTTAGAAATTAAACTAAGCATTCATCAAGAATAATGCGTGCGATCAGATAAAAAAGCCCTGCGTTCAAATTTAGAACCTATGTATTGAGATATTTACATTCTCGTTTCTTCTTCCACTATTAAAATTTGTAAAATCAATTTTGGTTTATAAAATTTTCGATTTATGTTTGAAAGTGCTATATACGTTGAAAAATATTTTAAGATCAAGGCTATTGCTATAGAAGCCGATGGAAATTATTCCACCTTCTACCCGGTTGACAGACGAAAAATCGTAATTTCCAAAACTACCAAAGACTTAGAAGAAACATTGACCGATCAGGGTTTCCACCGGATCCATAAGTTCCATATTGTGAACATCAACAAAATGAGTTATTTGATAGTTTGATCTAGAAGATATTTTTTATTCATCA
This sequence comes from Bacteroidales bacterium, assembly GCA_021740645.1. Lineage (GTDB taxonomy): Bacteria > Bacteroidota > Bacteroidia > Bacteroidales > JAADJA01 > JAADJA01. Next base: position 57,696 of record JAIOZL010000015.1, read on the forward strand.
ACGATTATGTAACATTTTGTTTATAACATTTTGTTTATAACATTTTGTTTATAAATATAAAATGGCTATTTTTGCAGAAAAGTAATCATATGAATCCATTCATTCTCAAGGATTATGCGGGCCACGAATATTTTTGTGACAGGGAAATTGAGACAAATAGAATAATTAACGCCATTGAAAACCAACGGAATCTTACCCTTTCTTCTATACGAAAAATGGGTAAAACGGGACTTATACATCATGTTTTTAATCGGTTGGATAATGATGAAGTATTTGATACGATTTATTTTGACATTTATTACACAGAATCGTTATTAGGTTTTATCAATAAGTTTGGATCAAGCCTACTCACAGAGAAAGAATCATTTCCTGAAAGGATACGGAAAATGATAAAGAATTTCATTCAAAGCATAAGGCCTACAATGTCTTTCGATGGTTTGACAGGATCCCCAACCTTTTCGTTCAATGTTGAGAATGAAAGCGCAGGTGTTCGGACCATGGAAGAAATTTTTGGATTTCTGCAACAGCGAAGTCTTGAGAAACCAATAGTCATTGCCATTGATGAATTCCAGCAAATTGCCAATTATCCTGAAAATAATATTGAAGCCCTGCTTCGGACAAATATTCAGAAACTACAAAATGTGAATTTTATCTTTTCAGGGAGTGATAAACAACTTCTAACAAGCATGTTTACCGATGCCAAAAGACCCTTTTACCAAAGCACGGAATTTATGCATTTAGAAGAAATTCCGGAAAATGACTATTCGGTCTTCATCAAAGATAAATTCAATGTTAACTCTATTGTTTTTGAGGATGAAGCTATTTCAGAAGCATTAAATCTTACCAGAAACCATACTTACTATGTCCAGTTTTTGTGCAATAAATTATATGGCTCTGGAATTAAAATAATTAATACCGATACGGTAAAACAAATATATTCTGATATACTTCAGGAAAATGAAGTTTACTATTCGGAATACCGTGATCTGCTGACAAAACCTCAATGGAAACTTTTGATAGCCCTGGCAAAGGAAGATGGTATAAGTAAAGTTACTACTTCAAAGTTTCTCAAAAATCATGATTTAAGCAATAGTGCAACTGTACTTAGGGGGATTCAGTCCCTTATGGACAAAAAGATGATTTACAAAAAGGATTCTAAGTATTTTGTCTATGATGTTTTTTTCGCAAAATGGCTTCAGCGACTCAAGCCTTAAATAACTGGAGTTCTGTCGCAAAACAAGGCGGCGAAATCAACTGACTTAATGTTTAATCAGCATTTTTTATGTTAAAGAAATAGTATTAGTAACGAAAACTTTAGCGAAGGCTTAGTTTACTTCATCCCCCGATCCTTCTTGATCTGCTCATATGCCGCCTGTACTTCCTGGAATTTTTCCTTGGCCGCTTTCTGGAATTCCTCACCCAGGTGGCTCACTTTATCAGGATGATATTTAGTAGCCATTTTTCGATAGGCCTTTTTAATTTCTTCTTCATTAGCATCGGGTGTGGTTCCGAGTACTTTATAAGAGGAGTAAACATCCTTATAAAACATCGCTTTAATAGAATCGAAATCTGAAGTCCGGATTCCAAGAAAATTACTGATACGCCTGATCTCCTCTACTTCTTTGGAGTGGACATGGCCATCAGCTTTTGAAATTCCAAAAAGAAAGTGAAGAAGTTGTAGCCGGCTTGAATGATCCATGTATTGCCTTATCTGCTGGGCTACCATTTGAACATTTATCTCCTGTTTTAATACCTCACGCAGAACAAGCATGTTTTCAGTAGCCAGTTTTTCTCCAAACTGTTGATGAAAAAATGATTTCACAAAATCTAATTCCGATTTCAGTACTTTTCCATCGGCTTTCATTACAGCTGCTGATAATACAACCATGCTGGCTGCAAAATCTCCCGGTTGGGTACGCCGACTGCCAGAAGTTGCACTCCCATAAGGATGAGCTCCACCTGTGTATTCATAGTTACCCCCTTGCATTCCATCATACATCGATCCAAAAACCAAACCCAGAATTCCTCCTATAGGGCCACCTAATGCCCATCCAAGCCCGAGGCCTACCCATTTTCCATATTTTGCCATAACAGTCTATTTAAATGAAAACAAAATTAATAAATAAACCCACAAGCTAGAACAAGGCTTGCGGGTTTAACATATTTTAAATTACAATTTGAGCCGGGTTATTTCCCATTAGGCTCATCAATCTCTTTTTTCTCTTCTTTAAAAACAATTTTATAATTTGCAAGCTCTTCCAAAATGGGCTTGTAAATATCTTCAGAAGTTGGTATTTTTATTCCAGTCCCCGTAATCTTTCCTTCAAGAATAAGCTTACATCCTATGGCTACAGGTAGCCCAACAGTGATGGCCATTGCCGTATCTGTATTATCCTTACCTTCTACAACCATTGACGAAGTAATTTGATAATACTTATCATTGAGTTTATACTCGAATCCATGTTGCATCACAATCATGTCTTTATCCTCTGGTTCTAAAGCCCACTTTTCTTCTAATTTCTTTTGAAGGATTTGTGCGGGTGTGGCTTTTTTTAAACCGATTTTTTCATTGCTGAACAAACCAAGCCAACGAATCTTGTACATGCTAAAGGAATCACTATCTATCCCCACATATTCAGCAAACTTATCTTCTACAGTACGAACTTTATCATATCGCAGGAAACTATTGGTAAACTCCCGGTAAGTAAGATTTTCAGAGTTTTCAATCACAAAGGAATCATCGGTTACACCCAGTTGAACTAATGTATTCCAGGTTTTACTGAAACCAGGCCGGCGAATGGTGCCCCTAAACATTGAAGGAATATTATCAATGCCGTAGGCAGTGCGATAGCTGAGTGAATCCCTGTTGGGATAAACTTCGAACTCGCCATAGCCATCTATGTCAATAGTTAGCAAACGGGTAAAAAGCTTATGATAGGGAATATATTTATACATACCCCTTTTTATCAATTGAGCTCCCCCCTGCCCTGCCAGTACCACATTTCGGGGGTTCCAGGTGAATTTATAATTCCATGGGTTATTATCAAATTTAGGAGCTACCAGGCCTCCGGTAGATGATTTAAAAGAAACCAGTTCCCCACCTTCTGCTTTAATGGAATCAATAATTTGCATCGCCGACATATGGTCGATGCCAGGATCCAGCCCCACCTCATTCAGAAAAAGAACACCTAATTCCCGGGCCTCTGTATCAAGTTTTTTAATCTCTTTTGAAACATAGGAAGCAGTAACCATGTTCTTTTTGAACTTTAAACAAGTGCCTGCCACCAGGTAGTGCATCCTGGCCGGGAGCATTGAAATTACAATATCAGCATGGCCAATTTCCGAATTTCTCTGCTCTTCATCATTCACATCAAATTGAATGGCTTTCCCATTGGTGTGGCCATTAATCCTTTGCTCAGCAATTTCTTTTGAAATATCCCCTACAGTTACCTGCCACCCATTAACATCAGAGTTCTTTAACAAATAACTGATCAAGGTGGGCGTTGATAATCCTGCCCCTAATACTAAGATTTTTTTCATGTTACCTCTTGATTTACGAATTATAAATATTTTGAAATGTATTGATAATCGGGTGTTAATTCCCCTTTATGAAGGATCACTGCTTTTTTGATCGGATTAGGCAGATCAAGTGCCTCAAAGTTTGCCGAGTAATCAGCCGTTGCAATTGCTTTGATATATCTAAACAATGCATTACTGAATGCCATGGAAGATTCTCTTGGCAATTCGCTTGGAAGAATATCTACTCCCATTATTAGCAGGCCTGTTCCTTCAAAACCCATAACAGGTTCCCGTGTAAATGGGTTATAAACAAAAACAGGGTCCTCAATAAAAGTTCCTTTATGCAAACATTCAATGGAGCCACCCGGATCACAGGTTACATCTCCAATGACCTTAAGCTTTGGATTGGTTTGTTTATAAAGGTTTTCAAGATAATCTTTGGTAACTATTCTTGGATAACGATCATCCCAGTACATGCAGTTCATTAAGATACTCAGGTGGGGTATATATTGCTCAAAATCGCTAACATAATTTTCAGGGTGGCCATAATAATCTGCCAGATCAAATTCCTCATTGCTTCTTTTATGTTTTGACAGGTCGCTCTCCTTAAAAACAACTTTGTAAAGCACATTACAAGGTAAATCTTTCTTTTTTGAAAGGGCAAGTAATTCTTTAGGGCTCACCTCCTTTATAGGTAGTAATGCGGCAATTTCCTGCGCTCCGTTAGATACGTTCCCATACCCGGTAAACCCAATGGTCAAGGGGCTAATTTCAGAAGGCAGGCCCTGTTCAATAATTTTCTGTCCCACTTCAGAAATAACTTCAATAGCCTCATCAAGTGAGTTATAGGTATGTGATTGTTTAATGCTGGTAAAAGGGGTTTCAATCCCCTGCAATTTAAGGCGCTGGCCCAGTGACCATAAAGAATTGATCATACCTGCCAGCCCGGCAAATCGACCAAAAAATATCAATCTTCTGCCCATTTCATCCACAACCTTTTCATATTCGATGAGGGTAACTTTCTTTTCCATCATCTTTTTCAACATGGGCATATTGTACGACTGACCCTTAATCACATGTGAGAAAAACATATAAGTTTTATCCTGTTCAAAAAAATCAATCGGCATCTCTTTTACTCCTAAAATCACTTTTGCAGGACTCAGATCGTGTACAACTTTAGCCCCGGCTTTTACAAACTCTTCATTCTTAAAAATTCGTTTTGGTGAATCTTCTACCAGTATTTCAAGGCCCTGCTCTTCTATCAGTTTTTTTGCATGTTGAGGGATTATAGCCACTCTTCTTTCCATCAAATATTTGTCTTCGTGCCTGATGCCAATTGTTGTATTCATAATGTTAATTTAAAAATCCGAATAAAAAGATCAAAAACTACCTTTAAAGTTTATGCCTGATTTAGGACAGCAAACTTAGGATATTTAACTATCCTCACAAAGAAAAAGAACATATTTATTCCAGCTGTTTTCTTCAAACTTTAGAGCAATTTCTGGCCATACAAATTATACTAATTATAAATTGATTTTCCTGTTTTGAAACTACCTATTGATTATTATATTTGCACCCTAGCAATACATAAAATTGGAAGTTATCATTCAAAAATTATAAACTAATCGAGTACCTATGAAAACATTAAAATTCAGAATGCTGCCGTTCATTTTCATGAATTTATTTTTTATTACAGGATTAATTGCCCAAAAACCTTTAGCGACTTTTTTTTCAGAGGATGGCGATAACTTTACGGTTATTATGGATGGTAAAAAGATTAATTCTACACCCATGAGCCGTGTGGAATATGTGGAGATGGATCATGATTGGGCAAAAGTTAAAATAATCTTTGAAGATAAGGACCTACCTCCGGTTGATAAAACCATACAAGGACTGGATGCAGACGGAAAAGCATCATCCACCACCTGGGTAATAAAAAAGAGCAGTAAAGGAAAATGGAAAATTGTAGCCAGTAGCTGGAAACCCATTGAAGAAGAAAAGGATGCAGTTAGATTTACAGATAACAACGACAATGTTTATATCGAAGAATCCAAACCTGCTACTGCTGGAGAAATGCGAACATCCAGCACACAAACTATAACCACTCAAACAAGCCAGGAGGCGGATCCCTCCAGTGTTAACGTATCGGCTGGAATTAATTCATTTAATATGAAAGTGGATATAAAAGATGATGATGAAAATGCTGGAATAAATATCAATATTGCCTTGCCAAATGTCGGGGTAACCGAAACAGAAAGCAACACATCTACAACCATTACCACAACAACCACGACCACCTCGGTTTATAGTGAAGAAGCAACAGCGGAAATTCCGGTTCTTGAAGAAAAGCCAGTAATTGAAGACGTCAATGTACAGGGAACAAATTGTAATAACCCCATGTCGGAGGAGAGGTTTTTAAATGCCAAAAATTCCATCGCCAACAAAGATTTTGAAGACAGTAAGCTTACCATTGCCAAACAGGTCATGAAATCAAACTGTCTGAAAGTTTCTCAAATCAAGCAAATAATGATGCTTTTTGACTTTGAGGATACCAAAGTTGAATTTGCGAAAGAAGCTTACGATTACACTTTCGATACCAATAATTACTACGAATTGAATGATGCCTTCACATTCGAGTCAAGTATTGATGAGTTAAACGAACACATAAACAAGTAGTTCAGTAGGTTTTTTTAGCAATTGGCTTAAATATTTTACAATAATTCAAAATAATTGGTAATTTTGCCACACGAAAAACACGATCAGATCGTTGTTAGTTAATATTTACTTTCTATAAATGAGTAACTCATTATCACCCACAATTTCGGGTAGAATCTTCTGGGAAAATTACACAGATTAAGGGTTTATTCTTAAAATGATTTAGACTATGGAAAATACGATGGAGTACAATACCACCCGCGATAAAATGATCATCGCAGAATATGGCAGGAATGTGCAAAAGCTTGTGAATTATGCTATTGAAATTGAGGACCGCGAAAAACGGACAAAATTTGCAAAAGTGATTGTACAAATAATGGGACAAATGAATCCAGGCATACGCGATACCGGAGACTTCAGGCATAAGTTATGGGATCATCTTCATATTATTTCCGATTTCAGGCTTGATGTGGATGCCCCGTACGACCGGCCTACGAAAACCATGCTTGAGACTAAACCAGAAAAACTTGAATACGACACAAATGATATCAGGTATAAAATGTACGGATCGAATATTGTGAAAATTATTGACAAAACAATTGAATTTGAGGAGGGTGAAGAAAAAGATGCACTTGTTCATGCTATTGCCAACCATCTCAAAAAATCATACCTTAACTGGAATCGTGAATCTGTTGATGATGAGCAAATATTTGAACATTTAAAAGTTTTATCAAAAAGCAAGCTTACACTTAATGATGACTTATCGCTTAATTCTACAAATGAAATTTTAGCAAGGAATAAGAAAAAGAAAGAGGAGCCAACACGAAAACCTTCTAAATTCCAATTCAAGAAAAAGCAAAAAGGTGGATACCAAAAAAGGTCGAGATAAAATCTCGGCTTTTTTTTTTGCTCAGAAGTAATAAGCGAGATTTGAATTTGTACTAAATAGTAACAATTTTTTGTGGGTATCTTCGGAGAAATACTTCAAAACGGCCTTTGATTTCAATTAAATTCGTAGCAGAAATTCCTTAAAATAGTTTTTATTATGGCCTCTTTTGAAATTGAAGGTGGAAAATCTTTATCTGGTGCAATTATCCCTCAGGGTGCAAAAAATGAAGCGCTACAAATATTATGCGCCACACTCCTTACCGACCAGGAAGTTACCTTGCATAATGTTCCTGACATCCGGGATGTAAATAAACTGATCGACTTATTAGGTTCTCTAGGGGTTAATATTCTTAAAATTGGATCTGAGTCGTATACTTTTAAGGCAGATAACATAGATCTCGACTACTTAAAAAGTGAAGATTTTATAAAAAAAGGAAGTAGTTTAAGGGGGTCGATTATGATAATCGGGCCTTTGCTTTCCAAATTTGGCAAAGCTTTCATGCCCCAACCGGGGGGAGATAAAATTGGTCGCCGACGGCTTGATACCCACTTTGTAGGATTTCAAAAACTGGGAGCAGATCTTAATTATGACAGTTACCATAAACGTTATAACATTGAAGCATCAGAACTTAAAGGAAGCTATATGCTCCTCGATGAAGCTTCCGTAACCGGAACTGCAAATATTGTAATGGCGGCAGTTTTAGCTAAAGGAACCACCACAATTTTTAATGCTGCTTGTGAGCCTTACCTCAAACAACTATGCGAAATGCTAAACCGTATGGGTGCAAAAATTACTGGTGTTGGTTCTAATTTATTGACTATTGAAGGGGTAAAGGAATTATCAGGAACAGCTCATACAATGCTTCCTGATATGATTGAAATAGGTAGTTTTATTGGTCTGGCCGCAATGACTGCATCTACGATTACGATAAAAAATGTAAATTATGATGCATTGGGAATTATCCCTGAAGTATTTAAACGGCTGGGAATTAAAGTATCTAAAAAGGAAGATGACCTGTTGGTGGAGGCACGGGATAATTACGAAGTAGAGACATTCATGGATGGTTCAATTATGACCATTGCGGATGCACCCTGGCCGGGCTTTACACCCGACCTGATAAGTATAGCATTAGTTACTGCAACCCAGGCGAAAGGCAGTGTCCTTATCCATCAAAAAATGTTTGAAAGCCGCTTATTTTTCGTGGATAAACTTATTGATATGGGCGCCCAGATAATTTTATGCGACCCCCATCGTGCAACTGTTATAGGGCTTAACAGGGCATATCCTTTGCGTGGGATCAGGATGTCATCACCTGATATTCGTGCCGGAGTGGCCTTACTAATTGCAGCATTATCAGCGCAGGGAAAAAGCATAATAGACAATATTGAACAAATCGACCGGGGGTATCAACAAATTGATGAACGCTTAAGAAAATTAGGCGCACAAATTAACAGAATTTAAAAGGATTCTTACATTTGCAATTCAATCGTATTATTTTCTAGCTTTCTTATAATGAATATTCTTTTAATTGGTTCCGGAGGCCGTGAGCATGCAATTGCATGGAAACTAGCCCAAAGTAAATTACTTTCAAAACTTTATATTGCCCCGGGAAATGCCGGCACCGAAAACCATGGGATCAATATTAACCTCAATATCTCGGATTTTAGTAGCTTAAAAACCTTTATCCTTGAAAAAAAAATAAGATTGGTTATTGTTGGCCCCGAAGCACCGCTGGTAGAAGGTATCCATGACTTGATTTTAGCAGATGATGACATTGGAGATGTTCCGGTAATTGGCCCTGTAAAGCGAGGAGCCATGCTGGAAGGCAGCAAGGATTTTGCAAATAATTTCATGGAAAAATACAATATCCCTACAGCCAGCTATAAAACATTTTCCAGGGAAAACCTAAAGGAAGGTATTCGTTATCTTGAGTCGGCTAAACCGCCCTATGTCTTAAAAGCAGATGGATTAGCAGCCGGAAAAGGAGTTGTAATACTGGAATCTCTTGAAGAAGCAAAATCGGAACTGGAAGACATGATTGGAAATGAAAAGTTTGGGAAAGCCAGTCAAAAGGTGGTCATTGAGGAATTTCTTTCAGGTATTGAATTATCTGTTTTTGTGTTAACCGATGGTAAAGATTATAAAATTCTTCCTTCAGCAAAAGATTATAAACGGATCGGTGAAAATGATACCGGGCTTAATACAGGTGGAATGGGTTCAATATCCCCTGTGCCTTTTGCGAATGATGAGTTCATGGATAAAATTGAAGAAAGAATTATCAAACCTACTATAAAAGGGCTCCAGGCAGAGGGTATAAATTATAAAGGGTTTATTTTCTTCGGACTTATCAAAGTAGATGGTAACCCTTTTGTAATAGAGTATAATGTCAGGATGGGTGACCCCGAAGCTGAAAGTGTATTGCCACGCATACAATCTGATTTATTGGATCTTTTTTTAGGCGTAGCCGAAGGAAACATTAGCCGTAAAAAGCTGGAAGTTGACCCGAGAAGTGCAGCAGCTGTTTTCCTTGTTTCAGGAGGCTATCCAGGCACTTATGAAAAAGGGAAAGTGATATCTAATTTAGATAAAACCATGGATACAATTGTTTTTCATGCCGGGACAACAAAAGACAAAGAAACGGGCAAAGTGATTACTAATGGAGGAAGAGTTATTGCCTTATGTTCGTTTGGGAATTCCATGCTGGAAGCATTAGAGCTATCTTATCGCAATGCGGCTATTGTTGACTTTGATGGTAAATATTACAGAAAGGATTTAGGAAACGATCTACTTTAATAGCTTGATATACTTTAAAGGATAAGTAAAAGATTCGATATGCTAATCAGTTTCTTTTCGAAAAGTTATATACCTCAATATGTTTTATTGGTTGTCCTTACATTGGCTATGCTCTTGCCTGGTTTATGGCTGGAGCCGGGCCTCATTGCTAACTCTCAGGAATATACTTCCCCGGGATGGGCACTGATAATGGGGCTAACTCAGGACATCCCGGTTCTTCTTTTCATTTTCCAGTTTATTCTGCTTTTTATGGGTGGAATATTTTTAAATTACACCCTTGAAAAATATGACCTGATACCAAAAAACTCACTGATTGCTGCATTTTTATATATTCTTTTAAGTTGCCATAGTCCTCAATTTTTAGTTTTAAGTCCTGGAATATTCACTGCCAGCCTGGTAATTATTATTATTTTTCTTTTATTCGATATTTATAGCCGTGAAGAGCCTTATGACAGAATTTTTTATATAGGCTTTATCATAGCAATTGCTGCATTTTTCGACTTCATACAGGTGCTTCTACTATTAGCTATTATATTTTCATTTATTATTTTCAGGATATTTAAATGGCGTGAATGGCTGATCCTGTTATTTGGATTTATAACCCCGATGGTGCTCTTATCCGTATATTTCTTTTTAACCGACCAGCTTCTCATTTCCAGGTTTATTAAAACCGGAGTGGGTTCGGTTGAAAGGATCAATGAAATTTACACGCACTATTCTCTCACCGATTATATCATTCTTACTATTGTTATCGGATTGTTTATTTTGGGTGCGATAAAACTGACTTTTTCTGTGAATGATAAGTTAATAAGTATCCGAAAAAGGTATTGGGCAGTTTTCTGGTTTTTTATAATCTTCCTTATTGAATATTTTTCAGGGGGTTATTATGGTTCAAATAATGCCGGATTGATCATTATTGGAATGGTAATAATTATTTCCTTTTTTTATACATCACTAAAAAGACTATTTTGGGTTGAACTAATAAATTTATTTGTGTTCCTGCTTATTCTGTTTAATATTTATTTTACACTTTTTATGGACAACATTTAATATGCTTAAGCCCTATTTTACAAACAACAAACCAGAAGCAGGATGTGATGAAGCTGGCAGAGGATGTTTGGCAGGCCCGGTGTTTGCAGCTGCAGTCATCCTTCCTACTGACTTTTTTCATCCTCTTCTCAACGATTCCAAAAAATTATCTTCAAAGCAAAGAAATATTCTAAAGTCTGTCATCGAAAAAGAGGCCGCAGCCTGGTCTGTTGCACAGGTAGATAATATAAAAATAGATGAGATTAATATTTTGAACGCATCCATTCTTGCCATGCATAAAGCCATTGATGGTTTAAAGTTGATTCCGAAGTGCCTTATTATCGACGGAAACCGATTTAAACCTTATCATAACATACCGTATCACTGTATCGTTAAAGGCGATGGGAAATATGCTTCCATTGCTGCAGCATCTGTTCTGGCAAAAACTTACCGCGACGAGTTCATGCTAAATGCACATAAAGATTATCCCATGTATGGATGGGATAAGAACAAAGGTTACCCCACCAAACTTCATAAAAGTTCACTGTCTCTTTTCGGCATCACACCTTTACACAGAAAAAGCTTTAATCTCTCTGAACAAATTAAAATTAATTTCTAGCTATTCTATTTTCCCCATGGATCAAAACCCTGATTAAAATTTGAAAATATTTTAGATTTTAAACTTTGGCAATCTTCCAAAATAGAAAAATTGAATATGGCAATTATTCACATGTGTATAAAACATGAATTATTACTAAGTTACACAAAATCAAAAAATTAAATTTGTAATTTATCTTGATTTTATAGAACTCTTATTGAAATTTTCCGTACAAAAGACTTAATCAAGATTATTCAGGTAAAATGAAAGGATGTTTAATACTCGGTGTATTATTAACCATGAGTATTATTGCTTATACAAAACCAAATGCCAGCAATGATATATTATATGCCCAACTTGATAGCCTGGAAAAGATAGTTTACAATCACACAGGCAGCAATCAGGTTTCTGAGGCATTAATAAATAATTGCTCCAGTCTTGCAGCACTTTATACCCAATTAGAGTATCCCAAGCAGATTGAGTACGGAAAGCGATTATTAATGGTCGTAAATAATCTCGACAAGGAGTATCTCCAGATAAAAATTCTGGAAATGATAGCTGAAGCCCTTTTTCAAATAGATGACTTCAACAACTCCATTGAATACTATTACAGGCTGTATAATGTTTACAGCCTCAGCAATGATGAAATCAATTCAGCCAAAACTTTGCTAAGAATAGGGTCAAATTACTATTTTTTATGCAAATACATTAAAGCCAAGGATTATTATGAAAGAGCATTGTTGATATTCAAAAAAAATCAGCAATTCATTGGAATATCTGAAGCGCTGAAAGGAATAGCCCTTATACTGGGCCATTGGGGTGAATATGATAAAGCATTAAGTCACAATCAGGAGGCATTAAGTTTTTGCAAAGAAATGGGTGATGATGCCAGTATTGCAGCGATCCATTTTAATATTGGAACCATCTACCAGGAACTGGGCGACTTTACCAGTGCAAGAGACAACCTGCTTCAATCACTGGAAATATATCAGGAGCTAAATGACCTTACTGCAATTGTTACCACAACTTGTCATATTGGTGAAATTTACCTTACCAATAAATTACATGATCAGGCACTGGAATATTACTTAAAAGCAGAGATGATCAGTAAAAAAATGGATGGTATAAAACTGCATGCTGAAGTATCATATAGCATTGGTAAGGCTTATAACCTAAAGGGTGACTATATGAAGGCCCTTGATTACCAAAGAAAAGCGCTCAGGCTATACCAGGATTCAGATAATAAAAAATCCCTTGTAGAAACCTATGCAGAATTGGGCCATATTTATTATAACCTTGAACACTACGACAAAGCACTGTATTATCTGGATATGGGTTACAAAATAGCAGAATCAATTAATTATAAATACCTGCTGACCATATATCACAAACAATTAGCTGATGTGAATGCTAAACTTGGAAACTATCAGGAGGCCTATAGCTTTTTTCTTCAACACATTGAAGGAAGAGACCAGATATATCAGGAAGAAAGAAAACTTAAAACAGAGGAACTACAAACCAAATACTATGTGACAGTAAAAGAAAAGGAGGTGGATGAATTGATGCATACCCAGCAATTGAATAAAGCCCTTATTAAAAATCAAAAGTTAATCATGCTTTTTATCATCTTTATTCTTTTTGGTTCATTGGTGCTTTCCATTGTTTTCAGAATTAGATACCTTCAAAATCAAAAATTGAATGTTCAGCTTTCCATTCAAAATAAAGAAATTGAAGATCAGCAATATGAGGTAGAAAAACTTAATACTAACCTACAGAAAGCCAATGCATCAAAAGATAAATTCTTTTCAATTATTGCACACGATCTAAAAAATCCTTTCAATTCACTGTTGGGCTTGTCCGACCTTTTACTGGAAGATTATGAAAACTTAAACGAAGAAGAAAGAAAAGAATTTATAACTCAAATTAAAACCTCGGGCGATAAAATATACTCCCTGTTGCAAAATCTGTTGATCTGGGGAAGAAACCAACTTGGTAAAATTGTGGTTTCCAAAGAAGTGGTTTGCATGGACAAACTGGTAGACGAAACAGTTCAAATTACGAAGCAACATGCGTCGGGTAAAAACATTACAATCAAAACAAATATACCCGAAGAAATTTGTGTTTATGCAGATAAAAATATGATTTCAACTGTAATTCTTAATCTCATTACGAATGCAATAAAATTTACACCTCCGTATGGAGAAATTGAGATTCATTGTTTTGATAAGGAAGATTATGTTGAAATTATGGTGGCAGACACGGGAATGGGAATTTCAAAAATAAACCAGGAAAAACTATTCAGAGTTGACGAAAAATTCCAGACTGATGGCACAAACAAGGAAAAAGGAACAGGTCTTGGTTTAATACTTTGCAAAGATTTTATAGAAAAAAATAGTGGCAAAATATGGGTAGAAAGTGATGAGGGTGCAGGTAGTTGGTTTTGCTTTACCCTACCTAAGCCAGCTTAAACATAAACAATCAATAGATTCTTAATTAAACCTGTGGCCAAAAATTGGCTAAAAAAGCAAACCATTCTTAAATATTTTCGTTCAATTAGCTGTTTTACATATGCATATAGATTTACAATAATTGAAGCAAATTAAGGTATCATACCTGGTAGTACTTGGGCTCTTATTCACACTTAGGGCTTTTGCTGCACATTCCACAGTGCAGTATAAAATCGATAGCCTTGAAAACATTTTATATAACTCTCTAACTTACAGCCTTTCCAATGAAGAAAAAATAGACATTTGTATCAATTTATCGGAATTATACCAGCAAGTTTCCCGTGAAAAACAAGTTGAATTTGCAGCAAGGGCACTGGTCCTGGCTGAAGAGAGAAATGATTTTGATAATCTGGTTTTGGCACTCAACCTATTAAGCGATGCATATCTGAACCTCAATAAATACGAAAAATCTATTGAATATTCCACCCGGCTTTATAATATTTATAACACAAATAATAACGAAATAGAGGCCGGCCTGGCACTTAATAAAATTGCTGAAAGTTATTATGGCTGGAATAAATACATCGAGGCCAAGGATTATTACACCAGAGCCCTGAATATTTTTAAGAAAAATCAGTATTTCGATGGAGTTGCAATATCCTCCTATTACCTGGCTAAAATTCTGGGCCATTGGGGGGAATATGATGAAGCACTCACCAAGAGTCAGGAAGCAATCAAGTTTTGGGAAGAAATAGGCAATTCAAGCGGTATGGCCAAAGGATACAATGGGATCGGCAGACTTTATCAGGAATTGGGAAATCTCGAAAGTGCCTTTGAATACTATAAAAAAAGCCTCGAAATTTACGAGGAGCAGGAAAATTCATACGAAATAGTCAGTTTAACCCTTAATATTGGTGACATTTATCTTGAGAAAAAACTGTATGACAAAGCACTTGAATATTATTTCAAGGCAGAAATTAAAGGTAAAGATTTAAAAAACGATAAATTAAAAGCACTGACCCTCGGACATATCGGACAGGCTTACAATTTTAGAGGTGATTATCAAAAGGCCCTTGATTATCAAAAAAGATCGCTGGAATTAAAGAAAAGCCTGGGTGATAAAATGTCCCTTTCTGAAAGCTATATCGACATGGGAACCATATTCCTTAACATCGGAGGATATCCTGAAGCCTTAAGTTTTTTAAATGAAGGCCTGGACGTGGCTTCAGAAATAAATTTCAAATATCAAATAATAAATGCGCATGAAAAACTCTCAGAAGTACATCAAAAACTGGGAAATTTCGATAAGGCTTTAATCCATTTCAAAAAGTATATTGAAGAGAAAAATAAAATATATTCTGAGGAGAGCAAACAAACCATTGCTGAATTAAGAACAAAATACGAACTCGAAAAAAAGGATAAAGAAAATTCAGGCCTCCGGCATGGCCAGCAACTAAAAACAGTTCAAATAAAAAACCAGCAATTGGTTATTGGTTTTGTACTTTTTATTTTTCTGGGTACTGTTATACTTTCTATCATTCTTCATAGCCGTTACCAACAAAATCAAAAACTTAATATTCAACTATCCCTTAAGAATAAAGAAATTGAAGAGCAGCAACAAAATGTGGAAATGCTTAATACAGAACTTACTGAAGCCAATAAAACAAAGGACAAGTTTTTCTCAATTGTAGCTCATGACCTTAAAAGCCCGTTTAATTCCTTGCTTGTGTTAACCAAGCTATTGCTTGATGATTACGAAACTTTTACAACCGAGGAAAGAAAACAATTTATTTCTCAGATTAAATCATCCGCTGAAAACACCTATTCTCTTCTTGAGAACCTTTTGGAATGGGCAAGCGCACAATCAAATAAAACAGTAATAGTCAAAGAAAAGATCAACCTCTCAAAAATATCTGGAGAAGCCATCACGCTGTTATCGGCCGTGGCAAAAAATAAAAATATTAATCTTAATTCTTCTATTTCAGAAGAAATTGATGCATATGCTGACAAGAATATGATTTCAACTGTGCTCTTGAATCTTATGTCGAATGCGGTTAAATTTACCCCTAAAAACGGGCAAATAGAGGTACATGCTTTTGAGAAAAACAACCATGTTGAAGTGAATATTATCGATTCAGGAGTAGGCATATCTGAAAAAAATCTGCAAAAATTATTCAAGCCGGATGAAAAATTTCAAACCATTGGCACAGAGCACGAAAAAGGTACAGGATTGGGATTGCTCCTGTGCAAAGAGTTCGTAGAGAAAAACAATGGCGAAATATGGGTCAATAGCAAAGAAGGAGTCGGCAGCACATTTTGCTTCTCGCTACCCAGGTCCTGATAAAATTTTTTCTCAATTTCCAAGTCTTTTTTTCCAGTCTATAAAATATCCCTATATTTGCCACGATAATTAATTTCTTCGGGGCAGGGTGTAATTCCCGACCGGCGGTGATAATCCGCGACTCCCTGGCAAATATCGTCAGGGACTGATCAGGTGAAATTCCTGGATCGACAGTTAAAGTCTGGATAGGAGAAGAAACTATTTTAAGATTTGGATTATTCCCTATCCAGGATATATGCCCCGTTGAATTTATCAAAGGGGTTTTTTTATGTCACGAAATGAAGATCTAAAATACATGCAGCATGCCCTGAGCCTTTCTCTTAAAGGTTCAGGATTTGTTAACCCAAACCCTCTTGTGGGTGCTGTTATCGTGAAGAATGGAGAAATTATCGGGGAGGGATTTCATAAAAAATTCGGACAGGCGCACGCAGAGATCAATGCCATAAATAGTTCAGCTATCGATGTGGCAGGAGCTACCATGTATGTGACCATGGAGCCCTGTAATCATTTTGGAAAAACCCCTCCATGTACAGAGCAAATTATCAAAGAAAAATTTAGCCGGATAGTCATTGGAATGAAAGATCCCAATCCCAATGTTAAGGGGAATGGAATTCAATCCCTGATCAATGCCGGTATCGAAGTTGATGCAGGAATACTTGAGAAAGAAGCCAAAAAAATCAACGAGGTTTATAGCAATTATATTCAATCCGGAAAACCTTTCTGTGTGTTAAAAACAGCAATGACCCTTGACGGAAAAATTTCAACGTATACGGGCGATTCAAAATGGATATCCAATAAAAAATCGAGGGAATGGGTGCACCAACTGAGGCATAAGTATTCAGCAATTATGGTTGGTGTTAATACAGTTATTAATGACAACCCCATGCTCACCGACCGTTCAGAAAATATTTATAAGTCCCATCCTATCCGGATTATCGTCGACTCCAGCGGAAGAACTCCCCTGGATGCAAATGTGATCAATAGTCAGACTGCAAAAACCGTCATCGCAGTTACCCAAAAAGCTGAAGATTCGTTTATCAGTATTATGCAAAATAAGGGAGTAGAAATAATCATTTGCCCGGAAAAGGATAATAAAGTAGACTTGCAATTTCTCGTCACTGAGCTGGGTAAAAAAGGAATTGATAGTATTTTGCTGGAAGGCGGAAGTACCCTTAATTTTTCGGCATTAAAAGATAAAATCGTGCATAAGCTTTATTCCTTTATTTCTCCAAAACTTATAGGAGGGGAAAATGCATATACTCCAGTTGGAGGTGCGGGGTTCAAAAAAGTGGATGATGCAATAACATTGCAAATAGAGAAAATTCACAGGTTTGAAGAGGACATTATGGTAGAAGCATATATAGCATAAAAATTATGTTTACAGGTATTATAGAAGAAATAGGAATTGTTAGAAAGATATTGCGGAATGAAAAATCTGCCGCAATTAGCCTCCAGGCTATGCGCATACTTGATGATATAAAATTAGGTGACAGCATTAACACCAATGGTGCATGCCTAACCGTGAGTTCGCTTTTAAAAAATGGATTTGCAGTGGATGTGATGGCCGAAACCATGCGGAAGACAAACTTGGACAGATTACAACCCGGGCATAAAGTCAACCTTGAGAGAGCATTATGTGTAAATGGGCGTCTTGGCGGGCACCTGGTATCTGGTCATATTGACGGGACTGGAACCATTGTTCAAATTAAGCATGAGGATATTGCTACCTGGTTTTTGATAAAAGCTGACAAACACCTCTTAAAATATATGATTAACAAGGGTTCAGTAGCGATTGACGGCATCAGTCTTACCATCGCGGAACTACTTGAAACAGAATTTTGGGTATCTACCATTCCACATACGAAGAGCAATACCAACTTAACCGAAAAAAAACTTGGGGACCTGGTGAATATTGAATGTGATATGATTGGAAAATACATCGAAAAATTTATTTTATCAAATAATTCAAACAAAGAAGAAAAAAATCAAATTGATCTAAAATTTTTATCCAAACATGGATTCTTAAGTAATGAGTGACTTTAACAAAATTTCAGAAGCCCTTGAAGATATCAGGCAGGGCAAAATGGTTGTAGTAGTAGATGATCAGCGGCGTGAAAACGAAGGAGACCTGATTATGGCAGCTGAAGCAGTATCTCCTGAAGCCATTAATTTCATGGCTAAGTTTGGAGGAGGCTTAATTTGTATGCCTGTTATTAAAGAAAGGCTGAATGAGTTGAACATAGGGATGATGGTGGCTGAAAATACCGACACCCATAAAACAGCCTTTACCGTTTCGGTAGATGCCAAAGAAACTTCAACAGGAATATCAGCCCAGGAAAGGGCATTGACCATAAAAAAAATCATTGACCCTACTTCCTTGCCCACTGACTTTAATAAACCGGGCCACGTTTTTCCTCTGGAATACAAAAAAGGGGGAGTATTGGTTCGTGCCGGCCATACAGAAGCTGCTGTTGATCTTGCCAAACTTGCCGGTTTTTATCCTGCCGGGGTAATTTGTGAGATCATGAATGAAGACGGCTCAATGGCAAGGGTTCCACAACTCAAGGAGTATGTAAAAAGGCATAATCTGAAATTGATCACCATTGCCGATTTGATCGACTATCGACGCAGGCATGAAAAGCTGGTAGAAAGGGTTTCAGAAGTTGTGCTGCCGACAAAATACGGTACATTTAAAGCGGTAGGCTACCGCGATAAAATTAATAATGAAGAACACATTGCGCTTATCATGGGAGAGATCACAAGGGAAGAACCTGTGCTTGCAAGGGTTCATTCCGAATGTTTAACAGGTGATGTATTTGGCTCCCAGCGTTGTGATTGTGGTGATCAGCTTGAAGAAGCTATGAGAAGAATAGCGAAAGAAGGAAAGGGAGTGTTACTTTATATGCGCCAGGAAGGAAGAGGGATTGGACTTATTAATAAATTAAAGGCTTACCATTTACAGGATAACGGCATGGATACTGTTGAAGCCAATGAGGCCCTGGGGTTCCCGGCCGATTTGAGGGATTATGGTATAGGTGCAGAGATCCTGGCCGACATTGGTGCTTTTAAGCTTAGGTTAATGACCAACAATCCAAAAAAGATCTCCGGGATTTATGGTTTTGGTTTAAAAGTAGTAGAACGCATCCCGATTGAAATCAATCATAATCACAATAACCAGTTTTATTTATCTACTAAAAAGAAAAAACTGGGACATATGTTAAATGTTGAAAAATAGAAAATTTTATACAGATGAAAGTAATAGAAGGTAAACTTACAGCTAAAGGCCTCAAATTCGGAATTGTGGTAGGCCGTTTTAATGAATTTATCAGCTCCAAACTACTGGGCGGTGCATTGGATGCCCTTAAACGTCATGATGCAGAAGACAAAAATATTGATATGATATGGGCACCCGGATCGTTTGAGATTCCGCTTATTGCTAAAAAAATGGCTAAAACGGGAAAGTATGATGCCATCATTTGTCTTGGCGCAGTTATTCGCGGGGCCACCCCCCATTTCGAATATGTTTCCAGCGAGGTGTCAAAAGGGGTTGCCCTGGCAGGACTTGAAACAGAAGTTCCCGTTATTTTTGGAGTCCTTACCACCGACAGCATCGAACAAGCCATAGAGCGGGCCGGAACTAAGTCGGGCAACAAAGGCTTCGACGCTGCCATGACGGCCATTGAAATGGGCAATCTGATGAAGGAGATATAATTGAGTGAAAAGTGAGTGGTGAAAAGTGATGGGTAAAGAGTGAGGAGCAACTCCCCCTGCTTCAAGCGTCTCTCCCCCTGCTTCAAGCGTCCCGCTTGAAGTCATTTACCATTCATCCCAATATTGTCCATAGCCTCCTGGCCTCCTACTGCTTCAAGCGTCCCGCTTGAAGCAATTTATCATCACCTCAACCCGCTTAGTGCCTTATGCACA
This sequence comes from Bacteroidales bacterium, assembly GCA_021740645.1. GTDB lineage: Bacteria > Bacteroidota > Bacteroidia > Bacteroidales > JAADJA01 > JAADJA01. The sequence continues at coordinate 77,891 of JAIOZL010000015.1, forward strand.
GAACGGTTTTATCTATACCTTTCAGCCCTGAAAGTTATCGTCGAAAGATAATATTTTGATTTATTCTTTTAACACGAACACAGGATTCGGTATATAGCGCGTGAAGAAATTTAATTTGCCCTAAAACAAAAAAAGCCGGAAGATTCCGACAGTTTGGAGGATCACTTTTTGTTTTCCCCTTTCGCGACAGTCTGCTCATTTGTTGGCCACTACCGCTTATATTTTGGCAAAGACGCCAGTCTTTGTTTTCTGATACAAAAGTATATTTAAAAAATAGTTCACTCCTTAATATAATCTGAAGTTTAAGTTAATTTATTCCTGATCAAAAAATATCCAATTGCCTTACTTAATTTCCTAAGTGCTTATACGTATTGATTTTAGATAATTGTTTTTGTATATTTGCCCGTAAGCCATACTTCAAAATCTATTGTATTACGAATTTATCTCCATTATGAAAACAAGAGCAATTAAAGTATTAACCATATTTTTAGCCCTTATTTTAATTGAATTTTCCTGTAAAAAGAAAGAATCGAGTGACCCGGATTTCTGGGATTTTGATATTAAACTGGAAATTAGCCCCCAAACCGGTTCAGTAGGAACTGAATTCACATTTAATGCTACAGGCTCGAAATATAACACAGGAAACAATAGCTATGTCCCCTGCGAATTTTTTAGTTGGGACTTCGACTATACAGGCCCTGAAGACATATTCTGGGATGTTGAGAAGTCAACAAACCCGGTTCAATACCATACATATGATTCACCTGGAACATATGAAATGGTTTTATTAGCACATGGTGCGGAAGAATCTGAGACGAGAACAAAAACCATAGTTGTAAGTGAGGACACAAATAATCCACCTATGGCATTTTTTACCATCACCCCTGATGAAGGATACCCATATATATTTCTCTTTACGTTTATTGCAGATGGATGTACAGATCAGGAGGACCCGATTGATGCACTAGAGGTACGATGGGACTGGGAAAATGATGGGACATACGATACTGAATTTTCTCCTACAAAATATTATAATCACATTTATAATTACACCGGAGAAATAGAAGTTAAAATGCAGGTTAAAGATAGCGGAGGTTTGCTTGGAGAACTTATTCGCACTGTGACTGTGTTGGGGCCCGGGGGAGCACCCTGCCCGGGGACAGAAAGTGTAGATTACGGGAGCAAGTCATATACTACGGTACAAATCGGTAACCAATGCTGGTTAAATGAGAACCTCAATATAGGTGAAATGATCCTCACAACTGAAAACCCTTCTCAAAATACACCTCTTGAGATCATAGAAAAATACTGTTATGATAATGATACTGAAATGTGCGAAGATTATGGTGGCTTGTATAGCTGGAATGAAATGATGCAATATGTGGAAAATGAAGGTGCTAAGGGAATATGTCCTGAGGGTTGGCATATACCCACAGATGAAGACTGGAAAAAACTGGAAGGGGCTATTGACAGCCAGTTTGGATATCCCGATCCGGAATGGGATAAAGAAAGTGAATATCGTGGATTTGATATTGGCTGGAATATTAGAAGCCAAACAGTATGGGCAATAGGTAGCGGTGGTTATGATAAGTTTGGGTTTGGAGCCCTGGGTGGAGGGCGAAGATATTATGGAGGCTCTGCGGAACACCTCGGGATGAGAGGATATTTTTGGACGTCATCGAAAAAGGATGAAACTCATATATGGTGCAGATGGACAAGTGGCAATGCGCTCATGGCAAGAGTTGCCGATAATAGAAATATGGGATACAGCGTACGGTGTTTAAAAAACGACTAAGTTCAATTTGAAAGTTTTGAAATTGTTAAACATATTAAACCACAGCAACATCATTCATAATATTATGCCTATGAAATCCTATATTTATAAGTACATGATCTTACTTCTTGCTATAATAAGTATGGCGACAGAATGCAACAAAGAGAAAGGGGACTACACCGCATACATCTTCTCAGATTTCACCATTTCACCCGAAACAGGCCCGGCTTACACCACCTTTACGTTTGATGGCAGCGATTCGCACTATTTTTCAGATCTTGAAGGTATTAATACGGAGTATGATATTGACATCAGATGGGACTTTGATTATACCGGTGAGGATGATGTATTTTGGGATACGGAGTTTTCGAAGAATGATATCACCACCCATGAATATACTATAGCAGGCAATTATGTAGTCGTAATGCAGGCCGGTCATAATAGTATATATGAAACCAAATCAAAAACTCTGATTGTTACCGAAACGGCAAATACTCCCCCTATTGCTGTGATTAATGTCGAGCCACTAGAAGTATTCATCGGGGAAGAGGTTAGTTTGGATGCTGGCCTATGCTGGGACAACGAAGATCCCTCTGAATTGCTTGAAGTTCGCTGGGACTGGGAAAACGACGGTAATTACGATACTGAATATACTACCAGCAAACAAGAGAGTCATACTTATTCAGAGCCCGGAAGCTACACCATAAAATTACAGGTAAAAGATAGCGGGGAACTAACAGGTGAAACCACACAGGATATTACAGTCATGGGACCGGGAGGTGAGCCATGCCCTGGCATACCCGTTGTTACCGACATTGAAGGAAATGAATACAATACAGTTCTGATAGGTAACCAGTGCTGGATGAAAGAGAATTTAAAGACCACCTTTTATAACGACGCCATGCCCATTGTTAATGTTGAAGATGGTAATGATTGGTTTTGGTTAACGATTGGGGGGTACGCCTGGTTCGACAATGATATATCATGGAGAGATAAATATGGAGCACTTTATAACTATTATGCTGTAGCAAATCCAGGAGGGCTCTGTCCAACAGGATGGCACATACCTACAAAGGAGGATTTTGACGGATTAATGGCATTCATTGGGGGAAGCCCTGACGACGGCGTAAAAATCAAATCCTGCCGGCAGGTAAACTCCACTTTGGGTGATGAATGCAATACCACAGAGCATCCCCGTTGGATGGACTATTCAATAGGACAGGGCACAGATAATTATGGATTTTCCGGCTTACCCGCAGGGCAACGGGTATATTGGAATAATAGTGCGTTCGAGGCAATTGGCAGCAGTGCCTCCTGGTGGTCATCTACCGAAACACCTGACCCAGAACAACGGTCATATTACCTAAACCTTTCACACGAGGGGAATGTCAACATTTTGACCAACGGTTTTGTATTTGGATACAGTGTTCGTTGCATAAAGGACCAATAGTTTCGTCCAGTGCATATAAATACTTTCATCACTAAACAAAAGCACCTTTTTGGAATAAACACAGAAACTATAAAAAACCTAAATAGATACATTCATTTTTCCTTTCCACCGACCCACCATAACAGAATACCGGGAATGAGAAAAGGCAAACCATAGATCAATGCAGCTATAGTATCTTTTGCACCACCATGGTAAAACATATTCGTGGCAAGCAAGAAACCTGAAAAGGCCAATACAAGGCCTCCTTCTTTGGGCTTCCAAAAACTGAAAAAATATCCAAAAACTGCAAATGCCATTAATAGCAGCATTGTTTTCAACTGAATATTATCCGTACTGAAAATATCAGGAAAACCTTCACCAAATATAAATACTCCAAAAAAGAGGATCGCCAAACCTGTAATGATCAGGGCCAGGGCTTTGACTATTGTTTTAGTTTTTTTCATAAGATAGCGATGTTCAGAGTTTGTGTTTTGGGTTCCGTGTTTTTGCAAAACCCAGAACCCAAAACACGGAACTTTTTATTTCAGCCATTTATCCAACCAGGCAAAAAATGTCCGTTGCCACAGAATTCCATTCTGAGGTTGAAGTACCCAATGATTTTCATCCGGGAAATGCAGGTATTGGGCTGGAACATCATTCAGTATGGCCCCATTAAAAGCAGTCATCCCCTGGGTAAATACCACCCGGTAGTCGAGCTCACCATGAATAATAAGGATTGGGGTATCCCAATTTTGAACCAGTTTGTGTGGTGAGTGGGCATAAGCATCCATAGCCACTTTATTGTCTTTTTCCCAGAAAGCCCCGCCTTTATCCCAATTCTCGAACCACATCTCTTCGGTTTCAAGGTATTGGGCTTCTTCATTGAAGATGCCATCATGTGCAATAAATGCACTAAATCTTCCTTCGTGAATACCTGCAAGATAGTATACTGCATACCCCCCGGCGCTGGCACCCACTGCTCCTAATTTTGTCTCATCGATAAAAGGTTCTTTAGCCATCTCATCAATAGCAGTTAAATAGTCCTGCATACTTTTCCCGTGATAATCACCACTGATCTGTTCCTGCCATGCCTGCCCGAAACCTGAAACTCCTCTCCTGTTTGGAGCTACAATAATATAATCGTTGGCGGCCATGATCTGGTAGTTCCAGCGGTAGTGGAAATTCTGGCTCAATGGCCCTTGTGGCCCACCCTTACAATAAAGCAATGCAGGATATTTCTTAGCCGGATCAAAATGAGGTGGGTAAATGATCATTGTTAACATATCTTCACCATCAAAGGTTTTCATCCATCGTTCTTCCACCTTACCCATTACTAGCTGATCGAGCAGATCCTTATTGGTAAAGGTGATTTGCCTTGCTTCCCCATTAGTTGGATCCACGGCGAACAACTCTGTGGGCATCGACATGGAATTTAGTGCGGCCACCAGTTTTTCACCCACTTCCGATACTGATTTATAGTCATGCAGCCCTTCGGTAAGCTTTGTAATAAGCCCATCGCTCACTGTATATTGATAGATTTGGAAAGTACCATGCCAATCGCTTGTAAAATAGAGAGATTTACTATCTGAAGCCCAGGAAAGGCTCCCCACATTCTGATCGAAACCTTTGCTGGCATAGGTTTTTTCCCATGTAGAAGTATTGACAATAAAGAGCCTGTTTTGATCTGATTCATAACCATCTCTTTCCATACTTTCCCAGGCTATGTAGTTGCCGTCAGGAGAATAAAGGGGACTTACGTCAAAGCCCATCATCCCTGCCGTTAAATTCATTGTTTCCCCGTTTTCCAGGTTATACAAATAGATATCTGAGTTTGTAGACAATGTAGCCGCTTTGCCCGTAAGTTTTTTAGAAGTATAGGCTATGGTTTTTCCATCAGCACTCCAGTTGATTTGTTCAATTCCACCAAAAGGCGATAGAGGAGAATCGTACACTTCACCTTTCATAATATCCTGTTCATTTGATAGTTTAGTTCCATCAAAATCGGCTATAAAAACATGGCTGTAATTTTCTACCCAGTGGTCCCAATGCCTGTACATCAGGTCATCCATCAGTTTACCAGATGCCTTTGGCAAACCTTCATACAGATTTTCAAATTTATTCTGGATCGGAATTTCTTTGGTATAAAGGATCTTTGTTTGATCCGGTGAATATTTGAAGCCTGTAATTCCCCCCTCGATATCAGAAATCATGCTCCGTCCTGTACCATCAGGATTCATTTCCCAAAATTGGACCGTACCACTTTCAGCACAAAGAAATCCTATTTTTTTGCCATCAGGGCGCCAAAGTTCATTGAATTCACTTTTAGCAGAGTGGGTTATTTGATTCGCATTCTCACCATTAATATCCACCACATACAATTCCCTGTTTCCTTTATTCTGTTCAATTGAATAATATGAAACCCCATAGAGAATAGTTCCACCGTCAGGAGATACTTCATGACCACTAACTCTCCCAAAAGCCCATAAAGCTTCGGGTGTCATCCGGTCAGATTCAAGCTGGAGATCAGGTTTGCTGATGATTTCCTGTTTTTCTGTATTCGCATCCTCATTAGCTGGCATATCGCATGAACCAACAATTAAACACAGAATAAAAAAAAGGATTAGAGAACTTAATTTTTTCATGATAATTTATTTAGGTGATACAATTAGTAAAGTTCATGGCGAATTTAACAAAATAAGGAATACCAGATAAAAAAATAGCCTGGAAAGTCAAGTAATTCAAAATCAATAGCTGTGCCTTTGCTATCCGATATTGTAGAGTAAATTCAAATAGAGGCTGCCTAGATATTTAAAAAAATATTAAACGAAACTTGTAACATTTAAAACATGGTTTTGGTATAAACCCACATATTTGGCATCAAATGCCTTACATTAACAAGAGATTAATTAAAAGTTTTTTATGAAAAAGATTAGTTTTAATGTAATTACTACTGTAATAATCCTATTAACTGTCTCCCTAAACTTTGTTCATGGAAATTCAAACATACAGGATGATGAAGACCTCAACAAAGGGGTTACTGTGTCTCCTTCAAATTTGAAGTTTAATGTGGGGCCTGGAAAAACTACAACGAAAAACATTAAGGTCTCTAATTACACAAGTGTTACACAAAAATTCAGGATTATTTATAACGACTTTGACATAAGTAATGACGGCAAAAGCACTTTTATGGAATCGGGCAAAAGTGCCTACTCATTATCAAAATTCGTAAATATATCCCCCACTTTTATTGAGATCGCACCCGGAACCGCTAAAGATGTAACAGTTACCGTAACTATTCCATCCGGACCTGAAGGGCTTAAGGCAGCATGGGGAGTAATCCTTATTGAGCAGATGGAAGAGAAAAAGGTGCTTGATCCGGGCAATAACTCTGGAAATACCGTGGCATTTGGTATCACTCCTACGTATGCATTTGGTATATGGATTTACCAGAACCCGCCACAGGTTGAAAACATGCTGGTAGATATCACTAATTTCTACTATGAAACAAAAGATTCAACAAGACTGCTTTATTTAAATGTAGAAAACAAAGGAGATGGCATTTCTTTTTGCAATGCTTATGTAGAATTAGCTCACCTAAAAACAGGAGATCAGGAAATATTAGGTGGTAAAAGATACACAATTCTACCAGGATATAAGCGCAGCTTTATTTTTGAACTTTCTCCTGAATTAGAAGCTGGAAGTTACTCTGCCGTTGGGGTATTGGATTACAACAGCGAAGAAGAATTAGTAGCAGCAGAACTTGATTTCACGATTGAATAATTCTGCAATAAGAACTGCTTTTTATAAACAGTCCCGAAATAAGCAACCGATCACATTTATATATATGCAAGAAAACAAGATTAAACTTAAGAATGCCAAAACATGAAAGGAGGTACCATTAGAAAAACAACATTAAAATTCACGAGGATTTACCCCACGTAAAAAAATAATAATTCACTATTAATTTAACTCTTTATTAATTTAATTTTTTTAGAACTATGAAACGTAAAATTTTCATGTTAGCTGTACTCAGCTTAGTATTTGGATTACAAAGTGGCCTTTTCGCTCAGTTACAAGACGAAAAGTCAGTATCCATCACAATGGACCTGCAACCTATCCTTCAACTGGATATGGAAACTGCAGATCAAATCGAATTCGTATTTGATGATATCAAAGATTATTATGCTGGTATCACAAAATACGGTGCTACAATCTTAAAGGTGAGCTCAACTGTTAGCTGGGATTTATATGCTGTAGGTCGTTCCAATGGATCAACCGGAGCAGAATTCTGGGATCAGGTAATTGACTATGGTTCAGGAACAGGAACCAATGCCATTAACGAGATTCCTCTCAGTGCTGTTGAATTACATCAGTCACAGCCTAACAATGGTGCAGGTGGTATAGGTATTACTGCTACCTATATCGACTATTCAACTCCATTCCCGGCTTCAAACGTTCACAACGGTGCAAACAGCCTTTATGTGAATAACGGAACACTTACTCCTCCAACTGTTGCCGACAAATATATTGCTGGTCACTCAGGTGTTACTGCAATTGGTGACGATGCTATGGAAGGTGGTTCTTATCTGACAGCAGGTGGTTATACCAGTAATTATTACTATGTAATGGATTACAGGTTATTACCAGGGTTACCTGCTATCTTCCCTAATGCTTATGACGCTGACGCTGCAACTGCAGAAGACTTAGTAACTGTTAATGGTGCTGCAAGTTATGCAGAA
>JAIOZL010000016.1 GCA_021740645.1 Bacteroidales bacterium
ATTTCGGATAAGTATATTTTGCAATCTTCGTCCGTTTTAAAGCGTTCAGCAAACTGTATGAGATTTTGACCTCTGAATATTTCCATATTTCTGTTGATTTTCAGGATGCTAAGATATGAAATTAAATGATGACCTCTATCAACAGGTTTATTTAATTGAATTGATTGCGTGGATGCATCTGACCAGCATGATTCATGACAGAGCCATTTACCCGATTTTAGGGCTTTATTATTATCCTTTGTTTTGCATAGGGCACGAGAGGCGCAATCCATAAACTGGCACCACTCTGAAGAAAAGATACTTACTGCATAATCCCCATTTTTTTCATAAACTGCGGCCGAAGTATCTAACAATGCAAGGTAATCGCTCACAATTTCATTTAGGACATCTTTACCAACTACATTCAGGATGGTACGATCCTGGTTTAACTCTGTAATGTCTCCATATTCTGGTGTACTTATGCGGTTTTTTTTTCTCCGGGGTTGCAATAGCCATTCTATTTTACTTAACTCATCTTCCGCTTTTTTCCGCTCTGTAATGTCCCTCCCGAAAATAGATACACCGGTAACTTCATTTTTATCATTAACGATAGGATTGTAATGTAATTCCATAAATTTCTTTTTATCTGCTATGGTGTAAGTTTCTAATTTCGACTGGAATTTATTCCCCTCAAGAACATATTCATATATTTTCTTCCATTCATCATATAATTCAGAAGGCAACTTTTCAGCGTCCAATAATAATGAACCGATAGAAAGTTTTTCATTATAAAGAGGTTTAATATGTTCTAAAAATTCATTATTCGCAGTTAATAATTTATACTCTTTGTCAATCGACCAGATAAAATCACTGGTGTTTTCTATCAGGGTGCTGAGGTTGATCCTGCTTTGTTTGATTTCAGCTTCTGCCATTTTACGTTTAGTAACCTCTACAATTTGAACAAGAAAACCGATGGTTTTATTTTCTTCAAGGAGTGGGGTGGCATATAAATCTATGTACATTATGCCGGACCTGCTTGTTGGATAGAGATTTTTTGACTTCACTGCTTCAAAATCGAAAGAAGTAGAAATATATATTTCATGACCATTTTTAAGTGCTTGAATTTCTTCTTTTGAAAGATTTTGATCAGTCCACAAATTAAATCCCATTATAGCTTCTTTATTGTCAAATCCAAACATTTTGAGTGCCCGGTCATTGACATCGATGAGACTACCATTGGAATTATATATCTCAATAGCAACAGGAGATTGATCAAAAATACCCCGAAATTTTCTTTCACTTATTAAAAGTGCTTTCTGCGAGAGTTTTATATCTGTAATATCACGGGCTATTACAACCGACCCGGCAATTATACCTTCCTGATCATAGATTGGAGAAAAGTTAAAACTACCGACCCATTCTTCGCCTGTATCTATTCGCCTAATTATATATTCATCCCCTATACCAGATTCTCCCCTGAGTGCCCTGGGTACAACCCACATTTCCGGGGGAATTAGTTTTTTATTAATGCTGTACACTTCAACTATATTTGTCCAGTCTTTTAGTGCTTTAAAACATTCTTCTTTGTTTTTTAATTTGTGGAAAGTTGCAAATGCTTCGTTAAATTCAACAAAATTTCCCTCTGCATCAGATATAAAGATTGCATCCGTAATGCTATCAATAGCATATTTAAGCTTGTTCTTACTTTCAAAAAGCTCTTGTTCAATCGGCTTCCTTCCAGTATTTTTACGATCTGCTCCTTTTAATTCTTTAGCAGACTTATCAGGATATTTCCAACTGTAATTCAATTGAATATTAATGCGTCCCAATAGCTCAAAAGGACGCACAGGTTTGATTATAAAATCACTTCCTCCTGCTTCAAAACCTGATTTTAGATTTTTTACATCACCTTCAGTGGCCAGAAAAATTACAGGCATGGCTTGTGTTTCGGGATTAGACTTTAGCTTTTCACAAAAGGTATGTCCATTCATGTCAGCACCTTCAGTATCAAAAATTATTAAATCAGCCGGATTGCTTTTAAGGTTATTTATATCAGTTTTACTGCTGGTAATCTGATGAACACTATAGCCTTCCGTGGTTAAAGTCTTGACAATCTTTTGCTGATTGATATCTTCACCAGTAACAAGAATAATTTTACCTAATGTTTTTTTATGCAGAACATTTTGAGGTTTGTTTTTTTTCATTTGGGTTCATGTTAATTGTTCAAATCCTGAAAAGATGTATCAATTGGCTGGAAAATACATATTTAATGAAAACTGCATTTTCATGGCCAGAAAGAAGAATCGCTGCCATCATTCGTTTTGTGTTGGAGATGCCAAATTAATAAAAAAAACCATGGATGGAAAATTTACTCTCAATTTTGTGTCTTCCGGATTGAATCGTAGGAATTTGAAATAGTATGTAGATTTGAAAAGGAATGTGAATTTACAAGAAACTGACGGAATTATAGAAAGGTAAATTTAATGTAACTTAGCACTACCAAATATTGATAAAAGTTAAGCTTAAGCCAAAAAATAGATTAATCACGTTATGAAAAAAACAGAGATTATTCAATTAACATTTATTGTACTGGGTATACTTATTATTGTAAGGACAATTCTGGCAACAGGTGATCAATTAAGTATGATGATCAAATATTGGGAGAATCCTTCATCCTCTTTTGAATGGGTCATTCCCTTTGTTATTGTTTTTTTAGTACTTCTTAGCATGGGTTATATTTTAATTCGTAATTCCCGACAATTTGCCAATAGAGTGATAATGGACGAGGAGGAGACGGGAAAAATAGTACTTCAAAAAAGCGATATTTTTCAAATTAGTTTAGTCATTCTTTGCCTGTATTTTATTGTGACTTTATTCCCAGCTTTTATAAGTACTGCTTTTTACCTGCTTGTTAATTTTTTCAATGATTTTGCTTTGTTTAAAGAAATTTGGCAACAGCAAATATGGACTTTACTTTTGTATATATTCCTGTTTATAAGCCTTCTTTATTCCCGGAAATTTTCAATTTGGCTTGAGAAAAAGCTTGTGGTTTAAATGAATGGAAATAATAGGATTCATAAATTTGAGTTTAATTCTGGTAACCTCAATTCATTTATTCAGAAATTTTTAAAACAAGAGCCATGAAAAACCTAAAAACAAACATTCTCTTTAAAGTTGCTGTCATCGTTGTGATCATCCTGTTGCTTCTAATTCCTGCTTCGATGGTCAGGGACCTAATTTGGGAAAGGGAAAATATTCAAAATGATGCAATTGGTGAAGTAAGTGAAAAGTGGGGTGCAAGTCAAACTATTACCGGACCTTTTATTACCATACCCTATGATAAATATGTGAAACAGTATTCTGAGAAAGATTCGGTAGAGAAAATTGTGAAACTTAAAAAATACCTTCACTTTTTACCTGAAACCCTTTTAATCAAAAGTAATATTTCACCTGAAAAAAGATATCGGGGAATTTATGAAATAGTAGTTTACGAATCCCAGATCATGCTTTCAGGTATTTTTTCCCCTTTCGACCTGAGTAAGTTTGATATTAACCCCTCAAATATCCATTTCGATATGGCCACATTAAATATCGGAATTCCTGATTTAAAGGGAATTGAAAAGCAAATTGAACTGCAATGGAATAACGATAGGTTTGCTTTTAACCCGGGGACAACTACAAAAGACATTGTGGTTTCAGGGATAAACAGCCCGGTGCTTATTTCACTGAATGATTCACTCACTTATAATTTTAGTCTTGAAATTGATCTGAAAGGTAGCCAGAACCTGTTTTTTGTCCCAATGGGTAAAACTACCGATGTAATAGCCACTTCCAATTGGGCGAATCCCAGTTTTGGAGGAACCTTTCTGCCTGACGAACATCATATTGACCAGTCCGGCTTCGATGCAAAGTGGAATATCCTTCACCTGAACCGTAACTTCCCCCAAAGCTGGTCAGATACAGATTATGGGGTAGTGGGGTCATCCTTTGGAGTAAACCTTTTATTGCCTGTTGACCATTATCAAAAATCATTGCGGGTAGTAAAATATGCCATTCTTTTTCTGGCATTTACATTTTTGGTGTTCTTTTTTGTAGAGGTATTGAACAAAGTGTTTATCCATCCCATACAATATACCCTTGTGGGCATAGCTATCGTGGTTTTTTATTCACTTTTACTGGCACTCAGCGAACAAATTAAATTTAACATGGCCTACATCATATCTGCTATTGCTACTCTTGCACTTATCACGGCTTATGTCCTCGCTATCTTAAAATCAAAGAAAGTGGCCTTTTTAATTTTTGGTGTTTTGGCCATATTATACGGATTTATTTTTACCATCCTTCAGTTGCAGGACTATTCTCTGCTAATAGGAAGTATTGGGGTTTTTGTCATCCTGGCCCTGGTGATGTATTTCTCACGTAGGATTGACTGGTACTCTATTAAGCTGGGGAACGAAACGGAGAGGATTAAATAGGGCATGAATTGGTAAAGCTATAAATTGTAAAAAAGGGAAGGCAGAATATCTGAATTTGAAACTTAAAAAGTGGATTCTTGAACCCATTTTCCGACCTAAGTTTCCAATGAGAGGAATGGTAAAAACACACTAAATACAATATCCAGAAAAATGTTATTTGCAAAACTGCCCTGATCTGGCTGGTATTTTCACCAAAGCTGATCAGGGCAGTTTTTTTAAGTTAAATTTATTTTAGTCGGGCACAGTGGATGACATTCCAGCATTAGGTGCCACAAACTCATTTTTGTCTTTATTATCTACCTGGTCATCAAGGAAAAGATTATTCCCCTGGTATGCCCCGGTTTTTCCAGCATCTCCGGCCCATCCATTTACAAAGTCATCCCCGTTGATAATCTTATCGCCATTAATATCTCCACTAAGCATACCCCAAACTCCTGGGCTAAGTTCCTTACTGGAAACTACACCTCCTAAGTATTGTTCGCTGCCTGTACTGAAATCGTACGAAAGGGTGGTTCCTTCAACAGGGCTTAAACCAGTGGGGTTCATAACAGCAAGATGATTGATGCTATAAACAACAATAAACAAGTCATTGCTTATGGTTTGTTTAACGTTCAGGGGTTTACTTCCATTCATGCTAACAACCACACCCGTATCAGATAGCAATACGGGGTATTTCCCTATCGTTGTAGCTCCGGTTGCTGTGTTGGCTGATGTTGCGTCGCGTAGCTCAACCATTAACCAGTCCGTTGTAAGGAAAGGAACAAATGACAGCGTGTCGTTTCCGCTCAATAGCCAATAAGGTGTATTGTTGCCGTAGTAGGGTAAAACAGGATCAAAAGGATGATAATAAGGAAGCATACTGTTAGCCCTGAAATAATTACTCATGCTGTCGGCATTTACAAAAGCGTTTTCAAGATATACTTTAAGGTCAAGTTTGAACCCACCGGAAAGAATCTGGTCGTAACCATCGCTACCCGGAGAGCCTTTGTCATCTGCTGAGTTATCATAATTACCTTCTCTTAATGTAGAGTAGACCCACTGCGTGCCGTCATTGTTCTCATCTGTAACAAAGCCAGTAAAGGTCATAGATGCCCCAGCAGGGTCAGGCCATACCGGTCCGCCGTCATAATTTACACGGTCAACTTCTGTAATTCCGTCAGGAAGCAGCAATACTACCTCATCATCAGAATTACCAAGGGTAAATCCTGAATACATATAATCTAATGTAACCCCCCCGTTAGTAAGAGGATCATCATTTAAGCCGAGTACGGCAAATCCTTTAGCAGGAACATTTACCGATGTTGCAATGGTATGTGTGTTTGTACCATCGTCCTTAATTGTCCAACCCAACATATCAACTGCTGCGTCTCCATTGTTATATACTTCAAACCATTCGCCTTCGGTGTCACCTACTGCTGAAGGGTTCTGCATAATTTCAGTGATATAAATTTCAGGAATAATAAGTTCAATAACATCAAACGGAGCACTGGTTCCAGCTGTAAGCCCGCCAAAAATCGCATTATCACTTGCAGTTATAGTCACATTGGTTCCTGTTGGTGTCATTTGAACTCCTGTTATAGTTACTTCACTTGTTCCGTTTAATAGTGTACCTGTAGTAGATGTCCCTGTAACAAAAACAACGTTTCCAATATCGCCACCGTCAGTAGTAAAAGTAAAATTTATATCACTGGTCACCAGGGCTGGGCTTCCACCGGCATCCTGTGCCTGTACTACTACATCAAAATCTGTATCCAGATAGGGGTCGAAGCCATTATTTACAGAAACTACTGCGAGTTTTGTGGCAGGATTCGAACTGATCTGAATGTCGGCCTGTGTCCTTGGATTGATGCGATAGAAAGTGCTGTCATAGTCCCAGTCAACGACACCGGTAATGGATTGGTAGCTTGAACCGACGGTCATACTAATGGTTCCGAAGTGATAATCCACCTGGTCGCCTACATGAAAATAATAGGTAACATCGGCATCTGACCAGCTACACTTATAATCATAGTTTCCGTATGATTCAACTGTAAAATTCTCAATCTTCACCAGTTGTCCTTCCCAAGCCTCTGCTGGATTCAGGTCTGCCCCTATATTCTCATCAATGTCAGAACCAGGAATGATATCCGGTCCATAAGGGGTATTCCCTGTTGAAACGGTATTTATGTGAATTGCATTTTTTATTTCAGTAACATTAAGGTAGGTGTCTTTAATCCCTGCAAAAACAACTTCATCTCCCTGGTCAGCATTAGCCGGATAATTCACGTCATAAATTAGTATTCCATTGTACTGCCCTGCTAAATCACTCACCCAAACATTGTTAAATGCATCATTGGCTGAAACAATTCCCTGGAATGTGGCCATGGTATCATTACTGATCGTCCCGCCGGGATTATTCGTATTGGTATAGGCAATAGGCAAAATGCCGGCATAAAATACATAACTCGATCCGTACGCGTCGTCGAATAATTCATCCACCGTTAAATCACCTGCCATACTTACGCTGGCGCCACTCAGATGAATGATCTTTGGATCCACTCCATCCACTGTGGCTGTTGAAAAAGATATGACTGAAGTTCCTGTGATATAATAATCACCCGGGTCAACAGATGGAGGAGCAATATTATAATAAACATCCACTTCAGTGCTGCTGATAGCATATGCTTTGTCGATAGTGGGTAATCCAGCTATTTCAAAGTCAGCGAGTGCCCTGGCGGTAACAAAATTTCCTTCAGGCCTTGAATTGGGTATAACAGTAATATTTGCTGTTCCTGGGATAGTAGTAGCAATATAATTAACGTCATAAAAAGTAGTCCTGAAATTGAAAGTTCCTTTACTGGGGTCACTAATGGCGTAAACAGTTCCATTAGCAAAAGTGAGCCCTGCATCAGCAAAAGTTACGTCTGAAATTTTCACCAGCTCAGATTCATAGTTCTCAAAACTTACCCCGGTTAAGTCAGTAAGAGTAACTGGCTGTGGAGTAATGACATTGTTAACTGATGTGGGTGCTCCGGGGTCAACTGATGGAATAAGTTGCATCATCCCACCATATTCAGCAAGGGTACCTGTAATGCCTGTAATTCCATCATAAATGGCATAGGTGGAAGTGATAATCCCACTTGGGTCATCAATTAATATTGCTGCTGTACCATCCTGAATGAATTTCTGGTTGCGAAATGTTTGCTGAAAGGTAAGCACTACTTCACCAGTTACGGTATACTCCGAACCTAAGGTTCCACTTCTCAGGGTAACCAGATCCCCAACATTGGTAATCGTAAAAACAGTGATGTAGTCAGTTTTGGTTTCAATATTTTCAGTCAGGTCTCCATCAATTACTTTTAAGGCAACAGTATAGGTACCTGCTGTTGAATAAGTAAATGAGGGATTTGGATCCGTTGAATCGTCATATTGTCCGTCACCATCCAGGTCCCAGGCATAGGTATAGGCAGGAGTTCCTCCTGTGGTGAGGTCGCTGAAGGTAACAAGTGTTCCTTCGGGCACATTTGTTTGGTCAGCCACAAAATTAGCATTGAGGGGCATGGGGCCAGTACCTGATAACATCTGGATCTGATCAATCCCAATATCCTCATCACCAGCATCCAGATTAAACTCAATTTTAATGTCGAGAAACGAACCCGTAGTTGGGATACTTACCATAAATTGGGTAAAAACATCGGTAATTTCTGTACCGTCCCCGGTGCCGTCAAAATCAGTATCAATGTAAGGGGCAGAGTTAAAGGTGCTGCCATCATTTTCTATCCATAAGAGATTGGTAAATGTTCCACTGTTATCCAGATCATAATAGAAGTGAACATAGTCGCTGAGATCCCAGTCATTATTTGCGGCATCATCGTCCTCAGCAATATACACACTAAAAATAAGGTTACTTTGTCCAGAGATATCAATATCATTAATGTCCAGGAAAGCGGGTATTATGGCTCCATCACCATCTATATCCATGGCAGTAAAAAAATAAGTGCCAATAACATTACTGTAAACAATAGATGTACTGATATTCGAACCATCAGTGCGAATGAAAAAATCTCCACTCCCATCTGAAAATTCAGGAATACTCGTGGTATATCCCCCGGCGGTTTCAAAATCGAGGGTATAAAAAGGTGTTTGTGCTGTTATGGATAAATATCCAAGTGAAAGGAAAAAGGCCAGCAGTACTGAAAGTTTGGTTTTTCTCATGATTAGTTATTTTAAAGTTAAGATTTAATTCAATGTAAATATTGACGCAACTTCTACATCAAAATATTATAATTATAAAATCGTATTCTGCTTTGATTTTTTCAGCAAAAGGACAGCAAATTTACCAATTTTTATTTTTTGAGTGCTTAAATAATTATGAACAACTTATTAAGTTTATTATACATAATTCCTGAATCAAATAAAGCTGGCTTAGTTTTTCATCACTTTTTCTCAGTAGAGGAATATTTACTAAACAAAGTGGATAAGTGGCTACTATTAAAGGTAGTTATTTTGTCTCCCGGACTTTTCTTTTTTTCTCGTTCTTCTTATTTCGGGATTTATCAGCGAAAGGGCTCACAATAGAAATGATTCCTGATTTCAGGCTATTCCAGATATAATGTACCACCGACTTATCCTGTTTTCTTTCAAAATCAATATTTCCGGTCATGTAGCGCGCTTCTCCCGGCTCATTGCTTTCCCTGATAAATCCGTTGGCTAGAACCGATAAGAGTCCTGATTTTTTGTCATTGTTCCGAATCACCTGCAAATGAAGGTCGGAATAATGGAGGAGGAGGGTCCCTTTTGAGGCCTTGTGGTTAGCTTGAAAATTAAATTCGGTTTTATAAAATTGACCCGAATTGATTCGTACCGGAAGAAGGTGGGTAATCATAGGATTAAAAGTGGCTCCATTCACGGGCTCCATTGTTCCGGTGAGATTAAAACTTTCCGATTTGCTATTTAAATCCGCATTCAAGGTAATATTAAGAAAGGATGTTCCCATAATTTTGCCCCGAAAGTCAATGTCCAGAGTGGGGTTTAAAGACTTATATTTTTCAGAATTAGTGATATTATAAGCACTTATATATAAGGGATTAATGAAAATGTTTCCCGGCGCTTCACTGGCATCTGTTTGCTCAAAATATTGAATATTGCCTTCAGCTAAAGTAAGTGTGTCTATTTTAAAGCTAAGCGGAACATTATGGATCAGGCCGGTTAAAAGGGGCTTCCTGGTGATTGGGGCATCTGGTAAACGCTTATCCCTGTAGATTTCAATTTCTGGTTTGTATATTTTAATAGCATGAATATGGACAATTTCATTATAGGCCAATTCGATGATGTTTAACCCGTTAAGTTGGATTTTTTGTGTATTGATCTTGAACAAATCTGCGTTGTATCTAATGGATTTGTTAAATGCTTCCCTGCTAAGTTTAGGGATCATCCTGAAATCGTCAATCGTTAACGCAGAATCTGCTACATTAAAATCTACCCTTGCCGCATATATTTTATAATCTTTTAATGAATTAATGTAGAAATTACCTGCCGAGAATTCTAATTCATCCAGGCTTAAGGGTATTGGTTGTTCGAGAGTATGTCGATCAATATGGATTAAAGTTGCATGAATATTAACAGAATCAACCGAAAAAAGCGAGGTCTCCTTTTTTTCAACAGATGAAAATTCCATCGCTGCATTATTAATATTTATCCTGTCAATTTTTGCATCGCGAAATTCTTCAGAGAATGCTTCATGAAGCACTAGTGTGTTTTTTTGTTTTTCTTGTTTAGCATTTAGGTTGAGGAGGTATTTTGTATGAATGTTTTCGATAGCAATAGCTGATATATTTATTTCCTTATACCGGAGGAGGTTGATTACCTTGAGGTTATTGATCCTGAATTCAGGAATTTCGGAATAAACCAGCTTCCCGATCAGCCCCTCTTTAAGCATATTTTGTGCTGAATCAGATGGTGTGAACTTCAGGTTTTTAATCAATAAGTTGCCGGAAAATACATTGATTTTTACCCAATCGAAGTGCAGGGTATACAAGCTGTTTTTGTTATGGTTCAGTTGGGAATTAATTTCTGCCCGTACCCTTTTTTGCAGATAAATGTTTACAAAAACCATCGCTGAAGTAATGATAGCGCATGCAATGAGAATGCTTAGAATAAAGGCTTTTGCTTTTTTATCTTTTTTCGCCACTATGAATTAACATTTGGAAAAAGGATGTGAATGGATAAAAGTAATAATTTTTCGTAAGAGTCCGTTTAGATCATGTCTGCTTTTATTGAAGAGAAAATATGTAATTTCGTCAAGGATTAATTTTAAGTTAAAATTATGATAAAGAAATTTTTGTTGCCCGGGATATTTGTGTGTTTTTCTTTAGGTATAATTGCTCAGGATACTCAGCGGCCATCTAAAAATGCAAGCGATGGGGTCCCGCTGCGAGATAAAATTTACTTTGGTGGAGGCCTTGGTGCCACGTTTGGGAGTTATACCCGGATAGCCGTTTACCCACTCATTGGCATAAGGGTAACCGATGATTTTCGAACCGGGATGCAATTAGCTTATGAATATATCAATGACAAACGATATTATATTAATTATGATGGATCCAATTACGGCCTAGGGATTTTTGCCCAGTACAACGTACTCCCCCAATTATTTTTTCACCTGGAGCCTGCAATTTGGAATTACAACGGGTATTATCTTTTTGATCAGAATGACCGGGTCTGGGTTCCTTATTTCTTTGTCGGGGCTGGGCTGAGCCAACAAATTGGAAGGAATTCCATTGCTTATATACAGGTAAAGTTTGATATTATTCAACATGAAAAGTCACCCTATTCAAGTTGGGCCCCGCTTTTCGATGTGGGGGTTGGAATCGGCCTATGATTGCAAAAGACAAACAGCTCCATGAAATTTTTTACATAGAATCAAAAAAACTATTTTGAATATAAAATTATACATCACCATTATATTGCTTTTTGCCTTAGGTTATAGTTCCCATTCCCAAACCAAATTGGCATATCGCCAACCTGCGAATGTCAAGGCTATTCCAAAGCTTGTGGTAGATATTTTTAATAAGCAATACCCTGGTGCCATGGTTAGTGGTTGGTTTGTAACGCATATTACCTACTGGCAAAATGATATAAGCTCGGGATGGTATTCCGATTGGTATGGACAGCGGCAGGTAGTAGTGTATACCTTTGAAAAGCCAGCCTATTTTGAAGTTGAGTTCTCTACTGAACCGGGTGAGCTCAGCCGGGCAATTTATAATATTTATGGATACTGGTATGAAACACGCACCCAGATCAGTGGTTTGCCCAGGTTATTGCAGGAAAACCTAAATACATCAGAATATGGAGGCTGGAAAATATCCAGGCTGAAAGAGATGCTGGAGTCACCAGCCTGGCCAGGGAAAGTTTACCGTTTTCAGGTTTCGAAAGGACTCAAAGCCCGAATTATTAGAATGGACGACCTGGGTAATATAATACAGGCCAAATACTTAGAAGACTAAACCTATATTCCCTTTGGAGTCGAAATTTAATAATACAGGGTACAAATCCAACATTATTAAACTTTCGCTTTTTTATTACCCCGGCTCAGGATAAACATTCCGATTGCAGCAGCAAGGATAGCATCCACCATGATCCCTACTTTTGCTATTTCGACATTTAATTGGGATACAAAAGCCAGGTCAGCAATAAAGATTGACATCGTAAAACCAATACCCGCAAGGAAGCCCGCCCCATAAATATGCCGCCATGTGACCCCTTCAGGTAGTGATGCTATCCTGAGTTTAACAGCCAGGTAACTAAAGAAAGATACTCCCAGGAATTTACCCAAAAGTAAACCGGCAATGA
Source organism: Bacteroidales bacterium (assembly GCA_021740645.1). Lineage (GTDB taxonomy): Bacteria > Bacteroidota > Bacteroidia > Bacteroidales > JAADJA01 > JAADJA01. The sequence goes on from JAIOZL010000016.1 coordinate 12,285, forward strand.
TCCCAAGTGAAATAGGATGGATTATCAGGTCGAAAATGTTTCCCTGGATACGTATGCCTGCATTGCTTAGCGCAAATATAGGCAGGATAAAATACATCGTCAGGGGATGCAGGGCATGTTCCAGCTTTTGAAGAGGGGTATGTGCCTCATCACTTAAGTTTTCGATGTCACTAATCAAATGGGCTTGTTTATTTGTTAACAGGCTCACATCATTTGGTTTGGTCTTTTTGAATTTATCCAGCAATGTACCAAGTCGGTCAATAAATGTCTGTTCATTTATTTTAGGCCGGACAGGGATAGTTAAAGCAATAAGGACGCCGGCAATGGTAGCATGAACTCCCGAAAACAAAAAGGACAACCAAACACCTAACCCGCCGACTATTGCGTAAAATGTCGTTCTCCTTACCCCCAATCTGTTTCCAATCATAAGAACCAGGAGGAAGAACCCTCCGTTCACCAGATCCATATAATTGATGGACTCAGTATAGAAAAACGCAATAACAAGTATGGCACCCAAATCATCTGCAATCGCCAGAGCCGTCAGGAATATTTTCAGATTAACGTTTACTCTGTTTCCTAATAACGAAAGAAGCCCAAGCACAAAGGCAATATCCGTGGCCATGGGAACACCCCAACCATTTATATTCACAGGATCCTGGTAGTTAAAAGCTACATAAAAAAGGGCCGGTACCAGCATTCCTCCAATTGCTGCAAAAATGGGTAAGCTGGCTTTTTTGAATGAGGATAATTCACCAGCAAGCACTTCACGCTTAATTTCCAGGCCAATTGTGAAAAAAAACAAGGCCATCAGGCCATCATTAATCCAATGATGCAGCGAAGATTTTAGTGTGAAATCTCCAATACTAAACCCCATTTTTAATTCATTCCAAATATAATTGTATTGCTCATAAAATCCTGAATTTGCCCATATAAGTGCAATAATGGTGGCCAGGATCAGTAATATACCTCCCAGGGATTCCTCTTTGATGAAGTTATTTATTTTAAATTTTGATGTCGCTTTAATTTTTTCACCACTCATTTTGTTTATATTTACATTTTGTTGGGTTTCAACCGATAATTGTATTAGTACAAAAATAAATAGAATATGTTTAATGCGGGTAGTAGATTGCCACAATGCTTTGGTTTAAATTTCCAGTCATTACAAATCTATTATTAACAGCCAATTATGGAAACCTTTGTCTCTTAATTTTCGTCAAAGGGGATAAGAGATTTCGAAGGAGCTATTCCCCGAAATTAGTAACAAGATGTGCAAGAGATTTTCAATTTAAGGCTTATTTTATGAAATCAATATTTCTGTTACCCGTTTTCCTGCTGGGTATTATTACTTATTCCATTTCACAAGACCATCGTTATTCATTTAGTGATAAATATGAAGTGGAAGTACCGGCCAGGTTGAAAGTATATACTACAGATGGTTTTATTACAGTAAAACCCTCTGAGGGTAATTACATCGAGGTATTTTATATTGTGGAGAAGGGTAAGAATTTTTTAAAAATCAGCAGAGAAGAAATGGACCTGAATTATTTACTGGAAGTGAGGGAAGTCGGTAAACTGCTTGATATCTCATTGCGCCGGAGAAATGAAAATAAATGGGAGGTCGCACGCGACAGATATAATGTATCCTGTGAAATTTTTGTACCAAAGCAAACATCCTGCGACTTAACAAGTGCAGATGGAAATATTACGCTGGTAGATTTAATTGGAAGTCAAAAGTGTATAACTATCGATGGCCATGTTAAAATGAATAATATTGTGGGCCCGGTGAATGCATCCACATCCTGTGGAAATGTTAAAGTAAATAACATTAAGGGTGATGTGGATCTGCAAACCACTAAAGGAGATATTAAAATGACAGTAGTTACCGGAAATATAATTGCAGGTACTTCTGAAGGCGATATTCGTTTCGATGAGTGCGAGGGGTCGATAGCTGGCAGGACCTCCATTGGCGATATTAAAGGGGATTTAGAGAAGCTGACTGGAAGGCTAAAGCTGGTCACACGAAGTGGCGATATTGATGCCAATATACCCGCGGGTGTGGGCATGGATATGAAACTCAAAGGGAAGGAAATGACAGTGCCCAACCTCGATAAAGCCGCAAAGATAACTGAGAACCAGATATACGGTACGATAAATGGCGGGGGAATTCCCGTGGAACTTAGCACTCAGAATGGTAACGTAAAGTTGTCGTATGATAAATCAAATAAAGATATCATGAATTGATCACTGTGATATTTTCCCCGTTTTAAAGGTATAATAGCGTTGCGCCAGATAACTATACATCACCACAACAACCGTGGTTATGATCTTGGCTATGGTGGGCCAGAGTAATAATTCCTCTACGAGTATCTTCAGTAAGATATAATTCAGCAAAATAGAACCTCCCACGCTCATGGCATAACGAAAAAGCTGAACTTTACCCCTTAGTGGTGAAGAAGTAAAAGTTATATACCTGGCCAGAATAAATCCACTCGTAAACGTTATCGGGAAGACAAGCAGGAATGCCGCGATATGTGGGCTAATGGCTACAAATCCCAGCTCAAGTATTTCCTGATGTAAAATATAATTATAATAGACAAAATACAACAGGATGTCAAAAGCCGTATTGATCCCACCTGTAAAGGCATACCTGAATGTTTCAGGGGGGATGACTTTTCGGAATGGAATATAGGCCCATCCGACTAAAATTAATATCCGGTTTCTTACTATCCTGAAATTATCTTTCATATATCCCTGCAATTAGGGGATGCAAATGTAACTGGAATTCTTTTTTGTTAATAATTATTGTGTCAAAATAGCTTTTCGTCCTACGTGTTGAATTCGCTTAGATTTCCTTGTTTGTATCCAAGTTTAGATCACATGAAACTGATGATCCAAAAATTCGATGCCGGTATTTTGCAACTAAATCATATAGGCAGTCAAGGAAGCTGGAGGGAAAAATTTTTAAAACCAATAAGAGTTTGACAGGATATTTGAGTTCTTTAATAATTTTTAATACGGCATTCGATTTAAAGTAAATTTGTTTTTCGTCAACTAAAAAAATGGTGTCCTGATCCGCAAATTGCAGAAGATATTTCTTCATTAGTTCCTGCCCCTCTTTTGATTGGGAAGCAATAGTGATAAATTTATGAGAGGGGTCAAATTTCTTTACTATTTTGACTGTTCCGCTACATAAATTGCAGTATCCATCAAAAATAATTATCTTTTTGCTACCCATATCACTTACAACAAAAAATCAATCCTACTGTTTTCGATCAGATGATTTATTTCCTTTAATTTTGACCAAAAGTAAAACAACAGCGAATGTCAGATCTTAAGAGTTTCCTTTTTGAAAGCTTTAATTTAACTGCTGAATTTGTTGATCCGGTGGAAGGATATTCCAATTCTAACTATAGGGTTAAGTCGGTCGATGGAGAGATTTATGTACTTAAAGAGTATGATTCTTCTCCCAAATTAACTGAATATCTTCAGGCTGAAACAAGGGTACTGATAAAACTATCCGCAAAGTTTCCGCAAAGGTTTCAGGAACCTGTTCCTGATATTCGGGGTGAATATATTACAGGATTTATAAATAAACCCGGAAAAGTTTTTCGCCTTCTGAAATGGCTGCAAGGCGCATTTACGAAGGAATCGGTGTATACGGAAGAGCTTTATCAAAGCCTGGGTACATTTCTGGCAGAATTGGATTTGGAATTATTGAACGTGTGGGATAAAGCCATTGAATCGCGGGAAATTAATTGGGATCTACAAAATTTAACTACCCTTGAATCAAAAAAGGATTGCATCATTAATACGGAAATCCGAAAGCTGACAGACTATTTCTTTCTGCAGTTTCGTGAAAACGTCATACCTGTTATGCCGTTATTGCGAAAATCTGTTATTCATAATGATGCCAATGACTGGAACTTACTTACACAAAATGGCAAGGTCGCAGGGCTAATTGATTTTGGAGATATGGTTTATGCCCCGCTTATACAAGAATTGGCAGTGGCCATTACCTATGCAATATTTGATACGCCCGACCCTCTGAATGTGGCCTCTGTTGTTGTCATGGCTTATCACAATAGTTTACCACTTAGAGAAGAGGAAACAGATATCCTTTATTACCTCATTGCCGGAAGGCTTTGTATGAGTTTATTGAATTCAGGCTTGGCAAAGCTGGAAGATCCTTCCAATGAATATATATGTGTAAGCGAAAGGCAGGCAATAGATTTACTCAAGAAATGGATTCAAATAAATCCTATTCGTGCAAAAGCTACCTTCAGGGAGGCTACAGGCCAAAAAAAGGAAAAGGCCGAAAACATTGAAGTAAGCATGGAACGACGGTCTAAATTCATTCCTAGAGTTCTTTCGGTGAGTTATCAGTCTCCCGTAAAAATGAACGGTGCTGCTTTCCAGTATATGTATGATGCATTTGGAAATACGTTTTTAGATGCGTACAATAATATTCCTCATGTAGGTCATCAGCATCCAAAGGTAGTGGAGGCAGGCCAACGACAAATGGCTAAACTAAATACAAATACCCGTTATGTTTATGATCTGCTTGCAGATTATGCCGGGAATCTGCTCTCAAAGTTCCCGGATTCATTAAACCAGGTGTTTTTAATCAATTCAGGCAGTGCTGCCAGTGATTTAGCGATACGTATAGCTCAGGCAGTCACGGCCCATAAAAATATTGTGGTTCTAGAACATGGGTATCATGGAAATACACGTCTTGGTATTGATATTAGCCATTATAAGTTTGGTAGTACAGGAGGAAAAGGCCAGGCAGATTACATTTGCAAAGTTCCAATTCCAGATACGTATCGGGGGGCTTTCCGGCAAAATGATGGAAGCGCCGGGAGGGCTTTTGCAACCCAGGCACAGGAAATTATCCAGGCATCTGCTTCACCTGTCGCTGCTTTTATTGCGGAGCCCATTGTGGGCTGTGCAGGACAGGTACCACTTGCCACGGACTATCTGAAAAATATCTATCCATTGATCCGACGGCAGGGAGGGCTTTGTATATCTGATGAAGTGCAAACCGGATTTGGCAGGATGGGTTCTGCTTTTTGGGGTTATGAGCTTTACGGAGTTGTACCTGATATTGTTGTACTGGGCAAACCTATGGCCAATGGCCACCCTATGGGCGCAGTGGTAACCACGAAAGAAATTGCAGATGCTTTTGATAACGGAATGGAGTTTTTCAGCTCTTTTGGCGGTAATCCGGTTTCGTGTGCTATAGGAAAAGCTGTGCTTGAAGTGATAGAAGAAGAAGGATTACAGCAAAACGCCTTTGAAACTGGTAAGTACTTTTTAACCTTGCTGAATGATTTAAAATCGAAATATCAGGTAATAGGAGATGTGAGGGGAGAAGGTCTTTTTATCGGGGTGGAATGTGTGAAAAATCCCCAAACCATGGAATATTATCCTGAACTGGCATCTTTTCTTAAAAATAAAATGAGGGAAAGTTATATTTTAATTTCTACCGATGGCCCCAGGGATAACATAATTAAAATGAAACCACCACTCTGTTTTAGTAATGAGAATGCTGAGAGAGTAGTTCGTACTCTCGATGGCCTATTATCATCTTTTATGGCAAAATTTTAATTACATTTTCAGCGAAATGTTAATTGCTACCCTTAACAATTATTAACTTATGGATTTGAACTTAATCAGTTTTTAGGCGGTTATATTATTTCAAACCACTAAAACAAACTACTATGAGCTATTTAGAAAAAGTAACCGCAATGTATAAAATGATTGAGGAAGGTAAAATGATGGAGGCCTTCGAAAAATATTACCATAAAGATGTTGTTATGATTGAAGCTACTGGTGATGTGCGCGAAGGTAAAGACAAAAACAGAGAATTTGAACTTCAGTTTATGGGCAGTATTAAGGATATACATGGAAGCGGTACAACCGGAATTACCTCCAATGAAAAAACAGGTGTGACCATGGTTGAATCATGGATGGATACAACATTTCAAGATGGAAGTAGAATGAAAATGGAGGAAGTCGCCGTACAATACTGGAAGGGTGATTTTATTATAAAAGAGAGGTTTTATTACAATATGCCCGGCAAATAATTTTTTAAACTTGTTATACCTGAGCCCTGGAAATGTCCGGGGCTTTTTTGTTTGGTTAACAACTAACTGTTGATAATCTGTAAATTAGGTTTTGAATATCTGTTATATATTGATGTAGATTTAACCTCATATTTATACAAGAGAAAACAATGCAACTGGCATTAGCTCACTAACTCCCACATAATGAAAAGAGGTTTTTTTATCATCTTGCTGATTTCGACATTTTTAATTAGATGTACGAAGGATGAAGATGTCCCGCAAAGTCAATCAGAATTTGATATATTTACAGGTACTGTCTCTGGAATTACCAACACCACAGCTAAAGTCACTGGTATCGTCATGAACTTAAATGGGAATTCCCTGATCAATCACGGACATGTATGGTCCACTAACAGCGCACCGGAGATTACCAATTCGGCTAAAACAGCATTGGGAGTAACTGAAGAAGATATAGAATTTACAAGCTTGTTGACTGGCCTGGAAAAGAGCACAACCTACTATGTAAGGGCGTATACTACTGATGCAAGTGGAACCTATTATGGAGAAGAAAAAAGCTTTATGACGGGCGATGAATTTTTCAAGTTTAAAATAGGGAGTGATTATATCAAAAATAATGCATTCGAAGAAAACCGTTTATGGATAATGATCTATACCTCGGATAATACATTGGTAGGGATACAGGAAGCACAAAATAATTCCGTATTGGTTTTTGACTGGCCAAAAGGGATGAATACAGGCGGATATAACGTACAGATTTTCCGGAAAACAATATATTTGGAATACAGCTGGCCCCAAATGTATTATTTGTCGAACTACATGGATGTGATCCCGGAAACATGGAACCTTGGTTTGCCAAATGAAGAAACAATAAACCCTGTAGGCTCTAATATAGTTGCCCTAAATAATATTAATCTGGATGACTACGATTATACCGAGCTACGCAATAAGTACGATTGGGGAGTATATAACAGCGTTGAAAATTCGGTTACTTTCGACCAGTATTTTAACCCCGACAATATTTATATCATGTTTTATAATTTCGGGGAAGCACCTTTTTATAAATGGATTGACAACGTTGGGCTAAATGAATCATTCTCAATAGGTAGTTCGGAGTTTATCCAGATGAGCGACTTTGTTAATTTCTCATTTGGAAATGGAACGAGCGACCTCGCGTATATTGAATCTGAAGATGACCCTGCAACTGACATTTGGGAATATTACATGGTTTACTATAATACCGAAAATAATTTGCCTGCCGTACAAGCCTATTATCCGGGTAACCTTTTCAATGGTTATTATTCATATTTCAGGGCAACAAAAGATAATGATTCTTATGTGTACTGCAGGAGAAATGGGAGCATTCCCAGCCAGTTTAATTACTTACAAGCTAACCTATCAGTGATTGATGATAACCCTGAGAATTTTGCAGCCACCATCAATGGAAATCCTGATTATGTGAGGCTTTCCTGGGAATATGTATATGATGATGGACATGCATATGTATTTAGTTACGTTAATTTCGCTTCTCCTGAAAATTCTTCAAATATATCTTTACCCAACCTCCCGGAAGAAATTGCTCAATTAAAACCAGAAGTTCTTCAAATAAATAATTTGTACTTGAAGGAAACCGCCTTTGGATTATATGATAATTTTTCAGGATTTGATGGTTATATAAGTAATAACTTTATTTTACCAGGCAATTTGTTTTCTGAGTGCCACGAATATTTTCTTAAATATGTTCAGGCAGATGAAAAATCCATGAAACCTCACAGTGAAGAAATACACCAATTAAAAAATTTAAGAAAAGCAGCCAATCCCGATATTTGATGCACTTTCACTCGCTTTATTTTTAGTTTGTATTTCAAAATGCGTTGATCAAGTCTTAATTTTCGACTATGAAATGAGCACGTTATAGTCTGAAATAATTAAAACTAAAGTATCCAAACATTTCCCTTACCTTTGTCCCCAACAAATTTAATAAATGACATTTAAACTTCTGGGGGTTATCGACCCCATCCTGAAAGCACTGGCTGCTGAAGGTTATTCTACACCTACACCCATCCAACAACAATCTATCCCCATTTTACTAAAAGGAAAGGATTTGTTAGGTTGTGCCCAAACAGGAACCGGCAAGACTGCTGCTTTCGCTGTACCAATTCTGCAACATCTTTATCTTAATCCACCACACCACGATGGCCGGAGAAAGATAAGAGCCCTTGTGATTACACCCACAAGGGAATTGGCCATTCAAATTGCGGAAAGTTTTACTGTATATGGCAAATTTACCGGTATAAAAAATACCGTTGTTTTTGGAGGGGTAAAGCAAAACCCCCAAACAGATGCACTCAAAAGAGGAGTGGATATACTGGTTGCCACACCCGGCCGCTTGCTCGACTTAATCGACCAGGGTTTTATTTCTCTTAAGGATGTGAAATATTCAGTTTTAGATGAGGCCGACCGCATGCTGGATATGGGATTTATACATGATATCAGGAAAATTATTGCACACTTGCCCGCACAAAGGCAATCCTTATTCTTTTCAGCCACCATGCCTCCGGAAATAGTCGCCTTATCACGACAAATCCTGGGAAATCCGGAAAAGGTTTCGGTAACACCCGAACAAACAACTGCTGAAAAAGTGGAACAGGCGGTTTATTTTGTAAATAAAAAGAAAAAACCTGACCTCCTGATGCATCTTTTAAAAACTGAACCTGTTTATTCTGTTTTGGTTTTTTCAAGGACCAAATATGGCGCAGATAAAATTGTTAAATTCCTATCGAAGAAAACAGATATTGACGCGAATGCCATCCATGGCAATAAGTCGCAGGGAGCCAGGCAAAAAGCCCTTGGAGATTTTAAAAACGGGCGAACCAGTATATTAATTGCTACTGATATTGCTGCCAGAGGAATAGATGTAGAGGAAATATCGCATGTGATCAATTATGACCTTCCGAATATTCCTGAAACATATATACACCGAATAGGACGCACTGGCCGGGCGGGAGCCAGTGGCATTGCGCTTTCCTTTTGCGATGGTGAAGAGCGACCTTTTTTAAAAGATATCGAAAAGTTAATCGGGAAAAAAATACCTGTTGTTGAAGAACATCCGTTTCCGTACGTTGAAGCAGATCCAGCGGCTGAAAAACCAAAAAAAGAGGAAAGGCCACCCCGAAAAAAAAGAAAGCCTAAATCAGCATTTGCCTGGAGAAATGAGAACAAATCCATACAAAAGAAATCATTTCCGGGAAAAAGAAGATAAATCCATATCAGGAGAGTCACTCAACCCCGAAAATTAAATGCGAATAATTCCATTTGTTTTCCTTATCTTTAGCCATTGATAAATCTCCTCTTGCCATTATTATTTTAGAAATTATTTTGAGCAAGCTAAATGCCTGACTAATGAAAGCAAAAAGTATTGATCTGTCGAAGCCCTCCAGGGACTTTTACTTTGTGGGTATCGGTGCTTCAGCAGGAGGATTGGAAGCGTTTGAACGTTTTTTTAAACATGTTCCTGATAATCCTGGGATGGCCTTTATCCTGGTATCCCATCTTGATCCAAAACACCATAGCATAATGCCCGAATTGATCCGGAAATATACTACCATGGAGGTATTGCTGGTAAAGGATGGCACCAAAGTAAAGCCCAATGCCGTATATATTATTCCGCCCAACTTTAATATGGCTATTCTTAAGGGAACGCTTCATTTGTTTGAACCCCCTAAAAAGACTATTCCCAGGATGCCGATCGATTTTTTCTTTAAATCACTGGCAAATGACCAGGGTGAAAAAGCAATATGTATTATTTTATCAGGTATGGGTTCGGATGGCTGCCAGGGCCTTAAGGTTATTAAAGGGGAGCTTGGAATGGCAATGGCACAAAGTGTTGACTCAGCCAAATATGAGAGTATGCCTAAATGTGCCATCGAAACAAGTCTTGTCGATTATATCCTTCCTCCTGAAAAAATGCCGGAGCAACTGCTTAACTTTACAAACCATATTCAAAACAGGCACAAGGTAATAATCCAGGATGAAAAAAAACTAAACCCCGACGCCCTTCAAAAGATCTTTATTCTGCTCCGGAATCAAACAGGCCATGATTTTTCATCTTATAAAATCAATACAATAAGCCGCCGTATTTCCCGGAGAATGAATATTCACCAAATAAACAGGATTACCACATTTGTAAAATATTTACAAGAAAACCCATTAGAAGTAGAAACATTATTCAGGGAACTGTTAATTGGGGTTACCAGTTTCTTCCGGGATAAGTATGCCTTCGAATTAATGCGGGAAAATATCCTTCCCGGATTATTAAAGCAAAAACCCAGCGATTACACATTCAGGGTATGGATACCCGGTTGTTCCAGTGGAGAGGAAGCTTATTCTATAGCCATTATTTTAAGAGAGGTAATTGAAAAACTGAATATCCATATCAATATTCAAATATTCGCAACAGACTTGGATATCAATGCCATTGAAATAGCCCGGGCAGGCCTTTATCCACCTTCAATTGCACAGGATGTAAGCCCCGAAAGGATAAAACGCTTTTTTAGTTTCGACGATCATCTATTCAAAATTAAAAAAGATATCAGGGAATTGTTGGTTTTTGCTCCCCAAAACCTTATTAAAGACCCACCATTCATTAAACTTGATATGGTGGTTTGCAGGAATTTGCTGATCTATTTCGACAGCGATTTGCAAAAAAAAGTATTGCCCCTTTTTCATTTTAGTTTAAAACCTGAAGGGGTGTTATTTCTTGGGTCATCAGAGACCATCGGTAGTTTTACCGATTTGTTTTTGCCCATCAATACCAAATGGAAAATATATGCTCGTAAACAGGCAATTACGCCGAATTATATAGTAAGTAAATTTCATGAATCAGATCAACAAGACAAAAAGATAGTGATGCCAGAACACCAAAAGATTAAGCCCGAATATTCCAGGTTGGCTGAGAAAAGCCTGCTTGCCCATTATGCTCCACCCAGTGTGATCATTAACGAAAGAGGGGAAATTTTATATATTCACGGACGTACAGGAAAATATCTTGAACCGGCACCTGGTGAAGCAAATCTGAATATTTATGATATGGCAAGGGATGGATTACGAGTGGATTTAACAGCTGCCATCAGGGAATCCCTGGCCCGAAAACAACAGGTGGTACATAAAGGGGTTTCCCTAAAAAACAATGGCGCAATATTTACAATAGATATTGTGGTAAAGCCATTAAATTTGCCTAAAGATCCACAGGTTACAATGCTCATCATGTTTGAGGAATCAATAAGCCCTGAGCCACCCCCATCCAAAACACGCGGAAAAAAGACGGGTAAAAAAGAAGCAGCTGATCAAAATGAAAATGACAGAATGACCAGGCTGGAAAAAGAATTGCAGAGCACAAAAGAAAATCTGCAATCGACTATTGAAGAACTGGAGGCCTCGAACGAAGAACTTAAGTCGACCAATGAAGAATTGCAATCCACGAATGAAGAATTGCAATCCACAAATGAAGAGCTTGAAACCTCTAAGGAAGAGCAGCAGTCGATGAACGAGGAGCTCTCCACTGTAAATGCCGAACTCAACGAAAAAGTAGAAATGCTGGCCGGAGTCAACGATGATTTATCCAATCTTTTGAACGCTACCCAAATTCCCACTATCTTTTTGGATAATGAATTTCGCATCAAACGTTTTACCTCCCATACAGCCCGCATCATACACTTCATTCAAACAGATATTGGCCGGCCCATCTCTGATATTAACACAAAGCTGGTAAATGTAAATATTAAGGAAATAGCAAAAGAGGTTTTAAATGACCTGGTATTCAGGGAAAAAGAGGTGATGTCGGAAGATGGCGCCTATTATACCCTGCGAATTTCTCCCTACCGGACAACAGAAAATGTGATTAATGGAGTGGTTATCACATTTTCGGATTTAACAAAAGTACAGGAAATAAAAGAGCAGGAGCTGAGGTATAATGCGGAGGCACGTTTAGCTAAACTAATCAAAGAATCAAATGATGCTATTTTCGTTTTGGACCTTCAGGGTAATATAACTGAATGGAACTATGGCGCTGAAAAAATGTATGGATATTCACAAAAAGAGGCTTTAAAATTGAACCTTAGAAACCTGTCTGCGGAGTTCAATAATTCGGAACTGGAAGCTGTATTAAAACGATTACAGGAAAAAGGAGAGATCAAATCCTTTAAATCCCAACGAAAAACGAAAGAAAATAAGATAATAAATGTTTGGCTCACTCCAACCCGTTTGCTTGATGCAGATGAAAAATTAACGGGTATTGGAATAACAGAAAGGGATTTGGCCTGGCTGCCTGAATAATTTGAACCAGAAATAAGTAGCTAATAAAAAATTATATTACCTTTAAGTGCTAAATCGCCTGATTATGGAAAAACACCCGAACTCCCCGGATAATAATAAATTGAGGAAAAGAGCCCTTGACTTCCTTGAGAAACATCCCTCAAAAAAAATAAATGTACCTGCTGAAAAAGTGGAGGAGCTTATGGAAGAGCTCCGCGTACACCAGGTGGAGTTGGAAATGCAAAATGAAGAATTACGAAGGGCTAACCTAGAAGTTGAATTGACCAGGGATAAATATTTGGATCTTTATGATTTTGCTCCTGTTGGTTATCTTTCCATTTCAGAAAAAGGGATGATTATGGAAGCCAATCTTACCCTGGCAAAAATGCTGCAAATTGAAAGAGGAGTTTTAATTAATCGGGTCTTTTCTGATTTTATTCTTAAAGAGGATAAGGATATTTTTTATTTACACCGCAAAAACCTCATTCAAAATGGAGTAGCTGAACCCTGTGAACTAAGAATGGTGAATAAAAATGAAGAGGTTTTTTTCACCCAGATAAATTGTATACTGCTGAATGATAATTCAAATAATGGCTTGCTTATCAGGTCGGTGGTGATGGATATTTCAGAACGGAAACGTACCGATGCAATTTTAATAAAGAGTGAATTGAAATACCGCTCATTAATTGAAACTGCATCAGATGGAATTTATTTGTTAGCTGATGATGGTACCTTTGTGGAGTGCAATCCCAGTGCATGTAAAATGCTTGGAAGAGAGAAAAATGAAATTATTGGATCCTTGATCACTGAAATAGATCCTAATTACTCTTATGAGGAATTTACAGATTTTTGGAAAGAATTTCCGTTTGATGAGCAAAGAATTTTTGAAACAAGCCATATTCACAAAGATGGATCTTTGATTCCGATAGAAATTAGTGCAAGGAAGTTCAAAATTGAAAGTTCTATTGTTTATTGTGCTATTGCGCGGGATATCACGGAACGAAAAAAATCAGAAAATGCCATCAGGGAAAGCCAGGAGCGTTTCAATTTTGCCATGGCCGCTACTAAAGATGGTATTTACGACTGGGATTTAATTACCAATGAAATATACTATTCACCGGGATGGAAACAAATGCTGGGTTACAAGGACCATGAACTTAAAAATGAGTTTTCAGTTTGGGAAAAATTGACCGAACCTGAAGATGCTAAAAAGTCATGGGATATGCTTAATGCCCATATATCCGGCAAACTTCACCGCTTTGAGCTGGAGTTTAAAATGAAGCATAAAAATGGACACTGGGTAGATATTTTATCGCGGGCCGAAGCTATTTTCGACAGTAAGGGCAAAGCCATCAGGGTAGTGGGTACGCATGTGGATATTACATCCCGAAAAAAAATTGAAAAAGAACTTATCGCGCACCGTAACCACCTGGAAGAAATGGTTAATGAACGTACCAAAGAACTCCAGGAAAAAAATGAAGTACTGGAAAAATTCAATAATTTATTTGTTGGGAGAGAGTCCAGAATTAAAGAGCTGAGAGATAAAATAAAATTACTTGAAGAGAAAATATCAAAATAAACCCTTTTATATTCCTGCATATGTTTACCAATGGTATTACTACCAGGCTATTTAAGCACTTTTATGTTCGAAATAGGTTTCCGGGTTACTTTTAATTTATTCCGCTCTTTAAATTGAAAATCACACAGCTCCTGCGTAAACAACCATTAGGAAAAACAATAGCCAACTTCCTTATTTGCAGGTCAGCAATGATAAAAATTTGTAATTTAGTCCGATTCAAAAAAAAGGCAGATGGAACAGGAAATGTTAAAAATCAGTAATTTTTTAATATTAAAAAAAGATGAGCTTGCAATTAAAATTGTTGAAAAACAATATAAGCTGCAGTTCAGCTTTTGGGAGCCCTATGGCACGACCGGTAAAAACTTTAGTATTCGGGATGCAGGCTATCATCTTCCCTTTCTGGCAGAAGCGATTGTTTCGAAGGATGCAAGCATGTTTACCGAATATGTTGCCTGGGTAAAAGTGCTTTTCCGGGGGCTTAACTTTCCGGATGATGTAATGATAAAAACCCTGGAATGTACACAAGAGGTAATCAGTGAAGAAATGCCCTCTGAGTTCTCGACAATTGTAGGCCAATACATTGAAGCCGGGATCCGTGAAATGCAAAAACCCCTGCAGGAGTTATCCTCGTATATTGATGATTCCACCAGTATAGGCAAGCGGGCAAGAGCATACAATGATGCTTTGCTGGCAGGGAATAAATCCATGGCAAGTAGTATAATCATGAGCGCCGTAGAAGACAAAATCCCGGTAAAGGAAATCTATCTTGAGATCTTTCAGAAATCGCAATATGAAGTGGGGCGTTTGTGGTTGTCTAATCAAATAAGTGTGGCAAAAGAACACTTTTGTTCTGCCGCCACCCAAATGATCATGTCGCAGCTTTATCCATACATCTTTACCACCGAGCGTAAAAACAAGACCTTTGTTGGGGCAAGTATAGGCGGCGAATTGCATGAAATAGGAATTAGAATGGTAGCCGATTTTTTCGAAATGGAAGGTTGGGATACCTACTACCTTGGAGCTAATTCACCCCCCTCAACTTTATTAAAAGCCGTGGAAGAAAATGAAGCCCAAATTCTAGGATTATCTATTGCGATGCCCTATCATCGTCAGTTATTAGCCTCCACCATAAAGGATATAAGGCAATCAGAAACCGGAAAAGATTTGAAAATTATTATCGGTGGCGTGGCATTGAACAGAAATGTAAAAGATTGGGAATCATTTGGTGCCAATGCATATGCTCCCAATGCATTAAAGGCTATTGAGGAAGCCAATAAACTGGTAATTAATTAAAATAATGGCAGACACCGGAAAAATAAAAGGACTGGCGTTACTTTGCTCCTTAAATGGTGACATTGAACAGGTATTGCGAAATGATTTTAACATTGGTGATTCAAGGCTTGAAAAAAAAATGTTCAACTATTTGGTAGACGAAGGCACGCGCAATAAATCATACAATTTTTTACTGGAGATCAAAAGAAAAAAAATAGCTTTTGACTACCAGCTGAACATCCCCATGGATAATGTCATCAAAACTTTGTACTTTGTGGGCCTTCAGCTAGGCGACAAATTGCTCATTATTGGTGCGGATAATCATAAGGAGGCCATGGAGTTTACGGGCCATTTGCAACATATAAATAATGAGCAGGCGAACCTCATTCGTCAGCTGATCAAAGAAAAATATTCTAATCCGGTTGAGGAAGCTGATGATACACAGAGGTTATTTGATGAAGTTTCGAACCTGAATAATGAGTTGGTTAACCTGCAACGTGAGCTAACCAAAAAAAATATTGAACTGGCTAAACTGAATGAGCTTAAAAACCAGTTCCTGGGCATGGCTGCCCATGACCTGCGAAATCCATTAGGAAACATTATTAATTATGCGGAGTTCCTGCAGGAAGATGCCGATGTCCTCTCCGATACCCACAAAAAATTTATCGAGCAGATAAAGAAAATTACCACCTCCATGTTAGCTTTGGTAAACGACCTGCTGGATGTTTCATCCATCGAGTCGGGAAAAGTTTCCCTTACCCTTGAGGAGGTCAACCTTATTGATCTTATTGATCAAACTGTGTCTGTTAACAGGTCGCTTGGAGAGAAGAAACAAATACAATTGAACGTTGAAAAACCGGAGAGTGAGATTTACCTGAAAATTGACAGGGATAAAATTATTCAGGTGGTGACCAACCTTTGCACCAATGCCATCAAATATTCGAATGAGGGAACTAAAGTTGAGGTGAAAATAATAAAAGAATTTAGCCGGGTAATAATCTCCATTGCCGACCAGGGATTGGGTATTGAACCCGACGAATTGAAATTGTTGTTTCGGCCCTTTCAAACGACCACCGTAAGAAGTACAGGCGGTGAAAAAAGTACCGGGCTGGGATTATACATTGTAAGAAGAATAGTGGAAGCCCATGAAGGTGAAATATGGGTAGAAAGTGAGCCGGGCAAGGGTTCTGTTTTTAGTTTTAGTTTGCCTGTAATGTATTAAATCGTCGAAGCTGTCTGTATTGCATTAAAAATAATTTAGATAGAGCGAAAAGATTTTGTTTAAAAAAATTTTTAATTTTAAGCATAAGATAGTAAGAACCTGAACCGGAGAATAAAGCCCAGGGTTTTGTAAATATGAAAAATATGGAACTCGTTTTGGAACTGAAAATTAAATACCATGGAAAAATATATTCTCAAGCTTTATGTATCGGGTAAAACAACCCAATCTGAAGAAGCAATCAATAACTTAAAGGATATTTGCAAGCATAACCTGCACAATATTTATGACCTGCACGTTGTTGATGTGATTGAAACCCCGGAAATAGCAAAAAAGGATAAGATACTTGCAACCCCTACTTTAATAAAAAGTTTGCCATCACCCATTCGCAGAATTATTGGGGACTTATCTGATAAAGAAGCTGTTTTGTTAGGTCTTAATCTTGTTCCGGTGGTAGATTAATTCAAATTATCACAACAATGAAAATAAAAGATTTAATGATGTTAAAACTTCAAATAGTTATTTTTGAATGGATTTGTTCATGGCTATCCGGTAGATGACTAAATTCTAGCCGCTACATTATGGCTGATGAAAAAATGTCCCTATTTGATGAATTGTTTAAATTTAATTATGAAAAATAAGGAATGTATCCTGATTGTAGATGATGAAGTCCACAACCTTGAGATCATGACAAGGATTTTCGAGGGTGAAGGATTCAGAGTGGTAACCAGTATGAATGAAAAAGAAACCTTTGAAATCATTAATCAAGATAAACCTGACATTATACTTCTCGATATTGTATTAAACAACGAAAATGGCCTGGATATATTAAAAAAAATAAAACAGGACCAGGAGTTCCGGTACGTTTATGTGGTAATGATTTCCGGGAAGATCAATTCCCCGCTTGATAAGGCAAAAGGCCTTGAACTAGGCGCAGATGGTTACCTTTCCCGTCCTTTTGAAAAAAGAGAATTGATCGCGAGGATTGAGGCTTTTATGCGCCATAAACGAACCCTGGATGACCTGAGGAAAAGTGAGCAACGATTTAAAAAAATAATTGAAAGGAACCCCGATGCCATATTGATTGTGGACAACGAAGGGTCAATAAAATTTGCTAATCCGGCGGCAGAGCAACTGTTTAAAATTACTGTTAATGAATTACTGAGCAGGGTATTTGGCTATCCGGTTATTAAAGGTAAACACACTGAAATTAACATTGTTCGGCATGATGAAAATACGGTGGTCGGAGAAATGAGAACTATTGATATTGACTGGGACGACCGGGAAACTTATCTTACTTCTATACGCGACATTACAGAGAGGAAGAAAATAGAAAATGCCATAAGGGAAAGCGAAGAGAAAATGCGGATTACCTTAAACTCCATCGGCGATGCGGTTATAGCCACGAATGATAAAGGGCTAATTATAAGCATGAATCCTGTAGCTGAGCGTTTAACTGAATGGAGCTTTGAAGAGGCTTGTGGTAAACCTTTACCGGAGGTGTTTCATATTATAAATTCCCAAACCCGAAATACTGTGGAGAACCCTGTTGATATAGTAATTGAATCGGGTAAAATTGTGGGATTGGCCAATCATACGCTCCTTATTTCAAAAAAAGGGCAGGAGTACCAGATAGCCGATTCAGGTGCTCCCATTATGGATGATAAGGGAGACATCAAAGGGGTAGTACTCGTTTTCAGAGACGTTACCAGTGAATATGCTTTAAGACAGCAAATTGTTGCCAGTGAAAAACGTTTTCGCAGCCTGTTTGAGCAATCGGGTGATGGGATTGCCGTGCATGACCTTGAAGGGGAGTTAATTGATGTAAATTTGAAACTCTGTGAATTGATTGGCTACAATAAAGAAGAATTTTTAAAATCCAATTTAATTGAGACAAGTCCAAATAAAGAGATAATAAAAATTAATGAAAAGGCCTTTGCGAAATTAAAGGAAGAGGGGGAAGTGCTTTTTGAAACAGAATTTCAGACGAAGACAGGCGAATTACTGATAGGTGAAATTTCGGCAAAAGTTGTTGAAATCGGTGATAAAAAATTGGTCCATGCAATTATGAGGGACATCACCGACCGAAAAAAAGCATCGGAATTGTTACTCAAAAGTGAGGAAGAATACCGTCAACTGGTGGAAACCCTGAATGAAGGAATTCTGAAAATAGATATGGCAGGCAACATATCCTTTGTCAATCCAAAAATGGCAGAAATGTTAGGTTACTATGTGGAGGAAACAATAGGTTTAAGTATTCTGGATATTGTGCATGAGGATGAACATAAGAAAGTGACAAGTTTGTTTCAGTCTCAAACCATTGCTGAACACAAGCAAACCGAATTAAAATTCAAGAAAAAGAATGGCCAGATTATTACTATGCTTATCAATTCTTCATCCATTCCCGATCAACAGAATAAGTTTTCCGGAGCCCTTTTGGGTGCTGCTGATATCACCGAAATAAAAAAGGTACAGAAAGAATTGCAACTTTATAAGGAACAACTTGAAGATTTGGTGCAAGAACGAACTTCTAAACTGGAGGAAAAAAATACACAACTTGAGCAATTCAATAAAATATTTGTAGGCCGGGAGTTCCGTATCAAAGAATTAAGGGATGAGGTAAAAAGCCTGAAGGACGAATTAAAGGCCTATAAAAGAAATTAATTTCTTCGTCCTGAATTAATTTACAATACAGTGAAAAGCAGATTCAAAGAGCTTGCTTAAAGCTTTTTTTCAACACTTTTAAACAATTCATTTTTCCCATTACTAATTTTTTACTTTTGCCAAAATTCAGGATAGGTAATTAGTCCTTTAAAATTGGCTTATTTGTTTTATTCGAAACAAATATTATGAAAAATAAATGAAAATTGTAGCGGACGATAAAATCCCATTTTTAAAAGGGGTATTGGAACCTTTTGCGAAGATTACTTATCTTCCTGGTGATCAAATTAACAAGCCTGCCCTTCAAAATGCCGAAGCCTTACTCATACGTTCAATTACCATTTGCGACGAAGAATTACTTTCAGGTACGAGAGTTAAGCTGATAGCTTCAGCAACTATCGGTTCTGATCATATTGATAAAAGGTACTGCCAAGAAAATGGCATTGCCTGGACAACAGCCAATGGCTGCAATGCAGATGCAGTAGCCCAGTATTTCACTTCAGCTTTATTGCATATGGCTCAAAACAGGAATATTCGCCTGGCTGGTAAAACTTTAGGAATTATTGGTGTGGGGAATATTGGGAAAAGAGTCAAAAAAATAGCTGAACTACTTGGTATGAATATATTGCTTAACGACCCTCCGCGGGAAGATGCAGAAGGTAAGGGCGATTTTGTAAGTTTAATCCAAATACAAAAGGAAGCTGATTTTATTTCTTTTCATGTGCCCCTGACATTTGGCGGCGACCATAAAACATTTCATCTCGCTGATGATATCTTCTGGAAGGGCTTTAAAAAACCAATTCATCTCTTTAATACATCACGTGGTGCCGTCGTCGATACGGAAGGACTTATGGAAGCACAAACAGAAGGGATTATAAAATCAGTTGTGCTTGATGTTTGGGAAAATGAACCAGAGATAGACCTTGATTTATTGGAGGCTTCATTAATAGGTACTCCGCATATAGCAGGTTATTCCCTCGAAGGTAAGGCCAATAGCGCAGCTTTAACGGTTCAATCAGTCAGTTCACATTTCGGACTTGGAATAAATAGCTGGACGCCTGCCATTCCTGAAGAAAAAATTGAATTGGAATTTGATGGTGCCGGACTGGACGACCAAGCGATATTTTACCGGATTTTTAAACAGGTTTATCCCATTTTGGATGATGATAGGATGTTAAGAAAGGACATTAATAATTTTGAACGAATTCGACGGGACTATAATTTCAGACGCGATAATGGGGCTTTTGCCCTGAGATTGGCAAATGTAAGCAGCACCATTGAGGATAGACTAAAACAAATAGGATTTAATATTTTATAAACACGATATTTTAACAATCAATAAATAAACAATGGATAACACCATTTACAACAAAGCAGCTGATAACATTCGTATTTTATCCATGGCTATGGTTGAAAAAGCTAATTCAGGGCATCCTGGTGGTGCAATGGGTGGGGCTGATTTTATCAATACACTGTATGCCGGATTTTTGAATTTCAATCCCGACGATATGGCCTGGCCTTTTAGGGATCGTTTTTTTCTGGATCCTGGCCATATGTCGGCCATGCTTTATTCCGTACTGTCACTTGTGGGTACTTATACCACCCATGATTTACAAAATTTCAGGCAGTGGCAAAGTGCTACTCCCGGCCATCCTGAACTGGATGTGAAGCGGGGAATTGAAAACACATCAGGCCCTCTTGGGCAAGGACATACTATGGCAGTAGGAGCTGCGATTGCTGAGAAATTTTTAACTGCTCGTTTTGGTAGCTGGATGTCGCATAAAACCTATGCATTTATTTCTGATGGTGGAATTCAGGAAGAAATTTCACAGGGAGCCGGAAGGATTGCCGGCTATCTGGGTTTGAATAACCTGATCATGTTTTTCGACTCGAATGATATACAACTTTCCACGATGGTCGATGAGGTCACCAATGAAGACACAGCCCGAAAATATGAAGCTTGGGGGTGGCGGGTTATGACCATTGATGGTAACGACTTAGACGAAATCCGTGGTTCACTTATGAAAGCTACTGAGGAAAAGGAAAAGCCAGTTCTGATCATTGGGAAAACCATTATGGGAAAAGGTGCATTGACTGAGTCAGGTGAGAATTTTGAAAGGCAGGTTTCAACACATGGACAACCGATGAGTAAAGCAGGTGCTTCGTTTGAAAAGACTATTCTTAATCTGGGAGGTGATCCTGTAAATCCTTTTGCCGTATTTCCTGAAACAGTTCAACTTTATAAGAAAGCTTTAGAGGAAAAACGCGCTTTTGTCAGGTCTAAGAATGAAGAGTATAAAATTTGGAAACAGCAAAATCCTGAGCTCGCACTTAAACTTCAGCATATTTTAGAAGGGAAATTGCCCACCATTGATTTCAGTAAAATAGAAATTAAACCCAATGGGGCCACACGAGCCGCTTCTGCCACAATACTCGGTGAGTTTGCAGGCCGTATTGATAACATGATTGTTATGTCCGCTGATTTAGCCAATAGCGATAAAACGGATGGCTTCCTAAAGAAAACGTCTCCCATTACAAAAAATAATTTTTCCGGAGCCTTTCTTCATGCCGGGGTTTCTGAGCTCACTATGGCAGCATTGGCTAATGGTATGGCTTTACATTATCTGGTGCCGGTTTGCGGAACTTTCTTTGTTTTTTCTGATTATATGAAACCAGCCATCCGATTGGCTGCTTTAATGGAGCTCCCGGTTAAATATGTGTGGACACATGATTCTTTCAGGGTAGGAGAGGACGGCCCTACACACCAGCCTGTAGAGCACGAGGCGCAGATAAGGCTAATGGAAAAACTAAAAAACCACAAAGGGAAAAATTCAATGTTGGTGCTCAGGCCGGCAGATGGAATTGAAACCCTGGTTGCTTATAAAATGGCTGTGGAAAATACCACTACTCCCACAGGGCTTATTTTGTCACGTCAAAATATTAATGATCTTCCCTTCCCTTCAGGTAAGAAGAAATATGATTTCTCACTTCAGGCAGAAAAAGGGGCTTATTTCATTAAAAAAACAGATAAGCCAGATATTATTTTGTTGGCAAGTGGTTCAGAGGTAAGTACCCTCGTTGAAGGGGCGGAATTACTAAAGAAAATTGGAATAAATTCTTCAGTGGTTTCTGTAATTTCTGAGGGAATATTCAGGAATCAGGATTTGGACTATCAGAAGTCCATAATTCCTGATGGAGTTCCGGTTTTGGGTTTTACTGCCGGACTGCCTGTAACTCTTGCTGAACTTATTGGAAGCAGCGGGACCGTGATAGGTCTGGATCACTTTGGCTATTCTGCGCCTTACACCGTTCTGGATGAAAAATTTGGCTTTTCAGGTAATTCTGTCCGGTCTGGTGTAATTGAATTTTTAAAGGACTATAAAAAGTAGGGGTTGTAGGGTGTATATAGCGTGTTGTTAAATATTTGTTAAGCTGGTAGCAAAATATATTTATTATAAACTTTCAGGTTATTTTTGCTCAAAGTCAGAAACAGGACAAACTACATCCTTATGAAAAAGATCTTCCTTGCATTATTTATTGCTTGCCTGATATCGGGGTTAACTCATGCACAAACTTTTACAAAAGAATCATTAGTGGCTAACTTAGGACTTGGTCTTGGGTGGTACAGTTACGGTTATTCTGTTTCTTCACTGCCTTCCATATCGCTGAGTGTTGAAAAAGGTGCCTGGGATATTGAAGATGTAGGTATTATATCCTTGGGTGGTATAGTAGGGTGGAAATATGCCAAATACGACTGGTCCTATCTAAACTATTCCTACGACTGGACATGGGCTGATTTTATTGTTGCTGCACGTGGAGCAATTCACCCAAAGTTTCTATCGAATGAAAAGGCTGATCTATATGGTGGTTTGGCTCTAGGACTGCGTTTTGAGACCTATAAATATTATTCGGGGACACTCAATGGTGAACCTTTAAAATATACAGATAATAATACCAATCCATTGATCGCGCTCTATATTGGAGGCCGATACTA
Organism: Bacteroidales bacterium; assembly: GCA_021740645.1. Classification (GTDB taxonomy): domain Bacteria; phylum Bacteroidota; class Bacteroidia; order Bacteroidales; family JAADJA01; genus JAADJA01. The sequence continues at coordinate 35,405 of JAIOZL010000016.1, forward strand.
TTTTTCTGATCATTTTGGTTTATTTGGTGAGATTGGTTACGGTCTTGGGTATCTTAACATAGGGGCAAGCTATAAGATATGATTACCCATTATTAATAGCATAATTTCAACATTTCTTGTTCTATCTGAATTCAACGCCCTTTTCGGATTAAACCATCGTGTATAAATTTAACATGTCTTTACTGATTACGGAAAAAAATTTAGTTGAGGCAATAAGCGAATTAGAGAATTTCTGGCTATTTTTCAATACAAAATACAAGCATCAAAATTTTCAATAATTGCTATTTTTTGAGTATTATGGTGGAAAATTAAAAATATTATTTCCAATCATTTGCGCGTAAAATAATTTAGCTATCTTTGCACCGCTTTAAATGGATATAATAACGCAAACGAGCGGTAATATATAAGAAACAAGATTTGAGGGGGCATATGTCCCCTCTTTCATTAGGCAAATGTTAGAGAAAAATAAATTAGAGATACTGGTAAGTAACTCCCTGAAGGGTAGTACAAAATTTGTGGTGGATATTCATGTTTCACCCACGAATGTAGTTGATATCATTGTTGATAGCGATGAAGGAATCAGCATTGGGGAATGTGTGAAGATAAGCCGTTTGATTGAATCTAATTTTGATCGTGACCTGGAGGATTATGAATTAAGGGTTTTATCGCCTGGTTTGGATCAGCCTTTTAAGTTGTTAAGGCAGTATAAAAAGTACTTAGGTAAGCCGGTTAGAGTGAAAACCAGAGATAATGAATTGTTAAAGGGTGTTTTAATCGAAGTTGAAGAGGATTATATTGAGTTGGAAGTAAAGAAGAAAAAGAAGGAAGCTGCAGAAAAAATGAAGATATTTTTTAACAACATTGATCAGGCTAAACCTGAAATATTATTTAAGTAAGTGAAACAATTAGAATAATTATAAACGATGGAACATATTAATCTTGTAGAAACGTTTTCGGAGTTTAAGGAATTTAAAAATATCGGAAGGGAAACCATGATGCGTATCCTTGAAGATGTTTTTAAGCATATGCTCACCAAGCGTTTCGGCTCGGCTGATAATTTTGATATTATCGTAAATATCGACAAGGGTGACCTTGAAATATGGAGAAACAGGGAGATCGTGGAAGATGGTGAAGTAGAAGATGAAAATCTTCAGATACCTTATTCTGAAGCCGTTAAGATAGAGCCTGACTTTGAAGTAGGCGAGGAGGTTTCTGAAGAGATTAAATTATTGGATTTTGGCAGAAGGGAAATTCTTTCCATTCGTCAGAACCTGATCTCGAAGATCCAGGAATACGAAAAGGATAACGTTTATAAAAAGTACAAAGAGCGGATAGGCGAGATTATTACCGGGGAGGTTTACCAGGTATGGAAAAAGGAAATACTTGTATTGGACGACGAAGGAATTGAGTTGATCCTACCCAAATCTGAGCAAATACCATCAGACTTTTACCGGAAAGGCGATACAATACGTGCAGTTGTATCACGGGTAGAGATGAAAAATGCAGCTCCTGTAATCATTCTTTCGAGAACTTCACCCATTTTCCTTGAAAGGTTATTTGAGTCAGAAGTTCCTGAGGTGTTTGACGGTTTGATTACCATCAAAAATATTGTGAGAGTACCCGGTGAGCGCGCCAAAATTGCTGTGGAATCGTATGACGACAGGATCGACCCGGTTGGAGCCTGCGTGGGGATGAAAGGGTCGCGTATCCATGGTATTGTAAGGGAACTAAAGAATGAAAATATTGATGTAATTAATTACACAACTAATCCTTCTCTCTATATATCACGTGCACTAAGTCCGGCAAAAATTTCCTCAACCAATATTTTAGAGGCTGAGAAAAAAGCCGAGGTTTATTTAAAACCTGACCAGGTGTCACTGGCTATTGGAAAAGGAGGATTTAATATCAAGCTTGCTGGAAAACTTACAGGTTATGAAATAGATGTATTCAGGGAAACCGATATTGATTCAGAGGATGTGGATCTATCAGAATTTTCTGATGAGATTGATAGCTGGATTATCGAGGAGTTTAAAGCCATTGGCTGTGATACGGCCAGGAGTGTTTTAGACCTAGATGTCGCTGATCTTGTTAAAAGGACTGATCTTGAAGAAGAAACTATTAAAGAGGTTGTGAGAATTCTTAGGGAAGAGTTTGAATAAATTATACTAAATTAGCACGTTTTATTTGAATTAGAAAATCGATAGGATTTTATATGGCATTATCAGATAAACCAATCAGGTTAAGCAAGGCGGCTAGAGAATTTAACGTAGGTCTCACCACTATCGTTGAATACCTCTCCAAGAATGGAGTGGAAATTACTTCCAGCCCAAATACTAAGCTTACACCTGAAATATATGCATTACTTGAAAAGGAATTCCAGTCCCAAAAATCAGTTAAAGAAGAAGCAAAAAAAATTGGCCTGGATTATACTGACCATCAAACCATATCGATTGATGATGAAATAGCCAAGCAAAGTGAATATGATTCGGAGGATGAGTTCGATGAAGTATTCATTAAAGATATTTCTTTAACAAAGGATGAAGCCAAGAAAACTGTCGCTGAAAGTAAACCTGAAGCTAAAGAAGAGCCTAAAAAAGAAGAAAAACCATCAGCTCCTGAAAAGAAAGAAGAGGAACCTGTTGTTGAAGCGCCGTTAAAGGAAATAAAAGAAACATCTAAAAAAGAAGAAGAACCTTCTGTGGAAGCCGTTTCTCCGAAAGAAGAAATTGAAGTGGAGAAGGAGAAGGCCCAACCCGAAAAAATTGAAGAACCAATTCAGGAAGATGAGGTTGAAGGACAACCAAGGGTATTAGGGAAAATTGATCTTGAAAAGATCAACATGAAGACCAAACCCAGGAGAAAGTCAACGGAAGAAAAAAAGAAGGAACGAGAAGAAAAACGAAAAGCAACAAAAGATCAATCAAAAGCTTTGAAACCTGTTGCTAAGAAAGCAGTAGAGGAGGAGAAGCCGAAAGAAAAAGTTGTTGAAAAGAAAGAAGAAACAAAACCTGTTGAGCCGCCAAAAAAAGAAGAAGAAAAGCCCAGAGATGATAATTTCATAAAGACGAAGTTTCAGAAGCTTCAAGGTCCCACGATTGTGGATAAAATTGAATTGCCTGAGGTAAGGAAAAAACAGGATAAAAAGCCTGTCGCCTCCTCATCTGATAACAGGGTTACTGGTAAAAATAAGAAAAAACGCCGACGGATTCAGAAAACGGATAAGCCGGTTGAACAGAAAAAACCAGAACAACAGGGCAATCGCTGGAACAAGACTACTGCCAAACCTGGCCGTGGCCGAAAAGATCATGACCGACCTGAAATATCAGAAGAAGATATTCAGAAGCAGATTAAAGAAACACTGGCTAAGCTTACCGGAGGGGGCAAATCCAAATCGGTAAAATACAGGAAAGAAAAACGGCAGTCGATCAGCCAGGCCAAACAAAAAGAGCTTGATAAGATCGAACTGGAAAAGAATATTATTAAAGTTACTGAATTTGTTACGGCTAACGAACTGGCCACCATGATGAATGTGCAGGTAAATGAAGTTATTTCAACCTGTATGTCGCTGGGTATGTTCGTTTCAATAAACCAGCGTCTTGATGCGGAAACATTATCACTGGTAGCAGAAGAATTTGGGTATGAAGTGGAATTTGTGAGCGTAGATGTGGTAGAAACTATTGGTGACGTAGAAGATGCTATTGACAATGAGGCTGATCTTGTTCCACGTGCTCCTGTTGTTACAGTTATGGGCCATGTTGACCATGGAAAAACCAAACTTCTTGACTTTATTCGGAGTGCCAATGTGGTAGCCGGAGAAGCGGGAGGAATAACACAGCATATTGGTGCCTACGAAGTAACGCTGGAGGGTAACAAACAAATTACTTTCCTTGATACGCCAGGTCACGAAGCATTTACAGCCATGCGTGCAAGGGGTGCGAAAGTTACAGATGTGGCCATAATTGTTGTTGCAGCTGACGATAATGTTATGCCTCAAACCAGGGAAGCGATCAACCATGCCCAGGCAGCAGGTGTGCCTATTGTTTTTGCTATTAATAAAATTGATAAGTCAGGTGCAAATCCCGAAAAAATCAAAGAAGAGCTTTCCAAGATGAATATCCTTGTCGAAGATTGGGGTGGAAAATACCAGAGTCAGGAAATTTCGGCAAAACAGGGTATCAATATTTCTGAATTACTCGAAAAGGTATTGCTTGAAGCCGAGCTACTTGACCTTAAGGCCAATCCTAATAAGCCTGCTTACGGAACAGTGATTGAGAGCTCCCTTGACAAGGGACGGGGTTATATTGCAAAATTGCTTGTCCAGGACGGCACTATGAAAACAGGAGATGTGGTTATTGCAGGATCGACCATTGGACGTGTAAAAGCCATGTACAACGAAAGAAACCAACCCATTACAAGTGCCGGGCCTGCAACCCCCGTATTGTTACTTGGTTTAAACGGAGCTCCTCAGGCTGGTGATGGATTTAATGTAATGGTGGATGAAAAGGAGGCTAAATCAATCGCTACAAAACGTCAACAATTACAGCGTGAGCAGGGAATCAGGACACAAAAACATGTGACCCTTGATGAGATTGGCCGCAGGATAGCAATTGGTGATTTTAAAGAGTTGAACATTATCGTAAAAGGTGATGTGGATGGATCAGTAGAAGCCCTTTCGGACTCATTACTTAAACTATCAAATCAACAAATACAAGTTAACATTATCCATAAGTCAGTAGGTCAGGTTACAGAAACCGATGTAAACCTTGCCTCTGCCTCCGATGCTATTATTGTTGCCTTCCAGGTGCGCCCATCACTAAGCGCGCGTAAACTTGCAGAACAGGAGCAAATTGATATTCGCCTGTATTCGATCATTTACCAGGCTATTGAAGAAATAAAAGCCGCTATGGAAGGGATGCTTTCACCTGAAATTGAAGAAAAGATCGTATGTAATGTAGAAGTAAGGGAAGTGTATAAGATTACCAAAGTAGGAACTGTAGCAGGTTGTATGGTGCTTGATGGCGTTATCACACGTAAAACAAAAGTCAGGATTATACGTGATGGAATTGTAGTTTATACCGGTATGCTCGGTTCTTTGAAACGATTTAAAGACGACGCTAAAGAGGTTAAATCAGGCTATGAATGCGGATTGAATATCGAAAACTTTAATGATATTAAAGTGGGTGATATTGTGGAAGGTTATGAAGAAGTGGAAGTTAAAAGGAAACTCTAGTTAATTCTGTTCATCTTTCCTGTCCTTCTTTTTTTTCTGATGATAACAATGTTTATTATCACAAAAATCAAACTGGAAAATCCAATTATCCTCAAAATCCATGTTTTCCAATAATTAATTTTGGCTGCTGGCATTTTTGAAGGCGAAATCCCATCAAAACGACAGACCGGGTTCAGACAAAAAAATGATTGATCAGGGAAGTGAATTTCAGTTCTTATATAAGTATCCTCGTCGTTAATTGAGTAAAACGATTCCTTAACATTCATCACCGATTTTAAAAGCTTGCCATTCTGTCCAATAAATCTGATCTCAGAAGCCATGGAATCAACCCTTACTTTTATTGTATCTCCAATTACCTCAAATCCCGTAAGCTTTGGAATCACCTTAATACGTTTGACTTTATCCTCAAAGGTCTCATGATTTGGCCTGTATATTCTTGCTCCGTAAGCGTTTCCTTCCTTTAATGCATGAATGATATTCTCTTTTTCAACTACGGGTGTGTTGATTAGTGTACAGTGATGTCCTATTTCATCCGGATTGTTAATGTCATGAGCATCATCATCTCCCAGTATAGTCACATAATTGCCAGCTGAAAGTGCTTCATCCCAGTGATCTACTGAAAACCGGTAATTATTCATTACTTCAATTCCGTCATAGCCTCCCAGGTACTTCATGTCTTCAAGGCTGTATCCTCCTCTCAATAAGGGATGGGCAAGATAAATAAGGGCATTATCTTTTCTAAGCGAGTGTATTATGTGCTGTTTTTGGTGAATGGTCTGGAAAATGGGATAATCTTTCCACATAACCCTTTTGGCTCCGATTAAAACCTGATGGCTTTTTTGAATTCCGTACCCATGCTCGTAAACCGGAACATAAGAGGCTTTATTTTCTCCATAACGGTTTATTTTCTGATAGTCTGAGGTTCCAATAATGTCGTACCCAAGACTTTTATATAATTTAGCGATGTCCTCGTTAGAATTGCCACTTCCTGAAGTAATTCCCCCCCAGGCACGTGATTGAATCTGGAAATTCCCTTTTCTCCAGTTTTCAGATTGCATATTTTGGTAGGGGTTATAAAACAACTTTCCTGAAAATGGTTTTCCGGCTGTAAAATCATATACCGGACAGCTTATATATTTTATATAAAAAATCAGAAGAAAGCTTATTAAAACAAATAAAATGAGCTTTCCAATTAGTTTGAGAATTCGAATCACAAAATTCATGAATTTAAATCGAGTTATAATCTGCAAAGCTAGAGAATTAATTTTATTGGTTATGGAATCATAAATCCTAATAATATTCAAAAATTTGGCCGAAAGGTTAGTAGGTGTCAGCTAAAGGTTTTCAGATAATTAAATTCTTAAGGCTTACAACGAAATAAGAGGAATGTGCGCTGTTCATTTGAGGTGCCTAAATAGTTCGGGATAAGGCAGTAGGGATTTTGATTTAATAAATAGATGGCAAGCTTCATAATTTTCTCCTTCGCTGCTTTCCTGGATATATCTGTTGGTATTACCTTATTCTTTCTTGTTAAAACATTTCTCCATTAACAACATTTAACAGTTTGAAACGTATTGTTTATGGTAAAAGCGTAATTTTACAAGCGATTAGTCCGTTATCACATGAAAATAGCTAAAATGAATAATTTGAAATTAAAACTTTCTGCTCTCGCAATACTATTGTTATCTGTAAGTCTTTGGGTATTGGCATCCAGAAGCAATGAGGATGATCTTAGAAGAGATTTACTCATGAAAGTAGTCTCCTTTGCTGTTAACTCCGGCCATTACGACCCAGGTGATATCAATGATAACTTTTCGGAGAAAGCCTGGGAACTCTACATCGACAGGATAGATTATGCCAAGAGGTTTCTGCTACAGGAGGATGTGGATAAACTGGCAAAATTCAAACACGATATTGATGATGCTGTAAACGAAGTAAATTTTGATTTTTTTGATCTCTCGATTGAAATTCTTGACAAGCGAACGAATGAAACGGAAGGATATTTTAAAGAAATATTAGCCAAACCATTTGATTTTGAAAAGGAAGAGTTTTATGAATTCGATCCTGATAAAAGGGAATTTGCTAAAAGTAAAAAAGAATTAAAGGAAAGATGGCGCCTTTCGCTGAAATATGAAACCATGAACCGCATTTTTGACATGACAGAGGATCAGGAAAAAGCAGCAGAAAAAAGTGATACTGTTACGATTAAGACTTTTGCTGAAATTGAAAAAGATGCCCGTGAAAAAATATTAAAGCGTTATGATGATTGGTATCATCGTATTCGTAAACTTAATGAAGATGATCGATTGAGTACTTATGTGAATGCTATTGTAAATGTTTTTGATCCGCATACCGAATATTTTCCACCAAGGGATAAAGAAAACTTTGATATTCGATTTTCGGGTCAGTTAGAAGGTATTGGTGCCCAGTTAACTCAAAAGAACGCCTATGTTGAGGTTTCACGGGTAATTCCGGGAAGCCCTTCCTGGAAACAGGGTGAATTAGAAGTAGGTGATTTTATTCTTAAAGTAGCGCAGGACGGGGAAGACCCGGTTGATATAGTAGATATGCGGCTTAATGATGCAGTTCAGCTTATACGGGGTAAAAAGGGAACCAAGGTAATTTTATCAATCAAGAAATTGGATGGTACTCTTAAGGATATTTCCATTATTCGCGATGTGGTTGTACTTGAAGAAACCTATGCAAAATCTGCGATTATAAAGGATGATAACAACGGAATGAACTATGGGTATATAAAACTGCCCTCTTTTTATGTTGATTTTTCTAAGATCAATGGCAAAAACTGTTTTGACGATGTAAAAGCGGAACTTGAAAAGCTAAAGGCCGAAAACATAGAAGGTTTGATTTTTGACTTGCGTGATAATGGTGGGGGATCCCTGGAAGATGTGGTGAAAATAGCAGGTTTATTTATTGAAGAAGGGCCAGTGGTTCAGTCGATGGGAAGAAAAGGAGCAAGCCGTATTTATAGAGATGAAGATCCTCAAGTGCAATATGATGGTCCTATGGTGGTTATGGTTAATGGTATTAGTGCCTCTGCCTCTGAGATATTTGCTGCCGCCATGCAGGATTATAACCGGGCTATAATAATTGGCGGGAATTCTACCTTCGGAAAAGGTACAGTCCAAAATTTTACTGAATTGGATCGTATGGTTCCAAAAAAGCCCAGAGATATGCAGGATTTGGGATCACTAAAAATGACGATACAAAAGTTTTACAGGATAAATGGAGGCTCCACCCAATTAAAAGGAGTAACTCCCGACATTATTTTCCCTGATTACTATAACTATATGGATTTTGGTGAAAAAGATATGGATAACCCTCTTCCATGGACTGAAATTAAGTCCCTTACCTGGAATCCCTGGAATGCGGGCTATGATGAAGATTATATTATAGATATAAGCCAGAAACGAATTCAATCGGATACCTTATTGCAATTGGTGGAGGAGAACGGTAAGCGTCTAAAGGATATTCGTGAAAACACCAGCTTTACACTCGTTTATGACGACTATGAACTTTTAATGAAACAACGAGAGGAAGAAGGCAAACGTTTTGATCGGATCGGTAAAGACTCTCTTAATATTTCCATTGACCTGTTAGCTACTGATAAAGCCTCAATGGTATCCGATACATCCAAAAAGGCACGCTCGGAAGCATGGCTAAGTGGCCTGACAAAAGATGTTTACCTGCTTGGTTCAGTCAATGTTTTAAAAGATATTGAAAGCTATGAAGCTAAAAATGCAATAAAAGAGGAGGAATAGGTAACTATTTGTTATTGTACATAGCCCTTATTGTGAGTTCTTTAATGAGGTTGTATATCCGAGTGTGACCAAATCATTCTTGTTTTTAATCAGGTGAGTTTTACCATTACTTATCACATATATATTATCACAGATTTCCAGGATATGTTCGTAAAGATGATCGGTGATGATAATTCCTTTTTTAGAGCTTTCTTTCTTAATTAGTCGTTTGATTGAATCTAAATGCACTGGCATAACATGCGAAAAAGGTTCATCCAGCAAACAAAATTTAGTTTTGGATAAAAGTATAACACAGATTTCAATGATCCTTCTTTCACCTCCTGATAGTTTATTTATCTTCGTTTTATAATACTTATCAAATTCAGGGAATTGTTTTTTAAAACCTGAAAAATCTAAATTGAAATCTTTAAATATTCTTTTCAGCGAAAGTGATTTGGGGATATAACTGAACTGAGGCAGATACATCATTTCATTCTTTTGTCGCGTGGAGGTTAGTTGGCTTTTTGAATCTACTCTTACAGAATAATTTACTGGGATCAATTTACCATAAAGAACATTAAGTAAACAAGTTTTACCCGTTCCATTCCGTCCGAGTAATCCGGTAATTTTGCCCGTTTCGCTTTTGATATAAACATCCTGCAAAACTCTCTTTTTCCCAAATTCAAGGATTATACTATCTGCCTCAAGGGTATGGTTCATCAAATTATTATAATTGAAGAAATAATTGAAATAAAGACCAAAAAGTCAATCAATAGGGATGATACCCATAATTTTCGTTTTGAAAATCCCAGGTTATGGTAGTAATAAAGTTCACTGCTTTTATAAGTATTTATGTAGAGATAAACTAAAAATGATGTCAAAACTTTAAACCAGAAGATTGCCACAAATGACTTTAATCCGGCACTTAGCAGGATACTCCCACAGGCCGCACTGATCAATAAAGATGCAATAGCAAAGGATTTATAAAATGTCAGGATAATTCTTAATGCTGCCATTAACCAAATGCTATATATTACTTAAAAGGAGTGTGAAAATTATTAGTATAAGCAGACGAAGTCATTTTTATAAAAAAGAGGAAAACTAAAGTTAATTATTATTGTAAGATCAATTTCTGCCTTTGTTGTGTGATATTCCCATTTTCATCTGTAACACGAACCATGTACAAATATATCCCGGGATTCAGTTTTGAGCCATTAACATCTTTGCCATCCCATACTAAAAATGGTGTTTCCGTTAATTCAGAGATTACCCTGGTTTTATAGGATGCAATATAAAGGCCCTGAAGGTTGTAGATTTCGAGTTGAATATCCAATTCTGAACCCGGTTTTGTATGCCTGAAAGTAAAAGTGGTATTATCTGTAAATGGATTAGGAAAGTTTTTAACCCCGGATAATTTTAAGTTAGCATTCCTGTCGATTACAAATGATATTTCTGCTACACTCGAATTGTTATATGAATCCCAGGCTTTTAATTCAAGCGTATGCTTACCATCAGGTAAATTGTAAAATGGAAAGTGAATAGTACCACGAGTATAACTATTGGTATCAGCCACATAAAATTCATTGAGTTGCAATACGTTTGAATAGTCCTTGTCAAGCACAGCCGTTATGGTATGTCCAATGCCATTACTGGAAAGGTTAATCCCGTTTTCATCCTCAATAAAACCTATCATCAGGGGGTTTTCATGGGTTTGATCGCCTGATCTGAAAGAGAGGTCATTTAAAAACAGGTCGATTTTTGGACCATTGACATCATAGGCTGCATTTTCATCTATGCCACCTAAAATTAGTTGGCAAAATTCCCCACCAGCATCTACAGATTCAGAGTTTGCATAGTAGCTGATTTTTCCCTGGCCATAACTGAATGACATGTCTTTGGGCAATACAAAACTGAAACTGAATTTTCCGTTTTCTACACTTGTTAGCCCACTCCATAGTATTTTATCCTGGTTTTTAAATTCAACCGGAAAACTTGATGGGTCATTCCCGATGGTTTTGTAAATAGTGGTTTTATCATAAATAACCGGACGAATGATGCCATTAAAATTTTGCAAAACATTTCCCTCATCGTTAGTAATTTCACCTGTTACGTCCACTTTTTGAAGAGACCTGATGGTATCAGGAAGATGCATGGAGATTTCCACACCATTGATGGTTTTAGTCGAGACATTGTATTGAGGATAAGCCATTTTTAAAGCCGGATCGCCAAGTAAAACAAAATTTCTAGTAGTGAGTTGGTTGAGGGGTTTCGACTCTCGGATAAGATCACCCAGGTAGGGCATACTTCCATCTGTAGGAACAAACATGCGCGAGTAGAGGTTTTCATTCAGTCTGAAATTAGACTGTGCATATGCTAGTCTGGTAGTGGTAAACAAAGCCACACCACCGCCGTTGGAATTTAACAAAACCAATTCGCCGCCAGAATATATTTCAGGCTCATCGAAACGGGTAAATTCACAGGTAGCCGTGATAAAAACCGGTAATTTTTCTTTGTTGCTCCAGTTTTGAATATCAGCTTGCTGAAGTATTCTCTCATGAGCCCAACCTCCGGTACCTCCATGCCCTATATAATTTATAACCAATGCTCCTTTCTTTACTTGTTCTTCAAGTCTCTGGTTCACATCAGGATATCTTTGGCCTGATGGGGTCTGCTCCTGGTAATAGGAATCAAGATAAATTTTTTGTTTGTTATAGAGGTCGGTAATGTATCCCATTCCATCTGCCAGGCTATCTGCTTGAATTAGATGGAGGTTGTTATCCTCATCATCAGCTATGATGCATATCTGATTGCGCCATGCCCCAAATTGGGGTTCTTTTTTCGAAAGATAGGAATAGATTTTATCTACTGCTACTTTAGCTTCCTCTGCTGTTTGAGTTGGAATTCGTCCAATTCCGATGTCGAGGTATCCATGTGAATCGTTTCCTTCATTATCATCAAGCAAGCCAAAGTAGTCATCTACGACGTAACTTTGTGATGCAATAAGTGACTCTTCGGTCTGAAAAGTGACGATGTAATTTGTGTTGTGTTCTACCCTGTCTTTTGGGTCGACGGAACCATCTCCAAAAAGTAATAAATACCTAGGAATGTTGTCAGGATATTTATCATAAAACATTTTCATCATATCCCGGATTGCAGAGGGGTCCTGTTTACCTGAAGAGAATTCATTGTAAATTTGTTCAGGTTCAACAAGTAAAGTCTGGAAACCATCCAACGTATCATGCAATATCTTCAATCTTAATGCTTGCTCCGTAAAAAGTGGGTGAGATACAATTACATAATCCACCGGCCCTTGCCCGTGGATATCCTGGTTAGGAACTTCTTCCAAAAAATCAGGAGTTAAAAAGGAGGTGCCATCAAAGGCTATAAACTCTCTGAGCGAATCAGTACTTACCACAAAACTTGTTAGGCCTTCAGTAAAAGTTGTTTCAAGAAAACGGATATTGTTATTGTCAGAAACATCTATAATTTTCGTAGATTCTGTAGTGTTAGCCACATAAAACTCCGTCCGGGCTCCTTCCAGTATGCTTGATAAATCGCGGAAAGCCATTTGTCCGCCGTGGAAGTTTAGATGAGAACTCACATTTACATTAATATAATCGAGCCAGGCCCTGCTGGAGGAAGCATTTGGGAGGTATTCCAGCTCTACATTAATATCAGGCCCGCTTGCAGTATAAGTAAATGTTTTTTTCTTTTTTCTGGCATAGGTAGTCTGTCCCGGATCAACAGAGGTCATGGTAATGGTATCAAATAATTCATTATTCACTTTCACTATCATGTAATCATTTAAATAAGTACGATTTGCAAAACCAATTTTAATAATAACATTTTCGCTGGTATCGATATCAGGAAATGAAAAACTGAACATGCGCTGGTTTATTTGACCAAATTCTTCCCCGTACCACGTTTTACCAGACAGGATCAGACTAATTAGCTCCTCTTCATGGAGCTGGTAGTCGTTATAATGGTGAATAAAATGATTTGGGTTACCCGGGGCAATCTCGGTCTCAACTCTTAAACCTGGCTCATCTGCGAGGGTAAGAAAGTAATAGTTTGAATTATCGTATAAATGAATATCACGAAGAAAAACACCCAGAACTTCATTCCAGATATGCGGGCTTTGGCCATAAAAAATGATCTTGTCATTTTGGTCAAAGGTTCCATCTTCCTGGCCTTCAACGATAATTGGTATCTCCTTCAGGTCATCTTTCCTGGAAATACTATTGGCCTCAGGAAGCATTCCTCCACCGTTACCGAAAAGTTTGATGTGGGCAGGATTAATTGCATCAGGATTTATTCCTGCGTTTAGCAGGTCATTATAAGTTATTTCATAAAGGCCTGACTGTTCTGTTTTAAACTTATACCAGTTACCTTCTTTAAGAACAGAATGATCAGCATAGTTGTGCACTGTATTTGCCGCCAGAATAGAGGTGGCTGATAGAATTGATGCGTTTAGTTGGAAATAGATTAGCTTTTCATAGGTTCCGGCAAGTTTATTATAACGGATGGGGATGAACCTGGCTACCTCAAATGGGATTTTTCTATCGTACACCAATGAGGTTACTATACTTATATCTTCCTGATTAAAGCCAGTGTGTTGAATAAATTGATTTTCTTCCTGAGAGCATGGAGCAAACAAAAGAGAATCGAAGGAGTAAGTATAGCGAAAATTTCCTTCTGATTTATAATCAAAAGCGGGCAGGTTGGTTTCCAAATCGACAGAAGCTCCCCCGAAGTATAAAAAACGGTTCGTATTGCCTTGAGAATTGGTTTCACTTATGATTCCCTTCCATGCCAGGTTACGGCTATAATTTATATCCTGTGTCCAGGCGGTAATAATGAATGATAAAAACAGGGGTGCTAATAAAATTTGTATATATTTAATCATTTATATCTCCTCAAATAAGTCTATTATTATATCAACAATTAAGACGTAAATCGGTGGCAAAGCGTTGCGCTATGTCTTAACCAATTCTGTTAGTTATTTCAGTAACACCAGCTTACTGGTTTCTTCTGCAACTGTACCGTCAAAGTTTTTTACCAAAACCTTGTACACATATAAACCATCCTCAATGCGTGAGCCATACTCGTTGGTGGCATCCCATGTGCCGGATTTGTATTTATAACCACCAGCATAATAAATATCTGAAATGGTACGAATCAACCTGCCATCAAGGCCGAAGATTTGAATACTGATATCCAGCGGTTGTTCCACCTGGTTATGCTCAAACGAAAATGTTGTATGTTCTTTAAAGGGATTGGGATAGTTCATTAGTGTTTGAATAGCCATGTCATTTGAACCCGCCACGATAAACTCAGTGAATGCAGTAGTGGAATTATTATGAATATCCCAAACCCGCAGGGATAATTTATGAAGACCATCAGATAGATTATAAAGGGGATAAGTAATTTCACCTTTTCTGAAATTATCCAATTCTGCCTCGTAATAATCATTAATAACGTAGGTTTCTTTTCCATCAAGAACAGCAAGTATATCATGGCCAATTCCGCTACCTACGGTATTGATCCCACTTTCATCTTCAATCAAAGCCAATAAATGTGGGTTTTCGTCGGTTAATCCACCCATTTCAAAAAACACATCATTCATATATAAATCAATTTGTGGCCCCATGTTGTCAGCTAGTGCATTTTCATTATAGCCACCTATTGTAATATCCATATAGTGCCCGGCAGCATCACTCGTTTCATTATGGGCATAATAACTTAATTTCCCAAATCCATAATTGTAGGCAATATCCTTCGGAGCGATAAAAGTAAACTCCCATTCTCCATTACTTATGCTGGCCTTTCCTTTATACAGTATATTTTTTTGAATATAAAAGCTGGCTGCTATACTTGCCGGATCATTTCCAAGAGTGGTATACTTCGCTGGTTTATCAAAAACGATAGGATAAAGAGTCCCATTGTAATTCACAAGTTTATTTCCATTTAAATCGTGAATTTCTCCCGAAATTTTAATTTCAGAAAGTGCTTGAATAGTGTCGGTGCTTTTTGCCGCCTGAACATTTGTGATGGCCAGGGTGGCTACATTGTTTTTTGGGATAGCAATTTTTAAAGCAGGATCGCCAAGTAACATAAATTTTGCTGTATTCTCAATGCTTCCCGTGTTATTCTTGGCCTGCCGGATAATATCACCCATTCTTGGATATTCGCCATTTACTATTTTAAGGGCATAACGATAGAAATTTTTATTTAAAACCGCATTGGCACCGGCATAAGTAGCCCGGGTAGTGGTAAATAAGGAAATTCCCCCTCCGTTTTCATTCAGGAAAATATATTCGCCGGCCGAGGTGCGTTCAGGGTCATCAAACCTGCTAAATTCGCAGGTGGCCGTAATAAATACCGGCATATTATCATAATTTTTCCAGCCCTGAATGTCTGATACCTTAAGAATCCTTTCGTGAGCCAGCCCACCTTCACCTCCATGTCCCACATAGTTTACAATGAGGGCACCTCTTTCTACACGGTTTGTAAGATCTAAAGTAACATCAGGATACCTTTCACCACTTGGGGTGGATAATTGCGGATAAGCATCCAGATAAATTTTATCAATATTGATATTGGCATTTATGGTATCAATCATTTCAGCCAACTCCTCTGCGTCATGAAAATGAAGGTTACTGTCTTCGTCATCGCCGAGTAAACAAATAATATTTCTCCAGTCACCCATTACCACCGGGGTATTTGTCGCATAATGAATTACTTTATCTACTGCTTTTTTGGCTTGATCTGTATTGCTTACCACAAACCTGCCGATTCCTAAATCTACCTGTGTGTCTGTAGCGTTATCCAGCAATCCGAAGTAGTCATCTTTTACATATGAACTTACAGGGTTCAATGAATTATATGACTGCCAGGAGGGGATGAAATTTGTATTGTTTTCAACCCTGTCCTTAAAGTCAAAAGATCCGTCGCCAAATAATAACATATATTTTGGTTCTTCGCCCTCAGGAGCTTTGTCGTAGAGCATCTTCATAAAATCACGAATCCCTGAAATGTCCTGGCTCCCTCCGGAAAATTCATTGTAAATGGGTTGAGGTTCAATTACAAACACCGATAAATTATCATTATCCCTGTGAAACTGTGCAAGGCGCTCAGCCTGACTTCTGAAAGCAGGATAGGTTAAAATGATCATCTCATAGGGTTCGGTAGCGTGTAAATCCTGATTCTCAATTGCTGTTGCCGATGAAGGTGTCAGATAGGAGGTGCCATCAAATGCAACAAACTCTGCCAGAGAATCAGATGCATATGTGAATTCAAAAATGGTGTTGTTCAGATTTCCAATAATTTCAATTGGGTTTTCGGATGAGCTCACATTCCAAACCCTAAGCTGACCATTGGATTTTGAAATAGAATATTTGGCTACTAATTCTTCCTGTGCTGTTTTAAAATCCCTGAAGTCCATTTGTCCGCCCGTAAAAGCAAGTGTCCTTTTAAAGTTTAGTGTAAAGTAGTCGAGATAGCCGACCGAGGAAGATATGGGTTTACTGTATTCAACACGTATGGTTAAATTTTCTGAGGTGGGTTTAAATCGCACTGTGTCGTATTTTGAGTAGGCATAATTGCCATTAGGGTTGTTACTGTTAATACTCTGTATGGGCAAGTGCAATTTTTTAACATCGTTCACAAAAAAACTAAAGTAACTCGACTGGTCAGAATGGGCAGCTGCTTCTGCACCAAAGGTTAGATACTTGTTCAAAACAAGATTGGTGATGGTGTATTCCTTTTCCAGGTTGTTAAACAGGTCAAAAGTTTCGCCATACCAAATACGCCCTGATCCAAGAAGATTGGTTTCTTCTATCTCATAATGAATAGCATCATGAAATTCATTCACAAAATAGTTAGGTTCAAGTGAGCCTGAATTCTGGAAAGGAATTCGTTTCCCAGGCCCAAGGTCAGTGGTTATAAAGTAATAGTTATAATCAGAATAGTAGTGACTATTTTGATGTAAAAGGTTGTCTTCATAAGAATATTCCATCACATTAGGTGCTTCTCCATAAAACAACACAAAATCTCCCGGATCAAAACTTCCGTCATTTTCACCATCTACGAATATGGCATTTTCATAAAGATCATCATACCTGAACTTTTCAATATTTTCAGGTACCATCCCTCCACCATTGCCGTAAATTCTTATATGTTGAGGATTTAATGAACTCACATTTATACCAATATCTGAAAGGTATTGATAGGATAATTTATAAATACCAGTATTGTTCACTGCCATTTTGTGCCAATTTCCTGAAGCAAGCACGGAGTGTGGTTTGTAAGTTTTTTGATTTATACCTAAAGAAGATTTTGTGCTACCGGAAGTTTCAATCTTTAAATTGAAGTGGGTTAATTTTTCAGCTTGGCCAGTAATTTCGTTTATTCTAACAGGAAGAAACGAAATACAAGCTTGAGGTTTTTTCCGGTCATAATCCAGGTAAGAAAAAGTTTTTATATCAGAAGAAATATAAGAAGAGTTTTCCAGAAGGCTTTTTTCATCTGAAGTTAAGGGTGAAAAAATCATATTTTCCAGGAGGACGTCGAAAGTGGAATGCCCTTCTGGCAATGGAATAACCTCAAAATAGAATGGGGCATAACCATTTCCTGGTTCATTAACCGAGCCTTCAAATTGAAGCATTTTTATTTCCTCATCAAGCCATGAGGGGAATGATTGAATGCCTTTCCAATGAATTATCCTTTGATAAGTTTGTCCTCTGCTTAAAAATACGACAGAGAAAAGAAGCACGAAAACAATGACTTTTTTAATTTCGATCATCATAACCAGCAATGTTTAAACAAGTTCGTAAAAGTAAATAAACTGAATGAAACCAAGCATTTAAAATCAAGCAACAGTTTGAACAGGAAAATTAAAATTCCAGTTTGTTTTGACCATTAAAAGAGTTTTAATTTCAGTTTGAAGGTATTAACGTGCCAAATATCCGTATGTTTAAAAGTGAATTCTTTTTATTTAAAACCGGGTTTAAAACTAAAACCTGAATTTAAACGTTTAATCGTCCTTAATATTGTTAATTTAGCGTCGACGTTAAAAATTGCATTTTGTTATTGTTCAAACATATAGAGCTTCGGGAGACTAAAAGTTGGCGATTTATGCAAATATTGCTGATTATATTCACTCTATCCACAATTGTAGTTTCCAATATAAAGGCACAAGATGCGGGATTTACTCAGTTTTACGCAAACCCGCTTTATTTGAATCCGGCACTTGCAGGAAGCGGTGAATGTAACAGATTTATTGTGAATTATAGGAATCAATGGCCTTCTGTTTTAAAAGGATTTACTACATATGGAGCTTCTGCTGATTTTCGAATTGACAAATTATCCGGGGGTATAGGCATTATGGCCTATGCTGATAATGCTGGCGGAATGCTCAATACATACCGCATTTCCGGAATATATTCCTATCATTTGAAATTAAATAACAATACAAATCTTAATGCTGGTTTTGAGGTTGATTTGCACCGTCAGCAGCTAAATTGGGATGACCTTTTATTTTCTGATATGATAGATTATAGTACAGGCCTGGTATTCTCATCCTCCACCTCGCAACCTAAAATAGATAATGCTTCAGCAACTGTAGCTGACTTTTCTTCAGGCTTGGTTATGGATATAAAACAAATATTTTTTGTTGGGATAGCTGCACATCATATGACTCAGCCAGCAATTGATTTTTATACCAATTCATCGGATAACCTACTTTATATTAAATATACAGCACATGCAGGAGCCAGGATCAAGCTGAAGGATAGCTACTTTGAAACCGAGAAAGGAAAGTTATATCTTAGTCCGAATATATTGTTTCAACAACAAAAAAATGCCCGCCAATTGAACAGTGGATTTAATATTGATTATTACCCATTTACTATTGGAACATGGTATCGCTATAATGTAAATAATTCAGATGCATTTGTAATTCTTTTTGGATTAAAACAAAAAAGATTTAAATTTGGCTACTCGTATGATACTTCACTTTCTGCATTGAAGGGTGTGAGTGGAGGAGCGCATGAAGTGTCCATAGAGTTATTAATAATGTGCAGTGGAAAAAGAAATAGGCCGGGTGCAATAAAATGTCCGGAATTTTAGTTATGTTTGCAATCAAATTTTCAAGAAGATGAAGTACTTCAGTTTATTAGGTTTAATACTATTTATCGGAACTTCTTTATTCCTGTCTTCATGTAAGAAACCGCAATCAGCTACTACAGGCTGGGAATATAATAATTCCAAAAACGGTGGTTTTGAAGTAAGGGAGTATGCCGGCCAGGTTACTGGTCCGGGTTTAGTACTTATCGAAGGCGGTGCCTTCACTATGGGTGCTAACTATGACGATCCAAAATACGATTGGAATGCCGAACCCAGAAAGGTGACCATTAAAACATTTTACATGGATGAAACGGAGGTAGCCAATGTGGATTATCTGGAATATTTGTTTTGGTTGAACAGGGTATTTGGTACCGATTATCCTGAGGTTTATGATAAAGCCCTCCCGGATACAGTTGTGTGGAGAGACAGGCTGGCTT
Organism: Bacteroidales bacterium; assembly: GCA_021740645.1. GTDB lineage: Bacteria > Bacteroidota > Bacteroidia > Bacteroidales > JAADJA01 > JAADJA01. The sequence continues at coordinate 54,955 of JAIOZL010000016.1, forward strand.
ATAATGAACCAATGGTTGAACTTTACCTTCGTCATCCTGCCTATCATTATTACCCGGTTGTGGGAGTAAGTTGGATACAGGCTACTGATTATTGTGCCTGGAGAACAGATCGGGTTAATGAGTTGTTTTTAGTTGAAAGTGGTATTCTTGACCTGGATCCTGATCAGCTGAATGAGAATAACTTTAATACGGATGCCTACTTATCAGGACAATATGAAGGACTCGTTAACAGAAACCTTCAGGATTTGAATCCAAATGGAACCGGAGAAAGAAGGGTAAAGATGGAAGATGGGATTATATTGCCTAAATACCGTCTCCCGACAGAAGCTGAATGGGAATATGCTGCTCTTGGAACGGTTGGAAATACAGTGTATGAAAGGGTTCTCGACCGAAGGATCTATCCATGGAATAGCCATGTACTCAGAACAGATGATAAAGATTATTACGGAAGTTTTTTGGGTAACCACCGTCGTGGTAAAGGTGACTTTGCCGGTGTAGCAGGTGATTTGAATGATGGTGCAATTGGACCTGCAATGGTTGGTTCATTCTGGCCGAATGATTATGGCTTGTTTAATATGGCTGGTAATGTGAGTGAATGGGTGTTAGATGTTTACCGACCTTTATCTTCCGAAGATGTAGCTGGCCTCAATCCTTATAGGGGTAATGTGTTTCAGCGGAAGGTTCGTGACTCAGAAGGATTGATTGCTGAAAAAGATGAATTTGGAAAGCTTCAGTATGAAGATATACCAACGGAAGACCTTGTAAATAGAAGGAATTACCGTAAATCGAATAATATTAATTACCTGGATGGGGATTATCAATCTACTATTAACAGAGAAGACTGGGTAAAACAAACTGAAGATTCAGGATCAAGCACAATGTACGATTATTCTGTTACTACTATGCTTAATGATCATGCCCGGGTTTATAAAGGTGGAAGCTGGAGAGATAATTCGTATTGGATGATGCCTGCAACAAGAAGGTTTTTAGATGAAACTCTGGCAGCAGATTACATTGGCTTTAGGTGTGCCATGGATCGTGTAGGTAGTGATGATGGATACTAAATTATTAATTGAAGATATATTATAACCCCGTTCTGTAAGTTTGGAACGGGGTTTTTTTATACAATTTGAATTATATTATTTTTGTTGTTAAAGTTTGAGGCATGCACATCATTGAAAGGTTATACCAGCATTTTATTGAGTTTCCTTTTGTATCTACCGACTCCAGGCAAGTTAAACCAAATTCGATTTTTTTCGCACTTAAGGGGGATAATTTTAATGGAAATAGGTTTACTTCTACAGCTCTTGAACGGGGAGCAGAAATTGCAGTTGTGGATGAGCCTGATGCCGTAATAAACTCTAAATGTATTTTAGTAGGGGATGTACTGCAAACCCTCCAAAATTTAGCAGCTTATCACAGGGATCAACTTAAAACTACACTTATTGGCATCACCGGTTCGAATGGAAAAACCACTACAAAAGAACTCACAGCCGCTATTCTTGGCCAAGAATTTAAAACAATAGCTACGCAGGGAAATCTGAATAATCATATTGGAGTCCCGCTTACTTTGCTTAGCATTCCTTTTGATGCTGATTTTGGGATCGTAGAAATGGGTGCCAATCATATTGGAGAAATTGCTAAACTTTCGTCCATTTCAAAGCCAGATTTTGGCATTATTACCAATATTGGCCATGCCCATCTGGAGGGATTTGGCAGTTTTGAAGGGGTGGTAAAAGCTAAAACAGAATTGTATAATTACCTGTTTGAAAATAAGCGCCACGTTTTTCTTCATATCGACAACAAACTCTTAACCGAAAAAGCTATTGGAATTCCGCAGATAACTTATGGCATTGCTGAGGAGGCTGATTATACTGGTTATATAATGGAAACTTTCCCCTATGTGAATTTAAAGTTTGCAAATAAGGGCTTAACTTTTGAACTGACATCAAATCTATCAGGGAAGTTTAATTTTGAAAATATTTTGGCAGCTGCATCTATTGGCAGCTATTTTAATGTGCCATATAAAAAAATCCAATCTGCTATCAGGAATTATATTCCGGAAAATAATAGATCGCAATATAAAAAGACGGATAGAAATACCTTGATTATGGATGCCTATAATGCGAACCCATCAAGTATGGCAGCTTCAATCCGAAGTTTTGCCGAGTCAGGTTACACGGATAAGGTAGTTATTCTTGGTGAGATGCTTGAATTAGGAGACTATACTAAAGAAGAACATCAAAAAATTATTGAGCTTGTAAATGAATTTTCCTTTGTAAATGCATATTTTATTGGAACAAGCTACAAATCCGCTTTTTCAAATAGTTATAATTATTTTACTTCAACGGAAGAATTTATAAAGGAGCTGGAGATAAATCCTATTCTAAAGAAAACAATATTGATAAAAGGATCACGTGGGAATAAATTAGAACAAATAATACCTTTTTTATAATGGAGATTTATAAAGTAATAGGTGTAATGTCGGGGACCTCACTTGATGGTTTGGATATTGCCTATTGTCTTTTAATTTATGATAAAACATGGGCTTTTCATATTGAAAAGACGAAAACAATTGAATATTCGGAGTACTGGAAAAATAAATTTAAGTCTTTAATCAAGGGTAGTAGTCACGAGCTGGTTTTGGCCCATAAGGAGTTTGGATCATATATTGGAAAGCAAGTTGCTGTTTTTTGCTCTGAAAATAAAATTATCCCCGACCTGATTGCTTCTCATGGCCATACAATATTTCATCAGCCGGAAAAACGACTTACATTTCAATTAGGGGATGGGAACGCCATTTTTTCACAAACTGATATTCCGGTTGTATATGATTTTCGTACACTTGACATCGCTCTTGGTGGGCAGGGGGCTCCATTGGTTCCAATTGGTGACAGGCTACTTTTTGGTCAGTATGACTTTTGTCTTAATCTGGGGGGATTTTCAAATGTATCCTATGAAGATAATGATGTTCGGGTTGCCTTTGATATTTGCCCTGTGAATATTGTACTGAATCAATTGTCTTTAACCTTAAACAAGCCATTTGATGATGGCGGACATTTTGCTGAAGCAGGAAAAGTTAATAAAGGATTGCTACAAAATCTCAATGAATTGGAATATTATAAATTGAGCCATCCAAAATCCCTGGGGAGGGAATGGGTCGAGAAAATGGTATTTCCTCTTTTTGATAAATATAATATTGAAACGATTGATATCCTATCGACTTTTACGGACCATATAGCGATTCAAATTTCAAACATCCTAAACAGTAAGCCCGAGAGTTCAGTTATTATTACAGGTGGAGGGGCATATAACAGGTTTCTTGTTAAACGGATTAAGGAGATATCTTTATGTAAAATCCATATTCCGGATCAAATCCTTATAGAGTTTAAAGAAGCTCTTGTATTTGCCTTTTTGGGAGTTTTAAAAATTCGCAATGAAGTAAATTGCTTATCTTCAGTAACCGGGGCAAGAAGAGATAGCAGCTCAGGAATAGTTGTCAGTTAATAAAAAAAGGGGAAACATATTGCTTCCCCTTTACAAATATCGTCAATAATTATTCTTACATATGAAAGATCAAAATATCCTGTAAATAGTAGGCTCCAATTCCAGCAAGATAGCCGGCTAAAGCCAGAAGGCTAATTCGTTTCATATACCAGATAAAATCGATCTTTTCAAGTCCCATTGCTGCAACCCCAGCGGCTGATCCGATAATAAGTATACTTCCTCCCGTTCCTGCTGCATAAGCTAAAAGCTCCCAGAATGCACCATCCTGAACAAAATGGATCGCATAACCTGGCTCTGCAGAAGCTTGTACCATCACATCTGTCAATATAGGATACATTCCCATGGCCCCTGCTGTAAGTGGAACGTTATCTACTATGGCTGATAAAATACCAATTACTGTATTTATTGCAAATATATTATGCATTTTCTCATCGAGATATTCAGCAAGTAATCCGAGATGTCCGGCTGATTGTAAAGCTGCGACTGCGGATAATATTCCAAGGAAGAAAAATACTGTAGGAACATCTACCTTTTTCAAAACACCAATTACAGTTAGGCGTTTTCTGATAACAGCATCTTTATTTAAATGTAAAACTTCAGTAGTAACCCAGATTACTCCCAGTCCGAATAACATTCCCATATAAGGGGGTAAATGGGTTATGGTTTTAAACACGGGCACAAAAAGTAAAGCCCCAACACCCATGATTAATAACAGCTTTCTTTCGAATGCAGAGGTGAAATCTGATTCTTCACTATCCTCAACATTCGGCCTTTCAATATTTCCTTTCATGTAAATGGATACAATAAGCAGCGGTACTATCATATTAATCAGGCTGGGGATAAATACCATTACAATAATATTTGCCGTGGTAACTTGCGACCCAATCCATAACATAATCGTTGTAACATCTCCAATCGGCGACCAGGCTCCTCCTGCATTTGCAGCTATCACAATCATGCTAGCAAAGAACCAGCGAGTATGCTTATCCCCTACAAGCTTTCTTAAAAGGGCAACCATTACAATGGTAGTTGTCAGGTTATCAAGAAGTGCTGACATGAAGAAAGTGAGAAAGCTTAAAATCCATAAAAGCTTTATCTTTCTAGTTGTGGTAATTCGATCAGTTATCAGCTTAAACCCCTGGTGCTGGTCAACAGTCTCTACAATTGTCATTGCACCCAAAAGGAAAAACAGTATCTCTGATATTTCGCCCAGGTGATGGATAATTTCATGATCAATAATGAAATACTTCATTTTATCCAATAAAGTGGCGTCTGGTTGCCTTGTTACAAAGTCCTGCAGAGCCGTGCTCTCAAGAAAATGTTTCCATGCGTGACTGTGTCCCAGTGAGAGAATAGAAGAACTGCCTTCTATAAATACAACCCACATTAAAACTCCCAGAATTAAAGCAGAAGCTGCTTTATCAACTTTGATTGGATGCTCCAGGGCGATCATTGTGTAGCCCAGAACAAATACTACTACCATTAAAATAAACATAATACTTCGTCGTTTAAGGATTGTTAATTGATAATTGGCTGCAAATGTATATTAATTTTGATATAAACAAACAAGCATATATTTACTTTTTATTATATAATGATATATTCCTGTATTGCACATGATTAATATCAATTTTTTGAATTATTTTTTAGGAATTATTATCGATCTTGAATCCAACAACATTATTAATTTAATATTAACAAAAATCTGTTAAAAATTACAATGGCCTAAATCTACCTCCGAAAGTTATATACTTACTTTTACTTAAAAAATAGGAATACATGCTTACAGCTTTTTTATTACAGATTACACAAACAGGTAAAATGGTAGCAGACACTGCAAGCCAGTTTGCTGATGGATTGAGTGAAGGCCAGAATGAAATTTCAATTTCGCTTTTGGACCTGGCATTTAAAGGGGGATGGATATTGGCAATACTTGCGGTATTATCAATAATTGCTGTTTATATTTTCATTGAAAGGTATCTGGCCATTACAAGAGGTTCAAAAGAAGAGAAAAATTTCATGAATAATATAAGGGATTTTATCCATGATGGCCGTATTGATTCAGCTGTTACTTTATGTCGCAACAATGAAACCCCAATTGCCAGAATGATTGAGAAAGGCCTTGCCAGGATTGGAAAACCGCTCAATGATATTAATGCAGCAATTGAAAATGTAGGTAAACTTGAAGTTTCTAAACTTGAAAAAAATATTGCCGGACTGGCTACAATATCAGGGGCCGGGCCTATGTTAGGATTTCTGGGAACAGTAATGGGAATGATCAGGGCGTTTTACGATATGTCAATGGCCGGAAATAACATCGATATAGCGCTTTTATCCACGGGTATTTACCAGGCAATGGTAACAACAGTAGCTGGTTTGGTTGTTGGAATTATAGCATATGTTTGTTACAACATCCTGGTAGCAAAAATTGAAAAGTTGGTTTTTATTCTGGAAGCCAGGGCCACTGAGTTCATGGATGTATTGCACGAACCTGCAAAGAAATAATAAACTAAAAAAATGCCTATAAATACGCGAAATAAACGAAAAGCAGATTTTAACATGGCCTCCATGTCTGATCTTGTTTTTTTACTGCTGATATTTTTTATGCTTACCTCCACATTGGTAGCACCAAATGCAATTAAACTGTTATTACCTCAAAGCAATAGCCGTACAATTGAAAAACCACCGAAGATCATCATTTCAATTAATGGTGAGTTTGAGTACTTTTTACAGGGAGTTCAGGTAGATGAGTCTGCTTTGAAAAAAGGATTGCTAGAAAAACTTGAAGGGCGTGAAAGCGCATCTATCCGGCTTGAATCGGATAAAAATGTTCCGGTGCAATATGTAGTTAATGTGATTGATATTGTAAACGAAGTGAACAATAAATATGGTACAACCCATAAGGTGATAATGGCAACGAGTCCTAAAAGAACCAGATAATTTGGCAGCGAAAAGCAAACATAAAATTAAAAGTATCGCTGGAACTTTATTGTTTCATGCGGGAATACTCGCTCTTCTAATCCTGCTAGGCTTTTCAACCTCGCTACCCTTACCCGGTGAAGAAGGTGTGGAAATAAGCCTTGGTAACGGCAATGAAGGATTCGGCCAAATTCAACCATTAAAACCAGTTGCTGTAGAGAAAACACAAACGCCCCCGCCACCAGTTAAGCATAAGGAAGTTAACGAAGAAATTGCCACACAAAACATCGAAGAAGCACCGGCAATTGAAACATCTGAGGTAAAACCTACTGAAAAAGAAATTAAAGTAGTTGAGGAAGTAATTAAAGAGCCAGAAATTATTGAACCTGTAGTAAATCCCGCAGCATTGTATAAAGGAAAAAGCAAGGATACAAAAGAACAGGGAAGTGAAGGAATTATAGGCAATGAAGGTGATCAGGGTAAACCAACCGGCTCCATCGATTCAAAGAAATACCTCGGTTCCGGGGGATTTGGCGATGGCCCTTCATATAGCCTTGGAGGGAGGGAGCATCGTAAACTGGCCAAACCAAAAGCGAACTTTTCAGAAAATGCAACAGTAGTTGTTCAAATTTATGTAAACAGAGCAGGAAAAGTGGTTAAAGCGGTAGCCATTGATAAAGGTTCTACCACGACGAGTACAAACCTTCGGAAAATGGCCGAACAGGCTGCTTTAGGTTCCATTTTTCAAGCGAAGCCTGATGCTGCAGAAGTTCAGAGAGGGACAATTACCTATCATTTTGTTGTAAAAAACCAATGAGTTATAGCCAAACACTTGATTTTTTATACAGCAGCCTGCCAATGTTTCAACGGCTGGGAACTGCTGCTTACAAAACTGACCTGACGAACACCCTACGAATTGCGCAATTGCTCAGCCATCCTGAGCAAAATTTCAAATCTATTCATATTGCCGGTACCAATGGCAAAGGTTCTGTATCTCACCTGTTAGCTTCCATTTTGCAGGAGGCAGGATATAAAACAGGCCTTTTCACATCACCTCATTTGAAAGATTTCAGGGAAAGGATTAAAGTAAACGGGAAAAAAATAGGAAAAAGAGATGTCGTTGATTTTGTAGAGAACTCAAAAGCGATACTATCAGAGCTTGCACCCTCATTTTTTGAGTACACCTTTGCAATGGCCTGCCAATATTTTAATGAAGAGGAAGTGGATATTGCTGTGCTAGAAACGGGTATGGGGGGACGCCTTGATTCCACAAATATTGTGATTCCTGAAGTTTCTGTGATCACCAACATTGGGTACGATCATATGCAATTTCTTGGAAATACATTGGAAAAGATTGCGATTGAAAAAGCGGGAATAATTAAAGCCGGTGTTCCAGTAATTATTGGAGAAACCCAGGAGGAATCGATTAATGTTTTTTACAAAAAAGCCAAAGAATTATCCTGCGAACTGATTAGAGCCGATGAACTTTTTACTATTGAAAATATTAAAAAAGTTGAAAATTCTGTCCCTCTTATCGAATTTGATGTTTATGAAAATTCTGATCTTGTACTTAAAGATGTTTACTGCCCCTTAACAGGTCAATATCAAAGAAAAAATATAGTTACAGCCATAGGAGTTATTAAACAGCTCAAAACAGGAGGTTATAATGTGGAGAATAAACACATTATAAAAGGTATTAGAAATGTTGTTAAAAATACCGGGATAATGGGTAGGTGGCAAATATTGGGAAATAATCCGCTAATTATTTGTGATACCGCTCATAATGAGGCTGGGATCAAATTTGTGGTTGAACAGATAAATACTTTAAAGTTCAGTAAGCTGCACTGGATACTGGGTATTGTCAATGATAAAAGTTTGGATAAAGTATTGGCTTTATTACCTTCCTATGCGACGTATTATTTTTGCAAGGCGAATATACCCAGAGGGCTGGATGCTGCAATATTAAAAGAGGAATCAAAAAAGCATAACCTACACGGACAAACTTTTCCATCGGTTATGCTTGCATATCATCACGCAATAAATAATTCCTCAAGGGAGGATCTTATATTTGTTGGTGGAAGTACGTTTACTGTGGCTGAAATCGTTTAAATATTTATTCAAACAGTTTCACAGCCCCATCAGGGATAAATCCCCATTTGTTATTAAATTTTACGGCCCAGAATTTATCCTTTTCGTAATAATTATAAAGCTTTACAATTGAACCGGCTGGAATTTCAGTGGTGCAATCCTCTGCTGATTGACTGGGCTCCTTTTTAATTCTGATTTTTTCAATCACACTGGCCTCTTTATTTTCTGTCAGGTCAATGTTGAATTTTTCAAAAAACAGAGCTTTGTCACACTTTTCTTGTTCAATGGTAGCCATTGATTTAAGAAATTTAAGGGTCGTTGCTTTACTTTCTCCAAATGCCAATGAATCAGATTCCTGGGCAAATGAAGTAAACGAAGAAAAAAATAGTAGAATGACAATAAGCGGCAAAGAAACAGCATATTGTACTCTTCTGGGTTTAATCAAAGATTTGGTAGAGGGAATTACCTTAGCTTTAATGTTTTTACCTACCATAGTTTACTTGATTTGTGCTGTTTATACGTAGCTAAAATTGCTTTAGTTACAATCAAGTTACCAGTAGGTTTCAACAGGAAAAAATGAAAAGAAATTGCACGAATTAAATGGGTGCCTTGTGGGACTCAACCTCCACTGATCAGATGAATAACAGATACGTTATCCCCCTCATTTATCAGAATATGATCTCGATCCTCTTTTTTTACCAGCTTGCCGTTTAATTTGGTGACAAGCATTTTAAATGAGTAATTTTTGTACTTAATCAATTCGGAGAATGTGATCGTATCCATGTCAATCGTCTCTGGCCTGTTATTTATGGTTATTTGCATTTTATATGTTATTCTTTAGCAATATTTCAAGAACAGTGTTCGCCTGCATATTTGCTACAATTCCTACTCTGGGCGCAAGTGGAGGAAGATGATCTGAGGTTTCGGATATTCCATCTCCACAAATATAAAGATTATCAATTTGTTGAACACTTAAGCTGTTTGAGCTACCCCAGCCTGCTATTCCTGAACCCACTACCAGAGGTTTCTCCGGCCATTCTGATTGAACAGTTTCAACAATCATTTGCTTCATTTCAGCATCATCAAAGGCCTCCACTATTACATCACAATCCTTATAAATTGTTTTGATCTCCTGGGGCCCAAGTTTTATATTGTGCGCTATTACTTCCACATCCGTATTTATAAAATACATATTATCGGCAAGTGTATAGGCTTTATTTTGGCCCACCTGGTCGTTGAAATAATACTGTCTGTTCAAATTTTCTAACGAAATTTTATCATAGTCTGCAATAATAAGTTTACCTATTCCCACCCGGGCAAGGGCTACTGCACAATTTGAACCAAGTCCACCAGCTCCGGCTATGCCTACTGTTTTTTTATGTAATATTTTTTTAATGTCCTTAAATGTCATCCCACTTGTTTCATTATCGACAGGCAAAGGTATAAATTACCCGGTCTTTATATATTTACTTTATTGCCATATTGTAAAAAAGTTTTCGCCCCATGCCCATTTTCAATCAAATCCAGAATATGATGATCAAATAGTTTAAACAATGAACCATATACTTTTTTTATATTCCTGTATTGTAAAATTAAAGGATGAATGATAGATGAAGGCCCTAACAAAAATATTTCGCAACTTGATGAAGTTTTATTAATTATATCACAGAATGAGCCATTCGCAATAGCAGTGCTGGTAATAATAAGCGTATTGGCCCTGGTCAAATATTCATCCATAAAACTCAAAGGAAGTATAGGTGGCTCCTTGTCAACTTTATCAAAAATTGAAACTTCAATACCTGATTTGCTGAACTTATTCACTAAAGACCTGAAGTTTCCAATCATCACAATATTTTTCTTTTTTCTGAAATCAACATGATCAAATATATCTTTTTCATCTTCGTAAACGTTCAAATAGTTTAAAGTAGCATTCAAATATGCATTGTAAAATATCCTATGAGAGAACTTTTTTAAATCAATCTTTTCAAAAAGATTGTCATTTTCAATAGGTGAATCTGAGGGTTTAGAGCATACACCAATTTGTCCGTTCTTAAGCATCACGGCTATATATTTAGAACCATTGGACATTCTCTTAATTGCTTTGTGATCATATCCGGTTTTATTGATAAAATGGGCTAGTGGCTCTATCATCGTTGAAGTTTAAAATGGTTCTAAATTTCTCAGCTAAGATAGGTAATGATACAACAAGTGTTTCTTGAATTCTCTTTATAATAAGCAATTACAAACTAAGACGCTAGAGATCAATCGATATGTGTCACTGTGCATATTGTAAATTTTTCGATTTTTATTGATGTTTTACTTAGAAAATATACTTTTGTGAATTAATTAACGGTTCAGAAATATTTAAAAATATATATCATGGCAGATGTTTTAACAATGAAAGAAGCACATAAATCACTTAAAGTTTGGAAGTATACATGGACGCCTCTGGATAAGGGATATACAGATAAAACTTTGTATATTAATTTAGATAAAAATGAAATAGAGGAAAAGGCAGTTCCTACTTTGATGAAAGAAAAATTCATTGGTGGTAAAGGTTACGGACTACGTCTTTTATGGAATGCAACAAAACCTGATACGAAGTGGAATGACCCTGAAAATGAAATTAATATTTCATCCGGGCCAATTGGTGGAATTACGCAGTATTCTGGAACTGGAAAGTCAATTTGTGTTTCCATTTCTCCTCAGACAGATATTCCCATTGACAGTAATGTGGGTGGCCACTTTGGCCCCTTTTTGAAGTTTTCAGGATTTGACGCACTGGAGATCCAGGGGAAAGCTAAAAAGGACGTAATGATCTTTATCGATGGGGTAAATCATCAGATTGAAATATTTGAGGCACCCCAAGAACCCATCGACAGTCATGTTTTAGCTGAAACATTGCACGAAATGTACAGTGATGATGAAAAAGATCGTAAAAATGTATCTGTTGTCTCAGCAGGAACAGCAGCAGATCATTCCCTAATAGGAATGTTAAACTTTAGTTTTTTCGATCCTAAAAGAAAAATGGTGAGGTTAAAACAAGCCGGTCGTGGAGGGATAGGAACTGTATTCAGAGATAAAAAAATAAAAGCAATAATTGCTAAAATTCCAGGGGTTAAAGGTAACTTGAACAATGTGGTTGATTTGGCGCCAATCATGGAACGAGGAAAACGTTTCAACCGGGAGATGAGAGAACTGGACGATTCACAAGCTGAAATGAGAAGTAAAGGAACAGCCCACCTTACAAATGTAATGAATGACTATGATTTGCTACCTGTTCATAATTTTAAGTTTGGAAGCCATAAGGATGCCGAAAAAATCCACTCTGAAGTTTATAAAGAACGTTTTACACAGGGCATGCCCGACGGATGCTGGATTGGTTGCAATATGTCATGTGCTAAGGGAGTAGATAACTATCTGCTGCGCACCGGCCCGTATGCAGGTGATACCGTTTTAGTTGAAGGCCCGGAATATGAAACAGCTTCATCCCTTGGATCTATTATGGGGATATTTAACCCCGATTTTACAATTGAATCCAACTTCTACTGCGATACATATGGGATCTGTACCATAACCTGGGGAACCATCATGGGGTTTGTGATGGAATGTTATGAAAATGGTATCCTGAATGAAGAACGCACCGGAGGATTGAAACTAAATTTCGGAAATGCGGATCATGCTATGGATTTGCTTCATTTGCTTGCAAAAGGTGAAGGGTTTGGGAAGATAGCAGGACAAGGTGTTCGGAAGATGAAAGACCTGTTTATTGCTAATGGATGGGGAGACCCACAATTTATTAATGACATTGGCATGGAAAATAAAGGGCTGGAATATTCTCAATATGTTTCTAAAGAGTCATTAGCCCAGCAAGGAGGTTATGCAATGACCAACAAAGGCCCTCAGCATGACGAAGCCTGGCTGATTTTTATGGATATGGTAAATAATCAAATCCCGACCTTTGAAGATAAAGCTGAAGCACTGCACTATTTTCCGATGTTCCGAACCTGGTTCGGACTGGTTGGCTTGTGTAAATTACCCTGGAATGATGTGGAGCCGGAAAATAATGCTGAAACCGATGAACCTGCTAAAGTTCCCGAGCATGTAGATAATTATGTGACGATATATAAAGCTGTTACCGGAAAAGATTTTGATAAACATGAAATGATCCGGATGTCAGAAAGAGTTTATAATTTTCAACGAATATTTAATATTCGAAGGGGTTATGGCTTACGCCAACATGATGCACAACCCTACCGGGCAGCTGGGCCTGTTACAGTAGAAGAATATGTTTCAAGGCAGGATCGCTATGATGGACAGCTAAAGGATATATTAAAGGTGAATATCGAGGGTAAAACAACTGAAGAAAAAGTTGCGATATTGCGTAAATATAAAGAGGAACAGTATGAAAAGTTACTTGATGCTGTTTACCTGAGAAGAGGATGGACAAGCAATGGTGTTCCAAAAGTTGAGCATCTGCAGCATTTGGGAATGGACTTACCCGAACTTATTGAAATAATAAAACCTCTTCAATAATACTATTTGCTTTTTAAAGTAAACAGCCAGTTAATTAAAAAGGCAGAAACTGATAAGCTTCTGCCTTTTTTATTCTTTTTTTGAATCTTTAGATACCTATTTGCTGTGAAACTCAGCGAGTGCATTGATAGGTGTTTTTAATATTTTTTCGATTTTTACATCAAACTCTTTTGCAACTGCTTTTAATACAGGCTCAAAATAATAAGCGACTGATCCAGAAAACGAAATGGGAACTTTCCTGAACTTTTCATATTTTTCAACTTGATTAATAAAAAATTCCCTAAACGAATTTTCGATCAACTCATGGATGTATTTTTCCGATAAATTATCAGCAAAAAACTTGCAGAACGAAGCCAAAAAGCGATTTGGAAAAGGTAGGTTGTATACCGCATCTAAAATATTATCCCGTGAATAATGGTATTTATTTTTGAAACTTTCAGATAGTGATTCCGGGAGGTTGTTAAGTAAAAAATCCTTTATAAATAACCTTCCCATGTGCGCACCACTCCCTTCATCCCCAAAAAAGTAACCTAATGATATTATGTTTTCGGCAATTTTACTTCCATCGAAATAGCATGAATTTGAACCTGTGCCTAAAATGCAAGCGATCCCTTCGTTAAGGCCAAATAATGCGCGTGCACTGGCTAAAAGGTCCGATTCAATTTGAATTTCAGCATGAGTAAAAAACTTTTGGAACGCTTCCTCAAGCATCATACATTTATATACAGAGGAACAACCTGCACCATAGAAAAAAAGATGTTCAACTCTTTTCGCTTCGATAAAGGGTATTAATTCCTTACTTAGGATATCTTCGGTTTCTTTTGTGCTTAGATAATATGGATTAAGGCCCACTAACTGGAAGTTTAAAAACTCTCTGTTTTGGTCGATTAGAATCCAGTCAGATTTTGAAGCTCCGCTGTCAGCTATTAGTATCATAAATTATAAATTTACGTGTGCAAAATACTCAAAAATTCAATAACAAATTGAATAATTCTTTTATTTTTACTGCTTGTTTATAGTTGAAGTATTTAATTGTTATTTAATAATTTAATGGAGAATCACAGCATTAAAACGCTTTTGTGGGATTGGAATGGTACCCTTTTAAATGACCTTGCCATGTGTGCCCAAAGTATAAATGACCTGCTGATAAAAAGAAATTTAAAACCTTTGTCGATAAATGACTATAAAGAAATATTTACTTTTCCTGTAAGGGATTATTACACCAAAGCCGGGTTTGATTTTACTTCCGAATCTTTTTCAAAGGTTGGCCTTGAGTTTATGGAGTTGTATTTTAAAAGGGTAGGGGATGTTGATATTTTTCCGGATGTTCCCAAGATTTTAGAAAAGCTTAAAAATGCTGGGATAAAGCAATATGTTGTCTCAGCAATGGAACATAATTTTCTTAAAGATACTATTTCACAAAAAGGAATTTTGGATTACTTTGAAGATATCTCAGGAATAAACAACCACTATGCTGGTGGAAAAACTGAAATGGCGAGAGAATTCATCAAAATTCAAAATATTGATCCTAAGACTTCATGGTTTATTGGTGATACTTTGCATGACAAAGAAGTTGCTGATAGCCTTGGAATAAATTGTATTTTAGTTTCAGCTGGTCATCAGTCTCATGATCGATTAAACCGATCAGGTGCATTTGTTTTAAATTCTTTGTATGAAGTGCAGGATTTTTTATTTACCAATTACCTTAATTAGTAACACGAATGAAAATTGTAAAAAAGGTTGAAGATATAATCAATAGTACATACATTAAATCAGGGAGTGTTATATACACTGCTGGAAATGCCGCAGCACCCCAGGTTTTATTGCGTCAATTAGCCCGTGATCCATACATATATAATATAGAATTATTAAGTGTTTTATTATTAGGCGACCTTGAAGAACTTTTTACAGAAGTTGCCTGTCAGAAAATAAAACACCGGATAATCTTTTCCGGACCATATTCCCGTGAACCTTTAAATAAAGGATTAGCTACTTATCAGTTAATGCACCTTTCTGATATTCCAAAACAGGTTAAGAACTATATAAAGCCAAATGTTGTTCTTTTTTCTGTCAGTGGGCCTGATAACGGAGGAAATTATAGTTACGGCACCACTGTGGAAGGTGTTCAATCGGCCGTTCATGCGATTCGCCAAAATGGGGGTTTGGTTATTGTTGAAAGAAATGCTCAAATGCCTTTTGTGTTAGGCACAACTATCCATGAATCGGAAATTGATTTTATGTTGGATACAGATTATTCTATCCCGATTAGTCCTGTTCATCAACCTGACGAGGTGGCAAGGAAAATAGGCCGATTGGTTACCAATTACTTTATCAGTAATGGATCAACACTTCAATATGGTATTGGTGAAGTGCCTGAAGCTGTAACTGATGCAATTATTGATAAGGGCCTAAAAGATTTAGGAATTTATACGGAGTTGTTTGCTGATGCCATGAGGAAATTAATTGAAGCCGGGGTAGTGACAAATCGTTACCTGGATGTCAATTTTTCCATTTCTTCAATTTATCTTGCTGCAAATAAAGAAGGCTACGAGTGGTTGGATTATAATAGTTCGGTTCAAAGCAGGCCATGTAATATTACCAATAGTATACTCAATATAGCTAAACAACATAAAATGGTGGCCATCAATAGTGCCATTGGGGTCGACCTGCATGGTAATATTTGGGCTGATTCACTCAAAGGACGCGAAATCTATAGTGGGATTGGAGGACAGGCTGATTTTTTACGAGGATCTTATCTCTCTGAAGGAGGATATGCCATAATTGCCATGAAATCAACCACTGTAAGTGGTATAAGTAAAATATTAAATATGTGCCCTGAAGGCATTACTACAACGGCAATTTCAGCTGACCCTGTTATTATTGTTACAGAGAACGGCGCTTTTGATCCAAGAGGTTTAAATATATCTGAACATGCGGTGGGAATTGCTCATCTTGCTGAGCCAAAAACCCGGGAAAAATTACTCAAAAGTATTTTTGATAGTTCGGAGTTTCATAAACCTCAGCAGGCACTGCGTGATAAGGCACCTAAAGGTTTTATACCCTATGAAACGCTTGCCAGCAGATAATTTAGGGGGGAGATAGTATACAACCTCCTTGAAAAATAAACTGTCTGAAAGATAATGATTAAGCTAGCAGTCAAAACACTTTTATTCTTCATTTTTGTCTTCTCCTCTGTTGGGTTGATTGGCCAGTACTTCCCAAATCCATCATTTGAAGGATTTCCACAACCACATATCCCACCTGATGGCTGGGAAATTTGTACTGCAGGATGGAGTACACCGGATGTCCAACCGGGAAACTTTGGTGTTTACCTTCCAGCTTCAGACCAGTCGACCTATTTAGGAATGACGGCACGAGAAGATTATACCTGGGAAGATGTGCATGCTGTCCTTAATACCCCATTTTCCCCTGATTCCTGTTATACCTTTAATATCGACCTTGCATTTATAGAAACCGTGAACTTTATTACAATGGAACCGATTACCCTTAAAATATATGGGGGTGATGAGGCTTGCATGAAAGAAAATTTATTGTGGCAATCGCCGGCTATTACAAATGAGGATTGGTTAACTTATGATTTTGAATTGCACCCTACATTTGAAATTACTGATGTCGTGCTAGAAGTAGCTTATTTAAACTATCCGCCTGCATATTGGGGCTATCTGCTAATGGACAATATTGTAATCACCACTTCACCTAATGTCGACCTTGGTCTGGATACGACACTTACCCTTTGCCAGGACGATTCTTTATTGTTATACCCCGGACCTTATATCTCCTACTTATGGAGTGATGGATCTACAGATTCATCTTTATTAATTGATACAACTGGGATTTACTGGGTTCAGGTATTTAATGAGTATGGATGTTCTGCCACGGATAGCATTGAAGTGATAGTTGAGGAATATATTGAAATGGAATCTGAAATGATTGATTCAACATTGGTTTGTCAGGGCCAGGAAATTGAATTGTATGTGGAGGTTATAAATGGTGCGGTACCATACACTTATTACTGGCAGGGATTGGAGGACACACTTGCCTCCGTTACTATCATTGCTGATTCAACATCCTTTTATTATGTCTTGATAACTGATAATTGCGGAAATACCCTGCTTGATTCAGTCAAATTAATTACCCTTCCGGCACCAGAAATAGATTTAGGTGACAATTTAATAATATGTGAGGGAGATACAGCTCAAATATCTGCAGGCCCGGGGTATAGTGGGTATCTTTGGCAAAACGGCAGCACAGATTCATTAATGATTATTGAGGACCCCGGTTGGTATTGGGTAACGGTAACTGGAGTGGCAGGATGTACAACTACTGATAGTTTGTGGGTGGAGTTCTATCCACCGGTACCTCTTGACCTGGGCAACGATACATTAATGTGCGAGTTTAGCTCTTTGACCTTAAATGCGGGATTTGGTTTTGAAAACTATTTGTGGCAGGATGGATCAACACAGCCCACCTATCTGGTGGAAGCAACAGGTATTTATTGGGTCACCGTAACGGATGAAAATGGATGCCAGGGCACAGATAGTATACAGGTCGGAATCTCTCCTGCGGTGAATATTAGTCTGGGGCCTGATACCGCTGTTTGCAATGGAGAAACATTTAATTTATCCCCCGGAAATGGTTTTGCCAGTTATCTTTGGCAGGATGGCAGTGATCAAGCCAACTATACGGTCACTAATGCAGGTACTTATTGGGTAATGGTTACTGATATTAATGGCTGTAACGGAAGCGATACAGTGAGTATTGGAATAAAGCCCTCACCTCAGTTTGACCTTGGCCCCGATACTGTTGTTTGTGAAGGGGTCCCTTTTGTCTTAGAGCCTGGCCAGTTTGCGAGTTACCTTTGGCAGGATAACAGCACCCTTGCGTTTTATTCTGTGACCATATCCGGGACGTATTCCGTAACGGTTACTAATAACTTTAATTGTGCATCGGAGGATGAGGTGTTTGTAGAAGTGAGTAATGCGGAAGTCAATTTTATAAACGATACATTAATTTGTGAAGGGGAAGAAATAATCCTGGATGCTGGAAGCTCAAATGTATCTTATTTATGGCAGGACAATTCTATTCAGCAATATTTTAGTGTGGATACAAGTGGATTGTATTATGTATCCGTTATAAATGAATACGGTTGTGAGGGATACGGTGAAATAGGTATAATCTGGCAACCCCTGCCTGTTGCTGACCTTGGTGGAGATCAGGCTTTGTGTTTGGGTGATACCCTGGTTCTTTCAAGTGTAGAAGGTCCTTATAATTATAAATGGAACGGAGAAATTGGCAACTACTTTTTGGAGGTCACGCAAGGGGGAACCTATGAACTGGAAGTTAGTAACCTATGTGGCGGGAAGTTGGATCAGATTTATATCGAGGAGTTTGAACGACGGTTGATAAATATCGGCCCAGATAAGGTTCTTCTGCCAGGTGAATCAATTCAATTGGATGCAGGTGATGGTTTTGACAGTTATGTTTGGCAGGATGGAAGCGCAAATCGGTATTTTACGGTAAATGCTGAGTCAATTGATCCTGAAGATCCTGTATACTTTGTAGAAGCTATTGAAGGACCTTGCATAAGTAATGATACGGCAATAATTAAATTATTCAAAATTAAAATTCCCATTGCCATTACTCCGAATGGTGATGGATATAATGATATTTTTCGTCCTTTTGAAGATGGATGGAGTGGAGTAAGTCGTCATCATATAACTATATTTAACAGGTGGGGCGAAAAAGTTTGGGAGTCTGATGATTTTGAGAAGGGGTGGGATGGAAAACGGAACGGTAATTATGTTGCTGAGGGAATGTATTATTGGGTCTTGGAAGTTTATTATGGTCCTGAAAATATTGAACAGGTAATTAATGGTACTTTAACAATATTAGGCGAAAACTAATTGGAATCAAAGCTCCTTAATATATTTTAATAATACAGCCCACTCATGGCTTAGACTAAACGACGGAATATTTTTTCCAGCACGCCTGTACCAATATCCGGCATTACCCAAATCTCCCTCTTTTCGGTGCAGATAGGCATGTATCCAACAGGCTTCTTTAGTATTATAGTTTTGTATAAGCTTGTGCGCAGCTTCCCAATCCTCTTCTTCGTCCAGTAGCAAAACTTTAAGGTATATTTCTTTATTCATCAGCACTACTTATTCAAAGTTTTCCTCCTTCACAAGTTTGCCTTCCTCGTAATATTCGATTTTAACTATTTGACTTTTTTCATTCATATATTGCCATTTGCCAATCCTTTCAGATTGATGATAAATGCCATAAATCCTTAGTCTCCCGTCAGGATAAAAGATTTCAAAGATTCCTTCTTTTTCATCCATATTATAGCTCCCCTGAGTTTTTACCTGACCATCAGAAAAAAATTGCTTCCATGGGCCATTTTTAAGGTCGTTTTCCCATGTAGTTAATTCAGATACCTGCCCATTTTCATAATAGGTTTCCCAAACTCCATTTTTTTTATTGTCTCTGTAAAACTCTTTTTTCAAAATGGTTCCATCCATATTATAATATTTCCAGAGGCTATCCTTTTCCTTTTCTTTATAAAATCCTTCCGTCATAATATTCCCAGTATAATGTAATGTTGTGGTTTGAGAATATTTTCCGTTATCAGAAAAGTTTGCAATAGCTTTAGTTTTTCCATCGGGATAATAGTAAATAAATTTCCCAATAGGCTGGTCATCCTTGAAATGCCCTTCATATTTCAGTAAGCCACTTTCACTAATTTTCTTCCAGTAACCTTGTTTTAATCCTTTATCATCTGTGTTGTTAATTGTATCTTTTTGATCTTGCCCAAAGGCTATGATACATATAAACAAGAATATAATAAGTAATTTAATTGCTTTAATCATCTATTTAATATCTGTTTTCTTTCGAAGGTAAAACTAAATATTTTATTTAAGTGAAAACTATTTAGGTTAGATTTGTTTTTATTTTGAAAATGTAAATTTAGCTTTATAATGTCAGAATATTCGTCAAAATTGTTGGAAACCACTGTCAATGAATTTGCCCGTTTACCCGGCATTGGAAAGAAGACTGCTTTGCGTTTGGCTTTACATTTATTAAAAAGGGATATAGTTACTTCTGAATCCCTGGGTAATGCCATTATAAAAATGCGAAATGATATTGTGTTTTGCTCAAAATGCAATAATATTTCAGATACTCAATTATGTGAACTTTGTAAAAATCCTAACCGGAAAACTTCTATTATATGTGTAGTTGAGGATATAAGAGATGTAATGGCTATTGAAAATACTGGGCAATTTAATGGATTGTACCATATATTAGGTGGCGTTATTTCTCCCATGGACGGAATTAGCCCTAATGATTTAAATATTGATAGTCTGATTAACAGAATCTTAGAGGATGAGGTTCAGGAGGTAATTTTAGCACTTCCAACCACCATGGAAGGCGATACAACTTGCTTTTATATTTATAAAAGGTTGCAAGGCCAGAATGTTAGCATAAGTGCAATTGCTCGTGGAGTTTCAATAGGTGATGACCTGGAATATACTGACGAAGTTACTCTAGGTAGGTCTATATTAAATAGGATACCATATGAAGGAAGCAATAATATGTAAGTACAATTAGGAAGGTTTCTGTATTTAATTAAATAGATCCAATTGTTTTTCACTGGTATAGAATTCGTCTGGAACGTTTTTATCAAATCCATTTATATACCTTTTTATCGATTTCTTAATAAGTTTATTTGGAGTTGTTTGCCTTGCAATACAGTAGTTTATCAATGATTGTTTTTGTTTTGCTGATAATTTGATAGTGAGTTTTGTATAGCGAATTTTTTTTCTTTTTCTTGTTTTTCCGGCCATTTGTAAAATTTTATTTATAAAAATAGATATTTCCTTTTGACCGAATCCTACTGGTAAATAAAAACTTTTTAACATTAACGGTTAAGTATAGAGCTCTATACCATCCATTATATTCAATATTCCTCCATTTCAGTAAAGCCAATTTGACTAAAAATAGAAAATACTAATTTTTTTTTGAAAAAAACTAAACTATTGAAAACAAGTAACTGTAAGGGTTTCAGCATTTATAAACAAACAAAATAGAAAATATTTAGTATAATTATGTAACGTTTGAAAATAGGGGGCGTAGAAATACCCAAGCAAATTAAGGAAGTGTAAAGTCACTTCTAGTTAAACTCAAAAAAAATCGATATTATGAAATCACACAGAATTATTGTGATGCTAATTAGTTTAGCAATCGCAGGAGTGACCTACGGTCAAGCATCTTTTGAACCAGCATGCGTAGCAGCTGAGGACGTATTATTTATAGAAGCTAGTGCAAATGCAGCCACATTTTCATGGCTGGCCCCAGGTTTAGGATCCTCATGGCATATTGAGATTGGAAAAATTGGATTCGAACCAGGACAAGCTCAATTTACCAGAAAGTATTATTTCCGTCAATTAGAACAAGGTAATACTTGTACATTTACAGCAGAAGGGCTAAAAGCTGATACACCATATATGATCTATGTTAGATCTTCATGTGGGATGTATAATTTCAGCGATTGGAGCACTCCTGTTATGTTCCAAACAGCAAGGTATTAATTTAGCCTTAACATACGATTACTTACGAATGTAAGTAATAGCTCACTAAAAGCCATCCTAAAATTAGGATGGCTTTTTTTATTGATGAATTTTACAGAATAATTATCTTTGATCACAATATAAATTCACATATTCATCCTTCATGAAAAACATACATAAGTATTATATTTTGCCGGCCAGCCCTGAAGAAGTCTACACCGCATTAACTAATCCGCTAACCATTGAGCTATGGACCGACTCTGCTGCGATTATGGTTGCTGAGCCCGATACTGAATTTTCTATGTGGGATGGAAGCATCACGGGTAAAAACCTTGCCTTTGAGCAAAATAAAAGAATCGAACAAGAATGGTATTTTGGTTCCTCTACTGAAAAATCAATAGTAACCATTAAACTTCATCCACATAAAAAAGGTACCTCAGCTGAATTGTCTCATACAAATATTCCTGATGATGATTTTGTAAATATTTCAGAAGGTTGGGATGAAAGTTATATGGGTTCCCTTATTGATTTTTTTAATTTGTAAGTCTGAATAAGCCAATATTAGTAATAATTTTAATGTAATATTATTCACTACAATTTAATAATTATCCGGCTTACGAAATTAACCTTTAGCTGTTAGTATTTATTCGGCAATTCGTCATTTTAGAAAAACTTCACAATTTCTTAACCGGATTAATTCTAAATAGCCTATCTTTGCACCCATTTTTGCCCAAACATTATATAAATTCAACAATATCAGATAATTACGAAAATGATACTTACTAAACTTAGAAACATTGGGATCGCAGCCCATATTGATGCAGGTAAAACAACAGTAACTGAAAGGATGCTTTTTTTTACTGGCGTAACACGTAAAATGGGTGAGGTTCATGATGGACAAGCCACGATGGATTTTATGAAACAAGAACAAGAACGTGGTATTACAATTGCTTCCGCTGCTATTTCTACGAAATGGAAAGACTCAAATATAAATATTATTGATACTCCCGGGCACGTTGACTTCACCGTTGAAGTTGAACGTTCTTTAAGAGTTATAGATGGCATGGTAGCTTTATTCTGCGCTGTAGGGGGAGTCGAACCTCAGAGTGAAACCGTATGGAATCAGGCTGACAGATACAGAGTGCCACGCATTGCATTTATTAATAAAATGGATCGGACAGGTGCAGAGTTTTACGAGGTAGTTAAACAAATGAATGAATATCTTGATGCAAATGCAATGCCTTTTCAATTACCGATTGGATCCGAAGAAGATTTTGTGGGTGTAATCGATGTGCTGCGTCAAAAGGCATACATCTTTGATGATTATGAAAGAAAGGAGATGGATATACCTGAAGAATACAGAGCAAGGAGTCTTGAAGCAAGAAATGCTTTGGTGGAAAGGATTGCAGAATTTGATGATGAAATAATGCAACTTTATCTGGATGATCAGGAAATTCCGTATGAAACTCTTAAACGTGTTGCACGTCGGGCCACACATAAATTATTTATCACTCCTGTTTTTACAGGAGCTGCATATAAAAACAAAGGTGTTCAGCTTTTATTGGACGCAATTGTCGACTTTCTTCCTTCCCCTATAGATGTTGGAGCGGTAATTGGGACTGATATTTATGATCCGGAAAAGTCACATACACGAACTCCATCAGTAAGTGATCCTTTTTCGGCGCTGGCATTCAAGTTAATTCATGATCCTTTTGTGGGTCAGCAAACTTTCATTCGTATATTTTCCGGAACACTCAAGAGTGGTATGCAAATTTTTAATTCAACAAAAGGTAAAGCTGAACGTGCGGGACGTATACTAAAAATTCATGCAAAAGACCGTGAGGAACTATCTGAAGCGGGTCCCGGAGATATTGTTGCCTTAATTGGGATGAAATTAACAAAAACCGGAGATACCCTTTGCGATATGGACAACAAGCTTCTCCTTGAAAATATTCACATTCCACCAACAGTAATTGAGTTAACAATCCAACCTGAATCACGCAAGGAACAGAGTAAATTGGGTGAGGCGCTTGCTAAGCTTTCGAATGAAGACCCATCATTTAATGTGAGATTTGATGATGAAACTGAAGAGACCATCGTTTCGGGTATGGGTGAGCTACATTTGGAGATTATTATCGACCGCTTAAAACACGAGTTTGGAGTAAGTGTTGTGGTGGGTGAACCCTCTGTGGCTTTCAGGGAAACTATTACCACTGAGGTTGAAAGTAATTACAAACACTCAAAACAAACCGGAGGTAAAGGACAGTTTGCTCATACCGTAATGCGGCTTGAACCGAATGAAGGAAATGATTATGAATTTGTTGACATGATTAAAGGAGGGGCAATCCCGGGCGAATTTATTTCATCTGTAAATAAGGGGGTTAAAAAGGCCATGCTCAAAGGACCTCTTGCCGGATTTCCTGTTGTGGATGTGAAGGTAGTACTCCATGATGGTGGTTTCCATCCTGTGGATTCTTCTGATATGGCTTTCCAAACTTGTTCTGCTATCTGTTTTAAAAATGGATTTATGAAAGGAACACCGGTATTGCTTGAACCGGTAATGAAAATCGAAATAAATACACCTGATGACTTTATTGGAAATGTAGTGGGTGATCTGAATAAAAGGAGGGGAAAAATAGAATCTATGAGAAGATTTCGTAAAGGAGCACAAAAACTGAATGGCCTTGTTCCACTGATGGAAATGTTTGGTTATGCTACTGCGCTGAGAAATATTACCAGTGGCAGGGCTAATTATTCAATGGAATTTTTTCAATATATGGCCCTACCAAAAGCGACTCAGGAAGAGGTGCTTAAAAAATTAGCGGAGAAGAAAAAAGACAAATAGTCAAATTCAGGTATAAAATCATAGTAGCCGGAATTCTCCTGATGAATTCCGGCTATTTATTTTTTATAAATTTTCAACTATTAAGGAATGATTTTTAAGTTATTTCCTACATTTGAAAACTAATTAGGTAAAGCTGTAAAAATTTAAAAGCCTAAGGTTGAAAATAAAGCAATTTTTTAAAATAGTTGGTCCCGGATTGTTATATGCTGGTGCAGCTGTAGGTGTTTCGCATCTGGTACAATCAACCCGGGCAGGCGCTAGTTATGGATTTGATCTGCTTTGGATATTAATTATTGCCAATATAATCAAATACCCCTTTTTTGAATTTGGCCCACGCTATGCTGCCTCCACCGGGAAAAGTTTAATAGATGGGTATAACCAACTGGGGAAGTGGGCAACATGGATGTTTTTGATTTTAACCATTACTACCATGTTTACTATTCAGGCTGCAGTTACTATTGTAACGGCCGGCCTTCTGGGGAATATTTTTGGACTATCTCTTAATTCAATCGAATTAAGTGCCCTGATTCTGTTGATTAGCATGCTCGTTCTGATGGTTGGCAGGTTTACGATACTCGACAGATTGATGAAATTAGTTATTATCGTGCTTGCTATTTCAACTTTAATCGCGGTGATTTTTGCACTTGGGAAGTATGATTTTCAGCAAATTTCAGCTTCTCCTTCATTTTCGTGGTTAAATAAGATGGATATATTTTTTCTGATTGCTTTTATTGGCTGGATGCCGGCCCCTATCGATGTAACTGTTTGGCAATCATTGTGGACCAATGAGAAATTCAAAAACCTCAATTTTAAACCAAAATTGAAACATGCACTCCTTGATTTTAAAGTAGGGTACATTGGTACTGCCATCCTTGCTATTTTTTTCCTGACACTTGGAGCCCTTGTAATTTCCGGTTCAGGAGAGGAACTCTCTCCCGATGGAGTGAATTTTGCCGGACAGCTAATCAATTTATACACTACAAATATTGGAAGTTGGTCATATCCAATTATTGCTATTGCAGCCATCACCACTATGTTTTCAACTACCATTACCTGTCTGGATGCATATCCTCGCGTGATGAGTCCTTTAATTAAAACGATATTTTACGCTAATAGTCCAGGCAATTTTTATGCTGGTAAAAGCTGGATGTGGATAGTGATTGTTGCGGGTGGTGCAATTATTATGTTAAAGTATTTGAGCAATAGTATGCGAACAATGGTAGATATAGCTACTACACTTTCGTTTATAACAGCACCTATATTAGCATTTATGAATTATAAGGTGGTCACGGATAAGCACATGCCGATAGAATCAAGGCCAAGTCTTTGGTTAAAGGTCTATGCCTGGATTGGGATTGTCTTTCTGAGTGGTTTTACGATATTCTATGTAATATGGAAGTTTCTATTGTAAGTTTGATCAACGATAAAGTTTTACATTAACTGATTTGCCTGTTTCAACAGTAAATCGTTTTTCAACGGAATACATTGATCTATTGGAATACTTCGACCTGAAAATAACCCGATAATTACCCGGTTGTAAAACAATTGTTTCTCTGTCTAATGAATTTTCCCTGAAGTTATATACAAAATCGAGCATATTATCTTTTTCAAGATAAATACCGCCATAACCCGCGGCTTTTTTCTCAATTACAGCTATACCTGGCAGAGGTATTTCAATAGTGGTGATATGACTCTGTGAAATCTCTACGTCATCAATATAAATCCTTGGTAATGTTAAAACTTCAAGGTCGTATTTTCCAGTGATATATTTTTCAGTCTGGCCAAACTGCTGGATGTTTAAAGTTTGCATTTTGCCATCCTGACGTACAATGCATTTAAGGTCTTTTACAGTCCGGTCACGGCCTTCTAATTTGAGGTCAAGTGTCCCTTGTGGGCACTTTATTCCAATTGTAGTGTGTTTACCAGGAGATAATACAATTTTATCTGCTCTTTTGGGCGGAATTGTGTGCACTACTATATTATATGTTAGCAAGGGGTCAATAACAAGAGTATCGGGGAAGCCTTTATTATTTATAGTGTGAACAAAATTATATTTAATCAGTCCTGAGAAATTATCATAAAAAGTAAGGCTCACATTCGTTTCAGTAGGTTTGTCATATTCATCCAGTAAATTTACCTGCGCAGTGGTAGAATTTAAGGCCTGGGATATGACTACATTCAGCGCTTTACTAAAGTCTTCTTCACTGCTTGCATCGAAATAAGTTCCAACACAATCAAAGGCTTCCCTGAAGTTTTTACCAATACCAATAATAAATGGCTTAAGTACAACTCCTTTTTTTTGTAATGCCTGGGATACCGCACAAGGGTCGCCATCACATTCTTCAAGGCCATCAGTTATAAGTACAATAATATTCCGGCAATTTTCACATGCAGGAAAATCAGAGCCAGCTTGCTCTAGTGCATAAGCAATAGGTGTTGTTCCTTTTGGGGTCAGGGTTCTGAGTTTATGTTGAATCCGCTTAATGTTGTCTTCATTTCCGAAGGGAACCATAAGCTTGGTATCATTACAAACTTGTGGCGGAAACCGGTATTGATGGCCATAAACCCGAAGTGCAAGATCAATATTCTCAACGGTTTGAAGGCTATCCAAAAGATTCGTAAGTAATTTTCTTGCAATGGTTATCTTCATATCACTTTGCCACCTGCCATACATACTTTGTGATGCGTCTAACACAAACAGAATCCTGGTAAGGGGCTCTGGTTTCTCTTCTTCTTGCTGGACTTGTGCGGATAACGGGAGGATGATTAAAATAACAAAGCAAGCAACAATAAAATTTTTAACTTTCAAAATGCAGAATTTTATATAGTGAAACAAATGTGTTTTTTAAACGTTCACGCTTTAAGGGTAGTATAAATCTACTCAAAATGCTCATCAAAAGTAATTGAAATGATTTGAATAGCCGGTATTTGGGCCGAAATATTTAAACAAACCTTTGTTAGGAAAAATCCGTTAAAAATGTAACCGTTTACTTATGAGAATCTAATTTAGCCCTGAATTTGCAGAAATATGAAAAAGAAAGATTTAAAGTGCATTACCTATATACTTTTCCTTATCACTTTATGGCCAAAATTGCTTTTTTGCATGATAGAGAATGACTCTTTACGGGACGATTCCATAAGTTATTTGTGGGCTGATTCAGTCTTAAAAAGTCTAAATTTGGAAGAAAAGATTGCCCAATTGATGATGGTTCGTACATATTCAAATAAAGATGGGAACTATTACCGGCAAATGGATAAACTTGTTGAGGACTACAATGTCGGGGGGTTTTGCTTTTTTCAGGGAGGTCCTGTTGCGCAGGCAAAACTTACTAACCGTTACCAAAAACTAGCGAAAACTCCCCTTTTTATTGCAATGGATGCTGAGTGGGGGCTGGGAATGCGGCTCGATAGTAGTTTTTCCTTTCCTTTTCAGATGACCATTGGCGCTACTTCAGATGACGAAGTGGTGTATCAAATGGGAAAAGAAATAGCCCGTCAACTGAAATTACTCGGCGTTCATATCAATTTTGCACCAGTCATTGACGTCAATAATAATCCATCGAATCCGGTAATTAACAGCAGATCTTTTGGCGAATATCCGGAAATGGTAGCAAATCATGGGATTGCTTACATGAAAGGTTTACAGGATAACGGAATTATAGCCACAGCAAAACATTTTCCCGGACACGGAGATACAGATTCGGATTCACATTTAACCCTGCCCCTTATTAATCATTCAATACAGCGTTTGGATTCTGTAGAGCTTTTGCCATTTAAAAGATTAATTTCTCAAGGTTTAGGTGCAGTGATGGTAGCACATTTGTTTATTCCGGCAATGGATAGCACCCCTGATTTACCGTCTACATTATCTGAAAATATTGTAAATGGATGGCTTAAAAATAAATTGGGTTTTGAAGGCCTGGTAATTTCTGATGCGCTGGATATGAAAGGGGTAACCAAATACTTCAAGCCTGGTGAGATTGAAATAAAAGCCTTTAAAGCTGGTATAGATATTTTACTTTTACCACAGGATGTGTCTGTAGCGATTAAAAGAATTAAGGAGGCTGTAGTTCAGGGGGAAATACAAGAAGAAGAAATCACACAAAGGTGTAAAAAGATTTTAAGGGCTAAAGAAAGGGAAAAACTTAATTCGTTAAGACCTGTGGATTGTGATTCAGTGTATATTAAAATTCATAATGTAGCAAACCAGGTTATAGAGCGCAAATTATACAAACAGGCGATCACGGTCGTTAAAAATAATGAAAATATTTTACCCCTACAACGGCTGGATACCTTATCCATCGCTGTACTATCTATTGGATCAGCCGAAATATCACCATTTCAGCGCATGCTGAATAATTATTCTGCAATTGATTTTTTTAACATATTGGACGGATTTACAGAAAATCAGGAAAATCAACTTCTTCAGGAGCTTTCAAAACAAAATCTTTTAATTATCGGGCTTCATAATACATCCATTTTTCCAAACAGGAACTTCGGAATATCTAATAAAAGCCTTGAATTGATCAAGAAGTTATCAGAAAAAACCCGGGTGATCCTTGCTATGTTTTCAAGTCCATACAGTCTGGGCTTAATTGAAGGTTTTGACGAAATAGATGCCGTAATATTAGGCTATCAGGATAGCAGGATTAGCCAGGAGGTTTGCGCACAGATAATAATGGGTGCCATAGGTTCCAGAGGTATCCTACCGGTATCCGCCGGGACTTTCAGGAATTTGGAAACAACCTCTTTGGAAAGACTAAAATATGGGATACCTGAAGACCTTGGTATAGATTCCAGGTTGTTTGACCAAATAGACTCTATTGCCCTTAAAGCCATTGCAGACAAAGCAATGCCGGGGTGCCAGATACTCATTGCAAAAGATGGAAATGTTATATATCAAAAGTCTTTCGGATATCATACCTATAAAAAAGGAAGGTTTGTTAAAAATACCGATTTATACGACCTGGCAAGCATTACAAAAATTGCTGCTTCCACTTTAAGCATTATGAACCTGGTGGATGAAGGGAAATTTGATATTGATCAAAAGCTTAAGCTTTACCTGCCTTATTTAAAAGGATCTAATAAAGAAGATCTTATTACAAGAGATTTACTTTCTCATCAGGCAAGGTTACAAGCCTGGATACCTTTTTATCTTTATACACTCAAAGATAGTAAGCCTGATCCAATGATATTTAGGAGCAAGTTAAGCCCGGAGTTTACCACAAAAGTTGCAGAAAATTTATTTATTCGAACTGATTATTCTTACATCCTTTATGATACCATATTAAATTCTGAATTAAGAAAAAAGAAAGAATATAAATACAGCGATCTGGGTTTTTATCTTTTAAAACAATCCATCGAAAATATTACTAATAAGCCTCTGAGTAGTTTTGTGGAGGATAAGTTTTACAATCGATTGGGTTTGCAATTTATGGGATTTAATCCTATAGATAAGTTTAATCCCTCTGTGATAGTGCCTACTGAAAATGACCAATATTTCAGGTTTCAGTTAATCCATGGTTATGTACATGATCCGGGTGCTGCGATGCTTGGAGGTGTTTCAGGGCATGCGGGTTTGTTTTCAAATGCTAATGATCTGGCTATCCTTATGCAAATGCTTCTCCAGGAGGGATATTATGGGGGCATTCAATATCTTAATTCATCCACTATTAAACAATTTACCAAGCAACAGTTTCCTTTAAATGATAACCGCAGGGCATTGGGTTTTGATAAACCAAATATGGAAGATTGGGAAAAAGGGCCTACTTGCAAAAGTGCTTCAGAAAGTAGTTTTGGCCATTCCGGATTTACAGGTACATATGTTTGGACTGACCCTGAATTTGGATTAACTTATATTTTTCTATCAAACAGAATTCATCCTAGTGCAGAAAATACTAAATTGATAAAGTGGAACACCCGAACCGAGATTCAGAAAATCATTTACAATGCAATTGGCTCATTCGTAAAATAGCAAAACCTACTGATATCAACAAAAAGCGTTGATAAGATATATAAAAAGAACCCCAAAAACAGCCAAAAAAGGCTAAATTCGGGGTAATCTTTTTATTTAGCTATGTCAAAAATAATAAAAC
>JAIOZL010000017.1 GCA_021740645.1 Bacteroidales bacterium
TCCAGTAATTAGGGATGAGTTTAAGAACCCTTAGAAACTCATACCCACACTCCCCACCAATTTCATTGTGGATTTGATAGTTTCCTGCTTTACCGCTTGTATCCACCTCAAAACTGATCCAAACCACTCCAATAATATCCCGATACCGGGCTTGCATAGGATAGTCTACATTTTCTTTCAAGATATTATAAAACTCTTTCGAACTCCCAATATATCTTGGTGGAATGTCAAGTTTTGATTTAACCCATTCTCCGTTTTCAAATATTATATATTCAGATGTATCAGGTATAATGTATTTTAAGGTAGATGAAGTATAGTCAATCTCCAGTTCAAGTATGCCGGTAGAATCATAATATTGCCATAACCCACTTTTGAATCCGTTTTTCACATAACCCTTCTCGTAACCATTATTAACCAATTGTCCCTGCGCACAGACACTGGCAAAAGAGCCCAAAAAGATTAAAATAAAAATGAGTTTTTTATTTTCCATAAATATTAAACAAGGTAGTGAATATTTTCAAAGATAGAGATTTTTTTGTGCGAAGCTTATACAGAATCTACTATAACCTTATTTCTGAGAACTTTTGGACAATTTGAGTTATTAATAAATCGCTTATTAACAATCTTCGTTTAGTAAACAAATATTCAATTTGTCAGGGAACGCTCAAATAAATATAATTTCGGATTTCAAACCATGCTCATATGGCCCTGAATTATATTTGGATAGGATTTTTTATCATTGCCTTTGTTGTCGGATTAGTCCGGTTGATCTTTGTTGGAGATGTGGACATCTTTCCAAATATGGTTAACAGTACGTTCGATTCAGCCAAAACCGGTTTTGAGATTTCGCTCGGGTTAACAGGGGTGCTAACCCTTTGGCTCGGACTTATGAAAATTGGTGAAAAGGGGGGTGTTGTGAAAATCTTTTCCCATTTGGTTGGCCCTTTTTTTAATAAATTATTCCCGGGTTTATCTAAAGATCATCCGGCATTTGGTCCCATGATGATGAATATTTCTGCCAATATGCTTGGGCTGGATAATGCCGCAACCCCTATGGGGTTAAAAGCGATGGAAGAGATGCAAAAGACCAACAAAGAAAAAGACACAGCTTCCAATGCTATGATCATGTTTTTGGTTTTAAATACCTCCGGCCTTACTGTTATTCCAATTAGTGTAATGGTTTACAGAGCCCAGATGGGAGCAGCCAACCCGAGTGATATTTTTCTTCCTATATTGTTGGCCACATTCTTTTCTACCATAGCCGGGTTAATTGCGGTGTCAGTTTATCAGAAAATCAATCTGCTAAATAAAGTGGTGCTGGCCTACCTTGGCGGATTAACAGTGCTTGTTGCAGGGATCATTCTATACTTTTCAAGCCTTTCTAAAGATGAAATTACCCTGATCTCTAATGTAGCCAGTAATCTTATCCTATTCTCAGTAATTATTTCATTTTTTCTGCTTGCCTTACGCAAAAAAGTAAATATTTATGAGGCATTTATCGAAGGGGCCAAAGAAGGCTTTCAGATTGCTATAAAAATCATTCCTTTTTTAGTGGCCATATTAGTGGCAATAGGTGTATTTCGTTCGTCAGGTACCTTAGATTACCTTGTAGAAGGAATCCGGGTAACATTAAATTCCCTGGGCATCGATACCGCTTTTGTTGAGGCTTTACCCACTGCACTAATGAAACCTTTAAGCGGTAGCGGTGCCCGGGGAATGATGGTGGATACCATGAGTACCTATGGTGCTGATTCCTTTGTTGGGAGGGTGGCTTCTACAGTGCAGGGAGCTACAGATACCACATTTTATATCCTGGCTGTCTACTTTGGTTCTGTAGGAATTAAAAACACCCGTTATGCTCTTACTGCAGGCCTTATTGCTGACTTTGCAGGAATCGTAGCCTCAATATTACTAGCTTATTTGTTTTTTGCAGCCTGAGTAGTAATAAAAATGTGAAAGGAGAGGGGAATGTTGCCCATTACGAAAATTCAATTCGTATCATATCTTTAGTGCCAAGTCCTAAAAGACCCGCTGCATTCCCCTGATTTATAGCTATTTCAAGGTAACCATTGGAATCGAAGAGGGCGAGGATTTCACCAGGGGCCACATCGGTATACGATCGGCTAATCTTATTTATCTCATAGGATCGAAAAATAATATTGAATTTTCGGTTTTGCCTTGCTTCTTTAAATATCGAAGCGGTAATATTGGTAATGATATTTTCGTAAGAATCAATATACATCACATGCCCTTTTATGGTTTCCTGGTCGATCACAGGTTGAAATAATATCTTTTGAACCAGATCTTTCTTGATATCTCCCAACTCTTCTATTTTATTCCCCTGGGCAAGGTGAATGGCAGCTTTAACAAAGCGGTCACGAGTCGAAAATGTAAAGAAGTCCGATTCCTGAAGAATGGTCAATTCAATAATCTTATCAGGGGTTTTATCAAATAACATAGAAAAAATACCATTATCTGTTCCGATAAAATACTGCTTTTGATATTCCACAACAGTATGGGCAAACCTGTCTGATTCTTCCGTATTAATGCCTAAAATATGCACAGTCCCCTGCGGGAAGCTGGGAAAGGTATTTTTTAAAACAAATGCAGCCTGCTCAATTTCAAAAGAAGGAATTTGATGAGAGATGTCCACAATAATGGCTTCCGGAAAACCTGAAAGTATTTTTCCCTTAACGGTAGCGGCATAATGATCTTTTAATCCCCAGTCAGTGGTTAAAGTAATGATTGCCATAAAATTTTGAACAGGTGTTGAATAAAGCCCTAATTGCCTTAATTTTGCAATCAAAATTACAAATTCTGCCGTAGCTTAGCGATGATAATAAAATCTTTTTCACGAAATGGTGGTTAATAAGTAAGCGGTATTTATAATAAAATGAGTGAGTAACGAAAATTCTATGAACGAAAGAATCATTTACCTTGCCTCAGTTAACCCAGTTGATATTTATGGTATTAATGATAAAAACCTGGATTTGATAAAATCTTATTTCCCTCAAATTAAAATTATTGCCCGGGGTGATATTGTCAAAGCCATTGGAAATGAGAAAGACCTCAACGAATTTGAAGATAAATTTAACCTTCTCCTTGTTAACCTGGAACAGTTTGGAAAACTAGGAGGGCTCGAAATTGAACAGATACTAAAAGAAAGTGATTTTTCTGCCCATACCAATGAAAACGGAAACGGAAAGGATATCCTGGTACATGGGCCCAATGGACATATTGTAAAAGCTTTAACAAAAAACCAGGTAAGGCTGGTAGAAAGCAGTAATACAAATGATCTGGTGTTTGCAGTTGGGCCAGCCGGAACAGGGAAGACCTACACGGCTGTGGCCCTTGCAGTTAGGGCGCTAAAAATGCGGGAGGTTAAGAGGATTATTTTAACCCGGCCTGCTGTTGAAGCAGGTGAGAACCTTGGATTTCTACCCGGCGA
This sequence comes from Bacteroidales bacterium, assembly GCA_021740645.1. GTDB lineage: Bacteria > Bacteroidota > Bacteroidia > Bacteroidales > JAADJA01 > JAADJA01. The sequence goes on from JAIOZL010000017.1 coordinate 3,449, forward strand.
CCTTCGCGATAAATTAGATCCCTACTTGCAACCCCTGTATGATGCACTCAGAGACATGCTTCCTACTCAAAAATTATTAAAGTACCTGGATGATGGAACCATAGAAGTGGCACCTTTAGCCTTTATGCGGGGCCGAACCCTTGATCATGCTTTTGTTATTTTAGATGAAGCACAAAATGCCACTGAACCACAGCTTAAAATGTTTGTTACCAGAATGGGCCGGTCTGCGAAATTTATTGTAACAGGTGATATTACTCAAATTGATTTACCCAGGAAGCAGGGAAGCGGACTTTTGCAGGCTGAACGTATTTTGAAAAATATCCCCGGAATTGATTTCATTTATTTGGATAGCAAGGATGTGGTCAGGCATGGATTGGTTACGAAGATCATTAAAGCTTATCAGCGAAAGACAGATGACTAAGTGTAAGATTTTATAATTTTCAGCAAAGAAATAATTACAAATAATATATAACTTAAAACAATAAACTTTTATTAAGAAATGAACAACGCAGTTATCAAAACAGATTATAATTTTCCGAAACAAAAAAGTGTATATAAAGGAAAAGTCAGAGACGTGTATAACATTGATGATAAATACCTGGTAATGGTCGCTTCCGACCGCATTTCAGCGTTTGATGTGGTTTTGCCAAAAGGTATTCCTTACAAAGGGCAGGTATTAAACCAGATTGCCTCAAAATTCCTGGATAGCACTAAGGATATTTGTCCTAATTGGAAATTAGCTTCACCTGATCCTATGGTTACTGTTGGTCATTACTGCGATCCTTTTCCTGTAGAAATGATCATCAGGGGTTATCTTACAGGAAGTTCATGGAGAACATATAAAAAAGGGGCAAGGGAAATATGTGGTGTCCCAATCCCGGATGGGATGAAGGAACATCAGGCGTTTCCGGAACCCATTGTTACTCCAACCACAAAAGCCCATGAAGGACACGATGAAGATATTTCAAAGGAGGAAATTTTAAAACAGGGATTAGTTTCTGCCGAAGATTATGCTTTACTTGAAAAATACACCATTGCTCTTTTTAAAAGAGGATCAGAAATAGCCGCAGAGAAAGGCTTAATCCTGGTTGATACTAAATATGAATTTGGTAAAGTTGGAGATACCATCTACCTTATTGATGAAATTCATACCCCAGATTCTTCAAGGTATTTTTACAGGGATGGTTACCAGGAGCGTTTTGATAAGGGTGAACCCCAAAAACAACTTTCCAAAGAATTTGTCAGGGAATGGTTAATGGAGAATGGTTTTCAGGGGCAGACAGGCCAAAAGGTACCTGAAATGACAGAGGAATACGTGAACAGCGTTTCGGAGCGCTATATTGAATTATACGAAAGCATTACTGGTGAAGGGTTTATTAAGTCAGATGTAAAGGATATTTTGATAAGGGTAGAGAAAAATATAAACGAATTCTTAAGTAAAAACCTGTAAAATTTTTTAAGATATCCCGGAACTCTAGACTCAAAACCCGAAACATAATTCAGACAAATGATTCCATTTTCACCACCACGTATGGACCAGAAAATTATCGATGAAGTGGTCGATACCTTAAAATCAGGGTGGATTACTACCGGCCCAAAAGTGAAGCGCTTTGAAGAAAAGCTTACTACCTACGGGGGGCAAAAAACTACATTGTGTGTTAGCTCAGGTTCGGCAGGCCTGGAGCTTATGCTGAGGTGGTTTGGAATAACTGAAGGCGATGAAGTGATTGTCCCGGCATACACCTATGCTGCTACTGCCAATGTAGTCATTCATTGTGGGGCCAGAGTGGTTTTCGTTGATTGCAAAGAAGATTTTAATATTGACCCGGAAAAAGTTAAAGCAGCCATTACAAAAAACACCAAGGCGATTATTCCGGTTGATCTGGCTGGATTTCCTTGCGATTATGATGAATTGAATGCCCTGGTTAAAGATCCTGAAATCATAGCTCTTTTTGATGCGCAAACGGAAGAACAAAAAAAACTTGGCCGTATCCTTATTTTGTCGGATGCAGCTCATTCAGTTGGCGCTGAATACAAAGGAAAGAAAACAGGTAGCTTAACAGATATTACGGTTTATTCTTTCCACGCAGTGAAAAACCTTACCACTGCTGAAGGGGGTGCCATTTGTCTCAATCTTCCCGGACCCTTCAACAACCAGGAAGTTTATCAATACCTCCGTATTAAATCTCTGCATGGGCAATCCAAGGATGCCTTTTCAAAAGTTCAAATCGGTGGTTGGAAATACGATGTGGTGGAACCGGGATATAAATTTAATATGACTGATATTGCTGCGGCCATGGGACTGGTGGAGCTGGAACGCTACGATGATGATAACCTGGTACGACGAAAACAGATTTTTGATGCTTATGCCAGGGCATTTTCAAAATTTAATTGGGCTGAAATTCCAACCTATGAAACGCAAGAAAAAAAATCCTCATATCATGTATTTTTGTTAAGAATAAAGAATATTGATGAAAGGCAACGCGATGCAATCATCCAGAAGATTTATGAAAAAGGGGTAGCGGTAAATGTTCATTTTATTCCTTTGCCCCTGATGACTTATTATAAAAATAATGGCTATAAAATTGATGATTACCCGGTTTCATTGTGTAATTATAGCAGAGTAATAAGTTTGCCGGTTTATTATGATTTGACAGATGAAAATGTAAGGACGGTTATCAAAGCTGTGGTCGAGTCAGTTGAGTCTAAATAATCCTGTTTATTGATTAGCGAGGTATAATAAAAATATTAGTTTGAAGAAAAAACTTAACCATTCAAGCATTGCCTCAGTTCTCACCCTACTGATGAGCCTGGCCTTTGTGAGTTATTTTTACGGGGATATCCTTCTTTCTCCCAACGACTATCAGTTCAGTGCCCGTGGCGATGGGATGAAGAACTATTATACCTATGCCTATCATATTAAACATGATGCTTCAATTACTGCGTTTGGTGGAATGAACTATCCTTATGGTGAACATTTTTTATATACCGATTGCCACCCCTTCTTCACTATCATCTTGCAAGAGATTTCAACCGTTTATCCCGGAATATCAAATTATTCGATTGGGATCGTGAATTTGTTTATGCTTTTATCATTTATTCTAACCTCTCTTTTTTTATTTCTTCTTTTTAAAGAACTGAAGGTTCATCCGTATCTTGGGGCATTGGGGGCAATAGGAATAATGGCCCTGGCACCACAGGTTTTCAGGATGGGAGGACATCTATCTCTTTCCTACAGTTTTTTTATTCCGCTTACATTTCTGCTTACCCTAAAAACTTATACTAATCCCAAAAATTTGAGGTGGCCGGTTTTACAAACCCTGAATATTTTTTTCTGGTTTTTTATTCATGCCTATCTGGGTATGATGGCTGTATTTTTTGTTGCTTCCTTCACGGTAATTCATTTTTTTCTGCATTATAAGGAAGTGTCAAAAAAGCGGTCTACGTATATTCGGTTTCTTCTGTGGGTAATTTTGCCCTTATTGATTTTCAGGATTTTTATTCTTATCACCGATACCCATGAGTACAGGACGGATAATCCGTCGGGCTTCTTCCTGAATAATGCCGAACCTGACGATTTTTTGGTTCCTCAGTTTCCTCCATTACGACCCTTTATCAATTCCATTACGAAAGTAAATCAGAAATGGGAAGCATGGTCGTACATCGGGCTTACCAGTGTATTAGTGCTGTTGTTTATTATCATCAATACAGTTAAAAACCTAATTAAGCATAAAAGATTTATTTTCTCGAAAAAGTCTATAGAACATCATGAATTTAAAATTGCTGTTTGGTCATCAGTCGTTTTATTGGTATTTGCCCTTGGGTTTCCTTTTAAGTCATTCCCTTTTTTATTGGACTGGTTTCCGCCCGTCAAGCAATTCAGGGCTACTGCCCGTTTCGTGTGGGTGTTTTATTTTGCCATCACCACCATGAGTGTGGTGGTGTTAAGTAATCTTTTGATAATATCAAAATATATAAGATGGAAGAGGTTTTTTTATGTCATTGCTTTTTCCGGGGTACTTTTTTATTTTTTTGAAGGCAAAAATTATCATTCGTATAACGGGAAAATCTTAAGTGAAACCCCAAACTTATTTGTTTTGGAGAATAATGAACCACAATTTATTGAACTCTTCCAAAAAATAAATTTTAACGCTTACCAGGCTATCCTACCCATTCCGTATTATTATTTAGGCTCGGAAAACTTTTCGCTACCCCGGACAGATGCCATTTTAAAAAACTCTTTGTTATACTCCTACTATACAGGATTGCCTATTCTTAGTGCTTATTTGACGAGGACAGGAATTTGGGAAAGCCGGAACATTGTCCAGGTTATTTCGCCAGGCTACTATAAAAAGATGATAAAAAATGATATTCCGTCAAGTAAGCCTTTTTTAATCCTGGTAACCAATGATCAAGTGGGTATGTATGAAGAAATGCTGCTCGATAGAGCAAAATATCTTTATTCCAATGATCAGTTCGCCATCTATGAGATAAGCCCTGAACGACTTTTTGAAAATACTGCACCCAGCGAGATATCCCACTTCAATGCAGTTGCCGGAAAACTTATTTCAAGAGATAATTTCCTTGTCAGCGATTCTTCCTGGTTTTACTTTAATGATTTTGAACATTATTCCTCACCTGTCCTTTTTAATGGTGAGGGTACTTTCCAGGGAAAAAAGAGGGAGGATACACCTTTAATTGAATTTGGCCCGGGGACATTCAATTTAAATCAGGAATATACCGTAAGTGCCTGGATGTATAACGGACAGCAAGATGCCCTGAATTTTTGGTTTCGTTTGTTTGTGGAAGAATATGACGAAACTGAAGATAAGTACTATTCCAATTTTGTTCTACCTGAGCAAAGTTATGTAATTGATGGTGACTGGTCGCTTGTGGAGATAGATTTTAAAATCAAGAACCCGGAAAACAAAGTGTTTGTAAAACTTCTTGGCAAAAGCATTGATAAAAAAGACTTTTACCTGGATGATCTTTTGATCAGAAATAAAAAGACAGAGGTTTATAGAATAGATGCCACAAATACTAATGGAGAAATTACGGAATTATTCAAAAACAATCAGCGGGTAAGGCTAAATCAACACTAAATTTATATTATCAGTTTTTCAACGGCATGGATAATCCCCTCTTTGTCAAAACCACATTCTTTGTAAAGTTCTTCCGGACTACCATGCTGAACAAATTTATCCGGGATACCCTGCCTGACAACTTTCGACTGGTATCCAAACTCATTTTTAAATTCAATTACTGCACTACCAAGCCCTCCTATAATACTTGCGTCCTCAACAGTCAAAATAAAATCGACTTTTTTAAAAACTTCATGCAATAGTTCTTGATCTAAAGGTTTTAAAAAACGCATATTATAAACGGCTGTTGAAATATTTTTTTTATCCAGTTCTTCAGCCGCCAGAAGTGCATTATTCCCCACGTGCCCGATCGCTACAATGGCTGCTTTTTTGCCATCCTTGATTTTTTGTCCTTTTCCAATCTCCATCTTTTCAAAAGGAAGTTTCCATTCCGGTTTTACACCACGGCCTCGTGGATAACGGATAGAAAAGGTACCCATGCCAGGTAATTGGGCGGTATACATCATGTTTCTTAATTCCTGTTCATTAAGGGGCGCCGCTATTGTAATACCAGGAATAGCTCTGAAGTAGGCAAAATCATATGCCCCATGGTGGGTTGCCCCATCTTCCCCGACCAGGCCGCCCCTGTCGAGGCAAAATATAACCTGAAGGTTTTGGATGGCCACGTCATGGATTACCTGATCATAGGCCCGTTGCATAAAGGAGGAGTATATATTGCAAAACGGGATCATCCCCTGGGATGCCAACCCGGCTGCAAAAGTAACTGCATGTTGCTCTGCTATTCCCACATCAAAAGCCCTGTCGGGCATTACCGACATCATCATATTGAGTGACGAACCGGTAGGCATAGCTGGTGTTATCCCCACTATTTTTTCGTTTTCCCGGGCAAGTTCTATGATCGTCTTACCAAATACATGCTGATATTTAGGTGGAAGTTTTTCTTTGCAATCAGATTTTTTCAGCTCCCCGGTTTTTTTATCGAAAATTCCAGGGGAGTGATAGGTTGTTGGTTCATTTTCTGCATTAAGCAGGCCTTTCCCTTTTTTTGTAACTACATGGAGGATTTTAGGGCCATCGATTCGCTTGAGATCACGTAATAGTTTAACCAGGTGAATTACATCGTGGCCATCTGTTGGCCCGAAATACCTGAAATTAAAGGCTTCGAAAAGATTACTTTTTTTGGAGATGGTGGATTTAACTGCATTCCCTATTTGTTTTACAATCGACCGGGAGTTTGCCCCATAACGAGTATCTCCTCCCATCAGTTTCCAGATCACATTTCTGAATTGGTTATATCGGCGCGAAGCAGTTATCACCGTCAGGTAATCTTTCAGCGCACCGACATTACGGTCGATGGCAATTTTGTTGTCATTTAAGATCACCAGCAAATTGGCATTGGTAACCCCGGCATTATTAAGTGCTTCCATCGCCATTCCACCGGTCATGGAACCATCACCTATCACAGCGATGTGCTGTCTTCCATTATTTTCCTGAAGGGTTGAGGCAACAGCCATTCCGAGAGCTGCCGAAATAGAAGTAGATGAGTGACCGGTTCCAAAAGCATCATATTCGCTTTCCGACATTTTAGGAAATCCACTGATGCCATTATATTTTCTATTGGTATGAAATGCAGCTTTCCTTCCGGTTAGGATTTTATGTGCATAGGCCTGGTGTCCAACATCCCAAATCAGTTTATCGTAGGGTGTATCGAAAACGTAATGTATGGCTACGGCCATTTCTACAGCTCCTAAACTTGCTGCAAGATGGCCGGGATTTGCTGAGATCACTTCAATAATATACTCCCTTATTTCCGTGCACAATTGCGGAAGCTCATTTTCTGATAACTTTTTTAAGTCAGCAGGATATTCAATTTTTTGAAGTAAAGGACCTGTCTCCGGAGCCATTCAAGCCTATTTTTTGCAAAGTTATTATTTTTAAAACAAGTGATCTGTCTAAAACCTTAATTGCTATTCCTTATTGTTAATACTTACTTTCAATTGTGTTAAAAAATGTTAGTGAAAATTAAAGAAAAGGCCAACCGCATTTAGGGTACTCCATTTTGAATTTTAAATAAAACCAAGCTCAAGAAGCGCTTCTTCTGACATCATATCTTTGTCCCATGGTGGTTCAAATGTTAGCTCAACAGTAACTTCTTTGATGCCATCGACTTCAGAAATGCGCTCTTTTACTTCTACAGGGAGTGATTCGGCTACAGGGCAATTGGGAGAGGTTAAGGTCATTAGAATTGTTACATTAAGCTCATCATCCATTTTTACTTCATATATCAGCCCCAATTCATAAATATTAACCGGAATTTCAGGATCGAAGATAGTTTTTAAGGTTTCGATTACTGCATCCCCCAGAATATTTTTAGTTATGTTTGCTTGTACCATAATATGTAATTTAATAACAATCCATCCGCAAGGATCAATTCAATTTATCATGCTTAGCGCCTTTCGCCTGGAATACAACCGCATAAAGTTTCATTTGTTTAATCATGCTTGTCAATCCATTTGAGCGTGTAGGGGACAAGTGTTCATGCAATTCGATTTTGTCGATAAAATCAAGATCAGTTTGCAGGATATCTTCCGGGCTTTGGCCCGATAAAACCCTAATTAATAAGTTAGCGATGCCTTTGGTGATTACCGCATCACTATCTGCTTTAAAAATTATTTTTCCATCCTGTAATTCAGCAAATACCCAAACTCGTGACTGACATCCGGAAATTAAATACTGATCGGTTTTGTGTTTTTCGTCGATAAGGGGCAAACTGCGGCCCATTTCGATCAGGTGGTTATATTTATCCATCCAGTCATCAAACATACTGAATTCTTCAATGATGGTATTTTCTATCTCCTTTATTGTCATAATAAATCCGTTTATATTCTGTCAGGATTACTAACCGAACATTTTTTGTACCGTAATGATTGCTTCTGCCAGTCTGTCTACTTCGTCTTTTGTGTTGTAAAAGGCAAATGATGCCCGGATTGTTCCGGGAATATTTAAGAGATCCATTACCGGTTGTGCACAATGATTGCCCGTTCTTACAGCTACCCCAAATTTATCAATGATAGTCCCTGCGTCATAAGGGTGGATGTTATCCAGGTTAAATGAAACAACGCCTGCCCTGGGTGCATTGGGAGCAATAATGTGAACCCCGGATATGGCTGAAAGTTTTGAATTGGCATAAGCTAACAGATCCTCTTCATATTTGATAATTTGGCCCATTCCTATCGATTGAATGTATTGAACAGCCTTATTAAATCCAATTACATCCGCTACATTAGGAGTCCCTGTTTCAAATTTATAGGGAAGGTCATTAAAGGTTGTTTTTTCAAAGCTTACTGACTTTATCATTTCTCCGCCCGTTTGGTATGGAGGCATTTGATTGAGCCATTTCTCTTTTCCATACAATATCCCAACCCCCATTGGGCCATAAAATTTGTGGCTTGAGAAACAGTAAAAGTCACAATCGAGTTCCTGTACATCGATAGTTGAGTGTACAATCCCCTGTGCTCCATCCAGCAGAACCGGGATAGCGTTTTCATGCGCTATTTTGATAATCTCATTTACTGGATTAACAATTCCAAGTGCGTTTGAAATATGGCTAATGGCAACAATTTTAGTTTTTTTGTTTAGCATTTTTTTAAATGCATCAAGGCTAATTGTAAGGTCAGGATTTAATGGAATTACTTTCAATTCTGCCTTCAGGCTGGCACAGATCATTTGCCAGGGGACAATGTTCGCATGGTGTTCAAGAGCTGAAATGATCACCTCATCTCCCTCTTTTAAATACTGTTTTCCAAAAGAACTGGCCACCATGTTTATCGAGTCAGTGGCTCCTTTTGTAATGATCACTTCATGTGAAAATGTTGCATTAATATAGGCTTGAATGTTCTTTCTGGCTTCCTCAAATTGATCCGTAGCCTTCTGACTTAAATAATGCACACCACGATGCACATTACTGTTAATGGTAGAATAGTAATTCGATATGCTGTCAATTACTACCTGAGGTTTTTGGGAAGTAGCCGCATTATCCAGGTAAACCAAAGGCTTACCATACACCTCCTGATTTAATGCCGGAAAATCTTTCCTGATTTTATCGATATCAAAACTCAAAGAATATATATTTTAGAGTTTACTCATGTCAATTTCAAACTCAAAACCTTTTTCCTGGTTTTTGCAATGCAACACACATTGATCACATACTGCAAGTTCGCCCCTCAACCTCTTTTTTACCAGGTCGTCGATACGCTCTTTCAATGGCCTCAAATCTATCGTATTGATTACTTCCGCAGCAAAGGCATACATTAGCAAGAGTTTGGCGTTAAAGGTACTTATTCCCCGGGACTTAATATAAAACAGGGCATTTTCATCCATTTGGCCGACAGTAGCTCCATGACTGCATTTCACATCGTCAGCATAAATTTCGAGGAAGGGTTTGGTATTAACAGTTGCTTTATCAGTAAGTAAAATATTCCTGTTTGTTTGAAAAGCATTTGTACGCTGCGCATCTTTTCTTACAAGAATATGCCCGTTAAATACTGCACTGGCCTGGTCATCAAGGATGCCTTTAAATAGTTCATTGGATGTACAATCGGGTTGTGCATGATCGATAAAGACCTGGTTATCCACATGCTGGTTTTTATCCATCAGGTAGAGGCCCTGCACATCAGCATGACTACCCCGACCATTTAGTTTCACCCTTATATCATTTCTTATCATTCCCCCGTTTAAGGAAATGGCAAAGGTCGAAATTTTACTGTCTTTCTCCTGGTGGAAAAAAGTAGCATTTATCAGTGAAGTATCATTATTCAGGTTTTGTAATTTATAATGATTGATTTGGGCACCTTCATCCAGAAAAATTTCACTTACCGTATTGGATAAGGAAGCCTGGTGGTTATGTGAATCATCGCAGTGCACCAGCGTAAGTTTGCTGTTTTTTCCTAAGATGACCAAATTCCGGTTCTGAACAAAAAGATTTTCTTCTTTATCCAAAACATTCACCATTTGAATGGTCTTGTAGGTCTCTACCCCATCAGGGACATAGATGAATACCCCATCCTGAGCATAGGCTGTGTTTAATGCATTAAACCCATTCTCCTGGTTTTTTGCATATTGATTATAGTGTTTTAAAACAAGTTCAGGATATTCTTTTAAGGCCTGTGAAAAACTTCCTAAAATTGTTCCATTGGGTAAGGTTTGCAAAGGTTTATCACGGTAAATATACCAACCATTGTACAATGAAATAATATGCGTGTCAAAATCCGGGACTTCACATTGAAATACCTTATCCATATCGATGGACTTATTCTCTGGTTCGAATTGGATATTATAATCAATTTCCAGGATTTTTTTCAAATCAGTATTTTTCCATGCCTCAAGCCTGCTGTTTGGGAAATCCTGTTTTAGAAAACTCTGAAAGGAATTCTCCCGCATTAATTTAAGCTCCGGAGGATCATTCGCGAAGATTTTCTCCCTGTGCTTTTCGTATAGATCTGATATTTTATCTTTTAATGTCATTTTTATTTTTTGTTCCTGGCAATTGATTAATCGATTCTGCTGAATTTAAAATTAACTTCTTAGCCATTCGTATCCCTTTTCCTCCAGTTCAAGAGCTAGATCTTTTCCTCCTGATTTTACGATCTTCCCTTCGAACAATACATGCACAAAGTCGGGAATAATGTAATCAAGCAATCTCTGGTAGTGTGTTATGACAATGGTTGCATTATCTTTGGTTCTTAGTGCATTCACTCCTTTTGCCACTACTTTTAAAGCATCAATATCCAGACCTGAGTCGGTTTCATCAAGAATGGCAAGAATGGGCTCAAGCATCGCCATCTGAAAAATTTCATTTCTCTTTTTTTCACCGCCTGAAAATCCTTCATTTACCGAACGGTTGGTTAATTTATCGTGGATTTCAACCAACTTTTTCCTCTCCGCCATTTTTGCCAGGAACTCCCCTGCAGGGATAGGATCAAGGCCTTTGTACTTCCTGTGTTCATTAATGGCTGTGCGCATAAAATTATTCATACTCACTCCGGGAATCTCCACAGGATATTGAAAACCAAGAAAAATTCCTTCTAGGGCCCTTTCTTCCGTGGTAAGCTCCAAAAGATCTTTATTTAAATATTCCACGGATCCTTTGGTAATTTCATACCCCTCTTTTCCGGCAATAATTGAAGCCAGCGTACTTTTTCCCGTTCCATTTGGTCCCATAATAGCATGTACTTCCCCTGCATTCACTTCAAGATCGAGGCCCTTAAGTATTTCTTTCCCCTCTATAGATACGTGTAAGTTTTTTATTGATAACATAGTTATATTAATTCAATTTCGTTATTCGTTTTCGTCATTCGTTATTCGTTATTCTCAATCAAATATTACCCTACAGATCCTTCGAGACTAACAGCCAGTAATTTTTGAGCTTCCACGGCAAATTCCATCGGAAGCTGGTTTAAAACCTCTTTGGCATAGCCATTAACAATCAAGCCTATGGCCGTTTCGGTGCTTATGCCTCTTTGTTGGCAATAAAACAATTGATCATCGGAAATTTTTGAGGTAGTGGCTTCATGTTCTACAATGGATGTGCTGTTTTGGGTATCGATATAGGGGAATGTGTGAGCCCCGCATTTATCTCCAAGAAGCAGTGAATCGCACTGGCTGAAGTTCCTTGAGTTTTCAGCTCTCCTTGAAATCTTTACAAGGCCTCTGTAGCTGTTATTACTAAATCCGGCTGAGATACCTTTTGATATAATAGTGCTTTTTGTATTTTTGCCTATGTGTGTCATCTTTGAGCCGGTATCGGCTTGTTGATAATTATTTGTCACAGCCACCGAATAAAATTCCCCTACACTATTGTCGCCTAAAAGAATACAACTGGGATATTTCCAGGTAATTGCCGACCCGGTTTCTACCTGGGTCCATGAAATTTTGGAATGGCTTCCTTTACACATTCCTCTTTTGGTAACAAAATTATAGATTCCTCCTTTGCCATTCTTATCTCCCGGATACCAGTTTTGAACGGTTGAATATTTAACCTCAGCATCTTTCAGGGCAACAATTTCCACTACCGCGGCATGGAGTTGGTTTTCATCGCGTTGAGGTGCGGTACAGCCCTCTAAATAGCTCACATAGCTTCCTTCTTCACCTACAATGAGTGTGCGTTCAAATTGTCCGGTCCCAGCTGAATTGATCCTGAAATAGGTACTTAATTCTACCGGGCATCGAACACCTTTGGGAATATAACAAAATGAACCGTCGGTAAATACAGCGGAGTTAAGTGCTGCAAAATAATTATCACCTACAGGGACCACTGAGCCCATGTATTTTTTTATAAGTTCAGGGTGGTTTAAAACCGCTTCGCTGAACGAACAAAAAATTATCCCATGTTTCGAAAGGGTATCCTGAAAAGTTGTTTTTACCGATACACTGTCAAACACGGCGTCCACAGCCACACCTGTCAAACGCTTCTGTTCTTCTAATGAAATTCCAAGTTTATCAAATGTAGCAAGTAGTTCGGGATCTACTTCTTCCAAACTATCAAGCTCCAATTTCTTTTTGGGTGCCGCATAATAAATTATATCCTGATAATCGATGGGAGGAATATTTAAATGTGCCCAATTAGGTTCAGGCATGGTTTTCCATTTCTCAAAAGCTTTTAACCTGAACTCCAGCATGAAAGCAGGTTCCTTTTTCTTTTCGGATATAAAACGGATAATATCTTCATTAAGCCCTTTGGGGGCAGTATCCATTTCTATATCTGTTACAAAACCGTATTTATAGTCGTTTTGTGTTACTTCTTCAAGAATCTTATTTTGTTCTTTTTCCATATCTGATCTCCTCAATCAATCTATTTAGAAAAAATTTAAATAGCGGTGCAAATGTAAGAAATATAGGCTGAAAGCACCTCAATTATTTCCTTTTATGTTCAACAATTTAATCCTTGTTTTGTTGCTTACTTTAAATCCTTTAATTCAACGGATTCATCTTGCTGTTCCCCACGTTTTCATAATTTTGCAAAAAAATTAAAAAGAGGTATGACTGAATTTGAAAATAATGACGAAAGGACAGAACTGAAACAATTGGGTGAATTTGGCTTGATTGATCTCCTTACAAAAAACATTAAACTGAAGAATAAAAGCAGTATTAAAGGGGTTGGTGATGATAGTGCTGTTATTCATCATGCCAATAAACAAACCCTTGTAACAAAAGATCTTTTAGTGGAGGGGGTCCATTTTGACATGACCTATATGCCCCTTAAACATTTGGGTTATAAAGCAGCTGTTGTTAACATTTCTGACATTTTAGCAATGAATGGTACACCTACGCAATTGATTGTGGGTATTGCAGTTTCAAATCGTTTTTCGGGCGAAGCTTTAGAGGAAATATATGAGGGGATCAAGCTTGCATGTGAACATTATCATGTAGATTTAGTGGGAGGCGATACGGTATCAAGTGTTTCAGGTTTGATCCTGTCAATCACTGCAATTGGTGAAGCAGACAAGGCAGATATTATTTATCGGGATGGAGCTAAAAATGGTGATTTGATTTTTGTAAGCGGTAATCTTGGTGCTGCCTATATGGGTTTATTAGTGCTTGAAAGAGAGAAAAAAGCGTTTGAAGTTGACCCTAATATGCAGCCTGACCTTGATGGGAATGATTATATTTTAGAAAGGCAACTTAAACCCGAAGCCCGGACAGACGTCCTTGAATTATTGAAAAAAGCTGGGGTAAAACCTACTGCAATGATTGATATTTCGGATGGCCTGGCCTCTGAAATCCTTCATATTTGCCAGCAATCCGATTTGGGGTGTGTTTTGTATGAAGATAAAATACCCATAGATATTACCACGGATGGTGTGGCCAAAGAATTTCAAATTGACCCGACGACCTGCGCATTAAATGGGGGTGAGGATTATGAATTACTTTTTACCATTAATCAATCGGATTATGAAAAACTTAAAAGTATTGATGAGATTAGTGTGGTGGGTCATATGACGGAGAAAAGTGCAGGCTATCATTTGGTTAGCCGTTCAGGAACACAGGTTCCGCTGATTGCACAGGGATGGGATGCATTTCTGAATAAAGAAAAACGCAACAGGCAGTAATTTGAGAACTCCCATACTCAGGTTTTGATTTATCCAATAACACATTAAATTGACTGCAAAAAATATATACTACGATCAGCTCGACCCCGTGATTAAAACCTTGCCGGGCAAGCCCGGGATTTACCAGTATTTTGATAAGAATGGGAAGATCTTATATATTGGGAAAGCAAAAAACCTCAAAAAGCGGGTTTCATCCTATTTTACTAAAGATTCACAATTAAGTGGGAAATTGAGGGTGTTGGTTGGGAAAATTGCAGAAATAAGGCATCTGGTTTTAGACACTGAACTGGATGCTCTATTGTTGGAAAATAACCTGATTAAAAAGTATCAGCCCCGATATAATGTATTGCTAAAAGATGACAAAACCTTCCCATGGATCTGCATTAAAAACGAACCTTTTCCAAGGATCTTTTCCACCCGAAATGTTTACCGGGACGGATCCATCTATTTTGGGCCCTATGCTTCGGTTAAAATGATGAATACCTTGCTTGACCTGGTCAGGCAATTGTATCCATTGCGAAGCTGTAATTTAAAACTTACCAAAGAAAATATTAAAAAGAAAAAGTTTAAGGTCTGCCTCGAGTATCATATTGGAAACTGTCTTGGCCCATGCGAAGGTTTGCAAAAAACTGAAGATTACGAATCTACCATTAATGAAATAAGGGAAGTGATTAAAGGGAATATCAACACTGTAATTAACCAGTTGAAAAACCTGATGAATTCCTATGCCGAATCCATGGAATTTGAAAAAGCCCAGGCAGTAAAAGAACGTCTCGAACTCTTACAAAAATACAGGAGTAAATCCACTGTGGTTAACCCCAAAATTGAACATGTGGATGTTTTTTCAATTCTGACTGATGACGAAGCAGGATATGTAAATTATCTTAAAGTGGTGGATGGGGCTATTGTACAGTCGCACACCATGGAACTGAAGAAAAAACTTGAAGAGAATGATGAGGAATTGCTTGTACATGCCATTATTGATACCCGTGAAAGATTTGAAAGTACTGCAAAAGAAATAATTATCCCGTTTAAAACAGGAACCAAACTTCCTTATCCACAGGTTACCATCCCTTTAAGGGGTGATAAAAAACAACTACTTGACCTTTCCGCAAGAAATAGCAAGTTCTATAAGTTGGAAAAAGAGAAACAGAAAGAACTTATTGATCCCGATAGGCACGCAAACCGAATTATGGTCACGATGCAGAAAGACTTAAGGATGAAAGAGGAACCAAGGGTGATTGAATGTTTTGATAATTCCAACACCCAGGGAGATTATCCTGTGGCTGCTATGGTTTCCTTTAAAAATGGTAAACCCAATAAAAAAGAATACCGACATTTTAATATTAAAACGGTGGAAGGCCCAAATGATTTTGCCTCCATGGAGGAAGTAATTTACCGGCGTTACAAACGGCTTTTGGATGAGAAAAAATCCCTGCCGCAATTAATCGTGGTAGATGGGGGTAAAGGACAATTAAGTTCTGCGGTTAAAAGTTTGGATAAATTAAATCTGAGGGGAGAGATCAGCATAATTGGCATTGCAAAAAAACTTGAAGAGATTTATTATCCGGGCGACTCATTTCCTTTATACCTGGATAAAAAGTCGGAGACTTTAAAAATTATCCAACGCTTGCGTGATGAAGCCCATCGGTTTGGAATTACCCACCACCGTAAAAGGTTGGAGAAGGGAACGGTTAAATCTGTGTTAACCGAAATCGATGGAATTGGCTATAATTATGCCCAAAAATTACTGTGGAAATTCAAATCAGTAAAAAAAATTGAGAAAGCTTCTCTATCAGAATTGCAAGATGTTATAGGACTGGTCAAAGGAAAAATTGTATTTGATTTTTTTAAGGAGAGGCAGCAGGCTGCAAAAACTAAGGAGTAAAATATTCTTTCTATTTTTACGAATCTAAATTGCAAATGATGAAGTTTACAATATTATCCATAATTTTTATATTAAGCTTTTCTACACTTATTGCTCAGGAATTTAAAGGTGGAGTTTTAGGAGGGCTTGCCACAACAGAAGTTTCTGGCGATAGATTACAGGGGCCAAATAAGGCTGGAGTATATGCAGGTGTTTTTGTCAACCGCTACTTTACCCCCACATCATCCATTCAAATGGAACTTGATTTTATTCAAAAGGGCAGCCGTGAAAATCCTGATTCAACTAATAATTTTCATTCCTATCTGTTGCGTGTGAACTACGTGGAAATGCCTGTTCATTATCGTTATGATTTTCATGAGAAAGCATGCTTCGAGGCAGGTTTATCTTTAGGAGTACTTATCCATGATTATGAGTTGGCTGACGGCTATGAATGGGTCTCAGGCCAGGAAATGGGGCAGTTTGATTTAAGTGCAAATATTGGCGTTTTTTATTCTTTGACGGAAAGGCTAAGGATAAATGTAAGATACTCCAATTCTGTTTTACCGATTAGGCCCCACCCCGGAGGTGCTACCTGGAGGGCTGATAAAGGCCAATACAATGAAGTGCTGAGTTTTGTTCTCTTTTACGAATTGTAATTTAGTCAATAGAGAAAAATTTTATTCTGATCAAACCCCTGAAATCTCCATCACGATAGCCCACTGCTTTGTCATCCGGATAAAAATTTTTAATTTCTGAATAGTAATCTGGAGGGATATTTTCCACAGCGCCATGGCATAAAAGGCAAGCCGGATTTACTTTCATTGGTTTGTAATAATAATAAAAATTTTCCCCTGAGATAGAAATATTTTGAATGTAAAATTCAGGCAGAGGTTCATTGTTCTTCGCAAAAGAATCAAAATGGGTCAATGCTAACTTTTCGTATTCATCAGGAGCATTGGATTTATTCCGGTATTTAAGGGTAGTGCGTTTAATATCAAGTTTAAGGTCGGTTGATTTTGCAACCAGATCGGTAAGCTCTATAGCTCTCATATTGCAAACTTCAATGGCTTCTGATATTCCGCCTTTTTTTATGGCAGCCTGAAGTTCGGATTGCAAAGTTTCTATCAGATCTTTGGCAACCTGATCACCAATAGGTCTGATAATTGCAGTTTCTGCTTCATTCGCCTCGGTAATTTGATTCTTTTTTAAGGCACAGGAAGATATCAGAATAGTTAAAAAGACGAATAAAAACAAATACCGGATCATGGAAAAGAAATTTATATTAATATTTAAAATATGGTTGAAAGATTTATAAAATCAATATACTCAGCAGAATCATCACCAAAAATTTCCATGGTTTCACCTATAATCTTATAGGTGCTTTCTTCTCCTGCAATTCGTGAAAAAAGAACTACAAATTCATTGAGGTTTTCATCAATCATAATTATCCTTGCCAATCTTTTATGCACATCTGAGTCAAGTTCAGAATGGCAAATAGGGCAAAAGAATTCTAACTCCTGGCCTTCATCAAATTCAAAGCCCGGATGTTTTTTAATGGTATAGTTCCCAAGGTCAGGATGCAATGATATTAGTCCAACTTTAAATTCAGCAGTCCTGACTGAGAATATTACACAGTCATTTAATGAAAGGTAGCCATTGCAGTGCGGGCAAATATAATTGATGTTCATAGCACTTGTTTTAGGGTTTGAAAAAGCACTTTAAATATACAAAATATTTTAATGAAATCAAGTTTTAGAAATAAAAAAAACCTTTATCAAAAAATAACTGATAAAGGTTCTCTTTAATTATATAAATATTACACCAGGCTCACCTCTTCCACTATTTCAAGGCCTCTGGTAATCGCTTTTTCATTATCAGGGATCATGTGGTGATACCTCGGTGGGAGTGATTTTTTAAGCCCTTTGATCACATTTTCAAGCTCAACTATAGGCCTGACTTTCAGGTATCCACCCAGTACGATCATGTTAAATATCTTGGGTAGTCCAAGGTTTGCAGCTTCTTTACTGGCTTCAATTTTATAGATATTGATGTCTTTTCTTGCCGGATGCCGGGTAATACCATTTGGATCATATAACAAAACTCCACCTGGTTTAACATGAGCTTCAAATTTGTCCATGGATTGCTGATTAAGAATAATTGCAGCGTCGTATTCGGTAAGGATGGGAGAAGATATCCTGTCATCACTTAGAATAACTGTTACGTTAGCGGTTCCACCCCGCATTTCAGGCCCATAAGAAGGCATCCAGCTAACTTCCTGATCCTGCATAATTCCTGAATATGCCAGTATTTTTCCCATAGAAAGGACTCCCTGTCCTCCAAATCCTGCAATTATAATTTCTTCAGTCATTTTGTATTCTTATATTTTTGATCAATTTGATTTACCTAAATTATCCGGTGTTAACCTTTAAATCTCATTTATTGGTTCCAGGTTCAAGATTCTCAATTCTACTTCTCCACCAACTTGCCATCCACTTTAATATCTCCCAGTGGGTAGTATGGAAACATGTTATCAACCATCCACTGATTGGCTTGTACGGGAGCCATCTTCCAACCTGAATTACAATTCGATACAA
This sequence comes from Bacteroidales bacterium, assembly GCA_021740645.1. Lineage (GTDB taxonomy): Bacteria > Bacteroidota > Bacteroidia > Bacteroidales > JAADJA01 > JAADJA01. The sequence continues at coordinate 22,119 of JAIOZL010000017.1, forward strand.
TTTCGATAAAGGTCAATCCCTTTTTCTCATGCTGTAATTCTATTGCTTTTTTGACTGCTTTTTTGGTTTTACGCACATTAGCAGGTGTGTGTACAGCTTGCCTGGTGACAAAATGTGTTCCGGGTAATTGAGCCAATAATTCAGTAATTTTCAATGGATGCCCCATCATTTCGAGGTCCCTGCCAAAAGGTGATGTTGAGGATTTCATTCCGGGCAGCGTAGTAGGCGCCATCTGGCCACCAGTCATACCGTATATACCATTATTAATAAAAAATATGGTAAAGTTTTCCCCTCTGTTAGCAGCATGTATGGTTTCTGCAGTACCAATTGCTGCAAGGTCGCCATCTCCCTGGTAGGTGAAAACTGTTTTTTCCGGCATCAGGCGTTTTATCGCAGTGGCAAGTGCAGGGGCACGTCCATGAGCTGCCTGCTGCATATCGATATTCATAAATTCATAAGCCAAAACTGAACATCCAACAGGAGCTACACCAATAGTTGTTTCAGCCAGTCCCATTTCCTCTATAACCTCCATGATGATCCGATGTGCTGTTCCGTGTCCACATCCCGGACAGTAACTTAGTACTTTATCGGTCATCAGGTCGGTTTTTTTATAAACCAGATTTTCAGGTTTTATAATATCGGATTTTGTAATTGTTCCTTCCATCGCAATTAGCCTTTAATAAATTTTTGTTTCAAAACTTCAGCAACCTCAGCCGGTGAAGGGATGATACCTCCCATTCTTCCATAATGTTCTACCGGAACTTTTCCTTCAACAAATAACTTGATATCTTCCACCATTTGACCCGCACTCATTTCAACCGATAATATACCTTTCACCTTTCCGGCTAGTTTAAGCAATTCTTTTTGTGGAAAGGGAAATAAGGTGATAGGTCGCAGTATGCCTACTTTGATTCCTTTTTTACGTAACAATTGCATTGATTTCTGGCAAATCCTTGAACTTGTTCCGTAGGCAACAAAAAGGTATTCCGCATCCTCGCAATTTATGGTTTCAAAACGTGCTTCAGTATCCGCTATCTTCTTGTATTTTTCCTGAAGTTTGATATTGTGCCGTTCATGACGTGAAGGGTCAAGATCCAGGGAAGTGATGATATTTCTCTCGCGGCCATTCAGTCGACCTGTGGTAGCCCATGGATATTTTTCAATAATTTCAGCTTCAGTTAACCGGGGTACCTGTTCATCAATTTCAACTTTTTCCATCATTTGTCCGATGGCACCATCAGAAAGCACTAAAACCGGAGTCCTGTATTTAAAAGCCAGGTCATAGCCTAGGGCAACAAAATCGTACATTTCCTGAACGGAGGAAGGAGCCAGTGTAATGAGTTTATAATCGCCATGTCCACCCCCTTTTGTCGATTGAAAATAATCGGACTGAGCGGGCTGTATGGTTCCTAATCCGGGCCCGCCACGAACAACATTTAATAACAGGCATGGCAGTTCGGCACCAGCTAAATAGGAGATACCCTCCTGCATTAAACTTATACCAGGGCTGGATGAGGATGTCATTACTTTCTTGCCACAACCCGCGCCACCATATAACATATTGATGGAGGCCACTTCACTTTCCGCCTGTAAAACTACCATTCCGGTTCTTTCGTGTGGCTTTTCAGCCATTAAGTATTCCATTACTTCTGACTGGGGTGTGATAGGATAACCAAAATAGCCATCAGTGCCTGCCCTGATTGCGGCTTCACCAAAAGCTTCGTTCCCCTTCATTAATCTTAACTCTTTTGCCATATTGAAATTTCTTTTCTGTATTAAACTTTAACCCGATAGACTGTTATTACTCCGTCAGGGCATACAATTGCACAATTGGTGCAACCGGTACACTCATCTTTCACATTTTGCATATAATGATAGCCCTTGCCGTTTACCGCATCCACCATTGAGATGGTTTCTGTTGGGCAGGCATCCAAGCAAACTTCACAGCCTTTGCAGCGTTCAATATCAACGACGATATCTCCTTTAACTTTTGCCATATCCTGTTACTGTTTTTAAAATAACAATGGCGAAAGTACAGAATTTTACTTGAAACAAATCAAGTTTGTACCTATATTTTCGCTAAAAAGAAATTAATTTAAATAGGGTTTAAATAAGAAAAGTAAATTGCATTTCCTGAAAAAATGAAAGATCGCTAAGTATTTCCGGAATCTACACCGGATGATCCTCATTAAACTGCTTTAAACGGTATTCGAGATCAGGAAATTGCTCACGCTTCACAAGTGATACACAAGCCCTTACCCCTTCGAGGCGAGTACTTCCGGTGATTGCAAGAGAAATAGCACTGATGCCATAATATACTAATTCATTAAGCAGTTCTTCCCCTGTAAATCCAGGATAGGAAAAAGTAAAATAAAAGCCATCGGCAATAGGTTCACCTTCATCTTTATCGTATACGATTTTAAATCCATTGTCGGTGAATATTTTTTTCATGATCTTCGCCTTCTCTCCATATTCTTTTACTACTTCCACAAAATCATATTTGCCATCATTCACAGCTTTTAAAATTGCAGCAAGTGCGTACTGTGGTGTATGTGCTGTTCCCGAGCTAATGGAATAGATTGTCCCAAAGATCATCGCTTTTCCAACTTCTTCGAACTTGTAATATCGACGCAAGTCAGGTGCTTTGGTATGGAATAATTTGTCGGAGATCACCATCATACCAACTCTTTGTCCGGCATAGCTAAACGCTTTGGAGCTTGATATCAATAACACATAATTATCCGTATAATGGGCTACGGTAGGCTGGTAAGGTGGTTCCCCAGGTTTGGAATAGTCTTTTCTGAAATCCATTCCGAAATAGGCCAGGTCTTCAATGACTGTAACATTGTATTTCGTAGCTAATTCGCCAATAGTTTTCAGCTCCTTTTCTGTAAAACAAATCCAGGAAGGATTATTGGGATTACTATAAAGAATAGATGAAATTTTACCTGATTTTAGATAGGATTCTAGTTTGGGGCCCAATTTATCTCCCCGGTAATCATATACGTCAAACGTTTTATAATCATGGCCAAGCACAGTACACTGCTGTTTTTGAACAGGAAATCCGGGGTCAATAAACAGTGTTCCCTCTCGGTTAGCATACATTCTGTTGATGGTAAGAAAACATGCAAAAGCACCCATCATTGAACCCACGGTTGGGATACAACCTTCTACATCTACATTGACGTTTAGAAACAATTTTACAAACCTTGATATTTCTTTTTTAAGCTCGGAATAGCCAAAAATATCTGGATAGATTGAAGCAACCCCTTTTTTTAAAGCTTCAATTTCGGCCTCAATACCAATTTGGGTGGGAGGGAGGCCGGGTATCCCCATTTCCATGCGGATAAACTTTTCACCCGTGGCATTTTGAATATTGTCAACTAACCTTTTTATCTCACGGATGGTTGCAATACCCACACTGGGTAATCCACTTTCCTTTATTTTTTGGGTGACGATGCTGTAATCTATAGGTGTGTTTTTCATTGTGTATTAAGTATCGATTTGATTATTATATTCAATTACCAAAAATATAAAATAATTAAAGCTCCAATGGATTTTATAGATGATTTGTGCTTGTTTAAAATGGGTTTAAACTGTAGCAATTTTATATTTAATTTTACGAATACTATATTTTTGTAACTCAACGTCGAAATAATGAAGTCAAAATTTATCCTCTTTCTTCTTTGTGTAGCATTTTCAGGAGTTTCTCAAAACACATCCCAGTTAGTAAATAAAGAAAGTTCAAGTTATGTCTTTGGCCAGATTTATACCGATTTCAGGTATTGTTTTCAAGATAATTACCAACCCCGCGCCGCTTTTAACTTTAATCAGGGAATAATCGGATACAGACACCAGCTATCCGATAAACTGAGCGGTATTATTATGTATGATGTTACAAGGACAACCCACTTTTACGAAATTACCGATACTGCTGGAAATCCGATGAACTATGATTATTTTGAGGGGAGCAAATATACAGCATACCTAAAAATGGCGGAAATTAAGTGGAGCATTAACGACTACCTTGATTTACGGGTTGGGCAATTATTGAATACGCAATATTTAACCTTTCAGGATAAGTTTTGGGGCTACCGTTTTGTGGATGTAACTTACCAGGAAAAATACCGCCTGGGTATGCCGGCTGATTTCGGGGCCCAACTGGATTTAAAAATCAAGGATAAATTTCTTAACCAATTTTCCATTGTAAATGGCGAGGGGCCTTTCCGTCATCAGGATGAAAATGGGAAATTTATTTTCTCCAACAACATGCAATATTATCCTACCAAGCAGATCACCCTAAAGTTATATGTGGATTATGGGGCTTCGCCTGATACAGCAGAAAACAGGAAAGATAAATCAGTGATATCTGGATTTGCTGGGTATAAAACGGATAAATTCAGAATTGGGGGTGAGTATACTTATGTTACTAATTTCGGGTATTATGATAAAACCAACTATTATGGGTACTCTGTTTATGGAGGAGTTATTTTGACTGAGAAGTTCCAGTTATTAGCCCGATACGATCATTTGGATATGAGCCTTCCTGAAGAAGATAATTTTTTGGATTATTATATTCTTGGGTTTCAATATGAACCTGAAAAGAAGTTTACCACCTCTGTGAACTTCCGCTATTTTTCCATTGATAAACTACCTTTTATTTATTTTAACTTTGGCCTGAAGTTTTAAAATGAAACGGCTTATTGGATCAAAACCTCTGAGCCGAGCAAGCAGTGTTTCGATAGCATTATTATTGCATTATTTGTTTATAAAATATTATTAATACGACTATGAAAAATTTTATTTCCATTTTTATTTTTATCTCCTTGATGTCATTTTATTCAGTCAGTATTGCCTGTACGGTAATTGTTGCTGGGAAAAAAGCCACAGTGGATGGCTCTTTAATTGTGTCACATACTGATGCAGGACCTGATTGTCGGGTACACGTGATGCCCGGCCAGTTTTTTACAAAAGGTGCCCAAACACCAATTTACTGGGGTATGACTGAGTTGGGCCGGCCGCTGGGTGATTATGGAGATACCCTTGGTTTTATGCCTCAGGTGGAACAAACTTTTAGCTATTTCCAGTCGGCGTATCCCCAAATGAATGAATATCAGCTGACAATAGGTGAAAGCACAACCAGTATGCGGGAAGAGTTGAAACTTGATTTGGAAACCTGTAAACAAATTATGACAGTGGAGCAAGCCCAGGCATTCGCATTGCAGCGTTGTAAAACAGCTAAGGAAGCTTTGAAACTGATCACAGCCTTAATGGAAAAGTATGGATTCAGGCCGTCCTGTGCTGGTGAATCAGAATCCCTTGTTTTGGCGGACACGAAAGAGGCCTGGGTGTTGGAGATTTTTGCTGTAGGAAATACATGGAATCCTGAAAGTGGCAAACCGGGTGCTATATGGGCTGCACAGCGTGTTCCCGACGACCATGTATTAATTATCCCGAACTGGAGCATTATTAAACAAATCGATTTGAAGGATACGGAAAATTTCAGGGCATCCGCAAACTATATGCTGGAAGCAATCGACCGGGGTTGGTACGACCCGGAAAGTGGACAGGACTTTGTTTGGCAGGATGTTTATGCCCCTGTAGCACGTGAATGGGCAACCAGCAGGTTTTGGTTGTTTTATGCTACGCAGGCGCCAAACCTGAAAGATTGGCCCGATCGTTTCACTACGGATCCTTTTAAAGGGGATGATCAATACACCCAATATGTCGAGCCTCTGTCCTTATATCCTTTCTCTGTAAAGCCGGAAAAAAAGATGAGTGTGCAGGATGTGATGGCTTTCCAGCGCTCCACTTTTACCGGAACTGAATACGATAAAGAAAATGCCCCCGGATGGTATTATCCGGATAAAGATGGAAAACTGGTGAAAAGTGAACATGCCACACCCTTTCCTACAGAGGGAATGAGAAAGATATTAAAGATTAACCGCAGAAGAAATGTAGCCCGGGCCAGGGGGGAATATGGTATGATTGCCCAGTTACGAGATTGGTTACCCAATGAGGTGGGAGGGATTTACTGGTTTTATGTGGATAATGCTTTTACCAGTCCTTATGTTCCAATGTATGCCGGAATTACTGATGTGGCCGACTGCTATAAACATTATGATAAAGAGCAATTCAGCGAAAACTCTATGCGATGGGTAGTTGATTTTGTGGACAACCTGCTTTACTTAAGGTGGCAGGATGCTGTGAAAGATCTTCATGCGGCACGCGATCCAATGGAACAGCGTTTTTTTGATGAACAAAAAGACGTAGATGAAAAGTTCTCTGCACTTTATAAAAAGAATCCTAAGAAAGCGAAAGCCTATCTTACTGAATTAACTATTAAAAGGCAAAACGAGGCCTTAAAATTATTTCAGGATTTGAGGATAGAACTGATTACAAAGTATACGAATAATAAGCAGGGGATCTAGCTTAAATTAATCATCCGATGACTTCGAGTCATCGGATGATTTGAATTTTAATTTTGTACTACTGCCCTTGGATTGTTCCGGTTTAACCAACTTACAATCGGGTTTGTTATCAATGAAACACCCATTCCAATAGTACCTGCCTGTGGTGAAGGCATCCCATAAATGTATAACATCAAACAGGTAAACAAACCAAATATGCAGGAATAAAATGCCCCATATTTATTGGCTTTATCCCAAAATAAGCCCCAGACAAATGGCCCAAGGAAAGCTGAACCGATAGCTCCCCATGAAATACCCAGAATGGCCACAATAGTATCGGGTTTTGCCAGGGCTATTATCATGGAAATAAAAATAAAGATAGCACTGGTCCATCGCATAAATAGGGTCAGGTTTTTATCGGAAGTTTCTTTGTCTTTTTTCATCACACCAGCATAAAAATCCTTTATAACAGATGAACTGGAAATTAAAACCAATGCGGCCAGCGTCGACATGGATGCTGATAGGATCAGTAATAAGATAATGATGGATAGGGACTCAGGGATCACAAAGTTGAGCAATTCTGGCATGAGGGCATCCACATTTGGGCTCCCATTTTCAAAAAATGCAGCCGGCGCAGATTCAGGAGTTAAAAATACCCTTGTGGTTGATCCCATAAAATAAGCAATGCATCCTATCAACAACGCAAAGAATGTAGAGGCTACCATCCCTACGCGGACTGATTTCCTGTCTTTTATAGCATAAAACTTTTGGATGAGCTGAGGCATAGCAAAAGGGGCCACACTTGTAAGTACCACTAAAGAAAACAGAGGCCACCATCCAGGAGGGCCAATGGCAGCAATAAGTTTTGGTTCGATCTCTTTTAACGAAATAGTTATTTGGGCAATTCCACCTCCTTCATTTATTGTATAGCCTGCCAATACGATTACGCCCGCTGTCATAATCATCCCAAAAATCATATCGATTATGGCCATAGATTTGTACCCACCCATAACCAGGTAAATCGTTGTAAATACACCCATAAAAACTACGGCATGCCAGTACTCAATTCCTGGAAATGAAGAAGCAAATAAATAGGATAAACCAATAAATACTGCAGCAGAGTAGGGGAGCATAAACACAAAAATGATGATGGGCGTAATAACCTTCAACATATGGCAATCATAGCGTTTTTCGAAAAATTCGCTCATGGTGGAAATACCGTACCTGACTGACATTTTTTTTATTTTCCAACCCAGCAATGCCCAAACCCCAAGGACACCAATAAGGGCATTAAAAACGCCTATCCAGATTCCTGAATATCCAAAACCCCAACCAACTTTTCCTGCAAACCCAATAAATACTACAGCTGAAAAATAGGCCGTTCCATATGAGAAAGCACTCATCCAGGGCCCAATATTTCCTCCACCCAGAAAAAAATCATTAAAGGATTTGGTCTTTTTCATTCCCAGATACCCCACGATAATGATCATTAGGGCATACAGCGAGATGACTAATATTTTTACCAGCATAATTGTATTGAAATTCTAAACTCTAAACTCTAAAATTCAAACTATAGTTCTATTTCCTGTACAAGCCATCCGGGTCAACTTCTTCTCTGAGCAGTTTTAGCTCCTGGGCTGTTGGAGGATCATTTGATTCCAGCTCATCAGCAATAAGTAATTCAAAGCCTGTATTATCAATGACCTGTTCCACCGTAACACCCGGATTAAGGCTAAGCAATTTCATTGTTTTCGTTTGCTCGTCATATCCCATGGTACATAAATTCGTAACTACACGGTAAGGACCTGTATTGGCTGGAAGTCCAGCTTTTTCGCGGGAACCCGGGCCAGTCAGAAAACCAGGGGTGGTCAGGAAGTCGATTTTTTCAATAAACCTTCTTTTATCATGGATCATAATGGCAATGGTCCGCCAGCAGGCTGAGCCTACATCATTTCCTCCACCACTGCCCGGAAGCCGTACTTTTGGATTTTTGTGATCGCCAATTACTGTCGAATTTAAATTGCCGTATTTATCTATCTGTGCACCACCCAGGAAGCCAAATTCGATAAATCCTCTTTGTGATGTTTCCATGATATCGCAAATCCCTGAAGCAGCAATGCCTTTATTGTAAGTTCGCATATCTCCCACAGCCAATGGCAATTTTTCGAGGATAGCTCCTGTACCTCCAAACTCAAAAACAGGTACGAGGTTAGGGGCATGCATGGCCTGGGCGAGGCTGGCAGCAAGCATAGGTATTCCGGTTCCGATAAATGCAGTGGTTCCATCTTCCATTACCCTGGAAGCAAGGCATATCAATAATTCTGATGGTGAATATTCTTGTGTCATGACGTACCTCCTATAATGTTAAATCTTGTAAACGTTTCGATCCGATTTTTTCAAGCAGCGCTTTATGATCCGGAAGATCGTATAACCATTCCTTCATATACTCATCCATACCCTCTTGTGTCTTTTGCTTGTCGACATACATTTTATAGTGATCTTCGTCACGTTCGTACATCCCGCTCATTTCACCCGGCCATGAAGCATAGGGTGCATGAACTACCGCATCTACAAGGTAGTAAGGGATGATGGTGCGGTCAGGTTGTTTCCTGATTTCATCTGTATCAATTATTTCTTCGGCACTTATGATGAGGTTTTTACAGGCTCTTGACATTTCAAAGGCAAAACCGCTGATGCCATCGATTTGGCAGTTGCCATGAATATCTGCCCTATGCACATGAATAATCGCAGTATCAACAACAAGGGCAGGTAGCAACGCCACAGGCCTGCCTGTATATGGACATTCAACGGCAATAGAAGATGATTTATTAAAAGTATCCGTCCCAAGCATACTGCTGGTGGGGATAAATGGAATTCCCATAGAAGCCGCTTTAAACCGCCAGGTTAAGGCGGCATTCGACCATTCCACAATCTTTTTTACGGAGCCATCTTCAACCCGGCGGCGCATATTGCCGGAAATGCCATAAACTTCCAGACCGATGTAGGTAAAATCTATCTCTCGTACCATATCTGCTGCAAACAACAAATCCAGTTCATGAACACCCTGGCCAACTATCCTGAAATCTTTTTTCCCTGACCGGACTAAAGCCCTGGTTAATGTTAACGGACAACGGACCGTTCCGTAAAGCTCGAAGCCGATATAATCGCCGCTATTAACAAATTTTTCGATGGCCTCTTCATCCGTCATCGTTTTATCAATAAGCGCTTTCGATTTTTTCCTGTTGTGCGCCCGAAAACCTTCCATATCCACATCCTGGATAAGGGAAGCTTCCCCTCTGGCAACAATAGGAATGCAATTCTTATGCTCTTTCATATTTGAGTAAGTTTTATTATAATTGTCGGTAGAAAAAAAGAATCTGCTAGTAAATCAAGTATTTTTTAGTAGAAATGTAGTTGAAAATTATATCATCAAAACTAATTATTTTAAAAATTAGAAAAAATGAATTGCCAAGAAAAATACTAATTTATACTCAATATAAGGAAATTAAAGAGGCTAAAATTTGTAGTGATATCGTACAACCAGGCTAATAAGAGGGAGTAGCATCATAGTATATTCCTGCTCCGGGGCCTAAAGGAATTCCAAGATACAACCATACGACCAACAATATAACCCAACCAATGAAAAATAATATGGAATAGGGAAGCATGGTGGCAACGAGGGTTCCGATGCCTGCATTTTTATCATACTTCTCAAAATAGACGATGATCAGTGCAAAGAAACTCATCATTGGGGAAATAATATTGGTCACGCTGTCGCCAATCCGATAAACTACCTGTGTCAACTCCGGACTATAGCCCAGGAACATAAACATCGGAACAAAAATAGGGGCAAGCAAAGCCCATTTTGCGGAGGCACTTCCCATAATTAAATTTATGGAACCAGAAAATATTACAAAAAGGATGATAAGCGGGATAAGACTTAATTCAAGGCTTTTAATAAAGGAGGCCCCGTTAATGGCCAGGATAATTCCCAGGTTACTCCAGTTAAAATATTCGACAAACTGGGCCGCAAAAAATACAAGTACCAGGTAAGCGGCCAGGGATTTCATCGACTCTGCCATACCCTTCATTACATCCGTGTCATTTTTATATTTTTTGATAGCAATACCGTAAACTATCCCCATGATTCCGGCAACCAGGAATAATATGGCAACCACTCCTTTCAGAACAGGGGATTGCAGGAAGGTCCCGTCCGGCCCACGCAAAAGGCCATTGTCTGGTATAAAACCTATTAGTAAGATTATCAAAAAACCGAGAAAAAAATAGGACACTCTTTTCAAGCCTTTCTTTTCATTAGGGGATAGCTTTTCTATTTTTTCCTGTTTAATCCCGTCGGTTTTATATTCTCCAAGCGAAGGGACTACAATTTTTTCAGTAACCCAGGTGCCGATAGTTGCAATCACAAAAGTAGAAGCCACCATAAAGTAATAATTAGCGGTAGGATTTACATGGTAACTTTTATCTACAAGATGTGCCGCCTCTTCTGAAAGGCCGGCCAAAAGGGGATCAATGGTGCCCAAAACAAGATTAGCTGAAAATCCACCTGATACTCCTGCGAAGGCAGCAGCCATTCCGGCAATGGGGTGACGGCCAATAGCGAGAAAAATAGTTCCTGCAAGAGGTACAAGTAAAACATATCCAACAGAAGATGCCAAATTAGAAACGATGCCTGCAATTACAATGATAAAGGTTAAAATTCGCTCTGGTGAATTTAAAACCAGGGCCCGGATTATTACTGAGATCAATCCTGAGTTTTCGGCTATCCCAATGCCCAGCATGGCCACTATAACAATTCCGAGTGGAGCGAAAGAGGTGAAATTATCCACCATCTTCGTTAAAATGTCGTAAAGCCCTTCCTTGGTAAGTAAATTAATTGCTTTAAAGGTTTCTCCTGTTATGGGATGGTCGGCACTTATTCCGATTGTTCCGAAAATAGCAGATAATACTAAGATTATAAGTGCAAAGATTCCAAATAGGGTGGCAGGGTGAGGAAGTGCATTGCCCCCTTTTTCAACAACTTTTAAGAATGTATTTATATATCTTTTTTTACCCATATGTTTAGCATATCTAATATATTAGTATCAGATTGTTTTAACTCAGTGTAATTGAGTAAGGAAACTTATTCTGCAGTTAGATATAATATGCAGAATACCTTGAGATTTACCCTCAGCCTTCCTGGTAACAGCGTACCCAATCTATTTCCATTGAAGCAGGTAATCCACTACCGTCGGTTTTACCGGTAATAGAGGAGCTGAAAACAAGGTACATTTCTTCATGCGGAATTCCATGGGTTTGTTCATTCACCACCACCTCATTGATTTTCCATATAAGCTTATCTTTGGTCCAGATGAGGGTATAGATAAAGAAATCCTGTGAAACATCCAGTCCTGAAAATTCTGCCATCTTTTTTTCCAGGCTGTCCTTTTTTGATATGTCTCCATAAACGTTGCCCACGTTAATTTTGGTCTTTTTCTTATCGAGTTTTAAAATATCAACATGGGGGAGGTTTTTTTCAGAAGCCATCCAAAAATTATAATTCACAGGTTTGGCGTAGTTCACTTTTATTTTAGCTTCCACTTTCCCATATTTTAGCCTGTAGGATTTTGCAGTGCTCACTAAGCCGGTGGTAAAGTCAAATTTTTGTGGAACAAATCCAAAGGGAAGCTGCCATTTTTTTCCTTCGATGCTTTCCCTTTTGGTCATAATTTTTAATGTGCCCTGTGTTTCGATGTTGGCTCCATCAGTGGGAAATGCCTTATCCTGGTCGAGGGCATAAGCACCGTTCATTAACTTATCGCCCCAATAATAGCGGGTCATCCATTTGTCGGTATCCAGTTTGCCACCTGTGAAATCATCTTCAAAAACTACTTTCCACTTTTTAAGGCTGTTAAATTTACTGGAATCTTTAAGTTCGAGATACCATTTATATTTTTTGCTGCTTTTGAAATCTTCATGCTCCTTGATTTTAGCCTTTTCTGCCGCCTCACTTTCAGAAAGGCCAGCCAATAGTTCTTTGTGTTCAGAAGAGGCCAGGTATTTTTCAAGCTCAATATAATCAGCTAGTTCTTTTGAGTTTTTAAACGATACAAAATCTTTGTACTTTGTTGAATCTTTAAATTTGAAATAAAATTTAATGGGTTTTGATTTGCTAAGTAGTTTATATTCTTTCTCCTGTTTCTCAATTTCTGCCAGCTTGTTGTTTACAAAATCTTTACGCTCTTTGAATTGGCCCGACTCAATCTCTTTGGTGAGCTTTTCAAATTCAACGACTTCACTGGTTTTTTCAACCTTATCATTTTCTCCCGCACTTAAATATTTTTTAACTGCCTTATTTTTTTCCAGCTTCTCAAATTGTTTTTCCTTGTTGTGTATCGATGTTTTTTCTTTGGTTAGTTTGTTTTTATCATTCGCGAAGTTGGCTGAATTTACGATCTCTTTAAGTTCCTCATAACTCTCTAAATCTTCCGACTTACTTATTTTAGTAAAATCTGCTAATTTTTGCGAAGCTTTAAACTTAAAGAAGCTTTGGAATTTTTTAGATTTCTTTTGGTTTTCAAAGAGTTTTATTTTACCCTCTTCGGCTGTTTTTTCTTTTTCTATTTTGTTATATAGATTTTTATGCTCATTGGAATCGAGATATTTCCCTAAATCATTAAAGGCTTTTAATTCATCAGCGTCACTGAATTCGTTAAAATCATTAAACTCTTTTATCAGATCAGCCCTGTCTTGCTCGATTTTAGAGGTTTTGGGGATGGAACTGAATTTTGAGAAAATAAAATACTTACTTCCAAATGCGAAATTAGCCATTGCGAATAGTTTACTTTAAAAAATGAAAGACAATATTACAAAAGTAATGGTTTCAGGCAAATAAATATTTTCGAAAATTTATTAATGCTTTTAGACAATTAATGGTATCTGCTTAAATTTATGATTATTAGGCAACACAGAATCTAATTCTAAGCTATCCTTTATCCACCCTGATCCTTGCATCAACGGCAATTATCCTGTCTTTACTTCCCAACAATGGATTAAGGTCCATTTCTTCAATGATCGGTGTTTCAGATACTAATTGGGACACCCGAACAATAATCTCAGCGAACTTTTGTTTGTCAATGCCTTCCTGTCCACGAACCCCATCAATTATTTTAATTCCTCTGAGCCCGTTGATCATATTAAGGGCTTCGCTAAAAGAAAGAGGGGCAAGGCCGGTTTTGATATCTTTCAACACCTCAATAAATATACCACCCAGTCCACATAGGATCATATGGCCAAAATTGACTTCTTTTTTCGCCCCTACGAAAAGCTCCGTTCCTGATAACATTGGCTGCAATAGGATTCCAGTGGTTTCTTTAATTTGCATCATCCGTTCAAACTCCATCAACATCGCTTTTTCTGTCTCTACATTAAGTACTACACCACCTACGTCCGATTTATGCACCGGGCCAACAACTTTCATTACCAGCGGATAGCCTATTATTTCAGCTTCACGGATTGCTTTTTCTTTTTTATTGACGACGGCCTCATTTGCCCTTGGTATACCCACTGCATCAAGCAATCCCTGCACCTCTTCGGGCGAAAGGTATCCGCTTTTTGCATTGTCAGAGATCACCCTGATCTTTTCCCTGTCGATTTTATATTCTGTACGTTCATCATCCTGAGGTTTAGGGCTTGTATAAACTTTTGCAAGTGCTTTCCCCAATATCACCTCATCCGGGAAGTTTATGCGGCCTTTTGCAATAAAGGCTTCCACTTCCTCTTTCGCTGTATAGGTAGAGGGTAAGACCGGGAATATGGGTTTCTTACAAGTTCTCATTTTTTCATGGAGTACCTCATAAACATCATGGATTTTGAACAGGCCAGGTGTACCAAAAATCACGATCATGGCATCGATATGATCAAATTTCTGTTCCATTGTATTGATGATATCCGCAAGCTGGGCCGCAGTACCTGTTGCAAGAAAATCAATGGGGTTGGTAACGGATGAGCCCGGATGCAATCTTTCTTTGAGGGCATCTGCCTCAGGGCCATGAATTGCCGGAACAAACAAACCTCCATTGGAAAGTGCATCCGTTAGCATTACTGCTGGCCCACCGGCGTGGGTAATAATGGCAATATTTTTCCCAATAAGTTGGGGGTGCATGAATACAGAAGCAACTGCGATAAGCTCTTCGCGGTGGTCGCAACGTATGATCCCTGCTTTTCTGAAGATGGCATTTACGGCTTCGTCGGAGCTTGCCAATGCCCCTGTATGGGAAGATGCTGCCCGGCTTCCGGCTTCGGAGCTCCCGGCTTTGATGGCTGCAATCCTGCAGCCTTTCCGGATGAGGGAGGCCGCATGTTTCATCAGCATCTGGGGCTTTTTAACATTCTCGATATATAGCAGTTTAATGGTCGATTTGGTTTCATCGTGGTTCATATCCAAATGCCTCACGACTTCTTCAACCCCCATCTGGGCTGAATTACCCAAAGAAATTATTTCAGCAAAACTTAATCCTTTTTCGAGGCCAGACTCCATAATATAACATGCCGTAGCCCCGGAAGCAGAAATAAGGTCACAACCTTTGGGATCCAACTTTGGGATGGGTTCAGTAAAAATACCATGATAGGAGGGGGTACATATACCAATGCAATTGGGCCCGATAAGTGCCCCGCTAAATTTATTTATCTGGTAGAGGATATCTTTTTCAATTTGCTTTCCTTCTTCGCTAACTTCGCTAAAGCCAGCAGACAGAATAATAAATGCCCGGGTCTGTTTTTCTTCGGTCAGCACTTTCACCGCATCAAACGTATACCTTGCTGCAATGGCGATAATGGCCAGTTCTACATCAGGCAGGTCATGGATATTTTTATAGCTTTTTATTCCCTGAACTTCATCTTCTTTAATGTTCGTAACATAAAGTTTGCCTTTATAATTTCCATCCAAAAGGTTTTTTAAAACCTTTCCACCAGGTTTTTGTATGTCGTTCGAACCACCTACTACTACGATACTTTTGGGATCACTGAGTTGTGTATTGATCATTAGATTCTGAATTTAATCTGTGAAAAATATGTGCGGCTAAAGTAGGAAAAGCCGGAATAATAGAAAAGAATTGATTTGTTTTTTAATTATTATCGACCTGGTGTTTCGTCCAATAGGTGAATGCAGGAAAATATCCTAGTCGAGAAGAATTCCCAGTCCGACCACACCTGGCCCTACATGGGTTCCTAATACAGGAGAAACGGAATTAACAAAGCGTGGTTTTAAACCTGTGATCTGCTCCATTTCATTCACATACCAGTTGGCCCCTTCGGGATTATTTGCATGAGAAACGGAATATCCCCAGATTTTTTTACCATCCATTAATTTAGCCGCTTCTTCAATCACAAGTTTCATGGCTTGTTTTGTAGATGTTGGTTTTCCAAATAACTCAGCTTTGCCTTCCGCATTTACGACAACAATGGGTTGAACACCCATTAGTTTGCCGAGGAAGCCTTTTACCGTGCTCACCCTGCCGCTTTTTATCATATACTTCAACGACTGGGCGCTAACCATCAAATGGGCTTTGAGTTTCCAGTCCTCTATAGCTATTTTAAGGTCTTCATATGACAACCCGCTTTCTATCGCTTCAGCTGCACGCAGCACCATTAAACCCAACGCATTGGTAAGTTTATTAGAACTAAAAACAGCAATATCAATATTATGACGCTCAGCTACTGCATGACCGGCTTTTTTGCTGTTGCTGAATGTGCCGCTCATTTTATCCGTAAGGTGGAGGCCGATAATGTTTTTGTAATGGCTTGCCAGGTAGCTGTATTTGTTGGTAAAATCCTTATAGGTTGGTTGGGACGTGGTGGGGTTATTTTTTGCCAACTTTTGCAAGTGATAAAACTCATCCGGTGTGATGGTTACCGAATCGAGATAAAAATCCTTATCGAAATGAACGGTCAGGGGAACCACATGGATCTGGTATTTTTCGATAATATCCTGGGGTAAATCGCAGGTTGAATCTGTAATTAAAGCAGTATCGTATTTCCGGCGATGCACAATTTCACTCTGCATCAACATGTCGTCTACCTTTTTAAAGGTAATATTCCCCAAATCTTTAATCTCACTGAAAAGTTTAGCCGGCTCGTCGGTATGAATGTGCAGCCTGAGTTTTTTAGGTGAGCCTGCCACCACCACTGAATCCCCATAGGGCGCGATAACTTTGGAAAGTATCGACTTATTGTTCGGGCTTTCGTTTTCGAATGAGATCAAAGCCTCGGTGCAGTAACGGAAGCTTAATTCAACCTCATGGTCGTGAACCACTTCCTCAAATTCTTTTACCTTGGAAACATTCCGGGTCATGGCTAGTTTTTTCAGCTCTCCATGTTTAAAAAAGTCGATCATCCCTTCGAGGAATAAAACAAAACCTTTGGCACCGGCATCTACGACATGGGCTTTTCTGAGCACTTCAAGTTTTTTGGGTGTGTCCCTGAGTGAATCAGCTGCAGTCTGGTATGAATCAACGATCAATTCATTAAAATCCTGGAATTTATCTTTAATGGAATACACATATTCGGCCCATTCACGCATTACCGATATCATGGTTCCTTCTACTGGGTTGGCGATGGCTTCGTAAGCATAGCGCACTGCCTTTTTGATGATCTCAGCAAAATCATTGATGGAAAGGTTATTGTTGTTGGGTATCTCATTGCTGAACCCATAAAGGAACTGGGCGAAAATAATACCTGAATTGCCGCGTGCACCTACGAGGGCCGCATCGGCCAGGGCATTGGCTGTAACTTTAATATTGTAAGTTGGAATTGCGGTATCGATGATCGACCGCATCGTTGAGGCAAGGTTGGTACCTGTATCCCCATCAGCTACGGGAAAAACGTTGATCTTGTTGATGACCTGGTAGTGCTCGAATATTTTCTGGGCACCCGCTATAAAGCTGTAATAAAAGCGCTTTCCGTCTAATTCGTTCCTGTTAAAATCCAAGATGTGTTTTTTTATTTAGATTACTTCTAAATTTTTTGCAAAAATAGATATAATATTTTAAATATGATTTGCACCAATTATTTCTACTTAAGACAGGCTTTTTATTTTTCCTTGCCAAATTTTTTAAATACCAGGCTTTCTATTTTCCCGGAGTATTGCTTATCCAATGGAAATACTGTAATTTCAATAAGGTAGTGATTGGCCGATTGTTCCCGGACAATTACTTCGGGCCCCTTTTTAACAGAGCCCCAGGGCATGGATAAAAGATAGGACTTTATCCTTTGAATGGTGTCTGCCTCGTTGTCTTCTTTTTTCATCTCCAACAAAAAAGAATAGGCACTGCTCTGGTCGGTACTTTCACTTTTAATGGCCGTTTGTTCGATCAGTTTATTATAAGGCAGATAAATTACTTTGTTGTCCTGCGATTCAATTTCAAGCGCATCCCACCTGAATTTTTTTATTTTCCCATTGGTTTTCCCAATTTTGATCATATCACCCACACTAAATTTTCCGGATGCCCTGAATACAATTCCGGCAATCAGGTCCTTAAAGAAAAACCG
Organism: Bacteroidales bacterium; assembly: GCA_021740645.1. Lineage (GTDB taxonomy): Bacteria > Bacteroidota > Bacteroidia > Bacteroidales > JAADJA01 > JAADJA01. Next base: position 40,073 of record JAIOZL010000017.1, read on the forward strand.
GGATACCCAAACCAGGATAATAAAAATGGCGGCAAAAACGGCAATAGTGTAATAGGAGCGGATTTCGGCAAAACGAAATACATACCACGAAAAGAACAAAATCCACAGGACCAGTTCCACAACCGGGAATATCCGGCCGGCCAGGGTATGTCGTTCCGGGTCTTTAAATATTACTGGCAAAAAATACCTTAGCCCGCGCATTAAGGCAAAAAGAACCATACCAAGGATCAGAAAGCCTGTAAAAATGGTATTCCAGTTAGCCGCTTGTAACTCCATGATCGTTTTATTAATTCTTTTTAGTTTCCTTTATCAAATTCGGTCATCAGGTATTTTGCAATATGCACCTGTAAAAATTTATCAATGGCAAATATTCCCCCGGCCTTTTCATTTATTATCCCGGCCCGGCGAAGGTAATTAACCGTATAGTTTACTTTAATTTCTTCTTCGAGCAGAACATTACAAAGTTTTTGAACACTCAGCTGCTTATGCAACAAAAATTGCAAGAGGTAAATTTTTGTCTCTTTCGGGAGTTTTGTAAATACTGCCGTATCGGGTAAACGGGGACTTTGCAGAAGGATGGTATCATTCTTAAAATCGCTTATACCCGTTACCCAGGCAAGCAATGCAGCCCCGATATTCCCCCCTGAAAAATTAAACACCTGGTTGAATAGCCGTGCATATTGGGCCTGCGAAATATGGCCGGGTGTATTTTTTTCAATCTGTAATTTTAGTCCGCTGGTACGATGCCTGAACAATATGACCTCCTGGATTTCTTTTGATCCGAAAGGGCCAAGCTGAACCACCTGTAAGGCAAAATGCCCAAAAGGGTTGATCTGGTTAATTAATTTAAACACCCGCTTATTAAACACCAGGATAAAAAATACTTTATCACTGTAATGCCTTACCAGGTTAAAAACAGAATCGATTACCACCAGTCCGTTTTCCGATCTTTCCCAAAAGAGTTCCAGGTCATCCAAAACCATCATGCTGTTTTCAGGAAGTTTGTCCATTATTTCGTGCACCGAACCACCCATTCCGGTGGCCTCCTTTAAGTGTTCCAGGAAAGTATCCGGGTGAGCGGGCCCCGTGCCCGACGGATTGATGATATAGGTGGGATGATCCTTTTGATTTTCGTTGACCAAGTAATTGGCAAAAAATGATTTACCACTTTTGGCATCGCCTGTAATTACAAGACAGCCCTTGATCCCTGCTTTGTAGCGGTTTATGGCTTTCCGGGCAAGTCCCAGTTCTTTTTGCCGGCCAAACCAGAACTCAGGCTGATAATTATACTGACTTAAAAATAGTTGTTGGTAATAAAAAGGTATCTTTTTAATGATTCCATTTTTAGGAGATACTTTCTCTTTGAAGTTAAGCATCTCATCAATCAGGTTAACATCTTTTGATTGGTCGTCGGTAACTTTTTTGGCCAACAGACGGGCTTCACTTTGAGAGTGCCAGAGATTGGCCTTTTGGTGCTGCACAAAATCCCTGATGATCCTCAGCCTGGTCTGAATAAACCTGTTTTCTTTATCGGCATCTTTTCGCACCAGGTATTTGTTGTTCTCAGATGCTTTCAACAAGCGGAATAAATGTAGCTCTGCACTTGTTTTGGTGTATAAAACCCGGATGTTCTTTTTGTAAGTATCAAATTCGGTTTTAATGGCCTCAATGTTTACGTCTACTTTTTTGCGCTGATCGTTGGTAAATGCCTCAATATCTCCAAAATTTTCGTAATCTTCTTCCGGTACAAAAGTGCCCTTATCATTTTGGCGGCTTAAGTTGATAAGCCGGGCTGCGTCTTCAATGATTACCTGAAGTCCCTGGATGTTTTCGGCCATTTTGTTGGTATTGCTAACCAGGGGAGCAATCAATTCGTTTTGTATAAAATAATCCACTAACCGAAGTACGGGAATCTTTAAGGTTTCCTCGTCGGAGAATTGCCTGTTGGTTAATTCGTTAATTGTTTCTTCTGTAAAAACCTCAAGGTTGGCCGGTAACTGCCGAAGGATGGATTTGATATTACGAAAAGCTTTATCGGTAATTTTATTCAGGCTGAGTTGCAGACTTTGCGACTGGAGATTCGTCGCCGGAAGGCTTATTTTTTCTTCCTCCTGTTCTCCTTTTCCTTTTGGGGCAATTGATTGTTGTATCTGGTTTAGTCGCATAAACACCTGCTCATCGAGGATTTTATTAATCTCAAAAAGGCTTTGTTCGATGATTTTATACAGACGGTATTCAACCAACAATAATTGCAATTCTGTATGGATGGATTTCGTCAATATCGATTGGTTGACCCCCCACTTCGAAGGAAGGGATTGAAGTTCTTTTCCGGCTTCCTTTATTTTTTTTCGGGCCTGGGCTTGGGCAAGAAGATTAGCCGGGTAATCCGATACAGCCTGACTGATATCATGTACACAACGGTTATCCTCTTTATTTAGCTGAAGTTCTATATCAACACTACTGCTTTCGATGATTGAAGTAAGTTGGTCAAGGTGGCTAAAAACATTCTGTTTTCCCAGAGTGATTATTTCCTGCAGGTTGTCTTGTCCAATATTTTTTTCAATTACCTGGAAAGCATCGGTAACTGCATAGAGTAATTTTTGGAATTCAAAACTAAAGCTGATATTTAAGTTTCCGAACTGGAAAAAACTTTCCTTTGCCGATCCAAGCTTTCGCCCGGGTAAAATACCATTACAGATTTCCTTAAAATTAACAGCATATGGGATTCCCTGGCCCAATAGTTTTTGCTTATTGAATATACGCCTATTCATTTTAAGCAGTCGAACTTTCATGCCGTCGCCGGAATCGGGGTTTAAATCCTCTCGATTTAAAAAGATATTGACTTTCTCGGGGATGTCCTTCCTGATTTTATCTAATTCACTGTTCAAATAGGTGATCCCGGTTTCAAGGGTGTCCTGCGATTCGGATAAAACGGTGGTTTGCATCTCCTCAAGTATCTTCCCAAGTTTGATTAGCAAGCCGGTTTTTAATTGAGACACGAGTTGAATTTGACTGCTACTATTGATCTTTCCGGATTTGTTTTCAAGCACGGCATAAGCTTTTTCAACTGACTGCCTTGCCAAATCTGTTTTATTGAGCCGGTAATCAAATATCTGTTTGAATGTGCGTTTATAATAATTTTTACTCAGGTTGTCCAGTTTTTCCAGCAAATGAGTACAAGCCTCGGCCAGTTCTGGTTTTTCGGGTAAAATGGTTTCTTTTAGTTTAACAGGCCTTGTCTCCGATTCTTTAGTTTTGGTGGCTATGGGTTCTGTCACTTCACCTGACCCTACTTTTAGTTTTTTAAAAGACGAGGAGGCATCCAATAACACCACGGTACCTATTCTTTCAAGCAATATATTGGTATTGGCAACAAACTTCGATTCTTCGTTTTCTTTAATGTCAGGTATTTCGAGAAAAACGAGGTCAGTAACGGCAGACTCAGCCTCAACGATTTCGTAAAAAGGTTTACGTTCAATCTGGTTATTGAGCACTTTAATTTCTGCATCTATTCGCATATTGTCAAGGATATCATCCATTTTTTTATAGATGATCTCGCTACGCTCATTTAAATAATTTACAATGAGTACGCGTATTCTTGCCTGTCCCCAATCATCTGACATCACAAGCAATTTTGAGAGTGTTAAGGCCAGGTTGCCATGATTACTTTTGTCGCGAAACCAGATATCGATGGTTTTCTTTTTGCCAAACCCTACCCGTTTATCATAACCCAGCATCACCACATTCAGGTCTAGTTCATACAGGTTATTAAGCATTTCCACAAAACGTACCGGGTCGTGTGTATGCCGGGCCCATCCCAGCATAACAGTATTGGGTTCAAGGCCTGAGAACCCATAGGTCCGCGATATCAAATCGATGCCTTCGTACACATCCTTCACTATTTGGCGGCGGGTAAAGACACCTTTTGCTGATTCTTCGCCAGGAACAGATTGATTTTTTTTGGGAAATAAGGCCCTGGCATCTTTATTTTCAATCAGGTCGAAATTAGAGAGAACCCCATGAAGGCCTACCAGGTCTTTACCCAGGTTTAAAAGATGTGGACGACGGTTGGTTCCACCACTAAAAAGCATGATATTGGGCCGCCAGTTTCGTTCTACTTCTTCGGCCTTGTCCATTTTGTCAAGGGCAGTCCGCATAAAAGTGGACCATACGCTTTGCCATACATCCCCATATTCAAGTTTAATTTGTTTCCGTTTTAAAATAAAATATATGGCCATCATAATGATGAGGGCTGCAAACATGGAAACCACATCCAATTGGAACATTACTCCAAAAGCAGCAATAAAACCGACCAACCCAATGTATCTGCTGATTTTGAATGAAGGCCTGAAATCAGTACTGGCCCAGCTTTCAAGGTAATAAGCGATATTGATAAACCCATAAGAAGCGAGGTAAAACATAGAAACGACCCGTGCGATAACATTTAATTCACCGATCAGGATGCCTGCTTCGGCAATTATAAATATTACGATCAGGGCCACCCGTGGCTCATTATTGACTCCATAAACCTTTGAAAAAAGCTTAGGCCCAATCTTGTCGGACGACATAGCCTGCAGGATGCGGGGCCCACCAAGAATACCTCCCAGGGCCGAAGAAAGGGTGGCACCCCAGATACCAGCCACAACCAGAGGGGTAAACCAGGCAAGTTTCATTAAAAAGTTGTAATCGTTGGTCAGAAGGTCGCGGTTAACAAAAAATGCTATGGCAACGGCAAGCCCCACATAAATCACTAATCCTACCGTTATGGAAGCCATGGTTCCCAGAGGGATGGATTTTTTGGGGTCTTTTAAATCGCCAGACATGGCCACTCCTGCGGTAAATCCTGTCACAGCCGGGAAAAATACCGCAAAGATCACAGCCAGGTCAATTTCTGAATTTATGGGATTTAATAATGGTGCATCAGGATGAAGGTCGGTATTCAACATAAATCCTACAAAAATTGAAACGAGGGAGAGGGCAATGGCCCCAAGAATATAAAATTGTGTTTTTATAGCCAATGAAGTGCTGATAAAGGCGATGGCCACTAATACTAAAATAGCAGCTGTGCCAATGACCCTGTAGCCCATGAGGTTTTGTTCTAATCCAAGGAAATGAGCTACTGGTTCAATACTTAAAAAGTTTTCAGCGAAACCTACCAGGTAAAGAGAAATACTCAGGGCAGTCCCCACAAAGAGAGTTATCCCAATTGCGCCACCCATTGGCAATCCTAAACTTCTGGATAATATATAGTAGATACCTCCGGCTTTAATTTTTTTATCTGTAGCTATGGAGGAAACACTTAATCCGGTGGATAGGGAGATCACATGGGCTAACAAGATAATAATTACAGTACTTACCAATCCTGCATTTCCGACTACCCATCCCAGGCGCATGTACATTATTACCCCCAGAATGGTTAAAAGAGAAGGAGTAAATACTCCAGCAAATGCCCCAAATTTTTTTGCTTTTGCCATGTAGATTGTTTTGCAGGATAAAAGTAGTAAATTTAATTAAGAGGAGAAAAAGAACCTAAGAATGCCCTGTAGCTCCCTAAATTTAACTGCATGAGTGAAATAAAAATCCAAACCCAAATCTATTGGGTTTTTATGTTACTTAATTTTTTTATGATTAAGGTTGCCAAAAATGCCTCAAGAAAACTTAAGGGGATAGCAAAATATAAAATGCCTAAAGGCAAAACACCCATATTCCAGGTTACTACCCACATCAAAACAAAGCCTACAAACCAGGAGAGAAAAGTTGTTGGCCAAAGTGAAAATTTCCCGGAAATAATGTAAATGGCAATGGCAAATAATAGCGACCATAGCCCCCAAACAGATCCGTTTAGCGGTTCGGAGGGGAATATAAGCCCAAGCGAGTTGCAGTGTTCCGTCCAATACGACTTCAGGAGAAACTCATTTCTGACAAATTCAGAAATACTGATCCATATAGTGGCCAGAAGGATGGGTAAGATAGTTTTTTTAAGTACTATCATTTTTCAGATTCTTTAATTTTATTTTCAAGTTCTTTCAATTTGTCTCTCAATTCCTTAATCCTGAATTCCCTGCCTATAAAAAGTTTATTAAAACGCATTAATTCCTCGTTTTTCTTTTCGAGTTCAGTTGTTCTTTCAGCTACTAATTTCTCCAGGTTTTCATGGTGTTTTTTGATTTCCTCTGCGGCTTTCTTTTGCCGGGTAACATCCATTACCATTCCTATAATCATGTCGATTTTACCCTGTGCGTTTTTCCGCGAAGTTAAGGCTAAATCGGCCCACATAATTTCTCCGTTTTTATGGATATATCTTTTCTCCAACCTAAAATCATTGATCTCTCCTGAAATTATTTTATTCACCATGTTTATTTCAAAGGGCATATCGTCAGGATGGGTAAACTGCCGAATATTCATTTTAATAATATCTTCACGACTATGACCCAATAAAGCAAGAAATTCTTTATTCACTTCAAGGATGTTTCCCTCATTATCGCTAAGGACAATTCCTATATTTGAATGCTCAAAGATACCTTTGAATTTTGCTTCACTTTCTTTAAGGGCAAGATCAGCCAGTTTCCTGTCTGTAATATCTTTTGAGATAATCTGAATACCCTTAACCTGTTTATTGTTTCCTAAAATTCTGGTATAGGTTGACAGGAACCATTTTGTTCCTTCCTGCAATTGAACCTGATCTTCGTAATCTTTGCTTTTAGTTGAACCTGCTGCCAACTTTAACCTGTCCATATATTTTAAATAAACTGCATCTCCATATAACTCCCTAATGTTTTTCCCGACAAAATCTTCAGGTTTCCCTCCCATTAATTTTGCGGCCAGGTTATTAAAGAGGATCAGTTTACCATTAAGATCCCAATATCCAATACCGGCACCAGCGCTTTCGAGTAATACCCGGTGTTTTTCTTCGCTTTCTTTTAATTTAATTTCCGCTTGTTTTTGCTGAGTGATATCTTCAAATATTACACAAAATTTTTTATTGTTATCCCAGGGGCGGTATACCCTGCAATGATACAATTTGCCAGTGGGTTCATGAAATAATTCGAAGGTATCCGTTTTGCCTGTTAGCGCCACATTTCCATATCGCTTAATCCATTCTGGCTCCGTTTCCGGCCAAACCTCATGAACAGTTTTACCTTTTACTTCATTATTCTTTACTCCGGTTATATCTTCATAAGCCTTATTAATGTATTCGAAGCGATAGCTAATAAACTTACCGGATTTGTCAAATACCGATTCGAAGATTACAAAGGCATTGATCATACTGTTTAATAAATGACTTAATTCATTCCTGTTTTCAGAAAGGGCAAGTTCGGCAGTTTTGCGGACAGTAATATCTTTAACAAATCCTAAAAATCTGTCCGTAGATATTTTTACAGCATCAACTGTCCAAAAACGTATTTCACCTTTTTTTGTGACAAATCTTATTTCTGCACTTGCATATCCATCATTGGCTAATGACGAGAAATGTTGAATCCCTTTCTCAATATCTTCAGGGTGCAGCAGATCGGTAATACCCATGGAAAGTAATTCTTTTTTGGTGTATCCTGTAATTTTACAGGCAGCTTGATTAACTTCCTTATATTTTCCATTATCATCTGCAACAAAAACACCATCCGGTGCATCTTCGATGTATGATCTGAATTTTTCTTCGCTTTCTCTCAGTTTACTTTCAATTTTCTTCTGGGGAGTAATGTCGGTGGCAATGCCACATACAGCGTAGATAGTACCATCGTTGTTATAAAGTGGAATCTTTGAAGATAATACCGTATGCATGCCATCTGGATGAGGTACAAATTCCTCAAGTACCAATGGCTTTTTCTCAGCTATAACAGCCTTATCATGTTTTCGGAATTGGGTTGCCTGATCTTTTGAGAATATATCAAAATCAGTGAGACCCTGTATTTCAGCATTCGTTATTTGGTGTAGTTGCTCGAAAACTTTGTTGATGTATAAGTATTTTCCTTCAAGATCTTTGATAAAAACCGCCTGTGAGGTATTATCCAAAATACTACGGTATTTATTTTCACTTTCCCGCAGTGCTTCTTCAGCCTGCCTTGTTTCTGTAACATCAACTCCTGAACTTAATATCTCATAGAATGTACCGTTGTCATTCTTAAGAATTGAATTATGCCATGCAATTATACGTTCATTACCCTCTGCATTAATAACAGGGTTTTCGTAAAATTCCAGGGGCTCTAACTTTCCTGAACAAATATTATCAAAAACATTTTTAACTTTTTCCACCTGGTTTTTTGGCAGAAAATGTTCAAACCAATTCCTTCCCAGGATTTCGCTTTCAGGGTATCCCAGTACTTCAGTTGCTTTTTTATTTGCCAGTGTAACGACCCCATCCTTGTTAAGAACAATAAACATGTTCCCAGCTACACTTAGGTAATGTTGTGTTGGATTTTTCTCTAGTTCTGCGATCCTTTTTTTTAGGATTTTAATTTCCCTGATCAGATCTTCATATTTTTTTGCCATGATAGACCGGTGATGTTAGATTTATAAAATTACTTTTTTTTTTAATAAGTAATCCTATGTTCGCTACAATCATTTGATCTATTCTTTTAATTGCATAAAATATAAGGTACATAATGCATAAGAGGTTCGGTGAAAATTTTCCTTTTAAGTAAATAATTAAATAGGTTTAGTTATTAATTCGGATAAAATTTCGTCGAATCAGATTGCAGTTGTTAGATTGTACTATTTGTTTTCAATCCTCCCATCTGCATGTTTTGCAAAACGTCCCTGGTCAATGGGATGCACAGGGCCACTAACCGGCCAGGGCCAACCACCAAATTCAGTCCGTTGATAGTCATCAAAAGCCTGTTGAATTTCCTGTCTGGTATTCATTACAAAGGGACCATGCTGCACAACAGGTTCTGCTATGGGTTTGCCCTGAAGGATCAAAATATGGCTGTCTTCATCGCCACTTTCAATAATAATTTCCATGTCTGCAGGGATTTCAGCCGAATGGTAATTGTCAAGTTCGGCATCCCCAATTTTTAATTTATTACCTTTATAAAAATAGATTGTCCGTATAATTCCTTCTGAAGCTTCAGGAAGTGTCCAGTGTGCCCAAGCTTCCATTTTTGCATTCCAGATTCCCACTTCATTCGTTGAATCAGCAGCCCAGGAATCTGGAGGGGGAGGTGGAGCAGAATACTGGCCCAAAGTTCCAGCTATTATTTCAACTTTGGTTTGTTTTCCATTTTCATCTGTAAGATCAAAAACCGGAATAGAATCAGCCCATAACATCTTAAAGTGAGGCTCCACAAATTTTTTGGCCTTGGGTAAATTAAGCCAAATTTGAAATAACTCAAGCGGATTTTCCTTGTCCTGATTGATCAGTGGGAACATTTCGGCGTGCTGTATGCCTTTACCTGCCGTCATCCACTGGGTATCGCCATGGCCATAACGGCCCGAAGCACCCAAAGAATCGGAATGATCGACCATCCCTTTTCGAACTACCGTAACGGTTTCAAACCCCCGATGCGGGTGGCTTGGAAAACCAGGAACTTTTTGTCCGTGATACATTCTCCAGCCATCTTTTATTAAAAAATCCTGGCCAATCTGTCTTCCTTTCAAATGTCCGGGATCAGGACCCATATTTGCATTCCCTTTTGGGAAAAAATCTTCATGGTGTACGCAAAAAAGAAAAGGATCAGAGGTTTCCCACTGAAAGCCTAATGGTTTGATGTTTTTTACTTCAGGTGTATTCATTCCATTGATTTTTGTTGATGAAATTCCTTTAAGGCCTCCCAGGGCAGTGGAAGAGGATACCGCTATTATCTTCTTAATAAAACTTCTCCGGTTTTTCATTGATTGTTTTTCTTGCTTAATTAACAAATTAATACCGGGGCTTGTTTAAGGGTTATTTTATTTACTATGGAAATATTATTGAATATTTTGTCAAGCTGAGGCTATTCGCATAAATCCTTATATGCAGTTTAAGACTTCTTAAATTAAGAATCTTCGTAAAATCTATAAAGATTAGAAATGAAATTAAAAACCCGCAAAAATTTCTTATTTGCGGGTTCTGTATATATTGTAGGTTTCTATTTACTCTTATCCGGGTATTCCGGTACACCCGGCAAATCTTCCGGCCATTCTTTCAGTTGATCAAGGGCAACCTGAATAGCCTTATTCAATTGTTCGTCAATCCCTTCATATTCTTTGGCAGGATCATTTTCTAATTCTATATCCGGATCCACCCCATAACCCTCAATTACAAACTTGCTTCCGTCGCGATGGTAACTTGAAAACTCCGGTTTACGAAGGTCGCCACCATCAATAAAGGGTAAAGATCCTCTTATACCCACAACACCACCCCACGAACGAGTTCCGATGATGGTGCCCATATTAAGGGTTTTAAATTGGTACGGGAATAAATCGCCATCGGAAGCTGAGTATTTATCAATCAGCATAACTTTAGGGCCGTAATGCAAACCTGCAGGACTGGTATAGGGTGTTCCGTTGCGGCTGACACGCATAAGAGTCAACTCGCGGCGCAGACGCTCTATGATCATAGGGCTTACATTCCCTCCTCCATTGCCGCGATCGTCAATAATAAGGGCTTTCTTTCTGAGCTGGGGATAATAATACTTAATAAATTCATTCAACCCCTGGGCACTCATATCAGGTATGTGGATGTATCCCACCTGGCCATCAGTAGCTTCCGAAACTTTTTCGATATTGTTTTGTACCCAATTATAATAATACAGTTTACTTTCATCTGAAATCGGCTCAATAATTATCTTTCTACCTCCTTCAGTTGCTTTAGCGTTAATTGTCAGTTCAACCTGAACTCTGGCTTTTCCTACAAGCGATTCGTAGATATCTTTCATCTTATTAGTGGGTTTGCCATTAACTGCTGTAATAAAATCACCTTCTTTTACATCCACGCCAACTTCAGTCAATGGGGATTTTTTGGAAGAGGTCCAGTTTTCCCCTTTCAGAATTTTATCTATCCGGTAATATCCTGACGCATCGCGGCTAAGCCTGGCGCCAAGTAAGCCTGTTTTAATCCTTTCAGGTGAGGGTTTGTCGCCTCCGCTGATATAGGCATGACCCACACTCAGTTCACCTATCATTTCACCAATAATATAATTCAAGTCATTACGATCGTTTATCCAGGGAACTAGGGGTTCATATTTGGTATGGATAGCTTTCCAATCCACCCCGTGCATACCCGGATCATAAAAGAAATCACGCATTTGTCTCCAGGCTTCATTGTAAATCTGGTTCCACTCTTCTTTCAGGTTTACCAGGGCTTTCATATTTGAAAGGTCAACAAAATCAGAAAGTTTTATATTTCCTTTGGGAAGATCGATAATACCGTACTTGTCTTTGTCATTAATTACCATCTTTTTATTATCGGCCGAAATAATATAACTGCCATACTCTCCAATTTCGGTTTCCTTCAGCTTCTTCAGGTCATAAAGCATTAATTTGGTGGATTCCTGTTTGCTGTTTCCCATACAATAATATACACTGTTATCAATGCAGCTAATGTTGTAATAGTAGCCGGCTTTTCCCGGTATGTCTAAAATGCGGTCGATTATCCCATTAAAATCAATGGTGATAGTTTCTTTATCGGCTTCCGGTTTTTTATCATCTTCCTTTTTAGGTTCTTCTTTTTTCTCCTCTTTTATTTCTACTTCATCGTTTACCGGTTGAAATGGATTTTCGACATCCTTTCGGAGGGTTACAAAATAGAGCTTTTGCATATCCTGATATGCATGGTTCCATTCGACCCATGAATAGATTGGGTTGAAATCACGGGAGGAGCTAAAAAATAAATAATCACCATTGGAGCTAAAAGAAGGATTTCCTGAGCTATACCAGCCATCCGTTACAGCATTTTTTTCTTTTGTATCCAGATTATACACCCATATCCGGGTCATTTCTTCTTTAGCAGGCAGCGGATAGGTAATCCATTTACTGTCTGGTGACCAGTTATAGCTTCCTAATTCTCCATCAGGTGAATGTTCAACGAGCGTAATTTCTTTCGTTTCTACATTTACATACTGAAGGTTCTGATTCCTGTCTGACCATAAAAGCTTTTTACTATCAGGGGACCAAATAGGATTATACTTGTAGTTTGAGCTATTGCTTGTAATTTTAATGGCTGCCTCAGTACCATCCTGGTTTTGGATATAAATTTCATCCTCACCCGTACGATCCGATATATAAGATATGTATTTTCCATCAGGTGACCACTCTACATTCCGGTCGTGTATCCCCGAAGATTCCGTCAAGTTTCTCGTCATCCCATGTTCAGCGGGTACCGTCCAAACATCACCTCTTGCTCCAAAAGCGAGGCGTTTCCCATCAGGCGAAATAGCCCAGCTATCAATTGATTTAGAAGCATCTTTAAATACTTCACGGCTTCCATATAAATCCTCTGCAATTTGAATATTAATTTTATTTGCTTGCTGAGTTTCAATATTGAAATTATAAAGATATCCGCCATTTTCATAGATGATGGAGTTGTTTCCGGCCGAAGGAAATTTAATATCATAATTGGTGTATTGAGTAACTTTTCTTGTTTCACCTGTTTCAAGATTGTAGGCAAATAAATTCATGGTACGATCGCGGTCGGAGAGAAAATAAATCTCGTTCCCAATCCACATTGGAATAATATCCTGAGCTTCGTTATTGGTTATATTAATAGTTTCTTTGGTTTTAAAATCATAAATCCACACATCATCGGCCATGCCTCCCTTATAATATTTCCAGGTACGGAATTCCCTGAAAACCCTGTTGTAAGCAAGTTTTTTCCCATCCGGTGAATAAGAACAAAAGCCTCCTGCCGGCAAGGGAAGTTCTTCAGAAAGGCCACCATTAATATTTGCTAGAAAAAGTTGTCCTTTAAACGAATTAAACGATTGTTTACGCGAGCGGTAAACAATATTTTCGTTGTCCTTCCATGACATTACAATATTATTCGGCCCCATTCTGTCGGAAATGTCATCCCTGCCCAATGTAGCTGTATAAGTTAAACGAACAGGTTTACTTCCATTCGCATCCATAAGGTATACTTCCGTATTGCCATCATATTGGGCAGTAAATGCCACATGTTGGCCATTAGGTGAAAATCGTGCAAACATTTCATAACCATCATCGTTTGTCAATTTTCGGGCAATGCCCCCATCTAAACCGCAGGTGTAAAGATCACCAGCATAAGAAAAAATTACCTGGTTATTATGAATAGTTGGAAACCTTAAAAGACGGGCTTCATCTTGTGAATAACCCAATTGCAAACAAATGGATAATGCAATTAAAAATAATACTTGTTTCATGAGTTTAAAATTTTGTTTTGATAAAAAAAATTCTGCCGGAAAGCAGAATTCAAAGGTATGAAAGAATATTCAATTAGTCTATCCTGTCTTACAGTTTAACAGTTTAAGCTTACTAATCGCAGGCTTCTTTGTATTTTTCCAATGCTACCAGAAAGTAAGTAGTAATATTGTTACTTATATCCGGGTTCATTTCTTCCTTGCCGGTAAAATTTGAATAATTTTTCCAGGCCTCACATTTATTCCCTTTATTAAGGTTATCCTGTGCAAGGGCAATAGTATAAATTAGATTTACCGTTTTACTCTGAGGATTTTTCATCAGCGCCATTTCAAGTATAGGCAATCCGTTAGTAGTTTTACCTGATTCATCTATGAGGGTAAGGTATCCAAGGCAAAATAATTCATCGCCATTGAGTAGATTTAAGTCCATACTGGAAAAATCTACGCCATATTTACGTGCTAAAAATTGCTGAAATGTAGAGGCATTCCTCTTCGGTTTTTCAGAAACAGCAAATGTATTAATAACTGCTGCTTTCTGATCAATGGAGTTATTCTCATCCATAAGAAAAGGAATCACAAGCCCATTAAGTTCACCCGTTTGATCAGCAATACCAACCTCTTCTATACTAGAATAATCCTGGTAAAAGCTTATTAAGGAAACCGGAGGATCTGAAGCAAAAATTTGTGACAATGCAAAAAATAAAGTAAGGCTAAATAATGACTTTTTCATGATGTATTGTTTTGATAGCAAAGATACAATTAATTAGTATACAGACAATCATAGTGTGGTGGTTGGTTGCCTGATAATGATGTATAAATTTCGTTAAAAGTCAACTGACCTAAATCCATCTCACAAGGCAAAAATCCTGCCGGTGCGGAAGGAGCTCATGTTCAGGGTAAATCCTGAATGCAAAATCAAATACCCCCGAATCTGCAATGTTTAATTTGCAGGAATAGATTGAATCTGCATCTTTTTTCCCGGTAAGGTTCAGTTTAATGACTTTATAAATTTTTGTTATTTTTTCAATTTCCTTTTGTCCGAGAACAATATCAACCCCAATATTTTCAGGTTTAACACCATTGGTGTCAATTCTTACTTCCACTTCAAAGTCTTCGCCAAGATCAATAGGGTTGATAGAAGAATCAGGCAAACGAATGCCCTTGATGTCAATATCATTCCATTTGCTTTCAATGTCCTGCTTCCATTTTTTAATTTCACGGGCAAGCTTAAAATCATCTTTCCTCAGCAATTCGCGGCGTTCAAAAAGGGTAGAATAGAATTTTTCATAATAATCATTGAGCATTCTTTGCATGGTAAAATGAGGAGCTATGCCTGCAATGTTGTTCTTTATGTACCCCACCCATCCATGTGAAAGGCCTTGTTTATCCCTATCGAAATATAAAGGCATGATCTCTTCTTCCAGAAAGCGGTATATGATCTCTGCATCCAGTTCGTCCTGGAAGGACTGGTTTCCATAAGTCTTTGACTCCTGTATTGCCCATCCGGCATTTTGTTTGTAGCCCTCGGCCCACCATCCATCCAATACACTGAAATTAAGGACCCCATTCATCACTGCTTTTTCACCACTTGTGCCAGAGGCTTCAAGAGGGCGTGTTGGGGTGTTCAACCAAATATCCACTCCCGAAACGAGTTTCCGGGCAACACCCATATCGTAATTCTCAAGGAAAATGATCTTGCCAATAAATTGGGGCAATTTTGAAATTTCATAAATCCGCTTGATCAAATCCTGGCCAGGACGATCATTTGGGTGGGCTTTGCCAGCAAAAAGAAAACGCACCGGCATTTTTTCACTATTGGTAATCTCCTCCAGTTTTTCAAGGTTAGTAAAAAGTAGATGAGCTCTTTTATAAGTGGCAAACCTCCGTGCAAAGCCAATGTATAATGCATCTTCCAGAATACCCTCCATGGTTTTATAGATAAATGAGGGAGTCTCCTGACGTGCCAGTAAATCTTTGATATGTTTCTTCCGTAAATACTGGATTAATTCACTTTTGGCTTTTTTTCGCTGATCCCATATATCGGTATCCGGAACATTGATAATCTTTTTCCAGGTCTCTGGATTTGATTGTGTATGGATATGGTTTTGACCGAAATGGTTCAAATAGAAATTTTGAATATTTCCATTTGCCCAGGTCGGATAATGCACCCCGTTAGTCACATGGCCAATATGAAGTTCTTCAGGAAAATATCCCTTATAAAGGTCAACAAACATTTCCCTTGAAACTCTTCCATGAATTTTACTTACGCCATTCATCTCCTGTGACAGGTTAGCGGCGAGTACGCTCATCGAAAACTTTTCATGGGGATTCCCCGGGTGGAATTTACCGAGGTCCATAAACTGTTCCCAGCTTATATTCAAACGGTCGGCATAATGTGGGATATAGGCCCGCAGGATATCTTCTGTGAAGGTATCATGGCCGGCAGGAACAGGTGTATGGGTAGTAAAAAGTGAAGTTCCGCGGATATATTCCAGTGCTGTTTTGAAATTCATGGCATGGTCTTCTACCATTTGGCGCAGCCGCTCAAGTCCGGCAAAAGCAGCATGGCCTTCATTCAGGTGATATATATCGGGTTGTAATTTCTGCTGGAATAAAAACCTTACCCCACCTACGCCAAGTAAAAGTTCTTGCTTGAACCGGTTATGCCAGTCACCCCCATAAAGGTGGTGTGTAATGGAGCGGTCCTCCATGGAGTTTTCTTCAATGTCGGCATCCAGAAGATAAAGGTTAATCCGGCCAACTTTTACCTGCCAGACTTTTGCATAAAGTGTGCGGCCAGGCATAGCAATGCTTATCTTTACCCAGGTGTCATCATCATTGCGCACAGGGTGAAGAGGTAGGTCGGTATATTTTTGAGCTTTACTATCTGCATTTTGATCACCAAAAATTGAAAGGCTTTGCGAAAAATATCCATAGCGGTACATTAACCCGATACCCACAAGATTTTTATTTGAATCGCTTGCTTCCTTTAAATAATCACCTGCTAAAATACCCAGGCCACCTGAATAGGTCTTTAATGACTCATGCAAGCCAAATTCCATACTGAAATATCCGACCTTTTCTGAGGGTTTTTGACTTTCAAGCTCCATATAGGCCTTAAATGAAGAATAGACCTGCTCAAGCATTTGCATAAAATCGAGATCCGATTTTAAAGTTTTTAACTTTTCAAATGAAAGGTTATTAAGCAAAGCCACAGGGTTGTGCCCTGTTTCTTCCCATTTTTGCGGATCGATGGACTCAAAAAGTTCGGCTGCTTTATAATTCCAGCACCACCATAAGTTCATAGATAATTCTTTCAATGGTTCCAATTCTTCAGGAATCCGGCTTCGGATATAAAACCTCTTCCAGCCTGGTTTTTCTTTGATATCAGCTTCTGAAATATCAAAATCTACCGTGGTTTTCATTTGAAACTTGTGGGCTCGTCCTCTTACTGTTTCTTCCGCAATTTTATAGGCTTCAGTATAATGAGCTGCCAGGATATTCCAGTGAAGTTGGTCAGAAATTTTATAGGCTTCCTCTGAGGTCTTTTGGTAAGATTTCTCATTCAGTTGCGAATAGAAAAGGATTTTCTGTGTGATGTCCCTAACAAATTCGTCGTAATTATTTTCGGTACGATTAAGCACACTTACAGATGACTCCGGTGTTTTATATTTTTGTGCTACCCATAAACCGAAGCCGGCCAATGTAGTGGTTATTGTAGGAATCCTGAATGCAATACTTTCGAGAGGAGTATATCCCCATGGTTCATAAACAGAGGGGAAAACGGTGAGGTCAAATCCATTTAAAAACTCGTAATAATGCTGGTTGAAAACACCATCCTTTCCGTCGAGGTAAACAGGGACAAATATTATTTTAACCTTACTTTCAGCTCCGTTGTTTAGGTTTTTCTCAAGAATTCGGTTGATGTTCGGGTCGTGGAACTTATCCCTCAGTAAATGCGATAGGTATTTATTTGTAAGGGGTTGTTTAAAATCAGGCTGATTATTGAGCCTTGAAACGACATCCGGGTCAGGCCCTGCGTGATTACCCGGTACAGCAATTATTCCCACGATCTGTCTGTTAAGGCCGGCAGATGATTGGTTTAAATTTGCCAGAGCATCTATAAATGCATCCAGTCCTTTATTTCTGAATTCATACCTTCCGCTGGTCAGCACCAATAATGCATCTTCTTTTATTTTTTGATTTAAAATAGCCTCTGTTACATGGATTATTTTGGCCCTGCTTTTTGCTTTTTGGATGTCAAATTCTTCATCCTTTGGGGCAAACGAACCTGAAAACCCATTAGGGGTTATAACATCTACTTCCTTTTGCAGTAAATACTTGCATTCAATTGCAGTAATATCACTCACTGTAGTAAACACATCGGCCTGAGCTGCAGCATTAAGTTCTAATGACTGCTTGGATACCACTTGCAATCTTTTCGCCATTTCCGAAGGAATAATGGATTCCATTTCTTTATAGAAGGGGACATTATTGCTTGTCATTGACCTTCCGAGGGTAGTAGCATGGGTTGTGAAAATAGTACCTATCTGGGGAGCATTTTTCTTAAGGTAAAGAATTCCGGCACCTGTCATCCATTCATGAAAATGGGCCAAAACAATATCATTTTGCCTCACATAAAAATTATAAAAACTATGAATTGTTTTCCCTGCCGCATAACCAAAAAGAGCAGGTTCAGTATAATCCCAGCCTCCTGTTAACGAATCCAGTTTGTAGGTTTCCCATAAGGAAGCAAAAATTTTATCCTTCTCAGCAAAAAGAGGAGTAAAGTTTACCAATATTGCCAAGGGCTTACCGGGGATATTCCAGTACCCAATGCGCAAACGTAATCCTTCTTTCTCCGCTTGATCAACCCAAGCCTTAAACACGGTTTTATCCTCAACAAAATCGGGATTTTCTCTGGTTTCTTTCCAAACGTCGGGGCCAATAAATATGTATTTATCACTGGAACTATCTTTAACCGAGAGATACTTTGATGCAAGAACAGTGTAAATTCCACCTACTTTATTACATACCTCCCAGCTTACTTCAAATAAAACATCGGGTTTTATATATTGTGTATTTTCCATTTTCTATTTTAATTGATATTTAAGTATTCCACTACTTGAAAACAGGCAACAAAGATAGTTTGTTCTCTTTAACATTTATAGGAAAATCAATAACTTTTAATTAATTTTTTAATGAAAAAAAATTAAAGTAAATAAAAGTGAATCAGGGTTTTAGATATTTCGTAAAATGAGCAATTGAACAACATATTTATGTAAAAAGGGATAACAATTTGTAAACCAATTTGATTGATAAATGTTTAATTTGAAATCTTTATCATAGTTTTTTGCGATACTTTTATCATTATATCGTACTGTCTTTCTGTCAACAAAAATTCATTCATCAACATCATTCCTGTAAAGAACCCCATAACAACAACCTTTGTTTTTACAGGACAGGGGAGGTTACCGAAGGTAAATTATTGCAGCCATTACCTTTGGATATGCAAGGTTTCGGAAATAAATGATGAAGAAAGAAAATTTATGAAAATGGCCCTTGATGCAGGGAGTTGAACCTACATTTTATCAGGCACCTCAATGCCTAGTAACGACATCGCACTTTTAATTATTTTCCCGGTTTGCCAGCTTAATAAGATCCTGAAATTAGATATCTCCGGTTCAACCCTTTTAAGGATAGGTGTATCCTGGTAATAATGATTGAAGGCTTTTACCAATTCAAAACAATAGTTGGCAATAACGGCCGGACTATAATTTTCTGCCGCAAGTTTTATTGTTTCAGGCCATTCATAAAATAACCTGATGATTCCATATTCCTCCTCATTGATTGAAACTTTCGAGTAATCAACCTGTGTTAAATATTCTTCAGGAGTATTCCCTGCTTTTCTGAAAATAGATTGTATCCTGGCATAGGTATATTGAATAAATGGCCCGGTATTCCCGTTAAAATCAATAGATTCTTCAGGATTGAAAAGCATATTTTTCTTTGGGTCCACTTTTAACATATAATACTTCAATGCACCCAGTCCAATGATGTTGTACAAGCTCGTAAGTTCCTCATCCGGAAAGTCTGCTGTTTTACCTAAGTCCTCTGTTGTTTTCTTTGCAGTTTTAAACATTTCATCCATTAGGTCATCCGCATCTACAACTGTACCTTCGCGGGATTTCATTCTGCCATCAGGTAATTCAACCATTCCGTATGATAAATGGTGAATGATGTCATACCATGGGAGATTGAGTTTCTGAATAATTTTTTTAAGCACCTCAAAATGATAAATCTGCTCATTGCCTACTACATAAACAAGCTTCTGAGGATTATGGGCATCAAACCTTCGTATCGCTGTTCCTATGTCTTGTGTCATGTAAACAGAAGTGCCATCTTTCCTCAATAACAATTTTTCATCCAGGCCTTCATCTGTCAAGTCGATCCAGACAGAATTATCACTTTTGGCAAAAAATATTTCTTTTGTTAAACCCTCTAGAACAATTTCTTTGCCCTCAAGGTATATCTTCGATTCATAATTAATTTCATCGAAATCAACGCCAAGTCTTTTGTAGGTTGCATCAAAGCCTTCATAAGCCCATTGGTTCATGGTACGCCAAACCAATAATATATCCTCGTCTGCCTTCTCCCATTTTTGTAGTAGCTTCTGAGCTTCTTTCATGAGAGGTGCTTCAGTAAAGGCATCTTTATCGGTAAATCCACGGTGAACCAGTTCCTGGATTTGGTCTTTATGTTTTTTATCAAAAAGAACATAATACTTACCCACAAGGTGGTCGCTTTTTATCCCTGATGATTCAGGCGTTTCACCATCCCCCCATTTCATCCAGGCCAACATCGATTTGCAGATATGAATTCCCCTATCATTTACCAGGTTAACTTTAATCACTTTATTGCCGGCTGCTTTTAATATCTGGGATATGGAGAAGCCCAATAAATTATTCCTGACATGGCCCAGGTGCAAAGGTTTATTGGTATTGGGTGAAGAATATTCAACAACCAGTGGTTTGCCTGATTTGTAAGGTGTAAAACCAAATTTATCATCCTTTAAAATGGACTGGAAAAAATTTAGCCAATATGCTCCGCTCACCTCCAGGTTTAAAAACCCTTTGATAACATTGAAGTTTTCAATTTCATCCATTGATTGGATAAGATAATTACCAATTTCATCAGCTGTTTCAGATGGGTTTTTCTTCGAAAACTTTAGAAGAGGAAATACAACTAAAGTGAAATCGCCGCTAAAGTCACGATTCGTCTTTTCTATCTGGATAAACCCGACCTCAACCACCTGTCCATAAAGTATTTTAAGCGCTTCAATCGTTTTCGCTTGAATTTTTAGCTGGAGCATAATACTTGTTTTGCTGCAAAATTACACTAAAATTGGTCATATTACAGGCTAAATATTCTTAACTAACTATTATGTTTTTCACACCTTCCTATTTTGATAAAATATCGATAAAATGTTTTAACTAAATAAATTTCAACATTAAATAAAAAAATATATCTTTGCGCCCAAATTCAAATTTACAATGGCAAAGAAGAAAGATACTGCTGAAGAACGCATAGTTGCAGTAGAAGAAGCGTTAAGTAAAACGGAACAGTTTATCGAAAACAACCAGAAGGTCATCACCTGGGTTGTTGGCGCATTAATCGTTGTGGTCCTTATCTTTTTCGGGTACAGGAAATTTATCCAGCTTCCAAAAGAGAATGCTGCTCAAATGGCAATTTTCCCTGCACAAAATTATTTTGAACAGGATTCCATCGATCTTGCCTTATTTGGAGATGGTGAAAATTACGGTTTCGTTGATGTAGCTGATGAATACAGCTCAACAGATGCGGGAAATCTCGCGAAGTACTATGCAGGGATTTGTTATCTTCAAAAGAATGAATACGAAACGGCCATTGATTACCTTAAAAAATTTAGCAGTAGTGACCTTCTTTTACCTTCTATGGCTTTAGGAGCAATTGGGGATGCATATATGCAGTTAGGTGAAATCAATAAAGCAATTGATTATTACTTAGATGCTGCATCAAAAAATGCAAATGATTTTACCGGCCCTACTTTTCTCGTAAAAGCAGGATGGGCATACGAAATCAACCAGGATTATAAAGATGCCATTGAAGTGTATACAAAGATAAAAAAGGAATATCCTACTTCGAGGGAAGCCAGAGAGATTGAGAAGTATATCGACAGGGCAAAAGCCCATACAGGGGAATTATAATTTTATACAAAGATATTTTGGAAACCTGTTCAACACTGAGCAGGTTTTTTTATTTTTACAAACTATGAATTTAAAAAAACCATCCATAATTTTTATGGGTACGGCATCTTTTGCAGTCCCCTCACTCGAAATTTTGATTAAGAATCAATATGAGATATTAGCTGTGGTTACAGCTCCTGATAAACCTTCCGGGAGGGGACAAAAACTCGGCATATCACCGATAAAAGAATTTGCACTAGGACATGGGATTGCTATTCTTCAACCAGAAAATCTTAAAGATGAAAGTTTTATATCAGGTTTAAAATCACTTAAACCTGACTTGCAAATTGTTGTCGCTTTCCGAATGTTACCAAAAAGTGTCTGGAATATACCAAGCTTAGGAACATTTAACCTTCATGCATCCTTATTGCCGCAATACCGGGGAGCTGCCCCTATTAATCATGTGCTGATCAATGGGGAAAGAGAAACAGGAGTGACTACTTTTTTTATTGATGAAAAAATAGATACCGGGCAGATCATCCTTCAGGATAAGTTAACAATAGCTGAACACGAGAGCGCAGGAGAACTGCACGACCGTTTGATGAGCCTTGGTTCAAAATTGGTTCTTAAAACCGTGGAAATAATTAAAAAAGGTGAGTATACATTACAAAACCAGGCAAGTTTGGAAGCTATTTCTTTAAAAGTTGCCCCTAAAATTTTTAAAGAAGATTGTTTAATAAACTGGAACTCGGAGGTGCATAGAATTAAAAATCACATCCGGGGATTAAGTCCTTATCCGGGGGCGTATACGCGTCTTGAGCTTAAATCAGGTAGTATTAAGTCGATAAAGGTTTTCGCCGCTGAAATTGATTTAAATAGCCCTTTAACTGGGAAACACGGATATTACTTAAGCGATGGTAAAAATAATATGAAAATTGAAGGAAAAGATGGTTGGGTTGCATTAACTCACCTTCAAATGGAAGGCAAAAAAGCCATGCCGATAAAAGATTTTCTCCTGGGATTTGATCCTTCTGAAATTATAAAGGCTTTCTGAAAAAACATCAAATTAAGTTGGAAATATTTATATCTACATTAATTACATACTTTTAAATTCCTTGCTAATAAAGGGTTTTAGGGATTGAGTTATTAACAAAAACGCTGAATTATTAACAAAATCAAGGGTTTTAGCGTTTCGACCTTGACTTTTCCTAATAATAGCCTATATTTGCAGCACATTAACCTTTAAAATTAATAACAATGAACAAAGCAGAATTAATTGATGCAATTGCAGCTGATGCTAACTTAACAAAAGCAGATGCCAAAAGAGCTTTAGATGCTTTTGTTGGCGCTACAGCTAAAGCCCTTAAAAAAGGTGACAGGGTTGCTCTCGTTGGATTTGGATCATTCTCAGTAGCTAAAAGAGCTGCCAGAACTGGCCGTAATCCTCAAACTGGAAAAGAGATCAAAATTGCCGCTAAAAAAGTAGTTAAATTTAAGGCAGGTACCGAGTTATCAGATAACGTTAAGTAAAGTATCGGTATTAAAGATTTAAACCTCCCAAATTTTGGGGGGTTTTTTTATGCCTTTCAAATTCGTAAGTAAAAACCGATAGGGGAGTCGGGCATCTTCTCCTGCATAATCCACCCCTATGCGGGGCCCTATTAATAGGTCATTATCCTCAACGTTTAATCCGATATCCTCTACATAGATTTTCCCCTTTATTAAATCTTCCCCGTTCAACCCCACATGCAATCCCAGGGCCTTTGATGCTTTTCCCGGGCCGTCGCCGAACCCCTTTTCGCGGAATACTTTTCCAGTTCGCTTCTCCATTACATCTAATCCTGTCATGGGGTAAATTCCTCTCAATAACACCGCATGGGGCAAGCCCGCTTCCCCGGTAACGAAGTTGAATAGGTGATGAATACCATAGCACAAATAAATATAAGCCATACCTCCATTCCCGAACATAATTTCAGTTCTTGCTGTCCGCCGGTTATTCCATGCATGAGATGCCCTGTCTATTGCTCCTGCGTAAGCCTCCGTTTCGATAATAACAGCTGAGGTAGTAAATCCATTTATTTTAGATACTATTAACTTTCCTATCAAATCTCTTGCAATTTGCACCACATCTTCGCGGGTATAAAAAGTTCGATCCAGCTTCATAAGTCAAAATCAATTGTTACTTTTGGAAAATCGTACAAATATAATTTTAATGGTTAAAAAAATATTCATCCTTGGCCTTTATCTGTTCTTTCTTTTTGAGGCATCTCAGGCAAAGGAGGTGACTCAAAATATGGCAAATACCATTGCACTCAATTTTATTCTGGCTACTTTTCCTGAGCTCAATATTACTAGAACAGAACAAATAATTGAATTGGGCGAAGAAGGACTTCCTCAAATTTATGTGGTAAATTTCACTGAGGGCTTTGTATTGGTTTCGGCTGAAACTTGTGTTTACCCAATATTGGGTTATTCCCTGGAAAATAGTTTTGATGGGGGAGCCATTCCCTCTTCCTTTGACTTTCTATTAAATTCCTGGAAAGAGCAAATAGCTAAGGTACAAGACAGCGGAGTTAAACCAAATGCCGAAATAGCAAAAATATGGCAGGGCCTTTTAGTCGGATCCTTATCGTTATCATCACCAAAACAGTTAGTAGAACCACTCACAGACACTTATTGGAACCAGGGTTGTTATTTTAATTCTGCCCTGCCTGTGGATAGTTCGGGATCATGCTACCATCCTTACACAGGTTGCGTAGCTACTGGTTTGGCGCAGATTCTAAAATACTATAACTATCCTAAAAACGGCAAAAGCAGCCATGGCATTTATACCCCTTATGGTTGGTTGGAGGTAAATTTTGATGCCACAGAATATAGCTGGGCAGATATGGTAAATTCAATTACAGGTGAAAATCCGGCAATAGCTGAGCTTATGCTGCATTGTGTGGTTGGGGTTAATTCTCAGTTTATACCAGGGGGTACTGGTGCATATGACATTGATGCAAGAAATGCCCTGGTTGATTATTTCAGGTACGATGAAAATGCTTCTTTTCACTGGAGAGATTCTTATTCAGGTGACTGGCCAGAGTTGATCCGGGATGAGCTCCTTGCGGACCGGCCGGTATTATACGGGGGTGTGGAACAGGAAACAGGCTATGGGCATACTTTTGTTTGCGATGGTTTTGATGAATCTAATTTTTTTCATATCAATTGGGGATGGGGCGGAATGTATAATGGATACTTTTATTTAGATAGCCTGATTGGTGGAAACTACCATTTCAATTATTTACATGATGCCATTATTGGGATCAGGCCGGATATTAGTGCCACTAATTTATTATATCCTGCGGAGAATCTAATAGCGGAAGTGAATCAAAGAGATGTAATTTTAAACTGGCAGGAACCTTCTGTCTCCTCTTCTCTTGAGCTCCTTGGTTACAATATTTATCGAAATGATACTTTGCTTAACAATTCTATAGTTACAAACCCGGAATATACCGACCTCAATGCACCTGCGGGCAATCAGCAGTATAAAGTAAAAACTACCTTTATTGGCAGTGGAAACGGACCAGAGATAACAACTGAGGTTTATGTAAGCGGGATCTTATCCTCTTTATTAAATTCAGTTAATATTTATCCTAACCCGGCATCTTCTGTTCTTTATGTGGATTTAAAGCAGAATCAACACACCGCATTAGAATTTAATTTATTTGACGGTATGGGAAGAAAGTTCTCCTTAGACAGAATTAAAAAATCTGGTTCTCTTTATATGTTTAATTGCGAAAAATTTGGGAAGGGCGTTTATGTCCTGAATATCGAATTAAACGGAGAATCGTATTTTCAAAAAGTGCTTATAAAATAAAATCCAATAACTGGCTTATTCAGGTAACGGGATAAATCTTCTTTCTATCTTTGCGAAAAATTTCATCGCTTGAATTTTCGTAAACCATTATGGTGAAAAGTAAATCATTAGAAATAATTACAGAACATGTCGGAATTAAACGAACAGGAATTACAAAGGCGGCAATCGCTTGTTGAATTAAGGAAACTGGGAATAGATCCCTATCCCGCTGAATTGTATGATATTAATATCACTGCCGTAGAAATACATAAAAATTTCCCCTCTGATAACTCACTATACCAGGATATAAGTATTGCAGGTCGCATAATGCAACGCCGCATTATGGGCGCTGCCGCATTTACTGAAATACAGGATGCCACTGGGAAAATCCAGCTATATTTTAAACGGGATGAACTTTGCCCCGGGGAAGATAAAACACTTTATAATATTGTTTTCAAACGGCTACTTGATATTGGGGATATCATCGGAGTGAAAGGATTTGTTTTTACCACTCAAATGGGTGAGACGACTATCCATGTGAAAGAATTTAAACTGTTAAGCAAATCACTTAAGGTATTGCCTGTTGTAAAAGAAAAAGATGATAAAACCTGGGATGCGTTTACCGATCCTGAACAACGCTATCGCCAGCGATATCTCGACCTGATTGTAAATCCTCATGTAAAGGATGTATTTGTAAAACGAGCGCAATTGGTTAATTCAATGCGTTCTTATTTAAATGACAAAGGCTACCTTGAAGTAGAAACCCCGATCTTGCAACCTCTTTATGGAGGTGCTGCTGCCCGGCCCTTTAAAACCCATCACAATACGCTTGACATGACCTTGTATTTGCGCATTGCCAATGAACTTTATTTAAAGCGGCTTATTGTAGGTGGATACGACGGCGTATTTGAGTTTTCAAAGGATTTCCGGAATGAAGGAATGAGCCGGTTCCATAATCCTGAGTTTACACAAATGGAGCTTTATGTGGCTTATAAGGATTATGACTGGATGATGGACCTGGTAGAAGAAATGGTGGAAAAAATTGCCCTGGATATGCATGGGACAACCAAAGTAAAGGTGGGTGAAAAGGAAATTGATTTTAAACGGCCATGGAAACGAATTACCATGTACGATGCTATAAAAGAATACACCACCATTGATATTTCGGAGATGAACGAAAAAGAGTTGGTGGATGTAGCCAAAAAGGTAGGAGTAGATGTAGATGAATCCATGGGAAAAGGAAAACTTATCGATGAGATTTTTGGGGAGACTGTTGAGTCAAACCTGATACAACCAACATTCATTACAGATTATCCGGTAGAGATGTCACCACTAGCTAAAAAGCATAGAAGTAAAGCTGGTCTGGTTGAACGTTTTGAAGCCATTTGTAATGGAAAGGAAATTTGTAATGCTTTCTCTGAATTAAATGATCCGATCGATCAACGGGCCCGTTTTACCGAACAGGTTGAGTTGGGCAAAAGAGGCGATGATGAATCCATGGTGCTGGATGAGGATTTTCTACGGGCGCTGGAATACGGTATGCCTCCCACGGCTGGTTTAGGAATTGGTATCGATCGTTTGAGCATGATCATGACCAATTCACCCTCTATCCAGGATGTATTGTTTTTTCCGCAAATGCGGCCTGAGAAAAAAGTGGAAACAACCACAGATGCCCAATTTATCGAATTTGGTATACCGTCCGAATGGGTACCTGTTGTCAGGAAGGCAGGATTTAATATTTTGGATGACTTAAAGCAAGCTAACCCCAATAAGCTTTTTAATGATCTTGGCGGACTCCGCAAAAAGATGAAGTTGGATATCCCGGCTTTAAAGATTGAAGAAGTCAGGGCATGGTTTAAATAAAATAAATTTCGGAGTAAGGCCATGGATGCTATACCCGAATTTAAAATACAGAAAGAGAGCCAGGGAATGAAGATTCATTCCCTGGCTCTCTTCTTGAGTCATGAAAAAATTAATTGATATTAACCTGGGGTTCAATATTCTGATTCACCCTGAAAAAGTTCTCAGGGTCATACTTTCTTTTGACTTCGGTCAAACGATTATAATTTACGCCGTAGCTGGCCATAACCCGCTCCTGTCCCTCGTCCATCATAAAGTTAATATAAGCGCCACCTGATGAATAGGGGTGAATGGCATCGTAATAGTCTTTCGTCCATTTAATTAATTTTTCATTATTCTTTTTATCCGGATCGACTCCTACAATTACCTGGGCCCAATTGGCTTTTCGGTAAGCCCAGGGTGTATCATGGTCCCCAACATTATGCGCTTCACCAAAAATCGGGTAAAGATGCATTGTGGAATGGGGCGTCGGCATCGCCTGTCCAAATTTCGCATGAAGGGACACTGCTTCATTAGGTATCTCATCAATAAAATCTGCCCTCCAATACCATTGCAAACCCGAAGGGTAAAATTGATCAAACATACTATTTAATGTAGGATGTGGCATTTCTCCTACATGTTCAAAGTCTGGTTTCATCGCCAGAATTGGTTTAAAAGCCTCTTTCGCTTTTTCCATCGGACCGGTATAGCTCCAGATTATTCCACACATTTTTTTACCATGAATAGCCTCAGGAAATGGAGGGCCAGGTACCGTTAAAAGGGCAAAAAATCCATAGAGTTCCTTGGGCGCTCTTAAAATAAAATCCCTGTACCACTTCATTATTTCTTCTGTTTTATCTATACTCCATAGTGTAGGCCCTCCATAAATGGTATGTACCGGATGCGCCTTAAAGAGGAATGAGGTTACAATTCCAAAATTGCCACCTCCACCTCTTATACCCCAGTAGAGATCTTTATTTTCATCGGCACTTGCTGTAACTTTAGTGCCATCGGCCAGAACCATTTCAGCAGAGATAAGATTGTCAATGGTTAAGCCGTGTTTGAGGGTGAGGTACCCGAGCCCACCTCCAAGGGTTAAACCGCCCACTCCTGTGGTTGAAATAATACCTGTGGGGACTGCCAATCCCGAGCTATGCCCGGCATGATCCACATCTCCCCATTGGCAACCTCCACCAACGCGGATCGTCTTTGCTTTTGCATCAATATGTGTAAACCTGATCAAAGAAAGATCAATGACAAGGCCATCATCACAAATTCCAAGGCCACCGGCATTATGGCCACCGCCTCGCACGGAGACGAGCAGATTGTTAGTTCTCCCAAAATTAACAGCTGCAATTACATCGGTTACATCTGTACATTTGGCAATCATACCCGGATGTTTGTCGATCATTGCATTATAGACTTTACGGGATTTATTGTATTTTTTATCTGCCGGTAGAATTACATTGCCCCTGAGTTGATTTTTAAATTCTTCAACTATTGATGCATTTAAAGCAGTCGCACTGGTTTTAGTATTTATCATAGGTGTAAATTTTAGTTCAGCCTCAATCATTTAAAAGACATGATTATACTGATTATTAATTATAAATTAACAACCTCTTGCTAGTAATATTAATCCTTAAGTATTAGGTAAAGTATTTAAGTCTGGAAAGGATATTGTCAGATATAAAAATCAAAAGTAGTCAGAATATTCAGGGCTTGATGTTAATTGTCTGTTAAACTTTTATTTAAGGGGTTCTGATAAGCTGCGAAGGTGAAAATAAATTATGCTTTCTAAAACAATACGTACAGTAGCGTTGTTTTAAAAATCTAGATCGACTCATAATAAAATCAAAATCTACGCGATGAAAACAAACTTTAAAAACTCCCTGAAACATGTATTAGTGCATGAAGGTGGCTGGGCAGATCACCCACGTGACCCGGGTGGAGCCACCATGAAAGGTGTAACCTTACAAGTTTACCGGAATCATTTTGGTGCAAACAAGACAAAAGATAATTTACGAAATATTTCTGACCAGGAGTTGGAACAGATTTACCGTACCGGCTATTGGGATAAATGTCAGTGTGACGAGCTTCCATCAGGTGTTGATTATGCGGTGTTTGATTCTGCAGTAAATTCAGGCCCCGGACGTGGTGCTAAATGGCTACAAGCAGCAGTTGGAGCGACACAGGATGGAGGTATAGGTGCCAAAACTCTGGCTAAAGTCAGAGATTATGAACCTGGCCAAATTGTTCACAGCATTTGTGATAACCGTCTGAGGTTTCTGCGTAGTCTCCAAAATTGGCAGACCTTCGGCAGGGGATGGCAAAAACGTGTGGATACTCTTCGCGAAACAGCCCTTAGCATGGCTGGAGGAAGTGTTCCGGAAATAACACCTTCGGTTGATTTCGAAATGGTGAAAAATGGGTCTAAAGGGCCCTGGGTTAAAATGCTTCAGGAAGCCCTTAAAATTCATGTTGATGGGGAATTTGGCAATGGAACTGAATCCGCACTTAAAGCCTGGCAACAAAGGCAGGGACTTAATCCTGATGGCATTGCCGGCCGCAATACTTACAGGGCTCTTGGTTTAATTCCCTAATTTAAAAGGGAATTCTGTATTGGCTCCTGAACTATGCAATCAGGATGATATGGTATAGATTAATGATAAACCTATCATCAAACTCACATAAGCCCATCTGTACCATAGTGCTGTTCGGAAGGAAGGTGAAATAACTTCCTGTGCCACTTCCAGTTTTATCTTTTTATAAACCATCGTACTCCCAAAGCGGGTGTGCCATACTACATGTTGTATGGTTTTTAAGGAATTTGGATTTTCCTGATTAAATAATCCACGCTGAAGAACGGCATTATAACCTATTATGCCCACATCCCTGTTGGGAAATCCCCCAAGGCCGGTGTTAAAATTTAAAGAAACTTTACTAATAAATAATAGGAAGTTCGCTATTGGATAATAAATGAAAATTTAATTTGCATTTAATCTAATGCCTGAGTTTTACAATCCTTTTGATTTGAGTGCCCATTTCAGTCCGTACCAATACGAAATACATACCCGCATTCACACTATTTAAGTCAATTGTTATCTGATGCTTTCCAGGTAGTTTTTGTTCATCGACCAAATGTTTTAAGGCATAACCTGAAAGATCCAGCAATACACATTGAAGAACACTTTTATTTGGCAAGTCGATACAAAGTGTCACGTAAGTTGAACATGGATTGGGGGATAGATAAATAGAGTTATCCGGCCTGATTTCATTGTCATTTGAAATGCATTCTTCTTCAACCTGTTCAGGGCTATTGCATCCAGAAGCGTTGTCGTGAATTTCAACAATTCCGTTAGGAGAGGCCAGGTATTCACAAATACTAGTTATCGCGCAATCCTGAAGATTGGTATTCTGTGAAATTATTAGATTGGTTATTGATCCGGCATCAATATTTTCTAAACCAAATAAATTTGATAATTGAGGATTTCCGCCATAGACATTTGTGCCAATTACTATTCCCCCTTCAAGAGTAGTTAAATTTTCAAGTCCACTCAGATTTATGAGACTCATATTATCACCTATGATAAGACCTCCGTGAAGAAAGGTAAGTTGGTCAAATCCCGAAAAATTTGTAATTGAATCATTCCCCTGAACCTCAAGTCCTCCCCAGATTGAGGCCAGATTTGCTAACCCACTAAAGTCCTTCAAAGAGGTGTTGTAATACATTCCAATACCTCCTGTTGTTGCAGTTATCCCGCTTAGACCATCAAGTGACTGAAGGACTGGATTATGATTTATCGATATGGAGCCCTGGATGGATGTTAAATTTTCAAGGGCTGAAATATCAGTTAGCGCTTGATTATAGCCTACAGATAAATAGCTATTAATCGAATTCAGGTTTTCAAGGCCATCTAAAGAAACCAGGACATCATTCCCCCAAATCCATAAAAAATCATTAAGCGTTGTTATGCCTTCCAACCCGCTAAGATTTAATAAAGCATCATTATCATAGATATAAAGATAAGCGCTGATGTAGGTTAAATTTCCCAGTGGGGATAAATCCGTTAACATGTCATTATTGTCAATCCAAAAGGATTCCCCGATTGAGGTAAGGTTTTCCAAACCGGCTACACTTACCAGGTTTGGATTATTACAAAGTCATAAATAACCTCCGATTAATGTTATATTATGAAGGCTATCTAAATTTGTGATATCTGTTCCTTCCACTAATACACCTCCTTCAATTTCAGTACAGCCCGGGTAGTTGGCTTTGAAATTATCTATCTGTGCCTGGGTGTTGAATGTAATGCCTTCGGGCAGGCACGAATCAAAACAAGCTTCTTCAATTTGCCCCTGGCTGTTGCATCCTTCTGCATTATCGTAGATGTAAATTTCACCATTAGGAGGGATAAGGTATTCACAAATGCTTTCAATATTGCAGATTGATAACTGCGGATTGCTGTGGATATGCAGTTGGGCTGTTGGATCAATCGAAACATTTTCCAAACCTGAAAGACTGGTAAGGGAATCATTCGCTACTACCCAAAAATAGTCGTTGACTGTTGAAAGGTTGTTCAACCCCTCAAAATTTTTCAACGAGGCATTGAGATAGACCCAAAATATATTGCCAAGTTCGGAAAGGTTATTAAGTCCGTTCAAACTCTGAAGGTTTTGGTTATAGTAGATGATCAGGTCACCGGGTAGACTGGTTATATTTTCCAGGCCGGATAAATCGGTTAAGGTGGGATGGTTAACCACTTTTAAACTATATCCTACGGATGATAAGTTCTGCAAGGCGGTTATGTCGCTAAGAATGGGGTTCCCCACTGGCCATTCATCCAGGCCCAGATTGAGGCTGCCTTCAATGGTGGTTAAATTCTCAAGTCCTGACAAACTTGTAAGATTGTAATTATGTAATAGGGTTAAATCTCCCTTTATAACCTGAATATTACTTAATGGTGCCAGGCTTGTTATATCAGCCCCATTAATTTCTACGCTTCCCTGTATTGTAATGCATTCCGGGTAATTGATCTGAAAGGTATCGAGCTGTGCTTGCGAGGTGAACAGAATTCCACCCGGATGGCAATATACTTCACATGCTTCTTCCACTTCATAAATGCTATTACAGCCCGGTGCATTATTATAAAATGAGGCAGAATATGATTGGATATAGCCACAAACAGTGCTGGCTGCGCATTCAGACAAGGAAGGATTGCCGTGAAAATCAATCAGACTAATCGTATTTGGATCAATGTTGTCTAATCCTGAGATGTTTGCTATAGCATCATTGTACCAGATTCCTATAACCCCATCATCCATCATTTCAAGTGAACTCAAACTTGTAATGTCAGTAAGTGCATGATCATACACAAAAATCAGGCTATGGCCAATGAAGTGTATTTTATCCAGACCGGATAAACTGGTAAGGGAATCATTATATAATATTTCAAATTGTCCCGAAATCATTAGCAAATTATTGAGGCCCTGAAAATTTTTCAGGGAAAGGCAGTTTTGGATCCATACGTTTGATTGCATTGATTCAACAAATTCCAATCCCTGAAGATTGGTAATGTCAGCCCCTTCAATAATAACATCGCCAAGGATAGCTGTGCATCCCGGATAGTTAACCTGAAAACTATCGATCTGGGCCTGGGTGCTGAATGTGATGCCTTCGGGAAGACAATATTGAGAAAAAAGACATGGAAGGATTGACAATAGAATAAAGCCAACAAGCATTAACTTCTTCATGGTATATAAAAACTTTAGGTTAAAACAAGGTGTGTTTTATATTTAAGTCCACAAGATACGAAGAAAGACAAAGAAAGTCAAGTTGTTAGGCTTCCCGATCTGTATAATTCTGCCCACCCGTCTGGAGGATTTGTATAGGAATACTTCCTGGGTTGGCCTAATTATTGGTATTTTCGTGCCTGAATTTTTATAAAAATATTTTTACAATTTAAACCAAATGTTTATTATGAAAAAGATTATTTTTCTTTTTTCCATTTTTAGCCTTCCGATGCTGATATTCGCCCAGGAAGCCACCATAAGGATCACCAATATCAATGTGGAGATCAGCGGTGAAAAAGTTGACTGGAACCAAAGTTTTACCGAAAAGCTGTCGGATGATTCACCAAAAACTATTATTCTTTTCGAACAGGATGGGATAAAATACGGAACAACGTTCACCTACCGTAAAGGTGCAAACCGGATCAAGCTGGCCCGGAAGGGATTTGCTACCTTAAATGGCGGAGAGGTAAAAAATGCCAGGAAACGCAAGGATATGCAGGAGTTGCGTACCTCCATCACCGGAAGTTTTAGCAAAAGGGTTGTCGACAATATTGTGCTTAATAAACAAGAACTTGTTAGTATTCAGATTTCCTATAATTATGAATTAATATATAAATAAAACAGTATGAAAAATTTAGCTTATGTAATTACAGTCTTGCTTGCCATTGCCGGCACAAGTTTATTTTATTCGTTTCAAAACCCTGCCAATGCCCCCCAGGAGGAGGTCAGTTGGTACCAGGTGACAGTAATCGAATCGGTGGTGCCCGGAGGGGCCGGGCGTTCAAGGATGATCAGCATCGACGAAAGTGGCAGTATGGAGGAGACTAAACTGGAGAACTTTTTCTCCCTGGCTGGAATCAATTTCGGGAATATCCGGGAAAACGACCAGCAGATCACCAATAAGATCAGTGACCTTACAAACCAGGGATATGAATTGCATGATGTAACTTCCGGTGTGTATTCAGGCAATCAAAATCATAACCAGGGAATTTTTATTACCCGCTATTTATTTAAGAAAGTTGAAATGCTGTAGGTCTTAGCACTGCGTAAATCATCCATAAGAAAAACTTAGGGCTGTGTTGATTTGGGCTTGATACCTATCAACATAGCCTTTTTATTTGAGGCTAAGTTTTTATCGTAAATGTTCTTTTAATTCCTCTACCATCCTGTCGATTTCATCCGGGTTAAAACCCTTTTCTTCGGCAGCTTCTTCCAGTGTGCCCCAAATAGGTTCACCGCAGGCTATGCATTTTATCCCTTTGGCTGCAAGGAATTTTATGGATGCCGGGTAATTCCTTACCAGGTCTTCTATTTCTATTTGTTTGGAAATGCTTGGTTTATTCATTGTATTGGTACTTTTCATCAGGAAATTTATCCGGTGGCCCAAATGCCGGGTTATGGATAAAACCTGCATCGGAAAGGCTGTACAAAAAAGCTTTTAAGTCTTCTTTTTCTGAGGGCATTAGCTGGTTGCCACCGGTAGCAATATGATGCATCAGGGGGTTAATCCAGGGCGACCAATGCAGATTGTGGGCATACATATCAATTACTTCATCGAGGCTTGTATATCTGCCATCGTGCATATAGGGTGAGGTGTATTCAATGTTCCGCAGGCTGGTTGCTTTATAGGCCCCCCTGTCCATGGGGTCGTTGGTAAGCGAATACCGGTCGGAAGGATCGGTAAACACGGTGTCTTTCCCATTGTTATAAAACAAATGGGTGGTAAACAGAGGGTTGCCTGCACCTCCGTGGCAGTGAAAACAATCGGCGCCTTCTTCGGTAGTAAACAATACAAATCCATTTAACTCCGATTGGGTCAATTGCACCTCTCCGCGTAAATAGCGATCGAATTTTGAATCTGAGGTGATCAGGGTACGTACAAATTGGGCGATGGCTTTGGCGATCCTCTCAACGCTAACATCTTTTGTCCCAAAAGCTTTTTCGAAAAGGGCCGGATAACCCGGAATTTCTTTGATGGAATTTTCAACTTTAGCATAGGTACTGCCAAATTCAGCCGGGTCGGTGATCACAGCCAACACATCCTCCTCAATGGAAACCACCCCACCGTTCCATCCGAAGGTACCCGGGTTCCACACCAAATTAATAATGGGCAACATGGCATGGTGGGTAGGGATCCCATCCAACCCGAATGGGTGGGGGCGGGGCATCCCGATTACAAAAGAGTTTTGCTGAATATGGCAGGATGAACAACTCATGTATTTGCCTTCGTTGGCCCGGCCAGCCAGCCTTGTATCATAAAATAAATAGCGGCCTAACTCAATGCCTTCTACCGTCATTGGATTATCTTCCGGGATATTCAGTTGTGTGGGAAATCCGGGTGGAATTGTCAGGCTATAGGTGGTAGGTTTAAAAGGTACAGGTTTAGGATCTTCTTTGTTGCAGGATGGTAAAATAAATACCAATAACAGGGGCAATATGACGGGGATTAAATTTCTCACAAGCGGTTAAAGATAGCTTTTATAAAAGCCGTTTCTGTTTCAGAAGTTTTGGTATACTCCAATTGGATAAGGGTATCGTTGATCGTTCCTGAACCCTGTAAACTAAAATCCCTGACGGAGTCGAGGACAATTTGAAAAGGCATGACCAATAAAGTATCCTTGATATCGGCATAGGCCCTTAGTGTCGAATCGCAGGAGAAGTTGTAAAAAACGATACGGTTGTTTACCGTGGAATCAACCCAAATATAAGAATTGTAAAAACAAGTTGCTGGTTCAGGAAACAGAATATTTTCCTCGGCTGCATACCAGTCGATATGGGTCCAGGCAGCATTTATCACTTGCACATA
Source organism: Bacteroidales bacterium (assembly GCA_021740645.1). Classification (GTDB taxonomy): domain Bacteria; phylum Bacteroidota; class Bacteroidia; order Bacteroidales; family JAADJA01; genus JAADJA01. The sequence goes on from JAIOZL010000017.1 coordinate 75,881, forward strand.
CCTGGATTTTGGAGTGGCCTCATTTCCTGATTTATCTACCACATGATAAGTCACGAAATATTCCCCTAACAAATTATCATTTACCTGGTTGTCGGCATAGAGGTTATCGCTGATATCGCCATCCACTTCATCAAAGGCGGTAGCACCGGCATCAAGATAAACGACATTGAGTATATGATCTAAGGAATCTGCCCCTTTTAAGTTAATCACCGGGGGAACGTCATCTGTTTCCTTGCAAGCCTGGAAAGCAAGAATTAAGGTCAAACCGAAAATTACTGCATTTATAAATTGAAATTTCATGGTCATTAATTTATTTGGCTTCAAAGGTAAAAACATTATGGCCATTTTCCTTCACCATTTGCATGGCTTCCTGGTTTTGCATAATATAACCCCCGATTTCATCATGGTCCCAAACATGAGGATCCTTAAACCAGTTTTCAATATTCATGGTAATATTCAGTTGGGTGGTTTTTCCTTCCAAAACCTCAAATCCTGAATTACTGAGCGATACATTAAAGTAGTTTTGAATAAAACCGGTAATTGAATCAGGGTAAATAAAATATTCCTGGCCTATGCCCAGGTGAAAGTCGAAGGGCTGGTTTTGTCCCTGTCCTTTAGGGAGCCATTTCCCGTTGAGTTTCATGTAATGATATCCTCCACCTAAATACTCCGGCCAGAACATATCCCTTTCAGGTGGGTTTACAAACATGAATGAAATGTTTTTTTCTTCAGAAATTCCAAAGGTAAAAGTTAGGGAGTCGTAGGTTGCAGGTTCAATCTTATCATAAACTTCCCATTTCCAGGTTTCGGGCAAATCGGTATCTACGTAATGGATGTCTTTCCAGTCGTCAATAAGTTTTGCAGTGCCATTTTGATGGTAAAGTGTCACATCTGAAATAAAATATTGTATTTCGTTGATGAGGTAAAAATTGCCTGCCTCATTGGAATAGGTAAGGGTATCAAAGAGAATATCTTCCCCATTAATCTTGTGGAGAAAGTTTATTGTGATTTTTCCTTCTGATGAAGGTACAGGCTCCTGGTTTTTATCACATGATACCAGCAGGATAAAAACTGCCAATGAAAAAACCACTTTATTTATAAGGAACGGTCCCTGAAACAATAACATATTTATCAGGTTCATAAATCGTGTAAGCTTGTTTGTAAATTTTCCCATCAATTTTTATCTGCACATTAACCGAAGAAGTTGAATCAAAATATACGGCTGAAAGATAAACAATTTCTCCGGGTAACATTTCTGTTTTGTACGTCCATTCATCTTCTGCGCTATTAAAATCAAGGGTCTCATTCATCAACTTTGAATCTTCATTTTGAAAAACAAGATCAATGCTTGAAAAAGCTTTTGATACGCTGTATTCTACAGAAATTTTGTCATTCTCCTTCGTGCAGGAAAGCAGCAGGGCAATGAATGAAATAATCACTAACTTTTTTGTCATGGCCATTTAAATTTCAAATTTAATTTTTAAGAAAAAGGACCTTCCGGGCTCGTATAAATTATTACTGCTGCCAATGATATTTCTGTTCAGGTGTTCGTAATAAGCAGCATCAAAAATATTTTTCACTCCACCAGCCAGGCTAAGGGTAGAATTAAATTTCCAGCTTAGGTAAAAATTGCTGATTATAAATCCCTCTGATTCTACTTCATAGGATGCATCCGAAACATGCTTTTGTGCGGCAACTGCCCTGACCATTAACTCCGGAATAAGTTTACCATTTAACAATTTGTACTTCAAACCCAGGGAGGCTTCAAAGGGAGGTATCTCTGTTAACGCGTCGTTTTTAATAATTTCGTCATCAATCACCTCCCCATTTTCATCCAGGATATACTTAGTTGCTTCGTCAAGGCTGCCATAGGTATAGGAGGCAAACAAACTGGCCTGTAAGGGATTTTTTACCGGCGAAGCCCATCCAAATTCAAACCCTCTCATTTGAGCATTACCAGCATTGTAAAATTGTTTTACCCCCAAAACATCTTTTGAAAGAGGCTTTTGGATACTAGGCGGTAAACGTTTTCCATGGATATAATCGTTGAGGAAAGAATAAAATCCGTTTAATTGAAAATCGCCAAACTTTTTTGTTTTGTATTTAAAGGTCAAGTCCACCTGATTATTCACTTCCGGTTTAAGTTGTGGATTCCCGAGGTAATCAAATTTATCATACCCGATTGGCAGGAGAATGATATAACGTTCAGTCATGTCTGGGCTTCTGACTCCGCGCCCGGCAGCAAACGAAACAGATAGATTATTGTTGATGGGTTGGGTAATGCCAGCACTCAATGAAAAATTTGTGAATTCAGATTGAATGGAATCTTCTGCATAATGAAAAATTTCACCCTGCATAGGGTGGAATATAGAAATGCTATCGGATTGCGCCTGGTTAAAATCGGCCCTAATGGAGGCCACAATTTCTGTTTTGTTTATGTTTGAAGTAAATTCGGTAAAAATCCCCAGGTTGTTTATTTTGGCATTGTTCCAGAGCTTTTCCTCTTTAACAGGAAGTCCGGGTTGGAGAATCATGTGTTTATCCCTTTGGCCATCTTTTCGGATCGCTTCATAATCTGCACCAAAAGTAAATTCACCAAATCCTGAATGAATTTGCCCCGCTAACCGACCACCCGTATTATATGCATGGATAATGGAAACGGCTACCACCGTATCAGAAAATGGCCTGTTTTTATTATCCATTTCATGCCTTACTCCCGAATTAAATAGCTGAAGGTTTAGTGAAGTTAAACGCCCCTTTGGATTGCTCAAAGTGTATTCAAGTGAACTCATTTGGGTATCATCTTTCCGCTCATCCATAGGTAATGATGGGAAGGCAATGTTCCGTCCTTTTGATTCGGAATGACGTACGATTAGGCGCTGGTCCTCGTTAAATTGATAGCCCAGGGTGCCATTATAATTGTATTTATAAAATTCGGAATTGACCGTATTATCATTTCCATCTTTGTAATTGCCATAATCCTTTTGTCCGGCAGCCAGATGATAATAAAGCTTGCCCATGTTCCCAAATACAGCTATGTTCTCTTTCGTTCCATTCCAGTTGCTTTCCCAACTTTTACCTGCTGTGACATGTATTGATTTTTTTTCATTAAAAGCAGGCCTTGTTGTATTCAGGTTAATTACACCCCCAAAAGAAGGCCCGTATTTCAGGGCATAGGGGCCTTTTATGATTTCAATGTTTTCGAGTTGTTCAATTTCTATATGCGAAGAAGCGGGGTCCATCCGGTTTGGGCATCCACCTTCTACCTTTTGGTGGCCATTTGTCATCACGTTTAACTGGCTGAGTTTAAACCCACGCAGCACTGGGTCTATTTGGCTCCCCCCTTTTCGGATGCCATTAATATTTTTAGATGACCGTAGAAATTCACCCACATCATTGGCATTATTTCTTTCTATTTCAAGTTTAGAGAACTGGGTTTCGATATACGTTAACTTGCTAATAATTGATTGTTGTGTTGATTCCTCAATTATAATCTCTTCCAGGTCTGTAATTTTTTTTGATAAATAAATTACCGGCAGGGTATTTAAGCCTTTTTGGATTATAATTGTCCTTTCTTCCTTTACGTAACTCAGGTGACGAATCTCAAGGAGATAATTTCCTGGTTTTAGTCCTTCCAACTTAAAGCTCCCCGATTTGTTGGTTTTAGCCCCTTTATCCGTCCCGGAAATAATTATGGTAACATTGTCAATAGGGGCATTGGATTCAATATCGAGTATTTTCCCTTGCAACCAGGAGTCGTTTTGAGCATGCAGAAAACCTGCAAATAGGAATAGGCATGCCACAATTAAATGTTTGCTTTTCATGATAACCTCTTGTTTATATCGCTATAAAATCGATACAAAAATATTAACTTATAACGTATCCAAAATTAATTATTGCAGTATAAATACCAATCGAATAAAATTTAGACTGGATTATAAATTACTATTGTATGACTAAATTATTTAATAAACTGACCTTAACCATAGTGTTTTTAGGGATTACATTGTTAACTGTTATGGCAGATGCACCTCCGGATCCAGGAGGAGACCCCACAGGAGGAAATCCAGTAGGTGGTGGATCGCCGATTGGAGGAAGCTTTTTAATTATGTTATCATTAGCTATAGGTTATAGCGTTAAACGAATTTGGGAAATACGAAAAAGTACAAAACTTTCATAATATATTAACTGAGAATTGTGGAAAGGCTTTGCATTATTTGTGAAGCCTTTGTTTTATACCCCACTTTTTTACCTTCCAATATTTATCAAAACTTAATTTATTGTTAAGAAGAGAAATCTCTTAAAATGAATGAATTAATTAGTAATTTTGCAACCCAAAATTTTTCAATTCTGGTTTATGAGTTATATCAAATTCGATAAAAAAAGACTGGTTAATCTTGAGTATTCTCTGCAGAAGGAGCTTTTGAGGACTAACAGGGCAGGTTCTTATGCCAGTACAAGCATTGTTAGATGTAATACCAGGAAATATCATGGGTTACTTGTGTGCCCTCAACCTCAGATCGATGGTTTGCATCATGTATTGTTATCAACTCTTGACGTTACGGTGGTTCAGAGAAATGCAGAGTTTAATCTTGGAATTCATAAATACCAGGATAATTTGTATGAACCAGGAGGCCATAAATATATCAGGGATTTTGAATCTGAGCCGATACCAAAACTTACCTATCGGGTAGGAGGTGTGATTTTAACTGCTGAAACAGTTTTTGCTATGGAAGAAGACCGGATTTTGATCAGGTATACACTTCAGGAGGCTAATTCTCCCACCAGGTTAAAGTTTAACCCCCTTTTAGCATTTAGAAATACGCATTTTTTAAGTAAGGCAAATGAAGGAGTAAACACCTCCTTTGCTAAAGTTAAGAATGGTATATCCATGCGAATGTATGATAACTATGACCTTTTATATATGCAGTTTTCAAAAGTCTCCCATTTTAATCCCAGGCCAGATTGGTATTATGGTATTGAGTATACCAAAGAAAAGACCAGGGGTTATGAATATAAAGAGGATTTATATACACCAGGTATTTTTGAGCTACCCATTGAAAAGGGAGAAAGTATTATTTTTTCAGCTGGATTAAAAGATGTAGGTTCAAAACGGCTACGAAGTTTATTTGAGAAAGAGATCAAAAACCGCATCCCACGAAATAATTTTATCAATTGCCTGGAAAATGCCGCGGAACAGTTTTTTGTGAACCGCAATGGAGATACAAAGCTGATAGCAGGTTATCCATGGTTCAGTATTCACGGAAGAGATAGTTTTATAGCACTACCCGGACTGACTCTGCCTCAGGATGATGAAGATACTTTTATAAAAGTTCTTGATAGCCTGATAGCCATAATGCAGGGGCCATTTTTCCCTGCTTCCATTCATGGTAAAGAAACCAAATATAATTCAGTTGATACCTCCTTATGGTTTTTCTGGTCATTGCAAAAATTTATAAGCTTTACCGGAAAACACAAACTAATATGGGATAAGTATAACAAAGTGATGGAAAATATATTACAGGCCTATAAAAAAGGCACTGAATATAACATCCATATGCTTGATAACGGGCTGTTATATGCCGGAAATGAAAATGATGCCTTAACCTGGATGAATACCATTATAGATGACAAACCAGTAATTGATCGCAATGGTTTGGCAGTTGAGGTAAATGCCCTGTGGTACAATGCGATATGTTTTTATGTAAACTTATTTGAAAAAACAAATTCAAAAAAAGCAAATAAAAGCTGGTACGAAATCATCCAAAAAATAGAATATCATTTCACTGAAACTTTCTGGGATGAAAGGCTGGGTTATTTAGCTGATACGGTAAGAGGAAATCAAAAAGAATTTGCTGTTCGTCCGAATCAATTATTTGCGGCATCGCTTCCATTTTCTCCCATAACTGATGATATCAAATATTTAGTGCTTGCCCGAATTAAGCAGGAACTTTTAACTCCACGTGGTATCCGCACCCTATCACCAAAAAATCCAAATTACCTTGGAGTTTATATCGGCGATATCCGTTCAAGAGACAAAGCCTATCACCAGGGCTCTGCATTCCCCTGGTTACTGGGCCATTTTTTTGAAGCATATCTTAAACTACACGGAGAAGCAGGGATTGGATTAACCAAAAGAATACTGGCAGGATTCGAGGAAGAAATGACGGAGACCGGGATAGGAACTATCTCTGAACTATTTTATGGCGATCCTCCTCAAAAAGGGAAAGGTGCTATTTCGCATGCATGGAGCGTAGCGGAATTGCTCCGTTTGAATTATTTAATCAATGATTTTGAAAATAACACCAATCATAAGAAATGAAAGTATTAATGTTTGGATGGGAATTCCCACCTCACATCACAGGTGGTTTAGGAACAGCATGCTATGGTATGACCAAAGGGCTTCTTAAGCATGGAGCTGAGGTTCTTTTTGTTGTTCCCAAAGCTTATGGCGATGAAGACCAGCGTGCAGTTAGGATTGTTAATGCGAGCGAGGTAACTGTTGATGTGAGAGATACTGAATTCAGGGAGTTTGCTAAAACTTTTACCTATATGGAAGTTGGATCGAACCTGGTTCCTTATCTTGATCCTGATGAGTTTGAAAAAATGGTTCAGGAAACCCTTAGCGGGAAAAAGATCAACCTAAAGTCAGTTTATTCAAAAAAATATACATTTTCCGGGAAATACGGTACTAACCTGATGGAAGAGGTTTCGAGGTTTGCATTGGTTGCCGGGTCAGTTGCCGCACAATACGATTTTGATGTAATCCATGCACACGACTGGCATACCTATTATGCGGGCATTGCAGCTAAAAAGGTAAGTGGAAAACCTTTGGTAGTGCACATGCATGCCACAGAGTTTGATCGGACTGGCGAAAATGTAAATACGCTGGTTTATGAAATTGAAAAAAGTGGTATGATGGCCGCCGACCGGGTGATTGCAGTTAGCAACCTAACTCGGAAAACAGTCATTGACAGGTATGGAATAAATCCCGAAAAAGTATTTACTGTTCATAATGCCATCGAACCAGTTGAAAAATCTGAAATTTTTGGTATTAAAAGGGCTTTAAAAGAAAAGGTCGTAACTTTCTTAGGACGGATAACCTTTCAGAAAGGCCCTGAATATTTTATTGAGACAGCATACAAAGTATTACAGAAAGACAGAAACGTCAGGTTTGTAATGGCTGGCTCAGGAGATATGCTTAACAAAATGATTCGACGGGTGGCTCAATTAAAGATTGCTGACCGTTTTCATTTTACCGGTTTTTTACAAGGAGAAGCTGTGGACAGGATGTTCGCTCTGAGTGATGTTTTTGTCATGCCATCGGTTTCTGAGCCCTTTGGATTGGTTCCCCTGGAAGCAATGCGAACAAATGTGCCGGTAATCGTTTCTAAACAATCTGGTGTGGCTGAAATTTTAAAGCATGCTATTAAAGTTGACTTTTGGGATGTGGATGGAACAGCAGATGCAATTTATGGCTTACTTCATTATAGGGCCCTATCGGAAACTTTTAAAAAGTATGGAAAAGATGAAGTAGATAGTTTGAAATGGGAGTTTGCTGCAGTTAAAATAATGGATGTTTATAAAGATGCCGTAGGCAAAGCCTAATGAATTATAAAACCCGGGGCATTTAATTGTATATTCATTTAATAGAATTAGACAAATTACTTAAGGCGCCAAATTGCACAAAGTAAATTAAAGAAATTTAGAGATTTGAAATAAAGAAGTTATGAGATCTGTTTGTTTTTATTTCCAGGTACACCAGCCTTTTCGTTTAAGGACCTATCGATTTTTTGATATGGGTGTGGATAGTTATTATTATGATGAGTTTAATAACCGAACGATTTTAAGAAGAATAGCAGAGAAAAGCTATCTTCCTACGAATAAGTTGATGTTAAAACTGATAAAGAAGCACGGGAAAGATTTTAATATAGCCTTTTCAATTTCAGGACTGGCAATTGAGCAATTTGAAAAATATGCTCCGGAGGTCATCGAAAGTTTTCAGGCACTTGCAAAAACGGGGAATGTTGAGTTTTTAGCAGAAACATATAGCCATTCATTGGCCTCTCTGAAAAGTGAAGAAGAGTTTTCGAGGCAAGTAAGAAAGCATAGTGAAAAAATTGAGGAATTGTTTGGACAAAAACCGGTCACTTTTAGAAATACTGAGTTGATTTATTCGGATGCTATTGGAGAGATGGTAGCTGCCCTTGGATTTAAGACAATGTTAACTGAAGGAGCAAAACACGTACTTGGATGGAAAAGCCCGAATTATTTATACCATCATGTGTCAAACCCAAACCTGAAATTATTACTAAAAAATTACAGGCTTAGCGATGATATCGCTTTTCGGTTTTCTGACCAATCCTGGGATGGCTGGCCTTTAACTGCGGATAATTTTGTAAAATGGCTCAACAATTTGGATACAAAGGAAGAGGTAATCAATCTGTTTATGGATTATGAAACTTTTGGTGAACACCAATGGGCTGAAACCGGAATATTCAAATTCATGGAAACCCTTCCGGGCAAAGTTTTAAAAGGGACTAATTTTACTTTTAATAAACCCTCTGATATTGCTAAAAAATTAAAACCTGTATCTGCAATTCAGGTGCCTAACCCAATTTCCTGGGCAGATGCTGAACGTGACCTGACTGCATGGCTGGGTAATGAAATGCAGGATGAAGCTTTTGAAAAATTATATGAAGTTGAGCAAAAAATGAAAGGATGCGATGATAAAAAATTATTGGGGGATTGGGATAAACTTCAGGCAAGCGACCATTTTTACTATTTATGCACTAAATGGTTTAGCGATGGGGATGTCCATCGGTATTTTAACCCCTATCCTTCTCCTTACCAGGCTTTCATTAATTATATGAATGTATTGTCAGATTTTTTGAATAGAGTGGATGAAGCCTGTGGTTCGTCCGATAATAAATCTTATTCTGATAAGGCCAGGGAGTTTGCCGAAGCTTCCAGTAAAAAAGTAAAAAAGGAAGCACAAAAAGCAAAAACGAAGGTTCAGGATAAGTGGGATGATGTGAAGGATTATTCCTTGGATGATCTTGCCAAAATGTCGAATGCTAAAGTAAAAGAATTGATTTCAAAGGTTAACATCAATGAGCTTGCTCATGTTATGAAAGATGCTTCGGATGAGGTTAGAAATAAAGTGATCCCCAATATGACTAAAAGCGTTAAAGCACAATATGACAAAGTAGAACAAAACCTCAAAAAAGTAAAAAAAGAGGATTTGAAAAAGTTCACTTTAAAAATAGAAAAAGAATTAAAGGATCTGTGGAAAAAATAGCGCGGTTTCCTTAATCTTAAAACCTTGCCAATATTATTTTAGACTTTTAGACAGGCCCTTTCGCTAAATTGACCTTAAATTGATTTTTATCGACTTTGTTAAACAATTTCAAGGTATTGTTCTTTAAAATTGGACAAGAGATGATAACATCTGTTGATTTTTCCTTAAAATCCTAATAACCAGGCATAGGT
>JAIOZL010000018.1 GCA_021740645.1 Bacteroidales bacterium
GAGTCAAAAATATCCTCATGCATAAAAAACATAAGGATTTGGTTTTTAGTATGGATGGCTCTCAATTTTTTTATAAGCTTTGCCCAGGTTATGAATGATATTACCTGCGGTTAAAGCTTCATATCCCCATTTCTCAGCAGCCATATCACCTGCCAGTCCATGCAGATAAACACCAAGTATTGAGGCTTCTTTTGAAGAATATCCCTGTGCCATCAATCCCAATAAAATGCCTGTTAATACATCCCCGCTCCCTCCGGTAGCCATTCCTGGATTCCCTGTAGAATTAAAGTAGCAAGAACCGTCAGGACAGGTGATGGCAGAATGAGCTCCTTTTAAAATCACATACACCTGATATTTAGCAGAGAATTCCCTCTGAATTTTATTTCTGTCAAAATCATTTTTTGCTTTGTTGGTAATCCTTTCAAACTCTTTTAGGTGAGGAGTGAATATACTTCCTTTAGGGATAAACGGGATCCAGGTTTTGTTTTCTCCCAGGATATTAATGGCATCAGCATCGAAGATAATGGGCAACCCAGTGTTTTGGATCAATAGTTTCAAGGCTTTAGATGTCTTTTTATCTGTCCCAATACCAGGGCCGATAGCAATGGCGTTATATGGAGCCAGGGGAGGATTTTCGCTTAATACATAATCATCTGTATCCATGCTTGCCATTACTTCAGGAGTTGCTGTCTGCAAAATCGAATAGCCTGATCGTGGAATATGGGCGGTTAAGAGCCCGGCTCCACTCTTGAGCCCTGCTTTGGCAGCCAGAATGCAGGCCCCCATTTTACCATAGCTTCCGGCTATCAGCAACCCATGGCCAAATGTGCCTTTGTGCGTAAATTTAGTCCGGTGCTTTATAATGGGCTTTATAATGTCACGGAGGATGAAATAATTTTGTACTTCAACTTCGTTAATATATCCTCTGTGTAATCCTATGTTCAATACTTCCCAGTGTCCAACAAACTTGTCGTTCTCGGCAAATAAAAAACCTAGTTTTGGAAATTGAAAAGTAAGGGTATAATCAGCCTGTACTATGGGACCTTTGGAATTGATATTACTCTCATCGCATACAAAGCCGGAGGGTACATCGATCGCGATTACAACACTTCTGGCTTTATTAATGTGGTCAATCACTTTGGCCGCAATACCACTTGCGGGCCTGGTAAGGCCAGAACCAAAAACTGCATCCACAATTATTTCATTATTTTTTATTTCAGGCAGCGGGGAATCAGGATAAATATCCTTTATCTTTAAGTTTTTAATCGATTTTGCCCTTTGTAGGTTCACCTTACAACTATCAGACATTTTATCAGAGAATCTAACTGTAAAAAGTTTTACCTGAACACCCGAGTCGGCAAGCATTCTACCTACAACAAACCCATCTCCACCATTATTTCCTGTGCCACAAAATATACAGAATTGACTTGACGGATCACAATTGGCCATAATCCATTCAAACAATTCAGTGGCTGCCCGTTCCATCAGGTCCAGGTCAGATATTGGTTCATGCCTGATGGTATATGCATCAGCTTCCTTTATCCCAGCTACCGGAAGTATTTTCATTTTGAGCGCTTACTCTTTTATAACATAACAACCTGCTATAATATCATGAAGGGCTTGTTTTTTGTCGGTAAACCCAGCCATAATATATCCTATATATAAGATTAATCCTGAAATGATCTTGCCAAAGTAACGGCCCGTTGCCCTTGCAAATGAAATCCGATTATAGTTGTAATCTGTTACTTTGATTTTTAATACCATCTTCCCAATTGTCCCCTGGTTTTTGGAAGATTCCATAAAGGCATAATATAGCCAGTTTGCTGTGATTGAAAAAACAATAACAACAAAGTAAAGAAGGAAAAGTGGCCCTAAAATTACTTTTGGATCTTCCATATCATATCCCGATTCTGACAGGCCATATAGGGATACGCCAAAGATTCCCAATAGTGGCAATATGATTATTGACATTGCAGCTGATATAATTAGCTGGTCAATCAAGTGTGAAAGAAAACGCCACCAAAACCCTGCATAAGTGCGGGTTACTTGTTCACTTGAATTCATATTATTTTCGTCGTTCATAATAAAATGGTTTTAAAGGTTAATGATTAAAATCCCTTATCATATCCCAGGGGAAAAGAGCAAAATTTAACCCCAGAAACAGGAAACTGACAAGCAGAATAAAAATAAATGCTGCAGCTAGTACCAAGCCAATAATGGCAATTGTTCTCCCATTCCTGACATTATTCAGCGAACTAACTGTGTAATTCTCTGGATTGGCATTGTACAGTGCCAGGTCACGGTTGGCCAGAATAAGCGATATGATGGCCAAAATAAGGCCAAAAATACCCTGGCACCAGCAAAGGACAATTGAAGCAATACCCAACACTATCACCACCGTGGCATTGGGAAGCGGTACCTGTGGCAAGGATTGTTTTTTGTTTGATTCGTTGTTTTCCATGATTATTTGGTTTAAAAATGCATTAATTTGAAAATGTAATTAAGCACCATGATTGTTATTGTAAAAATAAATGAAATTTTTAAAACAAAAGCACCCCGTCTGAACCTGAATATTAAATGAAGGATTAAAAAGCTGAAGAGTAAAATTATCGGGATTAATGCAGGATAAGTTTTGAAGCTTTCAATAAACTCCCCTTTAAGCAGAAGTATAAATGCTGTTTGCATGCCACAACCAAGACATTCTATGCCAAGGAACTTTTTATAATAACAAGGTAGTTGATGAGCTTCGAGCCAGGTAATCAAATTCTCCATGGATGTAAATTTACAATTTTTCCCATTAACCAACTGAGATTGCCAGGAAATAGAAATATATAAACCAAAAAGGGAGTAGCCAATGGGCTACTCCCATAAAATTATTAAATGTTTTCAGATTATTTCGTCGGGGGAAGAATTACCTGGTCGATTACATGAACCACACCATTGGATGCTACGATGTCAGCAACTGTAACTTTCGCCTGGTTGATCATAACACCTTTGTCAGAAATTTTAACATTGATGTTTTTTCCCTGAACGGTTTTTGCTTTCATTCCATCGCTTAAATCTGTGGACATTACTTTTCCAGCTACAACATGATACGTTAAAATTTGTACCAATTTGTCTTTATTCTCAGGTTTTAGCAGGGATTCAAGAGTGCCTTCAGGAAGTGCTGCAAATGCATCATTTGTTGGTGCAAATACGGTGAAGGGGCCATCTCCTTTTAAAGTTTCTACTAAATCGCCAGCTATAACAGCTGCTACAAGGGTGCTTAAAAAATCAGTTGAAATGGCAAGGTCAACAATATCTTTTGATTTTTTTTCGCCTGATACTTCAGGATTGTTGCCACTAATTGCAAATAAAAATGATCCTGCTAATAAAATGGTTAAAAATGCTTTGTAAGTTTTCATAGTTTTCGTATTAATATTGTTTGTTAAATTGTTTATGGTAAATAAACAGGATGGAATTGATAATGTTCAATAAATAAGATTAAAGATTAAACAAAACTATGATCACATAAATTATGATGCTTTGATTTTGAAATTGTAAAATGTAAAATAGATTTTCTTAAAGAAAGTTTTCGTACCGTCAATTATAATTCCATTTTTCTAAAATGTTTATGATTTACAATACTATTAAGGGATATATTACATTTGCAAAAATTTAATTAACACAATGCGACGAAAGAAAAGGGATCTACCGGTTTTTGAAAGAGTAGAAATTCTGGATGCAGCGGCTGAAGGAAAATCAGTAGCCAGGGTAAATGATCAAGTGATTTTTGTGCCTCATGTGGTGCCAGGGGATATTGTAGATCTGAAAATTACACAAAAACGCAAATCATATATGAAGGGTAGAGCTGAAAAAATTCATCACTATTCTGAGAAAAGGACCGCCCCCCGGTGTGAGCATTTTGGCGTATGCGGTGGGTGCAAGTGGCAAAATATGCAATATACCGAGCAATTGTATTATAAACAAAAACAGGTAGTAGATAACCTAAGCCGCCTTGGTAAGTTTCAAATGCCCGAAGTCTCACCTATCCTTCCGTCTGACAAAATATATTATTACAGAAATAAGTTGGAATATACCTTTTCGAATAAAAGATGGCTGACGGAATATTCGAAGGATATGAAATTTGAAGACCGGGATATGAATGCACTTGGCTTTCATATGCCGGGAATGTTCGACAGGGTCTTGGATATAAACAATTGCTATCTGCAGGATGAACCATCCAATCAGATCAGGCTGGCTTTGAAAGCATACACCAGCAAGCATAATCTTCCGTATTATGACATTAAAAACTGGGCTGGATTTTTGAGAAATATCATTATCCGCAATACAACAACAGGTGATTTAATGGTGATCCTTATTGTGAGGACCAATGATGAACCCACAATTTTTAATATATTGGATTTCCTTAACATGGAATTCCCTCAGATCACTTCCCTGATGTATGTGATCAACGATAAAAAAAATGCAGTGATTACAGATCTGGATATTCATCTTTATAAAGGGAAACCCTATATAATTGAACAAATGGAAGACCTTAAATTTAAGATAGGGCCTGTTTCATTTTACCAGACTAATTCGATGCAAGCTTATGAGCTATATAAAGTGGTGAGAAATTTTGCTGAATTTAAGGGGGAGGAAGTTGTTTATGACCTTTACACCGGTACGGGGACTATTGCTAATTTTATTGCTTCACAAGTAAAAAAGGTGATAGGAATTGAATATATCGATGCGGCTATTAAAGATGCTTTTGAGAATGCTGCTTTAAACCAAATTTCAAATACTGATTTTTTTGCTGGAGATATTGCCAAAATACTGGATGACGATTTCGTGGATAAAAATGGCCGGCCCGATGTGATTATTTCTGATCCACCCAGGGCAGGTATGCACCTGGATGTAAATATGCAGCTATTGAAGATGGAGCCTGCCCGGATTGTTTATGTAAGTTGTAACCCTGCTACCCAGGCCAGGGATGTGACCATTTTAAGTGAAAAATACACTGTGGCAAAAATTCAACCAATAGATATGTTTCCTCATACTCACCATGTAGAAAATGTGATGCTGCTTTTAAGGAAATAATTGAATTGTAGCAGAACCAAAACCTTCAGAAAGATGGCACTGCCATTCGCTATGCAGGTTATTCTCCGATGATTTTCACCAGTGCCCTTTTTCGTCGTTTGCCATCAAATTCTCCGTAAAAAATTTGTTCCCAGGGCCCAAAGTCAAGTTGGCCGGAGGTAATGGCAACTACCACTTCACGACCCATAACGGTCCGCTTTAAATGAGCATCTGCATTGTCTTCGTAGGAATTGTGCCGGTACTGTGAATACGGCTTTTCCGGGGCAAGTTTTTCCAACCAAACTTCATAGTCGTTATGTAAGCCGGTTTCATCGTCATTAATAAATACACTGGCGGTAATGTGCATGGCATTTACCAAACATAGTCCTTCCTGTACACCACTTTCCGTAATGCATTGCTGTACTTCGGATGTAATATTAACCAACTGCCGTCGGGTAGGGGTGTTGAACCAAAGCTCTTTGCGATACGATTTCATGATAATGATTTTATATTTTCTTTAACTTTTATTTTTTTGAAAGCCAATAATCTGGTTTGCCAGGTCACCGACATTAATACTCTCTCCTTTCACAGCGATATTGGCCTGTTGATAAAAGACCTCCCTCTGCAATATCTGCTCTTCGATGAATCCAATTATCTCTTCAGGTGTTTTCTTGTCGATCAAGGGGCGCTTTTTTTTTGCCTTTAATAACCTTTGCAAAAGAGATTGCGGATGCATTTTGATATAAACTGAAATGCCATGCTTATTTATTAGCTTCATGTTGTCATAAAAGCAAGCTGTCCCACCCCCTGTAGCAACCACTGTGTCCGATTCATTAAAAGATTCTTTCAGAGCCTTGTTTTCAAGAAGTCGGAAAGTAGTTTCATCAAAGCGCTGAAAGATGTCAGGAATTGTAGTGTGATACTTTTGTTCTATCTCTGTATCCAGGTCAAGAAATGAAAAATTTAATGCGGAAGCAAGCTTTTTGCCAATGGTTGATTTACCACTACCCATATATCCAATTAAATATACCAACATGTTTATTTAGTAATCTGTTGTTTTTATGAGCTCCCCATTTTGGTATTCAAGTAATTTGCTGATATTCCCCTGTGTATCGTAAAATATCTCCTTGCCGTCTTTTTCATTATCTGCATAAGATATTTCTCTTTGTAATGTTCCATTGCGGTACCAAACCCTTTGTTTTCCGTTTCCTTTATCAAACTCACCTAAGCCAATAATAGTGCCATCATCCTCGTAATAGATCCACCTGCCATCAAATAAGCCTTTGTAATAATTCCCCTGAATGCTGATTTGGCCGGAAGAATAATATTGGAAAGAGGGCCCATGCAGGGTGTCGAGATGGTAATATTCTTCCGAAGCCTTTTTCCCATCAAGATCATAGTTTACCACCTGTCCATTCAAATAGTTGTCCTTATAATATTCAATCGAATGAATTTTACCGTTATTATACCAGCGGGTTGATCTCCCTTGCAAGGTGTCATTTACATAATTACATTCATGTTGTTTTTTCCCGTTCTCGTAATACCAGGTGGCTAAACCATTATATTTTCCATCTTTTTTGTGGATATCATATTTCAGCTTTCCATTTTCAAAATACGATTTCTCTGTGTTGCTGCATGATATGAGTATCATACCAATGGTAATTGCATAAGTTGCAAAAACAGTTAATCGGGATATTTGTTTTATGTAATCAAAGACTTTTTCCACTCGTATCCTATTGACGCATTCTATTGATTTATCCTTTGTCTGACCGATTCAAACAGGATAATACCGCAAGCCACGGAAACATTTAATGATTCGATTTCTCCCTTGAGAGGGATCTTTATCAATTTATCACAATAGTCCATCAGCTCACTGCTTATTCCTTTTTCTTCTGAACCCATTATCAGGGCAAAAGGCATGTCATATTTTATATTATAATAGAGTTCTTCCGTTTTTTCCGTAGCTCCATAAATGCTGATTCCGCACTCCTTTAAATAAAGCAGACTTTTTTTGAGGCTGCTTACCCGGCAAACCCTGATTTTAGTAAGGGCTCCTGCGGAGGTTTTGATGGCGTCAGCATTGATCATCGCCGAACCTTTATCTGGAATTACTATGGCATCAACCCCTGAACATTCCGCGGAGCGGGCAATTGAACCGAAGTTTCTCACATCTGTAATTTGATCGAGGACAAGAATGGCTGGAATTTTCCCGGCTTCGAATAGCTCTGGCACCAGGTATTCAATTTTGCTGTAAATTATAGGAGATACAATGGCAATTATTCCCTGGTGATTCTTCGTAGTAATTTTATTCAATTTCTCTTTTGGGACAAATTGAAAGGGGATTTTATTAATGGTAGCCAGCTTTTTGAGTTCGTCCATTCTCTGCTGCTGAAGATTTCTCTGAATAAACAGCTTTTCAATTTCCTTACCTGAGTCGATTGCTTCTAGTACAGGTTGGTATCCGTATATGGTTTCTTCTGATTTCAAAATATTTTATTTTGTGCAAAGATACCATCTATTACAAATTTGCAGCACTAAATATTACCGCAAAATTAAAAAATGCCTTACTGTAAAATTTCCGAGAGCTTTTTTAGGATTTCAATTCATGGTATATTTTGGTAGTTATTTCAATAAAGATATCCAATATCTGCTCTTATTCCATGAATTAAAATATCAATTTCTTCGCATGTTAGGGTTATAGATTTACAGGTTGCAATTCAATCGAAATGAAATTCTGCGAATCTGAGGCCATTTAAATCTAATCCATTATATCAGGGGAAAATCATAATAAAATTTTATCTTCGTGAAAGTTAAAATAATTGTGATAATTTATTTGGATATATCAATTAATAAATAGACTTTTGCGCCGCTTTTGGCCATTGTTAATTTAATAACAATAGTAAAGTATTAAAAATAAAACATTTAAAGCTATGAATTTAGAACAAATAATGAACGGCCTTGAAAAGAAACATCCAGGTGAAGTGGAATATTTACAAGCTGTAAGGGAGGTTCTTGAATCCATTGAAGAAGTAGTAAATGAAAACCCGCAATTTGAGACTGCTGGTATCATCGACCGGATAATTGAACCCGATCGTGTATTGACTTTTAAGGTGCCATGGGTAGATGACCAGGGCAAAGTTCATGTTAACCTGGGCTACAGAGTTCAATTTAATAATGCTTTAGGCCCCTATAAAGGTGGTTTACGCTTTCACCCAAGTGTAAACTTAAGTATTCTGAAGTTCCTTGGATTCGAACAGATATTTAAAAACAGCCTTACCACATTGCCTATCGGTGGAGGTAAGGGTGGATCTGACTTTAACCCTAAAGGGAAATCTAATAATGAAATTATGAGGTTCTGTCAGAGTTTTATGTTAGAACTCTGGAAAATTATCGGTCCTGAAATGGATGTGCCTGCCGGAGATATTGGAGTGGGAGGAAAAGAAATCGGATATCTATATGGGATGTACAAAAAACTTCGTGGTGAACATCATGGAGTGCTTACAGGGAAAGGTTTAAGCTGGGGTGGAAGTTTAATCCGTCCGGAAGCTACAGGTTTTGGTGCAGTATATTTTGCCAAAGAAATGCTGGCTACAAAAGGGGAAACTTTTGAAGGAAAAACAGTTTGTATTTCAGGGTTTGGTAATGTGGCCTGGGGTGCTGCAATAAAAGTGAATGAATTGGGTGGCAAGGTTGTTACCCTGTCCGGCCCCGATGGATATATTTACGATCCTGAAGGAATATCCGGCGACAAAATAGAATACATGCTGGAATTAAGAGCTTCTAACCAGGACGTTGTTCAGCCATACGCCCTTGAATTTCCTGAAGCTCAGTTTTTTGCCGGAAAAAGACCATGGGAAGTAAAATGTGATGTGGCCCTCCCATGTGCAACACAAAACGAACTGAATGAAAAGGATGCCCTGAAATTAGTGGAGAATGGTTGCTATTGTATTGCAGAAGGTGCGAATATGCCTTCTACCCCGGAGGCAGTTGAAGTTTTCCATGATAAAAAGGTATTATTCGGGCCTGGAAAAGCAGTTAATGCTGGTGGTGTGGCAACTTCTGGCCTGGAAATGTCGCAAAATGCCATGAAACTTAACTGGCGCCGTGAAGAAGTAGATGAACGTTTACATCATATCATGATTAGTATTCATGAAACCTGCGTAAAGTATGGGACCAACGAAGAGGGGTATATCGACTATGTAAAAGGAGCAAATGTGGCTGGCTTCCTCAAAGTTGCCAATGCGATGCTCGACCAGGGAATCATATAAGAAAGACACACATAATTATTAAGTTTAGGTTAGTTAATTATTGGAAGCCCCGCAATTTGCGGGGCTTTTTTTATAATTTCCCTGTTGAAGTCCCGTTAGTACTTATTATTTCTATTTTTGCGCTGATCAATTTTGTAATAAATGGAGTTTGTTAATCCTGGTTTTCTTTATGGGTTGTTGGCAGTGTCCATCCCCGTTATAATTCATCTTTTTAATTTCAGAAGATTTAAAAAGGTATATTTTACAAACGTAGCCTTAATAAAAGAACTAAAGGAACAGACCCAAAAACAAAGCAAATTAAAACATCTGCTTATACTGCTTATGCGAATACTTGCTATTATAGCCATTGTTTTCGCATTTGCAAGGCCTTTTATACCGGTAAACCAAAATCTGATCAATCCCGAAGAAATAAGCAGCATAAGCGTATTTGTGGATAATTCGTTTAGCATGCAGGCAGATTCAGATAAGGGCACTTTACTCGATGCCGCGAAGGAAAAAGCAAGGGAAATAGTTTCTGTATTCAAAAGCAGCGACCGTTTCCAGCTCTTAACCCATGACTTTGAAGGCCGGCATCAACGGTTTTATACAAAAGATGAGTTTAACAATTTACTCGATGAGGTAAAGATCAGCCCGGCAAGCCGCAATTTGTCACAAATAGTTTTAAGGCAGGAAGAATTACTTTCTGATGAACCATCTGCTGTTAAAGCCTCATTTATAATTTCTGATTATCAGAAAAGTTTTATCAATGATAATCCTGTCCTGGCTGATTCGGGCATGTCTTTCTATTTTTTACCAATAAACGCCTACTTTACCAATAATCTATATATCGATTCATGTTGGTTCGAAACGCCGGTTGCCCAGGTTAACCAGGCAATGGATTTATTTGTGCGAATAAAAAATAATTCGGATAAAAATTACGAAAAGATCCCGTTAAAACTTCAAATCAATAAATTACAGAAAGCAATTGCAAGCTTTAACATAGAGCCGGGCAGTGAAACGATTACAAAACTTTCGTTTACTAATAATTCCCCCGGAATTCAGCAGGCTAAACTTGAAATTACAGATTATCCGGTTGTATTTGATGATGCTTATTATTTCTCTTTTGAAGTCGCTGCACAATTTGATATTCTTTGCATCAATGGTGATCAGGAAAATAAATATCTAAACGCTCTTTTTAAAGATGACACCCTATTTCAATATGTAAATATAGGAGAACGTTACCTTGATTTTTCCACATTACCTGGATACCAGCTTATCGTGTTAAATGAAATTGAGAAGATGTCTTCCGGCCTCATTCAGGAACTCGCCAGGTTTATGGAAGGTGGGGGTAACCTGGTAATTGTGCCTGCGCCTGAAATTGATATTGATTCATATAATGCAATGATGGCAGCATTAGGTGGTGGGGATGTTATTGGAAAAGATACTGTTGATCAGCAAATAGACTATATTAATGCAGAACATGCATTATACAGGGATGTTTTTGAAAAGATTCCTGAGAATATCAATTTGCCCAGGGCGTCCTACTATTACATCTATGAAAATCAAACCAGGTCAACTTACCAGAAGCTGCTGGGATTACAAAATAATCATCCATTTTTAGCAAGTCAGAAACTTGGGAATGGTGTTTTTTATTATTTTGCTTCTCCCTTTAATTCCTCAGCAGGAAATTTTACTCAACATGCTATTTTTGTCCCAACATTATATAAAATCGCTATTTCAAGTTTTTCGGCGAGGATCTTAAGTTATACTATTGGTGAAAACGAAGGCATCAGGCTTGACCAAAAGCAACCTGAACAGGATCCGGTATTAACGATTACTGATGCGGAAAAAACCATGGAGACTATTCCCGGGCACAGGCAAACCGGATCCTTTCTGGAATTATATGTTTACGATCAAATTAATAAAGCTGGAAATTACTTTATTAACCGGGATGAAAAACCAATAAAAGGTGTTTCTTTTAATTATAGCCGTGCCGAGTCGGTACTTGATTTTTATTCAGAAGATGAGCTCACAACATTGCTGGCTGATTCAGGCCAACCTCAATTTAAGGTATTTGAATCTCAAAATAGGCCAATCGTGTCTGCGCTTACTGAAATGAGCCAGGGTATTACCCTCTGGAAATGGTTTGTTTTGGCCGCTTTACTCTTCTTACTCCTCGAAATATTATTGTTAAGATTTTGGACACCATAAAAGCTTTTTCAAAACAATGATTTATGTAAGACCTACGTTTTACAATCAGATTTTGTAATTTTAAGTACTTTTGTTGTAAATATTTGTAAAAATGAAAATTGTATTTTTTCGTACTCCCAGGCCCAAACAATTCGCTTATCCTCCGCGGTATTATGATGCGGAAAAGGAGAGATGGGAAAACAGGAAAAAGGAATTGGGCCTCTCAGAGGAAAAAACGGATTTTCAGTCACCTCTAAGTAATAACTGGAGTCGGTTTAGAAGTACCGACCGGACAAGAAAAAAGAAAGCAGAAATAAGTGTTTTGGTTTATTTCTTTATCGTAGCCATCTTGATTTATTTTCTATTTTTTGTTTAAGCAGATAAGTAAAAACCAAAGACTAAATTTTACTATAGCCAATGCCTGATATTATCCAGTTGCTTCCCGATTCTGTTGCCAACCAGATTGCTGCCGGTGAGGTAATCCAACGCCCTGCATCTGTGGTAAAGGAGTTGATGGAGAATGCCGTAGACTCGGGAGCAGATGAAATTAAACTGATTATAAAAGACGCCGGGAAATCGCTCGTTCAGGTTATCGATAATGGGTGCGCTATGTCGACCACCGATGCAAGGATGAGTTTTGAACGCCATGCCACTTCAAAAATAAAAAAAGCAGAAGATCTGTTTGCTATTCATACTTTGGGATTCAGAGGAGAAGCACTGGCCTCTATTGCTGCCATTGCCAGGGTAGAACTCAGAACTCACCGAATGGAAGATGAAACCGGGACTCAGATATATATTGAAGGTTCAAACGTCATTAACCAGGACATATATGCTGGTACTGAAGGAACCTCAATAGCGGTTAAAAATCTTTTTTACAATATTCCGGCACGCCGGAAATTCCTTAAATCTAATACCACTGAACTAAGGCATATCATTGAAGAATTTGAAAGAATTGCCCTTGTAAAGCCTGAAATACGATTTGTATTCACTAACGATGACAGGCAATTGTTCAATCTGCCCAAAGGCAATTTGAAACAGCGTATTGTTGCCTTATTCGGGAATTCTTATAATACCCGCCTGATCCCCATGGAACAAGCCTCGGATGTTGTATCCATTTCGGGGTTTATTGGGAAACCGGAGTTTTCACGAAAAACCCGTGGTGAACAATATTTTTTTGTAAATGGGCGGTTTATCAAGCATCCCTATCTAAACCATGCAGTGGATAGTGCTTTCAGGGAGTTAATACCTACTGATGCATTTCCAACTTATTTTATATATTTCAAGATTGACCCAAAGGAAATTGATATTAACATTCATCCTACCAAAACAGAGGTGAACTTCCAGAATAACAATGTAATTTATGCTATGCTTAGTTCTACCATCAAGCAGGCACTCGGGAAATTTAATATTACCCCTTCGCTGGATTTTGAAATGGGGGCAGGGCCTGACATTAGTCTGCCTCCGCAAAATAAGTCATTTGATACGCCTGCTGTAAAAGTGAATCCTCACTATAACCCTTTTGTCCAAAATGGCCCGGGGGCCTCTAATCACCCTGATCAATTACCAAAAAAGAACAGGGATAACTGGCAGGAATTATACAATATTCCTGAAATTGCTATAAAAAATGACAGGACAGGCCTCGGTACAAACAACGAAATTCCTGATCTTGAACAAAAAGCAGAAGACAGGGTAGAAGCGGTTTTTCAGCTACTCGACAGGTTTCTTATTTCCCGGGTTCGATCGGGTTTAATGATAATTGACCGGCAGAGGGCGATGGAAAGGATATTGTTTGAGGAGAACCTGGCAAACCTGAATGAAGGAAGGGGGTTTTCGCAGCAATCGTTATTTCCTGAAACCTTACATTTTTCTACTGCTGAAGCTGAAATTTTAATGAGCATCATGGAGGATTTGAATCTTCTGGGTTTTGATGTTGAACGCTTTTCTGATAAGGCTTTTGTAGTAAAAGGAGTACCGGCTGAATTGAACAACATGGATTCGAAAGATGTTTTGGAGAGTATCATCGACAATGTGAAAAAGAACCTGAATGAAATAAAAATTGATAAAAAGGTGTTTCTTGCAAGGTCAATGGCTGCAAATATGGCAGGCCGGAATAAAAAGAAACTTGAGCCCGAAGAAATTAAATCACTGATCGACAGGCTTTTTTCTACAAAGTTTCCGGAAGTGGCCCCAGATGGCAAGCCTATTGTAAAGATGATTACTTTTGAAGAATTAGAGCAAAAATTTTAAATTAAACATGGAGCAATACAGACCTACTGGTTTCAGAATATTACCACCGATCGTTAAAAACCTTTTGATAATTAACGGCTTGTTCTTTTTGGGAATGATCGCCTTTTCGTCCCGGATTGATTTGAGCGACTACCTCGGGTTACATTACCCGGTATCCCCTTTATTTAAGCCTCATCAGTTGGTTACCTACATGTTTATGCACGGCGGAGTTACCCATATCTTGTTTAATATGTTCGCCTTATGGATGTTTGGTAATGCCCTCGAAAATGTTTGGGGCCCGAAACGTTTCCTGATCTATTATATGGTCACTGGTATTGGCGCAGGATTACTTCATTTATTAGTTATTTATATTCAGGTCATCAGTGTAGAAGGGCAACTTTCACCCGAACTTATCGCACAGGTTAGAGATACAGGATTTTCCGTATTACAGGAGGGGAAGAACTTTGCTGACCCTCTTCTTGGTAAGCTTAACATGCTTTATAATACCACCACTGTAGGTGCATCAGGAGCTGTATTTGGCCTCTTGCTTGGCTTTGGTATGTTGTTCCCCAATTCCATCATCTACCTTTACTTTGCCATACCAGTTAAAGCAAAATATTTTGTAATTGGATATGGTGCTTTAGAACTCTATTTTGGATTTTCGAATAATCCTGGTGATAATATTGCTCACTTTGCCCATCTGGGAGGAATGATCTTTGGGTATTTTATGATCATGTACTGGAAAAAAAGATAAGATGAACGGCCAGGGAACAAATAATTTCGGAGGGAACTTTGCCAATATACAAAACCCCTTTACAAGTCTGAAGGCCTATTTCAGGAATAATAATATATTGGTTAAGCTTATTATAATCAATGTAGCTGTTTGGCTGGTGATACGGATTTTAGAAGTATTCCTTGACCTGTTTAACACCAGTTTTGCCGAAAGTATTGTTCAATGGCTGGCTGTTCCTGCCAATCCTATGACGCTGATAACCCACCCCTGGACCTTGTTTACGTATATGTTCCTCCATTTCGATTTTTCGCACATCCTGTTTAACATGCTCTGGCTTTATTGGTTTGGTAAGATATTTCTGGAATATTTAAGTGAACGTCAATTATTGGCTACATATATCTTTGGTGGGCTGGCTGGTGCTTTATTTTATATCCTATCATTTAATATTTTTCCGAAGTTTCAAGAGGCTTACTTATTGTCGATGGCATTAGGAGCTTCTGCTTCGGTTATGGCGATCGTGGTAGCCATATCATTTTATGTCCCCGACTATCGCATCCACCTTCTGTTCATAGGCCCGGTGAAGATCTATTATATTGCCATTTTTTCATTAATACTGGATGTGTTAATGATACAATCAAGTAATTCCGGTGGACACCTTGCTCATATCGGTGGCGCTTTATGGGGGTTTTATTCGGTTTATATGTTGAGAAAAGGTATGGATTTTAGCCGGATATTCAGTCGTATTCCTAAAATTAAATTTTCGTCTGGGGGAGGCAGAGGGAAAAAACATGGATTTGGAAATGTGTACACCAATTCGCGGCCGGTTCCTGATGAAGACTATAATCTTCAAAAAAAGAAATCACAGGAGCAAATTGATAAAATACTGGATAAAATTTCCAAATCCGGATATGATAGCCTTACTAAAGAAGAAAAAGAATTACTCTTCAGAACAAGTAAAAAACAATAAGAGCTGTGGGTGAACGTAAACGGAAAATAGGGTTTATCACAGTCTTACTCCTACTTGTTAATTCGTTCCTGTGGTTGCTTTTACTTTTTGCCTATCTGTCGTATTACGTCAATCCCAGTGATGTTTCTTACCTGGCCTTTGCCGGGATTGCCTATCCATACATTCTTCTGGCCAATCTTATCTTTGTGATATATTGGGTGATATTCAGGTTTAAATTTGCCCTGGTCCCCTTGTTTTTTATTCTAATTGGCTGGAATCATATTGAACGTTTGTACCAATTTAGCGGGAGTGACGACGAGGCTTTAAGCCCTGATTCTTTTTCGGTAATGTCGTATAATATGCAAAATTTCCTCAAAATAAATACGGCAAGTACGAAATATATAACAGACTTTACCAACCAGGAAAACATCATAAGTTTTTTGCAGAATAATAAAACGGACATCTATTGTTTGCAGGAAATGTTAAACGACAGACTGGATGAAGCCGATTTTTTAAAAGAAATGGGAAATTTGCTTGGGTGCCCTTATTATCATTATAAAAATTACTACATCCGAAAGACTAAAACCATAGATGCCATTGCCATTTTTTCGAAGTACAGGATCATCTCTTCGGGGGATATTCAATATGATAAAAAGTCTATAGCCATCTATGCCGACGTGATAAAAAATACAGATACCATCAGGATATATAACCTTCATTTGGCTTCCATTCATTTTAAACAGGAAGATATTGATTTCTGGAAGGAGATCCAGAACAACCAGGAAAAGTACGATCAGGAAGCGCTTAAGTCAGGCTCCTTAAAGTTGTTTGGCAAAATGAATGCTGCTTATATTAAAAGAGGGTTCCAGGTTGACTTAATTACCGAGCATATGGATGAATCGCCTCATCCAATTATTCTGTGCGGTGATTTTAATGATACCCCACTTTCCTATACCTATCGAAAACTTGCAAACTCACTTCAGGATACCTTTGTGGAGGCAGGGAAAGGATTCGGTTCCACCTATGCAGGGGAACATTTGCCCAACTACAGGATTGATTTTATTTTGTGTGATCCTGAATTTAAAGTGGAGCGCTATACCAGACATGAGGTAAGCTTTTCTGACCATTTTCCAATCAGTTGCTCAATTTATTGATAACTTCTAATAGATTCCGTATCAGGTCTTAGAAAAAATATTTATTTTAGCTCATCTATATTCATAGCTACAATAATGAGGTTTTACTACACGATTACATCTTCGTTGCTCTTTTTATTTATATTCTCATCACACTTTAGCAGCGCACAAATCAACGTTGATTCGTTAATTACCCAGCGAAATTCCAGCCTTGCAGATTACGAAAATTTCAAATCCAATATGCAGGAGCGAACCTGGATGAACCTGCTTTATTTAAATCAAATGGCTGAACAAATTATGGTGGTGGATGAGGACCTGATCAACGCCTATCATAGCGATGGATTGGTAAAAAATAAACAGTTGAATGCGAGTTTGGAAGAGAGCTTGCTTGAAAATTCACTGTTGCATAAAGAGCTTGAGTTGCAGGGTAAAGAACTGGAATCGCAGAAGGTTTTTAACAATACGATGTTTTTCACGATCCTGTCTGTTGGGTTTCTGTTTATCGTGGCAGTAGGCCTGCTGATTAACCGACAACTGAGGTATAAAGCGGCATACAATGAGTTAGAAGCCATGTGGGCCAGCCAGGAAAAGCAATACAGATCCAACGATCAGAATGAACCAGCGTACAGCAAGGAGTACATTGATCAATTGATTTCGGAGAATACAACCATGAAAAATAAGCTGGATAGCATTAGCCGTTTAAAACTCAATACAGAAAAGGAGCTTTTGGCTGAGATTTCCTCCCGAAAAACGGCCGAAAAAGAAATCCGTGCTCTGATCGACCAGCTAAAAAAATAGATACATAATCTGCTATCTCTTTTTTGCCACCACGCTGGTATTGGCAAAAGTAGTGAGATGAGTGGAGGCAATCACATGCATGAGCAGCTCGAAATAATCGCAATATTCCGCATTTTCATTATAGTAATTTACACAATCAATTCCATACGTAACGGCATCACCAAGGTCATATACCGGGATATAAATGGTGGACAGGGTATAAAAAACTTTACTGTCGTCGAGTAAAACCGTGAGGTACATATTTACATCCATCTGGCTCCCATCTGAATTGGTCAAAAGATTATTTCCCGTAAAAAGGATATAAGCCATTTGCCTGTTTTCGTCTACCTGGAAACTGTAAGAATAATCTTCATCTTCCTGAAAACCTCCTACTGAGGCCCCATATGCCTGATCTATCAGGTTCAACAGGTCATCTACTGCCATGTCTACATCCGAATAAAATTTATCACCGGCTAATCCTGTAAATTCAAGGGCAAAATAGCTACCAAGCGGCAGTTTACTTAAGTCAGCCTGAAAGATACCGTTCGTCTGGTCGTATATAAGTGGGGAACCGGCAGGCACAGCAAGGATAATTCCTTGAAGGGCATCTTCATAAATATCAAAGTTCAGCTGATTGTAATTGAGGTATAAATTGTTCTCCGTGAAATCATTTACGAAGTATTGAAGATTCTCAGGATCAAGGGTACTGTTATACATATCTTCGAAAGACCTGGTTTTAGTGTAATAAAATTCAAAGTCGCCATACACATATGATTCATATTCATCGGCAAATAATTCTTGTATTTCCTCCGGACTTTCAGTCTCTGCCTTTACTTCTACCTTAGCTGAAAATAAAAGGTCAAGCTGATCGATATTGGCAGGCAATGATGAAGTTGGGGAGTTTTCAAGTTGATCAAGATATGATGCCGGAATGGCCCAGCTCACATTCACCTGTCCGCTTTCCAATCCGCCATCACCAATACCTATCAGTTCCCCTTTGGTATTATAGATGGGTGAACCGGAATAACCGGGTAAAAGACTACCGTTTAAATATAAAATTGGCAGGTCAATGGCAGGGATCCCAAGATGTGCCACAAGCTGCTTACTTTCATCTTTCGCTACAAGGTATTCGATGGTTTCGGGTTTGGCATGTCCTTTTTCGAGGGATTGTGTCCGGTAACCTTCAGAGCCTCCGTGGTACCCCAGGGCATAGATCTTATCGGCAAAATTTACTTTTGCACTACTATATGACTTAATAGGCAGAACCGACGCAGCAAGAGGCTTTGCATTAAGATTTGTTTCCAAAAGAACTAAATCTGCCTTGGGAAATGTTTTAATGATCTTTGCATCCCGCCAGTATTTGTTTAAATACTGTACCTGGACTTTTCCGTTTTTTTTCATAGCATGAAGTGAGGTGACGATCCATTCGTCTTTTTTCCAGACAAAACCGCTGCATACATTGGCATTGCCCGAACCGGTTACCATGATCCGTACAAGGGATTTTCCACTGGCATCCGGATCGAATTGGGAAAATCCGGGTTGGTATATAAAAAATAAAACAATCAGTAAACTAATTAGCTTTTTCATCAGTTAGAATTTTAATGAGTTGAAGTAAGGTTTGTTTTTGATATTCTTCGGGAATTTTGTCTTGTATGCTTTCAAAGATAACCGGCCATTCACCACCGGCTTTAATTAAGGTATTCTTGATATCGGATAAAGAATTTGCCGAATTAAGTTGTTTGATCTCGTAGGTGCTTTTAATATCAATGATTCCTGATTTCCCAAGCCCGCAAAATCCGTCACGGATCGCCAGGAGGGCATCCACATAAACCTGGTCGGGCAGCTCCTTTCCAAAGGTTAAAGCCAGGTCTTTCCAAAGCCCCCCGGCAGCTTCATACGAATAGATGATTTCACTTCTTGGAAATTCACGATCAGCCGATTTTAAAATGGAGCATTGGCTTACATCCACTTTTGAAGAAAACAAATGACTTCGGGTTTCCTTATTTTTGTTCTTGTTTCCCACCGAATCAGCGGCTGTTGTGCCGAACCAGCCTACAGGTACATAATCAAAAGTTTTTTGTGCAGTAAAGTATAAAGCTTCGTTTTCCTCAAAGCCGGATTTAATGTATTCTTCTTTCAGGTCAGTGGTAGTAGGGGATAGGGCATTGTTGGTACGGATATACATTCCAAGGATAATACCTGCCACAGTAAAAAATCCAAAAGAGCCGATTCGCACACTTTTAACAATTCCCATATATTTATCATTCAGGCCAAGCAAAATAACCAGCAGAGAAGATAAAGTGCCAATGATGCCGCTCACCACAGGTGATACGGCCAGGCCAAGTAAAAGGCCAAGTAATAGTCCTACCCCTAAACCATTAAAAATAGCAGCAAGTACTGAAGAGGTATTTGCTTTAGATTTTGCAGGAATTTCAGTTGGTTTTGATGCTGTACCTCCTGATTCATTATCATTGCCAAGGGTTTCCCTGGCCATAGCGTCGTTTTCCATATAGAGGGGTTTTAGTTTCTCAGAAACCTCATTAAGATAGGATTTGAGCGTTTTCATTGGTTAATAAATCTTTTTCATTTCTCTTTAAATTCAACCAAAACCAGGTTGAAAAGTACGCTCTTGTTGATGTTCGTAGATAAACAACCGGAAGGGAGGTTTTGTTTATTTAGGATGTAATGGAGGGAAGGTAAGTGGTAAATTTGAATCCCCAATCGGTGCGAGCAATCCAGCAGAGGCTTTAAGCTTAGTTTCACTATTGCCTATTATGTTGTAAATTTAGTAAATTTCCGTTAGGATCTTAATCATAATACAAAACTCCCTGGCTGGATCACATGCCAGTTGGGGGTTTAGTTGATGGATTGCCTACCTTTGGAATGCGTAGACACTTGTATGAGGATATTTAATAATTAAGAGGTTAGGGATAGGGAATCTTCAAGCGGGACGCTTGAAGCGGAGGGGTTCGCAATAAATACCGTCGGTTCCGGCGGAAACACTGGTACTTTGCTTATCTGTGGTTAAAGGAAACATCTAAATTTTATCCTTCTATGTTTGAGCACTGGAAACAGGGTTTTCTGCCGTAGTGGCTTGTCAGGAAGAGCCGTATGATGTGAGAGCATCACGTACGGTTCTGAGAGAGGTTTAGGGGTGAAATTCCCCTTTACCTACTCGACATTATTGCTTCAATTTCATTTATTATTCTTTCAAAATGATGATTGTCGTTCATTTTAAGACATAATTCAAATACGTTATCTCTACTATATTTAGACCTTTTTCTTTTAGCACTTAATTGTCGAACTGCGGCATCGAAAATAAATTTACCTCTAAGTTTTAAATAATTATCACTTTGAACTTCATCTATAATTTCTTGAGTCGGTTCTAGGAACTCAATATTTGCAAGAAAATGTTCACATATTTCATTTGATTTTTCAGGGATAATTTGATTTAAATGAAGACTAAGATTGTAGGTTTTATTACTCTTATATTTTAAAATTTCCGAACAATACCAAGGCAATAGATTTGAAAGTATCTTATTAAAATCTTCCAATTCAGTGACAGTAAATAGATTATTAATTGTATTTCTTGCACAACAAAATAAATCATTTTCAATGCTATAACCAGATGTAAAAACTACTGATTTGTATTCTTCAGGTATGCCAGTAAACACCCACAAATCTTTATCTGCAATAAATACTACTATCTTGTCTTTATATTGTTCTCTATTTTCAAATACTTTTAATAATGTGCTTCGACCACCACAGGGTAAAATTCTAACATTTGGTTTATTAATTTTCTCTTCAATCCAATTATAAATCAACAAATCATAAGGTCCCTCAACTAATAAATTTATTAAATCTGATTTTTGGAGGTAACTAATTATTTCCTCAGCTGTTAAGATAACATTCTTAGCCATAACTATTCTCCTCTATAATCATTTAATAACAACTCCTTATCAGGATATTTTGAGTAAATAAAAGGAGAATGAGTTGCAATGATAATTTGATTATTTGTTTTTTGAGACATCAGAATAGGAACCAAATTCCTCTGCCAATCAACGTGTAAACTTAATTCGGGTTCATCAATAATAAACGGACTTTCTCTGCTAAATGCATTATAGCATATAAAACTCAATAATTGCTTTTCACCAGCAGAGAGTTTTGCAGAACTAATTGCTTCTTCTGTATTACCAACCGTAAATTTGTCGGTTAACAAGATTCCTTTATGTTGATATATTTCACTTATAAGACTTGCAAGGGTTGTAAAAGGGCTTAACAATTTTTCTCTTTCTAAACTAATGCTCAATACTTTTTTCTTAATATCATCAAGAATGGCATCTTTACTTTTTGATGTCGTTTTATCTTGACTACTTTGAATTTTTTTCTCAATGAATGTTGACATTCCGATATGTAGCTGGTTCACTTCTTCAGATGACTCAGAATGCTTACGCCTTAATAGTTCAATAATGTCATTAGTTGAAATTGATGAAATAAAAAAGTTGTCAAAAACTGATAGTTCAGAGGAAAGCCTCATCAATCCCTCTTCTATTTGATTTGAAGGTCTTCTTCTGTATCTATAATTTTCATCGGTATCTGTTAATGTAAAACCGCCCTCAATTCTTCTAAAGGTTGGGAAAAATACAGACCCCTCTGAAGCTTTTACTAAATCAAGATTAATAAAGTCTATGTTTATATCCTCTTGTTCAAGTTTTTTGTCACTTTTACGTTTAAATTCATAAGTGTTTTGTTCTTTACCCTTAAGTTTCCATTTATATGTAACACTTTCAGGAATTACTTTAATTTCAAGGTCATAAGTTGAAGTTTTGAGTTTTAATTGTTCAAAAACTAGTTCTCTAAAAACACGTTCAATATTACCGCTTATTAAATACCAAACGAGTTTAAGAATTGTTGTTTTACCTGAACCATTCTGACCTGTCACAATATTTAGGTCGTCATTGAATTTCAAATCACAGTCAATTCTATTCTGTAATTTTTTAACTTTCAATTGCTTTATTTTCATATCTCTGTCTTTTTATTATGGAGCCCAACTTGTTTATAGTGACGTAAAATACGTCATTATACACCCAAATACAGGTGTATAATGACGGTTTTTCTATTTTTTATTTCTTTAATTGTTTTCGTCATTTGTAGGTTTCAAATATATAAAAATCCTGGCATTAAAACCCCAAATGAGCAATTGTTCCAGCAGAGGTTTTAGGCTTTGCGTCACTTGTACCAACTATGTTGTAAATTTAGTAAATTTCCGTTAGAATCATAATCATAATACAAAACTCCCTGGCTGGATCACATGCCAGTTGGGGGTTTAGTTGATGGATTGCCTACCTTTGGAATGCGTAGATACTTGTATGAGGATATTTAATAATTAAGAGGTTAGGGATAGGGAATCTTCAAGCGGGACGCTTGAAGCAGAGGGGGGATTCCGTGCAACAGGGCTTCATGTTGGGCTACACCACACGAAGCCTTACTTATTTGGCAGTAGTTATTTTTTTATAAACTCTCCAAAATCACCATAGATTAATTTCACTTTTCCTTGATTCTTCGAAATGGTAAAATGTTCTTCAATTCCAGGAGTCCACTCGATAATAATTCCATTATTTTCATTATCCAAATAAGCAAAACTTTTCAATCTGCCCAATGAAAAAGTATATCCATCACTATTTTTATCGACCGTTAAATTACCATATTTTGGACTAAAATATGTGCCAGTTAATTCATCTACATTTTCATAGCTGAAAAATGTTCTTTCTTTTTTCGGTTTCTCATACATCGGGTCAATGAATTGGCTGAACATTTGAATCTTACTGTCTGCATTTGAATCATTCGACATAATTAAATAGTAATATGCAGAAAGCATTGCAGAAATCCTTTGACCACCTACTCGTTCATTGACAAATACAAAAACACCTGTTTTGTTTTCAGGTTGAAATGCCATTATAGACTCATATCCATTAAAACTACCGAAGTGGAAAAATAATTTTTCTCCCATTAAAGTTCCATAAATCCAACCATTACCATATTCATCCATTGTAAATGGTCCCATACGATTTACGACTACAGTTCTATCACTTAAATAGTCAGTTAATAATTTGGGATTAATTGATGTTTGATTTTCATCAGTAAAAATGCTTATCCATTTTCCCATATCGCCTAAAGTTGAATATATGCCTCCAGCACTGTGTAAAGTGTTTTCAGATTTTCTTGATGAAATAGGTTGATTGGTAAAATGTTCAAAAGGCAATGCTTCTAAGCTTCGTTTAAAGTCTATATGCGCAGATGTTTCAGTCATACCTATTGGTTTGAAAATGTTGTCAGATACATAATCTCTCCAATCTTGACCGGTAACCTCTTTTATGATTATACCTCCAAATAAATAACCAAGATTACTATATTTAAAATCATAGGATAGTGTTTCATTTCTATAAACGGTAAATTTTAATAATCCTCTCAAATCATCTGGAAATTCTCCCGAATAAGCAGTTCTAAAAACCATTGGGTCGTTGGATAAACCGTGTGTATGTTGCATTAAATTCCGAATGGTTATTTTATCCACCTCAATATTTAATGGAAAATATGTGGAGGGAATATATTTTGAAATTGGGTCTGAATAATCAATTTTCTTTTCAAATGCTAATTTTGAAAGTGCTAAACCCACAAAAGCTTTAGTGTTGGAAGCAATGTATATTTTTGTTGAGTCTGAAAAATCATTGGTTAGGTTTGCTTTCCCGAAAGCCTTCTGATAAACAACTTTATTGTTTTGCACCCCAATAATTCCGATACCTTGAATATTGTATTTTTCAATGAGCAGATTACTCAATGAGTCCAATTTTGTGAAATTCTGCGATTTGCCGGCCATTGTTGAAAGAAGTATGACAGCTAGTATAATAATTCTTTTCATTTTTAAATCTATATGTGTTTATAGGTAGGACACAAAATTTATTTTTAGGTTACAAAATTCATTACAAGGATACTATTTTTATTACCGCCAACTTCAGTCTGTGCAAATATTCCTGTTTTGGTTAGAATTTGATTTTATGATGGTTCAAATATAGCGAATATTCGCTTGTTTGACAAGGAGTTCTTTTGGGCTTAAATATATTATGAAAATACATAATTGGCTTATATGGCCTAAAAATGAACCATTTTATATCAAAAAAGCGTAAGAGCCTTTTAATAAGCTCTTTAGAGCCAAAGATGGTGATCAGTCTGCGTAAATTGTAATCCGTGAACATCAACCCGAGTTCTGTTTCAACATTGCTTAACCCCTTGACTAAAAAGTGGTCATATCCCCATTGCCGTTTGAGCACACCAAAGGGGTGTTTGACCAAGGCCTGCCGTCGGCGGTATTTATCCTTCACTGTTTGGACACGTATATCATTCTCCTGCTCCGCTTGTTTCTACTGAGAGCGTTCAATCCACCGGCCATGGTCAAGGGGCGCAGTGGTGCAAAGGGGCCTTACCTGGCTATCTGCTTCCACCAGATCTTCAAGGCTGGGAGGCAGCAGAAATCCCTGGCTCCTGTCGAGGCCCTTTTTGTAGCCGTGTTCGGGATGATTCGTTTTCGTTTGATGCATTGGTAAAGGATGTTTCTATTCCTTTATAAGGTAAGAATCACGGATACTTTATGAGTGTTTATAAATGAGAAGTTTTTGACTGATTTTTGCACAGTGTGACGGTGGCGGTATGAAACGTAAGGGCTTTATTGTACTTCATTGTCTAACCGCTAAGTAGCCAAAACTACGTTTTGACACCGAATTTAAAACATTTTACAAAACCGTCAAAACTTAGTTTTGGCGGGGCTAAATTGAAAGACAGAAGTCTGGTAAGCCACTGTCTCCCTTATATTTTATAACGCGTGTTAACGCCTGGCATTATTTCATTTTAGCCTTTTTAATAATTTAATCCAAATGCCCATAAAGGAATTACATTGAGATAGCCATATTCAATATCATCTTGTACTATAAATGATTTTCCATCTTTCTCTATTTGATTTTGTTGTTTATTTTTCCCTCCAATCTCAAACGTGTACTTGTCAATCAAAAAATCAGCTTTCTTTGAAGATATAACTTCATTTTTTACTCTCATTTGATTTAAAAAGAAGGTTTCTCTGGCGTTTCCAACATTTGAATTATCTCCAACTAAGTTAAAAATGATGTTTGTATTAGCCAGATATACCTTATCAACCTTCCCTAATCCACGAATACCGCTTGTTTCATTTCTTAATTGCTCAATAAGTCCGGCTTTTTCCATATATGAGAAGTAGTCGTCTAATGAATTCCGACTTACACCAATTAATTCAGAAATTTTGGAAAAGTTAGGTTTAAATGGAACACTTTCCGCAATTATAGAAAGCAATTGTTTCAGTTTACGACTTGTTCCAACATTTAAGTTTGCATATTGTGGAATATCTGATTCCAAAGTTTGCACTATAATTTGACCTAAACGTAAATTTATTTCGTTTTCCATTCCAAAAGGATAGTAACCTCGTTGTAAATAGTCATTAAATAGTGGTAATGGATGTTGAATATTCTGAAGTTTAACCTCATTATTTATAATTTGTTCTAAAGTGTAGACTTCCTCCTTATAATTATGAAATAATTTCAAATATTCACGAAATGAAAGTCCTTGTAATTTGTAAATTATTGCTCTACGACTTAAGTCGGCTGAACCTTTAAGTATGTCAAGTACAGATGAACCAGTAAATACAATCCTTAAAGTAGGAAATGAGTCATAAATGTTTTTTAATTCACGAGACCAGTTTGGATATTTATGAATTTCGTCTATAAATAAATATTCTCCAGCATTTTTATAGAATTCATCCGCCAAATCAACAAGTCTGTTTTCTCCAAAAAACATATCGTCTGCGGAAACATATAAAGCTCTTTTAGTATCTAATTTTTCTTTGATATGTTGTAATATCATTGTTGTTTTTCCAACTCCACGAGCACCAATAATCCCAAGCATTCGACTATCCCATGAAATGCTGTCGTATAAATATCGTTTGAAATCTTTTGTTGTACTTTGTAAAAGCGTTTCAAATTTCTGATATAATGTTCTCATTGTTTCAATAATTTCTACAAAGATACAAATTGCACAATAAATTTAGCAATTATATTATTATTTGTTCAATTAAAAGTGCAAAGTGACTTTTCCTGCTTGGCGTTAACGGTTGGTACATGTTGTTGGGGCGGATTTCGAAGAGCGTTCCTGTCCGAAGGACACGGAACTGCGAAACGGGAATCCGCAGTTGGCGTACCACCGAACCCCGCCCTGCAATATGTACTGTGTTATAGCCAGTTTTTTAATTTTCATTCATTTGATATAAAAATCTACAATTTTGCATGGCATAAGGAGATTTTTTCGAACTTTCAGTATATTGAAAATCATAATTCTTAAACGATATATACTCTTTTGCAGGTATATAACCTTTGTATTTTACACTTGAAAATTGATAAGCCCATATAAAATTGTAGTTTGATTTGATTCCATTTTTATTTTTAATCTTATCTTTTTCTAATTGAGTCCTGAAATCAGGTTCAAGGCGAAAGTCTCCTTTTAAATATATGTCGTAGTCAATAAAGCTCAGGCTTTCCTTAATTCTATTATTTTCCAAGATGTACACAATTTTTGCAGGTTCTCCACATTCAATTCCAGCAGAGTAAGTTGAGTCGTTTACCATGTTGTACTGAATTATCGTGTCTTGTTTATATTCAAATTTGATAATGCTTATATCATAGCAATCGGACTCGTACAGTTTGCCATTTTGTATTAGTCTTATTTCTTTAACTCTATTTTGATTATCCACTGTTTCAATAATATAAGTATCTCCCTTTTCTTCAAAAGGAACTCTCCATTTAGTTAGGCGTATATCTGAGTCGCTTGTTTTAAATGTATGATAATATCTCTTTTCCTGAGAATATCCAGTTTGTATCAGCGAGATATTTGCTATAAATAAGAGTAAGAATATTTTCATTAATTGTTTGTGTTTAAAATTGGCTATAACTTGTTTATAGTGACGTAAAACCTGTCATTATACACCCAAATACAGGTGTATAATGACGGTTTTTCTATTTTTTATTTCTTTAATTGTTTTCGTCATTAGTAGGTTTCAAATATATAAAAATCCTGGCATTAAAACCCCAAATGGGCAATTGTTCCATCAGGGGTTTTAGGCTTTGCATCACTTGTACCAACTATGTTGTAAATTTAGTAAATTTCAGTTAGGATCATAATCATAATACAAAACTCCCTGGCTGGATCACATGCCAGTTGGGAGTTTAGTTGATGGATTGCCTACCTTTGGAATGCGTAGATACTTGTATGAGGATATATAATAATTAAGAGGTTAGGGATAGGGAATCTTCAAGCGGGACGCTTGAAGCGGAGAGGGGTCCCCCGCCTGCCATATACAATGTGTTACCCAGCGTATTTTCAAACTTATCCTTCAAAATAGGTCAAATAATCATCCGATGTTTAACTTTTACATAAAAATACAATTATTTATTTAAAAGTTTCTGAGAAGTTAATCTTAATTGAAAAGACTAATAATTCTTATTTTATCTTTTGTATATGCCAATGCGTTAATTACAGCTGTTAACAATAATTCTCATTAGGTCATTTCTTTGGTCAAAAAAATCTCCGCTGGTATAAGGCCAGGCAGTATAAATTACAACCAATTGTTTTTCCGGAACTACAAATAGAAACTGGCCTCCGTGACCAATCGCTGCATAACCATTGTATGCAGGTAATATCCAGAAATAGTAACCATAAGGTTCACTGCTAAAGTTCGCTGAAACTTTAATGCTTGTTGCTTCCGATAAATAAGTACTGTCAATAAAGGGTTTGTTATTCCACTTTCCATTTTGAAGGATAAGCTGGCCTATTTTCCCAAAATCCCTTGGTTTCAGAAATAAACTAAAGGCACCAAATGTAGTACCATCCTTAGCTGATTCCCATTCCCAATCGTTTATGTTTAATGGTTTAAACAAAGTGGCATCAGCATATTCACATAGCGTCATTCCTGTTTTTTTCTCAATTACTTTAGATACCAAATGAGGAGCGCCGTCATTATAATTCATAAATGTCCCCGAATTGTAAAGCCTTTTCATCGATAATACATATTGCACCGAGTTGATTTCTGTTTTATAGAGCTCCTTTGTATGAGACCCGTTATCAAATTCAAGGCCTGTCTGCATTGTTAATGCATCTTCGATACTTATATTTCTTTTATTTATATCTGAATCAAAATATTCAGGGTAAACATCGTACAACCGCTCATCCAGAGAATCGATATAATTATTCTGAATGGCTATACCTGTCAATATGGAAGTAATTGATTTTGTGCATGACTGGATGTTATGAATAGCATCAATATCAGAAGGATCGTGTGGGTATGCCTCAGCTACAAGTTTGCCGTTTCTGAAAACGAGCAGGCTTCTGGCCATTGTAAACCGCTTATCACTATAAACTAATGCATATGCTTGTTCAAGTGTTGAGACGTCGATGCTTTCATTTTCGGGTGTTGAAATTTGCCAGTCGTCATTAATCGATTTTGGAATAAATCCATTGTACTCTAACTTAAAAGGGTCATCCTTTAAACAAGAACCCAACATGCTGGCTACTGCTAACAGTAAAATTATTTTTCTCATCGGAAGTATATTTTTAAACCTAATTGGTGCAGGCTACCCTGAAAAGGATTGCCTTCATTTTCTTTTAATCTCGAATAATCATAAGAATAACAAATTGCCTGTGTAATATTTTCACTGGTATGGAACAGATACTCTGCACGGAATGTAGTCTGAAAAGATTTATTAACAGTACCTGCTTCCAGATTGCTGTTCAAATTTTTAAGAATACCGAGAACTGAAATATTGTCAATTTTATATTGCCTGTCCCGTTCAGGCCTGCTTAAAATTGAAAACAGGGAAAAATACAGGTCAAATGCCAATGTTTGATTATTATTGACCTGATATTTAAATTTATTACTTATACCGAAATTTAAACTACTGCCCCAGTATAAATGGCTTTCATCCCAATTGGGATAATAGCTCAGATTATAATGAAGTTTAATTCCCGGGCCAATATTATAAGCGACCCTTGAACTTTTAACAGATTCAAATAAGTAACCGTATTTCCCAAATAATTGAATATTTGCCGAAGCTGACAATTCTTCATATTTGGTCTTAAGCCTTGAAAATCTCAACCCGATTCCAAAATTTGAAATATTTTTTGTTTGCCTTGTGTGTTCATAAACCAAACCGTATAAAAGCCCGGTATGGACTTTTGTATGCAGGTTTTCTTCTTTTAATTTGTTTACTCCACCATCGAGTTGAAAGCTATTTAATTTGATTACATCCGGTACTCCCTGAGCTCCAAGGCTACTGGTAAAGAGTGCAAATAATACGATAAATACATGTTTCATAGCTGTTGTAATTAAAAATTATATGTAAAATTGATATTCGCATTGATTGGAATTTGACCAATCCAGCCATTGAGCAAAACCTTATGTTCATTTCTGAAATGCTCTAATCCAAGTTTTAACCCAAGTTGATAATGTTTATTAATTTTTTTATTCATTAAAAAGGCAACCTGATATTTATTGTTTGTAAAAATGTACCAACCGTTGCGATCCGGAACTTCATTCTT
The DNA here is from genome assembly GCA_021740645.1 of Bacteroidales bacterium. Classification (GTDB taxonomy): domain Bacteria; phylum Bacteroidota; class Bacteroidia; order Bacteroidales; family JAADJA01; genus JAADJA01. The sequence continues at coordinate 29,977 of JAIOZL010000018.1, forward strand.
GACACTGGTGGCGGAATACCTGTCATTAAAAGTGTCATCTGCAATTTCTGAAAATCTAAAATGACTGAAAAGTGTAGGGCGGTAAACAAATTCAAATGCCAAAATCCAATTATTGTTTGTGTGTATAGCAGGAATAATTGATGTGTAAATTCCAACACCTTTTATTATTGCTAGGACATCGTTTGACCAGCTATATGTTACAAACGCATTGGCGATGATTCCAAAATGGTTTTTTCTAAAGAGTCCTGTTTGGATTCCCGTCGATAATCGTCCATTATTAAATTGATGAAAAGTTGCCAACGGACTTAGAAACTCTATTTGGAAACTGGTTGGGTGATTTTTAAGTGCTGAATTTAAACTGTGGGAATAATTTATTCCTGTTGCTATTGTTTGATCCCATCCGGCTTTAAGGGTAATGCTATTCTTTGTGTCTGAATTATTCAGCAGGACCTGAGCTGAAAGACAGCATGAAAGCAAAATTAAGATTACAGATACAAAAAGTGTTTTCATTTTAATACTCTTCAAGATAGTTATACAATTCATTCAAAATTTCATCAAATTTCTCGACCGTTAGTCGATGTCCGCACTCTTCAAATCTTACGATTTCAGCATCTGCAAAAAGGTTTTTATGATAGGCGACTTGAAAATCATAACCAAGGAAACTGCATGACGAGCCTAAAATCAATACCTTATTTTGAAAGTTCTTGAGGCCGACTGTAAAGTCATAAATTGGAGTTTTATTTTTATAAATCACCCGGTTTAATTCCAGAAAACCCCCAACCCGCCAAACAGGCCAGTATGATTTGTTGTTGGAATCGCAATGATATTGATTAGTATTTCCATGTAAAAGCATCATGGTTTTATAATCCAATTCCTCGTGGCTTTTTGCTGATAACAAATCGTTTTGCCAAAACTGATGAGTTAGTTGTTCATCAAAAAGGTTAAGTTTGAAACCATGATCAAGTCCGCTTTTCATGATATCGCCAGTAAGCCCACCAGGTTCCGCAAGCACTACCTGATTCACATTGTTTGGTTTTTTTGCGCAATAGTAAGTAGCGTACATTGCACCGAACGAATGCCCGAAAAAGTTGATTTTTTCGTTTGGGGAATATAGAGCCTTGATTGCATCGATTTCTTCAATCATACTAGCGTAGGTAATTTCACTTTTTGTGATTCGTTCGGATAATCCGCTTCCTCTTTGATCCCACATCACAACAAAATATTTGTCGGATAGAATTTGATATGGAAGAAAGGCACGATAGTCGCCCAATGAGCCATGAAGAATAAATAATTTTGGATTTGATGGATTTCCGAATGTTTCCAAATGGATACTGCGGATGTGCCCTGCAACACAAATTTCAATTTGAGGTAGGTCCGGATCATCCACAACTGTTGCAGGAACTAATATATTAAGATCACCGATATCATCTTGGCATGCCACCAATAATAATAAGATGGTGAAAGTTGAATAAATTAATATTTTCATTGTTTTCAAATTTTAAAGGAATGTGTTAAATGATGCAATACAACCAAAGCGATCAGGAAGATTCTTAAATTATCAATGTAAAATATTCGAGCTGCTTTTTTCATAGTGTCTGATTTTTATTGGTAATAACAACCGGAGTCAGCATTCCCTGGCGAAAGGATTTGTGACTTTCCTTTTTGATCCATTTCATGCCAAATACAAATCGTAAAACATTAAATGGCCGGATTAAAAACCAGTAAATGGCCACGGATAATGAGAATGAAGTGACAGTTATTAATAGTACTTTCCAGAGAATAGCGATATCCCATTGTACCATAAAATATGCAACAACAACAATGATGGGTTGATGGAACAGATAAAAAGGATAAATAGCTTCGTTGGCCAGTTTCCGAAAATTGGTATTAAAATTCAAATATTGTTTTGCGAATCCAATTGCAGTTAAACTGCACGACCAGGCAACAAAAGCCTCTGAAACATCCCAGATGAGATTTCCCATTTTTTCCGAGCCGGCCATATAAGGAACCGTCAACATAATTATGGTTACAATTACCGATTCAGCCAAAAATGAAAGCTTTTGTTTCCTGATTGATTCAACCATGCTTTTATTTGATAACAGAATAAAACCTGAAAGGAAAAAGATGATGTAATAAACGATTGCTGCCCAATCGTCAATAAATCCATGCGTATTTTCTGGGAAATAAGGCCGGAGTAATAACTGCAAAAGAATTAAGGGAATCAGGAAAATGTTTGCACCAAAAGGTTTGGATACAATCACTCTTAATTTCCCGACAAAAAGGTCAAAGTGCCAGCTTTTGAAAAAATTTATAAATGGGGAAATGAGCAGTGCAATAAATAGCAAATAGGCAATAAACCATAAATGATGCCAACTAAAATTACCTGAAGGGTAAACTCCTTCAAACATGTGAGGGTAAAAAGAAATTAATGAGTCAAATTGAGCAGATTTCTCGATGTAAACCTGAATAGGAACCAATGTAAACACACCGACTAATAAAGGTACGAATAGTCGTTTGAACCGTTCTCCCAGGTATTGTCGAGATGTCCTTTTGCCCAAAGCAAAATAAGTACCAGCACCTGAAATCAGAATCAGCAAAGGCATTCGCCATCTGCCCAGGAAAACCATGATATACCACAATATGCTTTTATCAGCACATATAATATCATTTTTTACGTGCCATTCCCAGGAATTAAAAATCATTCCAATATGGAAAAGAAATACACTTAAAATGAGTATAATTCGAAGCCAGTCGATGTAATACTGACGTTCCTTTTTGTTTTGTTCCGATGTTTCCATTTCGATTTGTTTTTAAATGTTTAAGCAAATCTACTTTGGCGGTATGGGAACCAACGACTTTCCCGATAAGCCCGGCGTTCGTACCTATCGGCACGAACAATTAATATGTTTCAACTAATTGACAAGCAAAGAATTAGACTATTGTCGAGTTTTCGCGAAATTCAGAAGGAGTTTGTGAAGTAAGTTTTTTAAATGCATTATTAAAGGCCGATTTTGAATTATATCCGACCTGTTCTGCAATTTCTTCAATGGTAAGTTTTTTGTTTTTATCGGAAATAATGATCTTTTTTGCTTCTTCGACCCGGTATTGTGCAAGCATTTCAAAAAAATTCATATTCATTTGTTCGTTTATTACCTGTGAAACATGATGCGACGATTCATTGATTAATTTTGCCAGGCCGGAAAGGGAAGCAAGATTATTAGCAAAGTATTTTTTTGTTTCTAACTCCATCCTGATTTTGGATAATATCAATTCTTTGTTCTCATCAGAAAGTGAAGATTTTTTGTATTTCAATAAAGGAATATCAAGGAATGAGTTTGGTTGATTAAAAAAATCTGATTTATTGAGAATCTGGTAACTTGTGGCATATATCATAAACGAAACGTAAGTGGCAATCCAGTAACCACCAATATCGCTTCGCATACCATAATAAAGTTTGGTGGCCATAAATACTGCAATGATTATAATGAAATGAATGGTTATATTCCGTAATATTATTAACACGTCATTATTTGTTTTGAATATGGATTGGTTTAGTGACCGGAATTTTCTCAATAAAATAATTATGGATGCACTCATATATATAATAAACTGAATTGCCGTTAATTGATTTATATATCGGCGGATTCCCAAAGGATCATCACTAATTATTTCATCAATATTTAAATATCCCCAATCCGGGTGTTTTGTTTGAATATAAGAATTGTATTTAACCCCGTCGGGCTGGATAAAAGCAAAATACATATAAAAAAGCCAAAACAAGGCAATTATAAAATGCACCCATACATTTTGCTTTTCTTTTGGTTCTAAAGTGCTTCTTACATATAAATAGAAAAGTGGAGCTAATGTAAAATTTAAGGGTTCGCCATAATTTGTAATTGGCAAAAGCTGAACAATATACCCTGTATTGTTTAGCAACTCCTCAAACATTCCAAGGGATAAAAACAACAATAAAAGCCCCTGATACAGGTTTGCCTTTTTCCCCTTCTTCCCGTTTTTTATAAAGAACCACGAGATTAGTAGTCCCTGGAATATTCCAAGGAAAATGAAAAAATCAAAAATTCCGATATGAATGTCAGTTCTCATTACTTTTCAATATGCTGGGTAACGGTTCGTATAAGAAAAGTAGCCGACTGCGTGGCACTTTCCTGTCAAGTTCCATGGAAGTTGAAGCGTGCTACAGCCCTTAATTTCACTACTGTTTCGGCTATTATTTTTATACATTGTTGGCGTTTCGTTACTTTATTTAGACAAAAGACCTAACCGTTCTCCCATTAAGATGTGTTTGTACGAATTACCATCATCTTGCTTTGGAGAGTCTAAAGTGAAAGTAACACCATCCTGAAAGATCATTATGAAATCTGATCCGCCGAACGCAAAATGACCGAGCATATCTCCTTTTTTAACCGTTGTTCCGGGAGTAATATTTTCTTCAAAATTTACTGACCCGACAGCTCCCATTCCAATGGGCATTAAAGCGACAAGTCCATATTCATTAGTTTCAAGGATAACACATCCTCTAGTCTCCACAGATTGCCACCCCGTTTTGGCAGTTGGGTTAAATGCATATCTATTGTTTTCTTGGTCCCACCAAAATTGTCCACCTGCCGGATTGATACCTTGAATTATTCTGGCCTCTTTTATCGTGCCACTCAGAGGAAAATGATACCTGTGATAGTCGTTCACATTCAGGAAGGAATGGGTGAATGTACCATTCGCAAATGCATCTTTGTACTGACTGTCATTGCCAATAAGTTTTGATATAGATTTGAGAGTAGCAGACTTTACCGGAACTCCCTCTTTCTCAATCAGATTCGAGGTGCTATCTATCGCCCATACACCCTGAGGTTCTGAATCTGCAAATGATACGACTACAGAATCTAAATCTAGACTTGCAATTGGTCGCATATTAGGAGTCTTCAAATATCTGGCAAAGAATTGGTTAAAAGTCTTCCAATTTGATGGATCTTCATACCAATCATTTTGTAGACCGAAATTTGGATCGTTTAATGCCATTTGATAATATTCTTCATTCCAAGAATCTTCAGTGTCTAGATAAGCACCCCATGATTTGCTAAAAGTGACCAGCCATTTGGCAAATGGTTCATAATACTGGAGGGAGTTATTCACTAATCCTTTTCCTTCCAGCTCCGAAAGTGGCTGATCAATTAAGAAATAGAACGCACAAAGTCCCTGGAAAATATTGTCGAATATTTCCGGATATTCTTCCTTTTTAACTATCGCCCAAGGCATTGTTGTTTCCGACCAGGTAACGAATTCGTAATATTCTGCAAGGTTTTGAGCTGGATTCGTGTTTCTGTCTGGGTTTATTTCTTTAGCTTTTTCTATGGAAGATACTAGCATTGACTTAAGTTCTGGATTATTGTCTAAAAGAGTGATTAGTTCTTTTGTTGCTTTTCCGTATTCGGTGCCCTTTTTGGGTGAATTACAGGAAAAAATACCAATTACTGTAATTAGTGTCAGTAAGAGATTTTGATAATATTTCATATTTATCCTTGTTTAAATTTATTTTGTTTTAGCAAATTCCCTACAACGTTATAAAAGGAAGAGGCATATTTAACAATGCTTTAGATATTATTCCCTGCGGGGTAGCCCTAAAGACTCCACCATTTAGCTATTCTTTATATGCCCGGCTCAGAATTCAGATGGGGTTTTCACAAAAATGAATTCACACCAATTTATAAATCGAGCTCGCTTCCTTTTATTTTTCGTTGTTATTTTAGCTTTTTAAAATTTCTTTAACCCCTGAATTCTGACTAACGTCAAAATTTGTTGTTGATTATCAGTGCTTTATGTTTTGTCCAATCTTGCCAATTTTCATTTAATTTTTGCTCCCCATTTTGACGTTTGCTTGAGAAATTAATCTCGATTTCGTGATGTTTGGAATAAACGCCAACGGTTAGTATAAGAATAGTAGCCGATTGCGGGCTTCATCCCTGTCAAGTTACAGAAAAATTGAAGCGGGATACAACCCTTGAATTTACTACTATCTCGGCTATTATTTTTATACATTGTTACCACACGTTTTTATTCATACAAGCTATTAAATTCCTCTTCAATATTCATTCGTTCAGCTAAGTAATCCACCCAGTCATCTGTATATAAATAGTTGTCATTTGGTTGGTCATATAAGCAATAGTCCGCATTCGTAATTTCAGGATTGTTGGAATTATTTTCAGGTCTAACATTGTATTTTTTCCAGCATCGAGTATGTGTGTCCATATTAAATTTATCTTTTTCTTTCCCATTCCTTTGAATTTTAGGATTTCCAAGTGCTGCTTGAACTTTCTGAACAACAATTCCTGGTTTTAATAAATCCTTATTTGATACTGGAACTTGGATAAATTTATTTTTCACTAAAGCTGCAACCCTATTTACATTAGTTTTTTGAGAATCATCGAGTTTATCGTATGCAACAAATTGAATTGGAAGGGTGTTTTTTGTTTGATGATTTGCAACTTGAATAAGAAATGCTTTAAATGAATATTCACCACTATTAATAACTTCAGCTGTCACTGAAGTTCTATATGCTTTTATAAAATCAACAACAGGCTTAGCTGACGGATTTTCAACGATTGCATTTACAAGACTTTTTGAAGAAGGATATAGTTGTAAAGCAAAGGATAAAGATTCTTTTAAACAGTATTTTTCTCCAAATTCCTTATATAATATTTTGTCATAATTAAGCAACAATGCTTGACATTCTGCAAATATGTCTGAATCAATTTCTGGTAAAGACTTATGTTCAATCATATTTCTTAGAGGAACGAAAAATTCAAGATTTTTTCTAATTGGATTATTTGTATCTGTTTTAAAATACTCTTTTAAACAAGTACTTAGCTCCCAATAACAATAATCACCATCTTTCTTATCAAAACGATTATTCGTCTTATAAAACGGTTTTTTCTTTTGTTTGAAGAAAACAGCGTGAAATAACGATGTCCAAGAAATAGCCATTAAAACTATATACCCTCCAGACTTAAATTTAACAGCTGGTTTATTATATGTTTCAACTGCCAATAATGCTGAATCTCTTGACTTTTCAAGACACTTTTTTACTGCTTTGGGTAATCCTCTTGGCATCAGTTTAAAACTTTAGTGCTTTCTTAATATCTTCTTCTACTTGTTTTGCAATCTCTGATTCCATTTTCTTTATAAGCTTAGATTTAAAATCTTCGCAGCAACAAGATAATTCAATAGAATCTCTTTTTGGCGTGGCGGTTGGTTTCTCGTTATGTTTGAAGCACCTTTCTCTTTCAAGATTTCTTGCGATTTTTCTTAAATCCATAAATTAAGTTTTTAGTTGTTAATTTCATTACATGGAGTACTATTCCCTAATAGTAAATCAGTTTCGATTTCTGTCCTTTCTTTTTCTGAATCGACCTGTTTAACACAAATGCAATTTGCTTTATTTTGGGATATACAGTTCTTTTTATGGTGATTATTAAATCTTGTAGATAAATCATCCGTTTTACCAATGTAAATGTTTGTATGCGAATACTTATTTTCGTTTTTTACTCTTTTCGTAAAGATGTAAACTCCTCCAACTTCCTTAAAAGAAGTGTCTAATGAGTAAATTCCAAAGGAATATTCTGTGCCAGATTTTCCTTTTAAAACATATTTGCTATCAGTTAATTTTGCCATAATCAGAAGTTTTAAATGTGTGGTAACTTGTTTATAGTGACGTAAAATACGTCATTATACACCCAAATACAGGTGTATAATGACGGTTTTTCTATTTTTTATTTCTTTAATTGTTTTCGTCATTAGTAGGTTTCAAATATATAAAAATCCTGGCATTAAAACCCCAAATGAGCAATTGTTCCAGCAGGGGTTTTAGGCTTTGCGTCACTTGTACCAACTATGTTGTAAATTTAGTAAATTTCCGTTAGGATCATAATCATAATACAAAACTCCCTGGCTGGATCACATGCCAGTTGGGGGTTTAGTTGGTGGATTGCCTACCTTTGGAATGTGTAGATACTTGTATGAGGATATTTAATAATTAAGAGGTTAGGGATAGGGAATCTTCAAGCGGGACGCTTGAAGCGGAGGGGTGTAAAGGATGTTTCTATTCCTTTACAAGGTAAGAATTACAGGTGTTTTAAGTTTGTTTTTTCCACGAAGCTTTTAACCGATTTTTGCACAGTGTGACGGTTTGCGGCTATGGTGCGTAGCCGCCTGCCTGCCGGCAGGCAGGTTCACTACTCAAATTTATGTTGATGTTTAATTTACAAATCATTTGTCTTGATGACTAAACGCGGATATGTGATATTAGGTGCTGTTACTGTGCGTTTTCTTCTATCTCTATGTTTTTCTATAAAATCACTTCAACCCTTTCTTATACTTTATAACCTTTTTTAAGTCTTCAATCTGTTTTTGTTGGTCAATATCAATAATCAAAGGCATCAATTTTCCTACAGGTTTTGCTGCCGAAAAAGTTTCTTTTATTTTCTCGTCAATTTCTAATTCTAAAACACCATTGCTTGTTTTCTCAGTGAAATAGAAACCTGTTTTAATATAATTCTCCCAAACTGAAAGCCATAAAATTGTTTTTTTCTTATAAACAACTTTGCACAACCACGATTTCCCATCTTTGTAAAACCTCCATTGAAGCTCTAATCTAAATTCATCTGTAAAGATTTGTATTAATTTTTGATAGATAGTAAAAAGTTCCTTGCCGAGAGCATTTTCTAGAACTTCATCTGTTGGTTCTTTTTCTTTATCTCGTAAAAGTATCGTTTCATTTTCAGATTTCATTTATCTATTATTTTCGTTATTAATTGTCTGTCCCCTAATGCACCTTACGGTTTGTGTAAGTGGAGTGCGGGATTGAAAGTGATGAACTTTCAAGCTCGCACCGAGCCAATTCGTTTATTCAATATTTCAAATTTTCGTCAATCGTCGCAGACGAATTGGCGGTGTTGCAACTGCGAACTACAGTTGGATTGCACACATAAACCCCGCATTACATTTAGATTTTGTTACCGCAACGTGCTTTATTTTTTCAATATTTCAATTAGTTTTTTATTGATATATAATGTTTCTCTGCCTACTTTTTGAGATTCTAAAATGCCAATCTTTTCCAGTTCTTTTAAATAGCGTGATGCTGCTTTCCTCTCTACTTTCAATTGATTAACCACAAACTCAATCTTTGAATAAGGTTGTTCAAAAAGCAATTCCACTAATTCTTTTTTATAAATTTTCGGTGCATCAATCTGAACTTTCTCGATTGTTTTGTCGAGTAGGTTTCTAATTTTATTAATTTTTTCAATCGTTTGAATTGAAGTCGTTTCTAAAGCTTTTAACATGAACAAAATCCATTCTTCCCATTCACCAATTTCGTTTGTTTGATTTAACAGACTGTAATAATCAGGTTTATTTTCAATAATATATGAACTAAGATATAAAATTGGAATATCAATCAAATCATTTAAAATCAGATACAAAATATTTAAAATCCTTCCAGTTCTACCATTTCCATCATAAAATGGGTGGATGCTTTCAAATTGGTGATGAAGTACGGCAAGATTAATTAAGGGCGAAATTTCATTTTGGTCTTGATTAAAATACTCGATAAAATTCGATAATAAATCCAATATTTCTTTTTTATCTTGAGGTGGAGTGTAGACGACTTCTCCTGTCGTATCGTTTTTCAAAACAGTACCTGGCATACTTCTTATTCCTGCATTGTTTCCAATTAACTCATGTTGAATTTCTATGATGTCATTTACCCGTAAAAATCCTTGTTTTTTAATTAAGTCAAATCCACGAAAAATTGCTTTTCGATAATTTACAACCTCTTTTGTTTCAGGTGAAATATTTGATTTGTTAATGGTGAGTGCTTTATAAAGTTCGTCCTGAGTTGTAATAATGTTTTCAATTTCAGAACTTCCTTTTGCCTCTTGCAATACAATTGCATTTACCAACATTGATTGGTTTGGAATTGTATTTGCAATTCCTTTCAATTCAGCTAAAGCAGCAGTTGCTTTATTGGTTTCTCTTAAAATTTCAAGAGTTTCAACTTTCTCCCTTTGAGGTGGAAGTTTATCTAAAATCCGATATGGTGCATCTTGTCCCATGTTTCTCTAATTTGTACCAAAAATACAAAAATTAGTACATATTTCGTTGATGTGCGACTTTTTTAGCATTTGCGGTAACTAGTTTATATGTGTACAAAAAGTTGGATTATACAACCATATAGGCTGGATAATCCAACTTTTCCTTGTTTTTCCAATTCACTATTTATTAACCTTCAAAAGGACTTTTTATATTTTGTATGTTTTTTATCGTTACCTGTGTGTATATTTCCAACTGGCTCAAATATTCAGGCAAAAGACTTTAAGCGCAGTGCCACTGCTACCTGCATTGACAGGCACATTTCGATAATCCTCAACGTAACCAGAATTTCAATTATGAGTCTACCTCATTTAATATGCTTATAAAGTATCCCCTAGAGCGGGTTCGCCATGGTATCCTCTATTTCTTTCACTGTTTTAGGAATTGGTTTACCTAAAACACGGTAGCCGGTATCGGTCACCAGGATATCATCTTCAATACGGATTCCGCCAAAACCAATATACGACTCTGCTTTTTCGAAATTGATAAAGTCAGTGAATTTTTTCTCAGCCTTCCATTTTTTAATCAGTGCGGGTATGAAATAGATGCCCGGTTCAATGGTAAACACATAACCTGGCTGGTGTTTTTTGCCCAACCTTAGGAAAGCCGTCCCGAATTGTGTACTTCGTTTAATTTCTTCATTGTAACCCACATTGTTTTCGCCCAGCCCTTCCATGTCATGCACATCCAGACCCATCATATGGCCCAGCCCATGAGGGAAAAACATGGCATGCGCACCTTCTTTTACGGCATCATCAATATTTCCTTTCATCAGCCCCAGATCCTTTAATCCTGAAGCAATAATGTGTGCAGCCATCAGGTGAAGTTCTCTGTTGGAAATGCCCGGCCTGGTTGCTTCAATCGTTTTTAAATTAGCAGCCAGGACTATCTCATAAATATCTTTTTGCCTTTGATTAAATTTCCCACCTACCGGCACTGTCCGTGTGATGTCACTGGAATAATGCATGGTGGTTTCGGCTCCGGCATCGGTCACCATCATCCTGCCTGCTTCGAGTACGTTTCCATGATAGTGGTTATGGAGGGTTTCGCCGTTAACACTCAAGATAATGGGAAATGAAACCGGGCCTCCTTTGGCCAGTGAAATGCCTTCGATAGTACCTGCTATTTCGCGCTCAATACGTCCCGGCATGGCCATCCGCATCGAGGTGGTATGCATCTCGTAAGCAATATCCACAGCCTTCTCAATTTCAGCTATTTCAAACTGATCTTTTACAGAACGTAGTTTGATGATGCCCTTTACCAGTTCCATTGATGCCAGGCCTGCTATTTCCGCAAAAGGAATTCCCAGGAGTTGTTCCATTTGCATATAGGTTTCACCACGGTATGGGGTAACAAAATGTATTTTCCTCCCTTTTGATTTAGCGGCTTTAACAAAATCAAGCAAATCTTTTAAAGGGGCTGTGTTGCTAACGCCAACTTCTGCGGCACGGTCTTTCATCATAGGTTGTGGCCCCATCCATATAATGTCATCTATGTCGACATCATTACCAAAAATGTAATCCTTGTTTTCATCAATATCCAATACCCCGGCCAGGTCGGGGTGGTCCATACCGAAGAAATATAAAAAGCTGCTATCCTGCCTGAAATGGTAAGTGTTGGCAGGATAATTAAAGGAAGCTTCTGTATTGCCTAATATAAGGATGATGCCATTTTTTACTTCCCCTCTCAAACGGTTTCTTCTATCGGTATAAACTTTTGCGTCGAACATATTTTTTGTTTTAAATTTTTAAATCTGAAATGAATGGCTAAATTATTAAATATCTGTATAATTTTTAAGTTTTGTTTTAAAAGAACAAAAGTTAAGAGGTAAATGGCTGCTAATGCAATTTTTTGTAAATTTGATCAAAAGCTCAAGATGAAAACCAGGATACCAGCAGTAGCCGGAAAATTTTATCCGGGTACAAAAAGCGAGCTGATCGCTCAAATTGAACAAATCCTTCAAAAGGAGAAACCCGCCATCCAAACCCAACTGGCAAAAAAGAATATATTTGGAGGCATCGTACCACACGCCGGTTATATGTATTCGGGCTACCAGGCGGTTCATTTTTTTGAGATCATCCGGCAATCAGAAACTCCCTTTGAAACCTTCGTGATCATTAATCCCAACCATAGTGGTTTTGGCGCTGAAATTGCACTCGACGATAACGATTACTGGGAAACCCCGCTGGGGAAGGCAGAGGTGGATTCTGACCTGGGTTACCAGCTTGGGTTTCCGCGTTCTGCTGATGCCCACAAATATGAACACTCAGGAGAGGTAATGCTGCCCCTATTGCAATATTTTATTCCTACACCGTTTGCTATATTACCCATCACCCTTACCAATCAAAATGTAACCAATTCCCGGATCATTGCCAACCGGATAAAGGAAGCCGCTGACACCTTAAAAAGAAGAATATGTGTGATTGCCTCTTCTGACTTTACCCATTTTGAAACAGCCGGCAAAGGCCGGATGCTGGACGAATTTGTGGTAAAGGAAATTTTAGGTTTAAACACAGCAGGAGTGGAGCAGGAAGTAAAAACAAAAAATATTTCTGTTTGTGGTTTTGGCCCTATTATGGCCCTGATGGAATATGCCAAACAATGCACAAAAGAACCGCAAGTGACTTTACTTAAACGGGGTCACTCCGGTGAGGTGATCCCATCCCACGAAGTGGTGGATTATATTAGTATGCTGTTTTATTCGGGGTGATATTTATATTTTACTGTAGAACTAATCTATAGCTATGTGGGAAGAAAAACTAAAAATTTATGACGAGCTTGTTGCAAGATATTTGAACGAATTTATAACTGGGTGAATAACCTGCCCGGAATAGTAAACAACTTCCTGCTATATTGTATTCGCACATAATTCAACAAGTTTGAAATGCTTTTCAATGCATGCTGTGATTCATTAGAGTTTTAACTTTTATACGAAAGTACCAGGCTTTCGGATTATCTAAGCACTAATTCAACCCTCCTGTTCCATTTTCTCCCAGCTTCAGTATCGTTTGAAGAAACAGGGCAAAGGGGGCCCACTCCATGCCCTGAAAGACGTTTTGACTGGATGCCATATTTTTCAACGAGTTCTTTTACCACAGCATCTGCGCGCTTTTCCGATAGGGTAAGGTTATAGTCGGTTAGCCCTTTTGAATCGGTATGTCCAACCACATAAACCTCCATCTCCGGATTATTTTTAAGCAGTAATGAAACTTCCTCCAGAGTGGCACCTGATTCGGGTTTTATATCTGATTTATCAAAATCGAAATAAATCCCGTAAAGGGCAATTTTGCCATCGGCTTTTATCCCTTTCAGCATTTGATCCGCATTAACTTGTATCAGGTCGTCTTCCATAATGGTTTCTTCAATGATGTCGACCAGGAAAACTTTTTCATTGGTAGCATATTGACTTCCCCCGATTACGATGTATACATTGCTGCCCGGCTTTTGCAGTTGGGCTGCGATATAACAAGCTCCGGCAGATGTTGACGACCCCACCAGAATTTTTATACCGCTGTTTGTCGGAGCAGGATTCTTTGCATAAAATGTTTTCAAAAATCCCCGGCCACCCACTTCTTTTGATACTCCACTCTCAGGATGAATTCCATCGGCAAGGATGGTAAAGCCACCTTTTTTCAAGGCAGACAGATAATTACGGTAAACTTCAGTTAGGGTTGTTTGTCCCATGACGGTATAATATATCCGTGTAAATTTCCCTTCTGTTTCTATCCAATCCTCAATGTGGTTGTAGCCGGTTTGGGGACCCGTAGCTACCGAGTATGGTTTATAGTCCTGTACTTCATAATAATCGATTACAGAGCCCGGGTAACGGGTAATGAGAGAATGGTCTTTACTGCCTTTAATATCCTGTGCACTTAGCATAGAGGTAATGTACACAAGAGGAATGATCAGAATTAGTTTTAAATTTTTCATGTTTCAAAATTATATATGTCCGCCGAAGCTCAAGCTTCGGCGGACACGTTCCTATTGTGCTTTGATGTTCACCCCGCTAAACGAACCCGTGATGGTCACCTCATTGGGGGGCGTATTGTTATCCTGGTAAGTTCCCGAAAATGTACCATCGATAAACCAATCTTCGATAGAAGATACACTTTGATATAAAGAGGCTTTAGTGATGGTTAGGGTGCCTGAAACTGCAAGGTAACCAGTGGTTTGAGATGGTGGTGTAAATGCACTCATCCCTTCTTTTATATTATAGGTCCCGGTGGCCATTGAATTTACATCGGCGATTAATCCATATTGCCAGGTTATAGGCAGGCTGGAAGCAAGTATAGATAATATAGGCACAGATGATTGATGCGCACCATTTACTGCATAATTACTTGCCACATTCTCTGGCAGGGTGAAGCTAAATGTGTGGCTCTCTGCACCCGATACAGTCATATTAAATACGGCATCAGGAAGGCTTGTGTTGTTATTATTGTTGGGGTCTGGGTTGTCATCCTCTTTTTTACAGCCACTTACAAAAATTCCTGTGATTGCTAAGAGTAACAGAATCATTGTTGATTTTTTCATTGTTTCTTTTTTTAGTGATTATTTTAAAAATTTGATTTTATGCTTAATTAATTACTGATATTTTTTGCGTTGAAAAGCTTCCGTTGGTTTCTATTTTAATAACATATAGGCCAGGGATAATGTGATTAAAAACTATGGAATTTGATCCTTCTGACAATTCTGTTTGTTTTTTATCCATCACACTTCCATCCATACTTACTAATGAAACGTATGCCTGCTCGTGCCTATCCCAGGTGATATTAATTTGCTGACCCACTCGCAATGGGTTAGGATAAACTGTAGTTGAGCGGTAATTTAATGTATTTACTGAGGTAGAAGCAGAATAGGGGTTTTTATCATACCAGACCAGGGGAGTAGTAGATATCCCATCAAATACTTCTTCCATAAGTAATAGCCAGAAGCGGTAATCGGACGAAACCCAGGCCCACTGATCTTTGGTTGTCGTTCCTGCCGGGAATCCTCCAACATAATTTGTTTGCTCCCTGTAAAAGTGATAACGCACCACATTATTATAGGTGCCTGTCGGGAGGATAAGGGTACCATATCCATCGGCTTCAAAATCAAGATATCCATCAAAGGGGAATGCCCCAAACCCTGGAATATAACTCACTCCTGAAAAATTGTCGAGGAAAGTATCGTTATAGGTAAACGGTAATTGGATGATCTGCTCAGGATCGTCGTATACTATTAAACTGGTATCATCCGGGCTGATAGTAACGGCATATCCTTCAACTGAAAGAGAGCTGGGACTTACACTATAATTGCTATAGTCATCCTGCCAACTAACACCGCAAAGGGTTGCATTTGGAAATGAATCGGGCTCAATGCCTGCAGAAGGAAGGATATAGGTAAATGATTGTTCTTCAGTTTCGGTTAACCCGCTCATATCCCAGGTTTGATTTGTGCCTGAAGTACCTGGATTTACCAGGTCAGAGCATATTGCTATTACCACATGATCGCCAACATGTGGTATGTTGGATTGGGTAATTTCCGGTTGCGAAAAGGCAAGTACCGAAAAAATAGATAGAATGATTGTAAATGTCTTTTTCATGTTTTCCAGTTTTTTGAAATTTAGTTTATTGACTGGCAAAGTTAGGGGGGCAGTTTATGCGAGGCAATTACCCATATGGGGCATTTTACTGAAACCAGAAAAGTTTTTAAGTTAAATAAGCTTCTGTTTTATGGCAGAAATAACGGCCTGGGCCCTGGAGTTGACCTGTAGCTTGCGATAAATATTCTTAATGTGGGCTCGTACTGTGTTTCCACTTATGAATAGTTTGCTGGAGATTGTGGAATAATTTTCGCCATTGGCCAAACGGGTAAGCACTTCTATTTCGCGCTCGGTAAGCGGATTATCTTTTGATGGCTGAAAGGAAAGGGCTATTTTCCGGGCAATGCCCGGGCTCATTGGTGAGCCGCCATCCCTGACTTCTTTTATTGCCGAAAGCAATTTAACCGGAGGGGTATCTTTTAAGAGGTATCCTGTGGCCCCTGCACAAAGGGATTGAAATACAATTTCTTCTTCATCACGAATGGTAAGCATGATAAAGTCGGTATCAGGCAATTCAGGCTTTAATAGTTCTATCCCTTTAATACCTGTAATACCGGGTAATTGAATATCCATCAACACCACATCAGGTTTAGCTAATTTAATTGAATCTATAGCACTTTCACAATCCTTATAAACATGCTTGCATGCAAAACCCGGAGAGCGGTCGATTATTTGTTCGAGCAACTCGCGGATTTCGTCTTCATCTTCTACAATGGCCACATTTATTATTTCCTCTGTCATAGTAATTGGCAAAAATAAAGTATAATAAGCGCTTTAGCTATTGCCCAAATGGGGCATATTGCATTTTAAAGAAATAGTGGTGCCTTTGTTTATTTCAGTTTGGATACTAAGTTCAGCACCTATTTTCTTTGCCCTTTCTTGCATTATGCTTAATCCATATTTGTTATTTTTTTTATCACCCGGGTAATCAAAGCCTTTTCCATTATCGCTTAGGGTAATTTGAATAAAGTCTTCCGAAACAAAAGTTGTTAGAGCCACTTGATCAGCTGCTGCATATTTTGCACAATTATTCATAGCTTCCTTGAAAATCTGTAACAGATCGCGACGGGTATTCATGGATAAGAGGATTTTATGGAATTCGGGCTTCATGCCATGTATGATAAAACTCACGCCAGTTTCAGTTAGAATGGAGTCTCCAAAATCCTTTAAGCGCGACAGGGTTTCAAACAAGCTGTCATGTTTGGGGTCCATTACCCATAAAAAATCCCTCATGCCAGAAGAAAGTTCACTAATGTTGAGTTGTATTTTATCGAGATAATTTTCAAGTTGAGTTTTATTGTTTATTTCGCTACGGGCCAATTCGGTGAACAGGGTAATCTTTGTAATTTTATTTCCGGCTTCATCATGAAAATCGGCCGCGCTTTTTTTGCGAAATACTTCCCTTTCCTGTTCCCTCGCTTTTTCTATCTGGTTTTGTACCTTCATATCTCGGGTAGCTTTTTTTATTCTGAAGCGAACAAACAGATAGGCTGATAATAAGAACAAAAAGATGTAGATCAGGTAGGCATACCAACTTAACCAGGGTGGAGCACTAATATGTATTTTTAAGCTTGTACCGGTTTCATTCCAAACGCCACTGTTATTGCTTGCCTTTACCCTGAAAATATAGTTTCCAGGGTCAAGGTGTGTATAGGTTGCTGAACGTCTGTGCCCTGCATCTACCCATTTATCATTAAATCCTTCGAGTTTATAGCTAAACTGGTTTTTTTCGGGACTAATGTAGCTCAGGGCTGTAAATTCGAAAGTGAGGACATTATGTTTCCATAATAAATCAATTTCATTTAGTGCATGAATTTCCTTCTCCAGATAAAAGCCCTCTTCTGCCCGATCATTTCCAACCTTTACTGGTTCATTAAACAAGTAAAACTGTGTAATTACCACCGGAGGAATAAAAGAATTCTCAGTGATGCTACCAGGGTGAAATATATTGACCCCATTCACCCCACCAAAATAAAAGGGGCCTTCCTTACTTTTATAATATGCATTCTGGTTAAACTCATTGCTCTGCAATCCATCACTCACATCGTAGGTTTTGATCACCTGCTCTGTATCCATATTAAACACGGCCAATCCTTTGTTGGTTGAAATCCACAGATTACGTTTGTCATCCTCCAGCATTCCATATATCACGCTATTGGGGAATCCCTGCTCCACCCCGAAATTTGAGAAAAGTGAATCACTGCCACCAGAAATTAATTCATTCACCTCATGAAAAATATTTTTACTAAGTTTTGGGATGAACTTAGCCAGGCCATCATTAGTCCCAACCCACAAAGTATTTTGATCATCCTGATACAATGATAAAATAATATCATTATTGATGCTATTATCATTTTCGGGGTTGTTTTGAAAATAGATAAACTTTTCAGTCTCGCGGTCAAAAAGGTTCAGCCCCCCGGACGGCGTTCCCAGCCAGAGATTATGAAAAGGGTCCTCAAGAATTTTAAAAACATAAGTGTGGTTAAGGCCTGTTCCATCTTTTACTGAGCCATATTTTTTCATTGAATTTTCATCAGGATCATATCGCCATAATCCGTTGCCTCCTGTACCTAGCCAGATATACCCATCAGTGCTTTCAGCAATACAATGAACAGTAATAGGGGATGCATAGTCGTTGAGTGGTAATATTTGTTTAAATGCAATGCTATTGTCCGAATTGATTTCAATTTTATAAAATCCCCCGCCACGCGTACCAACCCATGTATTTTCTTTCGAATCCTTAAATAAACACAGGATGTAATTTGATTTCAGGCTGTTTTTTTGGTTGTCCTCTTTCCTGTAAATAGCACAGGCATTACTTTTAACATTAAAAAGGTTCAAGCCATCGGTAGTCCCTATCCAAAATAAACTGTCATTCAGTTGTGCAAATGAGCTTACATTCTTGCTACTTAGGCTATTTTTGCCCGGAATGTTTCGGATATGAATAAAGTTTGGTGTTTCAGTTTCGAGAATATTAATACCGTTCCGGGTCCCAATCCAGCTTATGCCTTCTCTGGATTTTAACAATGACAGGATATTATTATGTGAAAGGCTTTTTTCATCAAGGGCATCGTGTTGATGAAAAGTATATTTGTTAGCTATGGCATTAAAAATGATCAAACCTAGTTTTGTACCAATAGCGAAATGGTTTTTGGAAACAGGCAGTATTCGCTGAAAGTCCAGGCTTAAATCACCCGCATCCACTGAAGCAGCAGCCAGTAACAGGGTGTCTGTTTTGTTGTTTACATTTATTTCAAATAAACCTGCAGTACAGGCAATGAGAAAACCCTCATCCGTTTTGAATAAATCATTAATAGTTCCCATTTCCACACTAGCTGAAAAAGGGCTTTTTTTAAAATGTTCCTCTGTAAATGTTGTAGTATTAAAACTTGTTAAGCCCGAATTGCTTTGCAGCCAGAGAACGCCAGATTTAGAGGGGATAATCGTTCCTATATAATTGAATTCGTAAATATCATCGGCACTTTTGCTGGCAAGAAATATTTTTGCGCGAAAGGTTTTTTTATCCAGACGGATAAGCCCCTCACCACCACCTATCCATAAAGTCCCCTTTGGATATTCCGTAATTGAAAACAGGTTGGAGGTTGGAAACAAAACGGAATCTTCGGAAATCATATGAATCCGGTTAATTTCTCCTGTAATCGTATTCAAGCTATTTAATCCACCTCCAAAAGTAGTAATCCATAAAACACCCTCATCATCTTCGTATAAATCTGTAATATAATTATTACTTAAGCTATTTTTATTATTCCGTTCTGTCCGGTAATGGATGAACTGGTAACCATCGTACCGGTTTAATCCATCGTGAGTTCCGAACCACATAAATCCATTTTTATCCTGCAAAATACAATTGACCGAATTTTGAGAAAGGCCATCTTCAAGTGTGAGGTGTTTGAACGCAACGGCATTTTGCTGGGCAAATGCCTGACAACATAATAAATAAACAATTATAAATAATATAAATGGAAACTTGTTCATGTTTACTTTATAAGTATGGCCGGGAAACAAAAATAGAAAAAGGATATCGAAAAGTATTTTTTTTAACATTCGCTAAACAATTTTATGTACTTATAGTGATGGAAAATATCCTTTATAGTTATTCATGAGGAGGTGTTGACTTAACAACGCTTTTTCAATATTTGTTATCCCGAAATAAAATAGTTCAATAAACTTTTTCAGCCCCGAATAGTTATAGTGGAATGATGATAGCTATAAAAATTTGTATATTAATAACCAAAATACCAAAAGAACAATAGCTAATTGTTAACTTTTTTGGTACTAAATAATAGATAATTAAATGACAAGGAAAATAGCCATACTGCGTGGGATTAACGTTGGGGGAAAAAGAAAAATTCTCATGACTGACTTGAAAGCCATGTTCGAAGGGATGAAATTCACAGAAATAAAAACCTACATTCAAAGTGGGAATGTGATTTTCGATGCGCCGGATGAAACCAACAACCCGGAGTTATCCCTTAGAATTGAAAAATCAATAAAGCAAAAATTTGGTTTCGATGTACCGGTAATTATACGATCAGCCGGGGAGCTTAATGAATCAATAAATCGGAACCCTTTTTATCACGAAAAAGCTGATATAAACAATTTGCATTTGACACTTTTGAGTGATGAGCCATCAAATGAAAATAAACAACAAATCGGGTCCAGCAATTTTGAACCCGATAAGTTTATCATTGATGGTAAAGATGTTTTTATTTATTGTGAAGGGATGTATCACAAATCCAAATTGACCAATAATTTTTTTGAAAACAAATTAAAAGTTAAAGCCACCACCCGCAATTGGAAGACGGTTTTAAAATTAGCAGACATAAGTCGGTAGAATAAATTTATTCCAGTGCTAATAAAAAGAAATGAATTTTTTGGCCGACTTTGCTAATGTTCATATCCATGTCTCGTGCTCCTTTGAAAGAAGGAGAGCCAATCCTCCATCATAAAGCCTCATATTTTGGTACCTGATCAAATAATTATCCCCTGGTATATAAAAAAGACATATCCTTATGGATTGCTTCTAGCCTGCAATTGGAGATTTCATCCATGTTATAAAGGAGGACGAGACCGGAGTGACCCGAAATCCCGATCTTTGATTTGCCAAACCGTCAGATTTTAAAAAAAACCACATCAATTGTTGAAAAACTAATACGCAGAAATTACCTATAGATTCCACGAATTCTTATTTTTAATCCATGAAATTTGTATCAGGAACAGTGGCTTACCGATGGAAGCCTGAAGCCGTGGCTCTCTGGTCTTTCGTTGCTATACATCTTCTCATGAACGAACATTTAATGATGTCTTTTAAATTATTAAATCAAATTGTAAATAGCAAACCTTCAACAAAAAGCAATGAATCAATCCGAAAAATTACTGCTTATTAAATGGGTACATACCCTTATCTGGATCTTCTTTGTTTTTGCAATCTTTTATATCTTATATTCAGGAATTAGCAACAAAATAACTCCCTTTACATGGATGGCCATTTTGTTGATTTTCGGAGAAGGAGTTGTTTTGCTTATTTTTAAAAAGTTCTGCCCACTGACTATCATAGCCCGCAAATACTCGGATTCGGATAAAGACAATTTTGATATTTTCTTGCCCAACTGGTTAGCCCGGTATAATAAAGAGATCTTCACTACAATCTTTATTATTGGACTGCTGATGGTACTGCTAAGGACATTTATCCAATAATATGCTGATAAGCACCATTCCACCCATGAAACGGGTCTGAATTTTTGGTTGGCCAAATTAATCAGTACATATATATAATCATCCTGTAATTAAGCTTATATTTAATGGCAGATTGATTAAAACTTAATAATTACAGAATATCTGTAATGAAGTAACTCAGTCACATGCAAAAGTTAAGAAAATGACAATATGAAAATAATAGAGTTAGAGTCAATTATTAAGTGCCCGGAATGTGGAATTAGTAAAAAAAAGGATGCGCTAGATACACACAAGTTTTCCTACGAATGCATTAATTGAGGAACGATCCTTAAACCAGAGAAAGGTGATGGTTGTGTCTTTTATTCATATGGTTCTATGAAATGTCCGCCCGTATAGAAAGTCGGAGTTAGCCAATACTGTTAAAATCAGATTCGGATTTATAAAGGCAGTTCCTAGTCTCGTTCTGGTTTGCAACGAGGGCAGGTCTATCCCTGCATTTTTAATGCCTCATATTTTGGTCTCGGATCATATATTTTTTCCATGGTCTTTATAAAAATCAATATCCTTATGGATTGCTTGTAGGGTGTAATTGGAGATTTCATCCTCGTTAAAAACGAGAATGAGACAGGAGCAAAAAAAATAGTGGTATTTTAGCATAATAATGAAGTCATATACCACATCGAAGATTTGCTGTCACAGTAATTACAATATTCGATTGTATTGCAGATAAAAGAAATATAATTAATGAAAGTCTACCAGGAAAATATAAAGAAGTACACTGCCAAAACAATAAGGTTAAGGAAAGTATTAAACAGAATATCACTGCTTAGGCTAGCTATTTTTTTAATTTCAATTACCCTTCTTATATACTTGTTTTATAACAATTTAATTACACCTGTTTTTGTTGTTATTCCCGTTTCAGTATTATGTTTTGCTTTAGTTATTAAGCATCATAACAAAATAGCTTACCTGAAAAAACATACCTCCTTCCTGAAAAAAATAAATGAATCCGAAATTCAAAGAGAAAATTGTAATCTGGAAGAATTTGTTACCGGACATACGTTTACAAATCAAAATCACCCCTATACCTCTGATTTGGATATTTTCGGACAACATTCCATTTTTCAATTGGTAAACAGAACAACAACAGAGTCGGGTATGAAACGCTTATCAGAATGGTTATCTGAACCCGCAACGAATGATGAAATACTTGATAGGCAAAAAGCCATAATAGAAATCTCTCAAAAATTGGATTGGAGGCAAGATTTTCAGGCGTCAGGCATGCACTTTCAAAGCAAAAAAAGTGATTATCATAAATTGTTGGATTGGGTTAAAGCACCTGTCGTTTTATTAAAAAATCGAAGAATATATATAGCTGCTGCAATCATCCTTTCTTTATTATCATTGCTCGGCTTAATTTTGGTTATTGTTAACTGGGTTTCATCGTACAATTACATTTATTTTCTTTCCTTTAGTTCGGTTTTATTTATTAATTACATAATTTTAAGAAAAGTAAAACCCATCGCTGAAGCCATCGTTGAAACCTCCCAGGAAAATATTAACACCTTAAAAGGCTATCGGACACTTATTAATAAAATTGAAAAAGAATGTTTCAAGTCTAAAAAATTAGTTGAATTACAGTCCGTACTAATCAAAAGCAACTATTCCGCATTTAATGAAATTAACAGGCTGTGCAGTTTACTGGAATTCTCTCAGCAAAAACCCATAAAAAAGATCCCAATAGGTGGAAATTTTGTCTATCCTCTAATAAACAGTTTCCTGCTAGTTGATATTTATTTGATTATTGGAACAGAAAAATGGAAATCAAAAAATAAAGCTTTATTAAAATCATGGGCTGAAGTAGTTAGTGAGTTTGAAGTAATAAATAGTTTTGCAGGGTTTAGCTATTCAAACCCATCCTATGCATTTCCAGAGATAACTGAAAAGAACCACTATGTTTATTTTGAGACATTGGGGCATCCCTTAATAAATTCCAATAAACGGGTTTGTAATAATTTTCACTCCGAAGGACAAGGAGATGTAGTTCTGATTACCGGTTCTAATATGGGAGGGAAAAGTACTTTTTTAAGGACGGTAGGTGTTAACCTCGTTTTAGCATTAGCCGGAGCTCCCTGTTGTGCCAAATATGGGCAGGTTTCGAACCTGAAATTATTTACAAGTATGCGAACCCAGGATAATTTGAAGGAAGGAATTTCTTCTTTTTATGCTGAATTAGATCGAATTGAAAAAATGCTGAAACTGATAGAGCGTAGTCACAATGTATTTTTTCTTTTGGATGAGATGTTTAAGGGAACAAACTCAAAAGACAGACATAAAGGAGGTTTTTCATTGATTAATCAAATTAGTGGTCTTAGCACTTCAGGAATCGTTGCAACACATGATATAGAACTTGCCCGGTTATTAGAAGAAAAATCGCTGATTACAAACTATAGTTTCAATAGTGAGATAAAAAATGACTCAATGCATTTCAGTTATAAACTTAATCCAGGTATTTGCAACGACTTTAATGCCAGTGAGCTTATGAAAAAAAGTGGAATTAAAATTATATCTGATATTTCAAATAAGCAAACCGAATAATATATTGCAAAAGAATTAAGGCAAAGTTTGTGGTCGTCCTCTAATAAAATTGTATTTTTAAATAATATTTGGGAATGCATAATAAATTAACAGCTTTGGCCTGGAAGCTTGAGCCGGTAACAGGCCGTAACATATTAAATGGATATTCAATAATTGTATAAGCCAGAAGGAGCATTAATAATCCTTTTTCAATTTCCTTTGTGTAAGATTTTTGCAAAAATGAGACGATCAATTTTTTCAAAAGAAATATTTGTTTTTGTAATCCCGATTATTCTGCTCATTGTTCTTTGCTATAATGTAAATGAAAGCAAACAAGCCACCCTTTCAACGGTCGACCCGGAGTACATCCATTTAATCAGTTCGATTAAAATGGCTAACGGGCATTTTTACCTTCAAAGTATTGAAAACCCGGCAACCAGTTTATATTTGTTTGGGGCAATCACGGTTAAGCTTAGCTTTTTAATTACCGGGAAAGAGAAAACCCTTACCGATGATTTTATTCTTGATCCTGAAAAATATATTTTTAGCCTAAGGTATGCGCTTATCCTATTCACTTTTTTTTCTTTAATTATTGCAGGCATGTTAATTTATAAATACTCAGGCAAATTGGTGGCTGTTTTTTTTCTTCAACTTGCTCCTTTTGTATCTACAAGCCTGTTGCTGTCAGCTAGTTTAATTTGCCCTGAAAACCTTTTAATACCCATAACAATTTGGTATATAAGCCTCCTTTTTTTGCTGACCGGTAAGTTCACTACAGAAGTCAGGCTTATCGTTATGTTTGCTTTAGTCGTTAGCCTGGGACTGGCTACCAAACTCACTTTTTTTCCACTTTTTCTCCCCCCTTTATTTTTGTTCTCAAAAAACAAATACCGGTTTTACTACCTGGCACTCAGTTTTGGGCTAATTTTACTTTTTGCATTTCCGGTCGTGCTCCAGTACGATAGATTTTTTAATTGGGTAAATGGCCTTATTTTTCACTCAGGGCATTATGGTAGTGGGGATTCAAATATTATTGATGTAAATATATTTTGGAACAACTTCAGGAAAATAATAAGCACTGAAGTTCTTTTTTCAATAACCTGGATAGTGTTATTCCTGCACCTGCTGTATTCATTTTTCTCTGGGCATATACGGAATAGAAAATATTTATTTTTTTTGATCATTTGGATTGCTGTAACGCTGCAAATAGCCCTTTCTTCAAAACATTTTGCTATCCGGTATCTCACACCCTCTTTTATTCTGACCAACTATGTAATTTATGAATTGGGAATGTTTTACAAATCTGCTTTTAAATCTTATCTAAATTTAGTGTACGCGGTGATTTTACTGTTGATCATGGGATCAGGAATGGGTAAATTATACGGGTATAATAATAAATACAAGACTTTCAGGAATTCACGTATGGGAGCCCATAATTTTATCAAAGAAAATCTCGAAGGAAAACCCTTGCTGATCATTCCAAATTATTTTGGCTCTTCCACCGAACAATATTCTTTATATTTTTCAGCCAACTGGACCGGCAGGTATCGCCAACAATATTTCAAAAGGTTAAACTCCAAATTTCCTGGTACTTATTTTCATTTCCCCCAACGTCGAATTTACATGCTTTGGGACAACACTACCACCTTATTTAACATTTTAAAGGCACACAATGAATTATACCTTTGTGCATCGCTCTATGATTCTTCAAGTATGGATGAACTGCTGGCAGAGATGAAAAACAAGCTCCTGTTTTTCAACAAGTTTGACGTGGAACTCGTTGAGATGACAGAGGTTTATAGGTCAAGAGACGACGTGATTTGCAGGCTTCAGGTCGACAGCTCACAGTTGAATAGTTTCTATCATTATAAAGAAATTAAATTGGATATGGAAAACCCCTCCCAGCAAATTCCGGAGGTGGATACCAATTTAAAATTTGAAATTCTCAACTATAAAAATCTGGATAGCACTCAATCGTTTTCAGGCAGGTTTTCTCAATCCCTGTGTAAAAATAGCCCTTGGGGAACGGGAATCATTATACAGGGGGTAAAGCAAGGCAAACACATTGAATCAGCTATATGGGTAAAATCCAATGATGAAAATTGCAGGCTGGCAGCTAAAACAGAAAACTCAGGTGACTTGTCCCTTTCGGGGAATTATGTGGTACAGAAAAAAAATGGCTGGAAACAGATTTTACTATCTTTTGATGTGGACGAAAAGATTGAAAAACAACCGTTGCGTATCTTCATTTATTATGTAGGTGAAAACCAGGCCTATGCAGATGATTTCACCGTTAAAGTAGGTAGTATAATCTCTAAGCTGACAAATTTTTCCAGGGAAGAAATGTAAGGCAAATTGCTGATTACCCAACGTGTTGCATATATCACGTAATGTCTGCTTTTAATATTCTCAAAATATCAAACGTAGACCCTTTTTTAGTAACTCTTCCGCGATCTTCATTATTATGTTGAGTCAAACAAGCCCTATCCCAGGCATAGATTGAAATATTGCATTAGTTGGCGAGCAGCACAATTTTACTTGTATGCATTTGTCCTTCGCCGCTAAGTTGTACAAAGTAAATTCCTGGAGGGATTAGATTCCCTTGCCAAGCTGTTCCATCCCAGCGAATTGTTTTATCTCCGCTCCGGAGGTATCCTGAATAAATGGTTTTCAGAAGTTGTCCCTGCAAATTTATAAGCTCAAGGGTATACATTCCGTTTCTTTCCACCTTCATCGAAATATTCACCTCCCCGGAAGAAGGATTGGGGTATATTTTTGTGCTAAGCAATTGCTGAACTTCGGTAATACCAATGGTAATATCATAAATCACCGTTTCGGAAGCCACGGATTCATTTCCTGCATGATCCACCGTGGTTACATAAAATTCAAGATAATTTTCTAAAGTCGAATATGAAAACTGTCTTCCGATGGTAGAATCTAATATTTCCCACCCACCGCTGTCATCTGATTTATAAATATTAAAATGATTAAAATCGTTAATATTAGGTTGGCTCCACTCAATTGTAATATGAACATCTGTGGCTGTTGTCCATCCTATTTGCATATCCACTGGTGGCGGGGGAATATCATCGATCGCACCAAAAGTTATCTGGCCATAATCAAGCGGCATAAATATTTCGGGGTTCCAGCAGGGCCAGTATCCATCAAATGCAGTTGGGTCGTCAAGTGCAAACAAGAAAAGACCGCTTTGATTATCCCCGTTTGGATTTATTTGCCAGGGTTCATCACTACCTAAAGGAATTACAAATTCGTACACGATATGCCCCGTGGCATCTGAAACTTCAATTTGCGGATTTTCCAGTTCAATAACTGTTCCTACACCTCCGGTATTGAATATCGGGCGATATTTGATTAAGTTTCCTGATGCATAATACACGGCCCAAAAATTCCCTTCGGTAAGGTCATCAGGCGGTGGATAGGTTCCATCATTATTGTCGTCTACATAAAGTGCAACTTCGTCGTGATCTTCGAGCACAGTATCGTTTTCGTTGATGCAGGCCACATACAATTCTGTGAGTTCAGCATTAGTTTTATAATACATGGTAACACTGCCCACGGGATTGGGTAAATTGTCATATTTGCCCAGAAAGTCGGAGGCATCAAGCATAAATGCATCATCCCATTCTCCGCTTGAGATGGTTCCATCAATTACCGGTGTAGTTCCGATGTAGGCACTTATTTCACCAGTCACAAAACCATCGCTCATCCAACCATGAGCTACATTGGAATACGGGCTTTCAATTCCTGCTTCTATAATTATAGTAACCGCATAATAATAATTTTTAAGGGGGATAATCCCGGAATCTTCAAAACTGAAAGTAGTATTGGGTAAAACTGCAATGGGTTCCTCAGGGAAAAAATCTTCTAAAATTGATTTGCGGTAAATATTAAATCCATCGTATTCATTGGCATTATCACAAGCCCAGCTTAAATCTATTGATAAACCTGCACCCTGGGTAGCAACCAAACCATAGGGCGGATTCCCGGTCTCATACAGAGTAAAATCCAGGTTTGTTGTCTCGCCTTCAACCACAACAACATTTTCAGTGCTTACGGGGTAATACCCCACTTTTTTCGCTGTAACAGAATAGGTGCCCTCCGGGATATACTTCATTTCGTGAGATCCATCCGATTTACTATAAGCGAAAAAATCCTGTAATTCATTAATCTCAATTTTTACATTTTTCTCATCAGAGGTATTTGTAAGGTCTACTATTCCTGAAATTATTCCCCCATCGGGGTGTGAATCCACATTATATAGCAAACCTCCATTTCCAAATTCTCTGTTGTGAACAGCTTTACCAGTAACAGAGCAAAGGGTGCCATCCGGTGACATGTCAAGGGAATTGAATGATCCGGGGGTATTGATGGTAAAATATGGAACAGAACTTTCTTTCCGGAACAGCCAAAAGTCGGGTTTAAGGTGATCGAGGGGTCCCCAACCGCAAGCTGCCATTAGTGAACCATCAAATGTAAAATCAATAGAACTTACCTCATCACCTGCATTCTGGAAAATCCATAAGGGCTCAGGAGACCATGAGTTAAAAAGATAAATCTCACCTTCATAACCGCCACTGCTTAAAAAAATAAGAGTACCTGCTGCAAGGGTATTCCCGTCACCTGAAACGCCCATTCCAAGAACCCAAACGGAGGTTCCTCCCCCGCCAACTTTATAATTCCATTTTTCAAAGTAAGTATTGTTTATTTCATCGTACTCATATACATGCACATTTCCACTATAATCTCCATTAAGTAAAATTCCCCCGTCGTAGCTGCATGCCGGATTACTTTGATTTTTGTAAAATGCGTTAAAAATCACTTCTCCGTTGACAGCATCCAGTACCCACATTTTATTCTCCCCCGGATATTGACAGAAAATCACTTTTGAACCATCATCGCTACCGGTAAAAGCAACACCGTTACCTATAAACTGCACTGACCAATCTGGATCTGCTTCTCCAACTGTGTACCCATCCACAAATGAATTGCCACCTATGTTTCGGGCCAGGAACAACTTTGTTCCATCGGGATTGAGTTTAACACCAAGTATAGATCCGTCAACTATTTTTTCCCAGTAAACTGCCGGGGAGGTGTTGCTGAATACCTGCGCCACAGTATCGTAGCCTTGTGCTGCCCAGGCACCATCTTCCGTCAAATCAATAGGCCATTCCCAGTCGGTGTTAATAAAACTTTCCCAAACAGGTGATGCACTGCTTTCATATAAGGAAGTGCGCATATCATTTAGCCACCACGACATAAAGGTTTGTCCTGTCGCGGAAGAAACCTGGATGCGGGAACCCACTGCAGCTCCATCTGTGAAATTCCAGTTGATGTTTGCGTCTTTAGAATAATTTTCATTCTGGGTATTAAATGTGGCGGCTTCGTTATTGCCCATTGAAATCACATTTTGACTGCCCTGCTCTGCATCTGTAATTGTTTTAATAAGCCTGGCAGGAACATTTTGCCCAACGATCGAAAAACATGCGGTAATGATCAGGATAGTTGATAAAAAGTAAGTTTTTTTCATAATGGTATTATTAAATAAATTCGTTGGTAAGTGCCCAAAATCAAGGGAAAATTGGACAGTATATGATAATTTTTATTCAAAAGAATAGAAGTTATTATTAAGAGCTAATGTATAAAAAAAATAGCTCAATACAAAGTGCATGAAATTATCCAAAAAAAATCGGAAGGCAGGTTACCGCTTTTCTGCATATTTAATAAATGCTGGATTTTGGTTTTTAAAATGAACCTTTAAAGCACCTGAAATAATCTTATTCAATGGTAATTTTAAAATTATACATACAACCGGCAACTAATCACCGGTTTCATTATTGCGCCCCAATCGCAGGGGAGCCTGCGGGAGTTAGTTTCACCCTTAAACAAGTCTTACAACTTTTTGGGCTCAATTACGTAAATCATTCCACTAAAACATGTATGCCAGGCTTACCAACATGACAATTTTTTTATAACAAAGTCAGCTGTGTTGAACTTATAGGCCATTTGCTAAGGACTCGTTATATAGTCTTAACTCACACGCTGCATCTGACAGCAAAAATTATTGAAATGGAATTATGAAAATTTAAAATTGATATTCAGAAAATTCAAACCCAAATAAAAACAATTAAACTAATTTTTACAACACTTATGTTGATTGCTGGATACAGTATGCTGGCCCAGGTATCAATTAACACGGATGGCAGCAGTGCTGGTGCATCGGCTATGCTTGATTTGAAGAGCAGCAATAAGGGCTTATTAATTCCGCGTTTAGCGGGCAGCCAAAGAGAAAGCATTAGCAGCCCTGCTTCTGGATTATTGGTGTTTCAAACTGATGGCACATCAGGATTTTACTATAATGAAGGTACACCGGAAACACCTGACTGGCTGAAGCTGTCCGGCACATTGATTACCCAAATTGCAGATGCAGACAATGACACGAAAATACAGGTGGAGGAAATAAGCGATGAAGACATTATTCATTTCGATTTGGGTGGAACTGAAAAATGGCAAATGACTGAATCTCGTTTGGAACCCAAAAATTCTGGCAAATCGGTTTTTATTGGCGAAAAAGCTGGTGATAATGATGATTTATCAGATAATTATAATACCTATGTGGGATATGAAGCAGGCTATTACAATACCACAGGGTATCGTAATGTTTTTATCGGCTCTTCAGCAGGACGCAATGAAGCGGGATCAGAAAGATTATATATTAACAATTCATCTGATGACAATACATCTGCTCTCATTTACGGTGAATTCGACAATGAGTATTTGAGATTAAATGCAAATGTTGGGATCAACACTACTCCGTCAACAAACTACTAGCTGCATGTAGTAGAAACCACAGCAGCGAGTGACCGGCCAGCAATTTATGCACAACATGATGTTACAGATAACTGGGGTGTTGCAGTAAGGGGAAGATCTAGATATAGGTCAATATGGGGGGACGGCATAACTGCGTCGGGATCTGCTTATGGAGTTTATGGCACTGCAAGTGGTCCAGGAACAGGTACAAGGTATGGGGTTTACGGCTATGCTACCGGCGGGGCATCAGCCTATGCTGGCTATTTTTCTGGTAATGTTCATGTTAATGGAACCTTTTCAAAAAGTGCAGGTTCATTTAAAATCGATCACCCCCTGGATCCGGAAAATAAATATTTGATCCACTCTTTTGTGGAAAGTCCTGATATGATGAACATATACAATGGTATTGCCAAGCTGGATATGAACGGGAAGTCAGTCGTAACCTTACCAGTGTATTTTGATGCTTTAAACAAAGACTTTCGTTACCAATTGACAGCTATTGGTAAACCGGGCCTTGACCTGTATATTGAAAAACAAATAGTGGATAATAAATTTATTATTGCAGGTGGTGATCCGGGAATGGAAGTGTCATGGCAGGTAACTGGTATAAGGAAAGATCCCTATGCAGAGGAACACAGAATTCACCCTGAACTAGAAAAGATAGATGAAAACAAAGGGAAATACCTGCATCCTGAATTATAAGGAAAGAGTATGACCAAAGCTATTAATTACGATGAAAAAGATAATCTAAAGTAATCTAAAAAAACCTCATATTAAGAATATTCCATCGTCAGAGACGTGTAGTCATGAGGTTGCCCCATATTGTATTTGAATTTCCGGTTTCTGATAATTAATACCTAACGGCCTTACTTGCCCGCTAGCCTCACTTAATCCCAGTGCTGAGAGGAATTAAGGAATATGGTCAGCAAGAGGCACCTTTTGGCTCATTCGTTATTTCTAGAAAAGTTTGATTTGCTTCATTTGATTTCATTAAATAGTTAGGATTCTTTGTAAATTCATAAATTGACAAAAATTTGAAGTGAAAATGCGTATTTTGCAATTCAAATTAAAGCAAAAATTATGAGGTCGAAAATTTGGATATATTTTATTTTAATGGTGATGATTACTTCTTGTTAGAAGATAGAAAATAAATACGTTTATGTGGATGGTAAAGATATATGCTCTCCCCAGGGGGATCCATTGATGCTTAATGGGGTGAATTTGGGAAATTGGTTACTGCCCGAAGGATATATGTTTAAATTGCGAAATTGTAACTCCCCGCGTAAAATAGACCAGGCCATACGTGAGTTGATTGGCAATTCTGCAACCACAGCCTTTTTGGGATTCCTTTCTTGAAAATTACATCACCGAAGCCGTTATAAGGTGGTTATAGGAAGCAGGTGTAAATATCATACGTTTGCCATTTGATTATCGGTTATTAACGCATGATGATTTTTTGGGTAGAGATATACATGGGTATAGATACCTTGACAAAGCTATTGAATGGTGTGAAAAATACAATATTTATGTGTTGCTTGATATGCATGCTGCACCGGGCGGCCAGACCGGTGTTAATATTGATAACAGCGACGGTTATCCCTGGCTGATGGTGGATGAGGGAATGAAACAACAGGCTTGCGATATTTGGAAGGAGATAGCAAAAAGGTATTCTACCAATACCACTATTATAGGATATAACTTATTGAATGAGCCTATTCCTCAATATTTTGATAAGGATAGCCTGAAACCCTGCTTAGAACCCTTGTATAAAAGAATTACAAAAGCAATTAGGCAGGTAGATAAAAACCATATCGTATTTTTAGGTGGGGCGGTTTGGGAAACAGATTTTTCTGTATTCTCTGAGCCCTTTGACGATAAATTGGTTTATACATTTCATAAATACTGGATGCCCCCTGAACAAATGGAAATACAAGAATATGTCGACTTCAGGGACAAATTTAATGTGCCCATATTGATGGGTGAAAGTGGTGAAAATGAAGATGAGTGGGTTAAAAACTTTAGAAAACTATTGGATAAGAATGGAATTCATTGGACATTTTGGCCCTACAAGAAAATGGACAATACACGTGGCCCGATGAACTTTAATAAACCCGGAGATTATGAAAAATTTATTACATACACCGAAAGCGATAGAAGCACATTTAAGAAAATCAGGTTGCTGAAAGATAGTATTGCAGGAATTCAACCGGAAGAAGTAAAGGGATTATTAAATCAGATTGTTGAGAATAGCAAGTTTGAAAATTGTTTTCCAAATAAGGGCTATTGTGATGCATTGGGATTGGAATTATCAAAGAAAGCTAATTAATTTACGAACCCTATGCGTTCATTGAGCGAATAGTAATAGGAACCCTTAAGGGTAAAGAGACTCATGATGGCTAAATACCAGCAGCCAGCAGTTCCTTCAACCAGAATAAATAATCTTCATTAAAATTTTGTCCCTTTGGTAATTCAGTCTATTTTTAACGTGTTATTAAAAGCTCGTATTCTTCACTTTGCAGCGTGAAAAACAAAAAACAAAAGTATATTTCAAGCAAAAGTTTAGCGGTATTATTCATTCTATTTTTTCTGTTTAAGGTTTTGTGGCTGGGCGCACAAGCCTGTACTTACACCTTAAGCATGCAGGATAGTTATGGCGATGGCTGGAACGGAGCTTACCTTGAAGTGTTTGTCAATGAAGGATTGGTGGGAACCTTTGCAGCTGTGGATGAAGGAAGCATCGAAGAAATTGATGTTCTGGAAGGCGATTGGCTGGAGCTTTATTATACCTCTGGTGAATATGAAAATGAAAATACCTACCAGCTATTCAACCCCGGATGGAATACCGTTTTTGCCGATGGCCCTAATCCGGATACAGGAAATGTGTTTTCTTCTTTCCTCGATTGTGATTCCACCATGGTTCCCGGTGGTAATCCATGCACGGCTATTGTTATTGATACCGGTTGTTTTATAACCAGCAATATTGGCATGCCAGGTACAGGTAACAACCCGGGATGTGCCAACTTCCAGGGTGCCGACATTTGGTTTACTATTCAGGTGCCGCCTTCGGGTAACCTTAGTTTTTCGACTCAAAACGGAGATATAAATGATACAGGTATTGCTATCTGGACGGACTCCTGTACCAATCTTCAGCAAATAGGGTGTGATGATGATGGCAACAATGGCTATTATTCCTTACTCTCAGTTTACGACCTTGATCCGGGTCAATGGCTGTATGCCCAGGTTTGGGGTTATGGAGGAAACACCGGTTCCTTTGAAATGTGTGTAAGCGATTTGGGAACAGTAACATTAGAAAGCTCAACTCTTCCGATAATCGTGATCAACACTTTCGGACAAACTATTCCACAAGAAGATAAAATTAATGCCTGGATGGAAATTAAATACAATGGCCCTGACAGCCTTACATTTCTAATTGATAGTTCAAATGTTTATAATGGACACATAGGTATTGAAATCAGGGGAGCTACCTCAGCGGGGTATCCCCAAAAGCCATACAATATTGAAACCAGAACTGATTCCGGCTTAAATAACAACGTTTCTTTATTTGGAATGCCTCCTGAGAATGATTGGGTATTGTTATCGAATTACAACGACCGTTCACTTATTAGAAATACACTGGCATTTAAACTTTTTGAGCAAATGGGTAATTATAGTGTACGTACATGCTTGTGTGAGGTGATGGTGGATAGTTCATACAAAGGGGTTTATGTTTTTGGTGAAAAAATAAAACAAGACAACAACCGGGTAGATATTGCCAAACTACTTCCGGCTGATACATTGGATGATGAATTAACAGGTGGGTACATCCTTGAACAAAATTACTGGAATGCATCAAACAGTTTTTTATCAAATTATTCTCCCATAGATCATCCTGAATTTGATGTGCACTTTGTATATAAATATCCTAAAGCTTCAGAAATTAATGACCCTCAAAAGGAATACATAGCTGCTTTTGTGGATAGCCTGGAAACGGCACTTTACAGCGATGACTTTATGGATCCTGAAACAGGCTATAGAAAATACATGGATGTTTCATCTTTCATCGATTATTTCCTGGTAAATGAATTATCCCGTAATAATGACGGTTTTAAAAAAAGTGTATTTTTTCATAAAGATAAATTTTCAAACGGGGGTAGAATGAAAGCCGGCCCCGTCTGGGATTTTGACTGGGCATGGAAAAACCTAAACTCTTGTTCAATTTTTCAGAATACTGATGGTTCAGGATGGGCACATCTCATAAACGATTGTCCAACCGATAACTATTCCTGTGGTTGGTATATCAGGCTTTTACAAGATAATTCCTTCGCTAATGAGCTTAGATGTCGATATGAGAATTTTAGGCTGACTATATTGGATTCCTTCTCTATTAATAATTATATCGACAGTATTCAAAATCTTGTTGAGGATGCACAGGCCAGGCATTTTCAAAAATGGCCTATTCTTGGTATAAGTGGCCCGGCGCCTGAAATTGGTGAAATTGCAACAACCTACAATGCTGAACTTGATACTTTAAAAGCATGGATTAATATTCGGCTTCAATGGCTGGATGCAAATATTCCGGGGCAATGCCTGTCTACTACTAGTATTGGTAAGAAATCGAATTTTCTTAATACTTTTATCTGTTATCCTAATCCGGCACTTGATGAAATTTCTGTTGAATGGCCAGGAAAGGTAGAGACAATTGGGTATACCATTTATTCTATAGATGGCTGCATACATAAGGAAGGCATTTTGAATAGTTCAGGTAAAACGAAAATAAACATAAGTGAACTTCCGGCGGGTATGTATTTTCTTTCAATTAAATCAACTGAGGGTATCCTAGTTGAAAAACTGATTAAACAGAATTAGGATGGAAGGAAGGTCATGTTGAAATTTTATGAAGATACTTTGTTTTTGAATTGTCTTTGAAAATAACTCTTTCACTAAGGTTATTCCTTAAGGAAATAACTAATCCTCAATTGAATAAATTGATCTTCATCTATATTTCTTGACTGCTTAAAGGTCGTGGATTATATAAAAGTCCCTTGACTAGAAATGACTTCTTTTGTATAATGGGAAGTAGTCCATGGCCACTAGGCAGGTAAATTCTATGTTGTTAGTGATGGACTGTCAGCAGTTGAAGAGATAGCCGTGAATTGGGTACTTAAAATTGATGCATCTGGTTAACTTGCCGGAAAATCAAGCTTGATCAATCCCCAAGGCGGGATTGTTTGAACAGGGCATAAGCACAACGAAATGGATATGGGAGAAAAAGCAGATGATGAGGAGTATGAAAACATTCCGGAGTGTTGCCACTGTATGAGGGAGTAAATTGGAGCAGCTGGAATTTATTTATAAAATATTCACCTCTCTTTCGAGTTCTACTCCGGTTTCGGCTTGAATTGATTTTTTAATTTCCTCAGATAAATTAAAAATATCCCTGCCACTGGCTTTTCCATAATTAACCAGCACAAGGGCCTGGTTTTTATGCACGCCAAAGTTTTTATGCCGGTAGCCTTTCCATCCAAAATGCTCAATTAACCATCCTGCGGCTAATTTCCATGACCCATCTTCCTGGGGGTAAGCCACCAATTCAGGAAGTTTTCGTTTTAATTCATTATATTTATTCTTATCCACAACAGGGTTTTTAAAAAAAGATCCAGCATTTCCTAATTCCACCGGGTCGGGGAGTTTGCTGCGGCGAATGCGAATAACAGCCTCGCGTACAACTTTTATCCCAGACGTTTTTTTTCCCATGGAATCTAGTTCATCCTTAATGGAACCATATGAAATTTTTATTTCAGGATTTTTGGCTAAGCGAAACTTAACCTTGGTAACAATCCCTTTTCCTTTCAATTCATTTTTAAAGATGCTGTTGCGATAGCTGAAATTACAGTCTTTGCTAAAATAAGTTTTTATAGTTTTTGTGTCAAAATCAAAAAAGTCAAGTGAAACAAAGTGGTCTTTAAGCTCAACCCCATAGGCCCCTATATTTTGCACAGGACTTGCCCCTACATTGCCGGGAATGAGTGAAAGGTTTTCAAGCCCGCCATAACCCGCCTCTACACAATGCGCTACCAGGTCATCCCAATTTTCACCAGCATCTGCCTGGACTTCTACATAATCTTTGGTTTCTGCATGAATTTCTATCCCTTTGTTACATACTTTGATGATAACTCCTTTAAAATCTTTAGTAAATAAAATATTACTTCCGCCGCCGAGAACGAGATAGGGGAGTCGATTTTCCAAAATATACTCAGCTATCCGCGTCATTTCCTGTATTGAAGCAACCTCTGCAAAATATTCTGCATCTACATTCATGCCGAATGTATTCAGGGATTTTAGGGAAAAATTTCTTTTTATTTCCATTGTTCCAAAAATAATTGAAATCGGTTTGACAGAAAAGTGATTTAGGTATTTTCGCAGAATAAATATCAAAATTTTTTGAAAAAAGCAATTGTTTCAGTTATCAATGACCTTGTTACCGACCAAAGGGTGGATAAAGTATGCCAGGTATTAGTTGATCTTGGTTTTGATGTAGTGTTGGTTGGGAGGCTGCTAAAAAACAGTTTGCCCCTTCCGGAAAAACCCTACAAAATGGTGCGGATGAAGTTGCTTTTTACAAAAGGCCCGGCTTTTTATGCGGAATATAACATCCGCTTGTTTTTTTTTCTGCTTGGGCATAAATTCAGCCTCCTGGTGGCTAATGATCTCGATACACTTCTTGCTAATTATATTGTAAATAGGTTAAAGCGAAAGGATTTGGTTTATGATAGCCACGAATTATTTACCGAAACCCCTGAGGTAATTCATCGGCCTTTTGTTAAAATGATATGGACCAAAATAGAAAAATGGATTTTCCCTGAATTAAAGGATGTTTTTACTGTAAGTCCGGGTATCGCTAAAATATTTGAAGAGAAGTACCGGGTAAAAGTTAAGGTAGTGCGAAATATACCTCCTTCAAGGAAAATAGATAAAACAAAAACCAGGAAGGATCTGAATTTACCTGAGAATAAAAAAATACTCATCCTGCAGGGTGCAGGTATAAATATTCAGAGGGGGGCGGAGGAGCTTGTGGAGGCTATGGTTTACCTTGACGGTTTTATCTTGCTTATCATTGGTAGTGGTGATGTAATTGATATTTTAAAAGAAATTACAAAGCAGTTAGAATTGGAAGATAAGGTTATGTTTTACCCACGTATGCCAATAGAAGAACTCTATCAATATACACGAAATGCCGACCTGGGTGTTACTATCGATAAAGATACTAACCTGAACTACCGTTATAGTTTGCCGAATAAACTGTTTGATTATATCCATGCCGGGTTACCTGTACTGGCTTCGCCACTTGCGGAGGTTAGTGCCATAGTGAAAACCTATAACATCGGTTCCGTTATTGAAAATCATGATCCGGTCCATATTGCAAATAAAATAAAGTGGATGTTTTCTGATCCGCAACAACAGGCGGAATGGAAAGAAAATCTTAAGTTTGCGGCTGAAGAATTGAATTGGGAAAAAGAAAAATTCAAATTACAGGAGGTTTATAAAAAGTATGTTGGATAAATACCTTCATATCATCGCTTTCGACATCCCCTATCCACCTAATTACGGCGGAGTGATTGATGTGTACTATAAGTTGAAAGCCCTATACAGTAAAGGGATAAAAATCATTTTGCATTGTTATGAATATCCTGGCCGCGACCGCGCCAATGAACTGAATAAATATTGTGAGGAAGTTTTTTATTATTCCAGAAAGCTGGGTTTAAAATCAGCCCTTTCATTTAAACCTTATATTGTTTCTAGCCGGAGAAGTAAAAGATTGTTGGAGAACCTGTTGAAAGATAATTATCCTATTCTTTTTGAGGGGCTTCACAGCTGTTATTATATAGATCATAAAAAACTCAGGAACCGAAAAAAGATTTACAGGGAGAGCAACATCGAGCATCGCTACTACTATAACTTGTTCCGGGTAGATAAGAATTTTTTCAAAAAAGGATATTTCCTTATGGCAAGCCTGAAATTGAGGTTTTACCAAAGGATTTTAAAACACGCTAACCTCATGTTGGTTGTATCACAAGAAGATACTACTTATTTGCAGGAACATTTTCCTGAAAACCAGGTATCGTATTTGCCAAGTTTTCATGCTAATAATAAAATTGATATTAACGCAGGGAGGGGAGACTATGCGCTATATAATGGCAATATTGAGGTGCCCGAAAATGCCCATGCGGTAAAATACCTTATCAAAGAAGTTTTTAATGAAACTGAGTTCCCCCTGATTGTGGCAGGAATGAACCCACCCTCTTATATTCAAAAATTAGCGGCACTACATCCCAATGTATCTTTGATAGCCAACCCGGATGATAATCATATGTTTGACTTAATTAAAAATGCGCAGGTGAACATCCTGGTTACTTTCCAGGCTACCGGCCTTAAGCTGAAACTCTTAAATACTTTATATAGAGGACGGTTTTGCCTCGTAAATGATAAAATGCTGAACGGAACAGGATTGGAACCAATTTGTGAAGTGGGAAATAATGCAGAAGATTTAAAACGATGCCTGGGCGAAATATTTAATAAAGAATTAAAATCGGACGAAATTGCCAAAAGAGAAGAAATCCTTTATGCACGCTATTCTAACCAGAAAAATGCTGAAAAACTAATCGATCTAATTTTCGAATAAGCCCGGGGTTAAATACTCATATTTATTGCAGTAATAAATGTTGGAATTCAATCAGGAGCCAGGATTAATTATTTTGAATGATTCTTCCATTTTCGCAGCTTAGCGTGCGTGCCGGATATTTGCCAAATAGAGAGTAATTATGGGTAGCCATTAATACTGCCCTTCCAGCATTACGGATTTCAAAAAGGAGGTTCATGATTCCATAGGAAGTGTCTGGGTCGAGGTTTCCGGTGGGCTCGTCAGCCAGGATGATCTCAGGGTCGTTGACCAAAGCCCTTGCAATCGCCACCCTTTGTTGTTCTCCTCCAGAAAGTTGGTGGGTCATTTTAAAACCTTTGGTTTGCAATCCTACTCTATCAAGCACCTGATCGGTCCTTTCTTTTATTTTCTTTTTATCTTTCCATCCTGTGGATTTCATTACGAAATGCAGGTTTTCGGCAACGGAACGATCGGTTAATAACTGGAAATCCTGAAATACAATTCCTATTTTACGACGTAGGTATGGAATCTCTTTAGTCTTTAATTGATGGAGGTCGTAGCCGGCTACAGTACCTATACCGGTTTGCAGGGGCAGGTCGGCATAAAGAGTTTGAAGTAAACTGCTTTTGCCGCTTCCGGTTTTCCCGATAAGGTATACAAATTCGCCTTTGCATATCTCAAGATTGATTTTGGAAAGAACCAGCATTTCCTTTTGAAAAACGGCTACATCTTCAAGTTTTATGATAATTTCATCTTCCATTGCTCCTGAATAAGAATTTTCAAAATTACTTAATTTATCCAATACTTTTGATGAATTGAAGTGATGGGTCGAAGTTCACTAAAGGAGGTAAAAGTTTATTTTGAAAATCACTTTTCAGCACTTACCTTTGTAAAGCAATTTTATTTATGGATATCTTTGAAGTAAATATTAAAATGTATAATTATTCAGGCAGGAAATTGTTTGAATGCTGGATATACTAATCTCGCCATCTTATTTCTCTTTTTCTTTTCACTTTTATTTATTGATCAAATATGACAGTTGAAGGTAAAATATTTAATATTCAGCGTTTCAGCATCCATGATGGGCCGGGAATAAGGACTACTGTTTTTCTTCAGGGTTGCCCTTTATCGTGCAAGTGGTGCCATAATCCGGAGGGCCGTACAAGTGGGATTAGATTGGATGGGGTTGAAGTTGGAAAAGAATATACTGCAGATAAATTGCTTGATATTCTTCTAAAAGACCGTATATTTTATGATGAATCAGGAGGCGGAGTAACCTTCTCAGGTGGC
Organism: Bacteroidales bacterium; assembly: GCA_021740645.1. Lineage (GTDB taxonomy): Bacteria > Bacteroidota > Bacteroidia > Bacteroidales > JAADJA01 > JAADJA01. The sequence goes on from JAIOZL010000018.1 coordinate 70,770, forward strand.
GAACCTCTTTCCCAGCCAGGATTTCTGAAGGAAATTCTAGTTAAATGCCGAGAGCAGGGTTTGCACACAGCAGTTGATACCACTGGTTACACGGTGAACGCAACACTGGAATCTATTGTGCCTTTTACCGATATTTTTTTATACGATATCAAATTTATTGATCCGATATTGCATAAAAGATTTACCGGGGTGTCAAATGAATCCATATTGAGAAATTTCGATTTTCTTATAAATCACAATGTTGAAATCCTAATACGAATTCCCCTAATCCCAGGGATAACAGCAAATACAGATAATATTAAGCACATTAAAGAGTTTCTTGATAGATTTAACAAAGTTTTCAATGTAACGCTTTTGCCTTATCATACTATTGCTGAAGGGAAGTACAATAAGTTTGGAATAACAAATGAAATGCAGGGAGTTGAAAAAATTACAGAGAATGAGATAAATAGGCTTGCAGGAATTTTCCCAAAAGATAAATTTCACATAAAGATCAATGGTCTTAATTAATACATATCAGGTACATTTAAAACATTAACGATGAATCCACGAATCGCACAACTCAGAAAACAAAGCACACAGATCCTCCCATCAATATCATCAGAACGGGCTGAATTGATCACAAAGTTTTATCAAACACCTGAGGCACTTAAAGCCAGTATCCCTATGCAACGTGCCCTGGCTTTTAAATATATTCTTGATAATAAAAAGATATGTATAAACCCTGGTGAATTAATTGTTGGGGAGCGTGGACCATCCCCACAGGCAACCCCAACTTATCCGGAGATATGCCTCCATTCTGTGGATGATCTTGATATTTTAAATAACAGGGTGAAAATCCCTTTCCTGTCAGATGATCAAACCAGGGAAAGCTATCAAAGTAAAATTATACCTTACTGGGCTGGCAAAACTATCCGTGATAAAATGTTTAAGGCTTTGCCTATTGAATGGCAGGAGGCTTATCAGGCGGGTGTCTTTACCGAATTTATGGAGCAAAGGCCTCCGGGACATACTGTTTTGGATAATAAGATCTATTCAAAAGGGATGCTTGATTTTATTGGGGAAATACAGCTTGAATTAAACTATCTTAAAAATATTCCGGATAGGGAATCGAAAGATAAAATAGAGGAATTAAAGGCCATGCAAATCACTGCTGAAGCCATTATCATGTTTGCCAGACGCCATGCTGATAAATTATCTGTTATGGCCCAGCAAGAAAATGAAACTGAGCGAAAGACAGAATTAGAACAAATGTCCTCTATGTGCCTGAAGGTGCCAGCTCATGCACCCCAAAACTTTTGGGAAGCATTGCAATATTACTGGTTTATTCATGTAGGTGTAGTTACGGAAGTTAATCCCTGGGATTCCTTTAACCCGGGCCGACTCGACCAGCATTTATTTCCTTTTTATGAACGAGAAATGGAAAATGGAAGCCTGACCAGTGAAAGGGCAAAGGAAATTTTACAGTCGTTCTGGATAAAATTTAACAACCATCCTGCTCCTCCTAAAATTGGAATAACTGCCAAAGAAAGTAACACTTATACTGATTTTACCCTGATCAATGTGGGAGGGTTAAAGGAAGATGGATCTGATGGAGTGAATGAGTTGACATACCTGATACTGGATGTAATAGAGGAAATGAGATTGTTGCAGCCTGGTTCAATGGTACAGTTAAGTAAAAAGAATCCTGATCGTTATGTCCTGAGGTTTCTTGATATTATTAAAACGGGTTATGGGCAACCCTCTGTTTTTAATACTGACGCCATTATACAAGAAATGCTCAGGGTGGGCAAATCCATTGAAGATGCACGAAACGGTGGCGCCAGCGGTTGTGTGGAGACTGGAGCCTTTGGGAAAGAAGCCTACATCCTTACTGGCTATTTTAATATTCCCAAAGTGCTTGAAATTACGTTAAATAATGGCGTTGATCCCCGCACAGATAAACTTGTTGGCATTAAAACCGGAGATCCGGCTTCTTTCAATTCATTCGGGGAGGTAATGGAAGCATTCAACAAACAATTACAGCATTTTCTTGCTATAAAAATAAATGGGAATAATATCATCGACAGGATATATGCACAATACCTTCCCGTACCTTTTCTGTCCTTACTTATCGATGATTGTATAAAAACCGGGAAAGATTACCATAATGGAGGCGCCCGATACAATACCAGTTATATTCAGGGAGTTGGGATGGGGAGTATTACGGATGCTTTGTCGGCCATAAAGTTTCATGTATTTGAAAAGAGCAATATAAGTATGCAGGGAATGATGGATGCCCTAAAAAATAACTTCAACGATTATGAGGAATTTCACAAAGTACTTTTGGATGAAACACCCAAATATGGCAACGATAATGAATTTGCCGATGAAATATTGCGGCAGGTATTTAATATGTATTTTAGTGCAATAGACGGAAAACCAACTGCGAGGGGAGGTGCCCATCGGGTAGATCTTTTACCCACCACATGCCATGTATACTTTGGTAGTGTAATAGGTGCTTTGCCCGATGGCAGAAAGGCTGGTGTGCCGTTATCTGAAGGAATCTCTCCTGTGCAGGGTGCAGATAGAAACGGGCCTACTGCAGTAATTAAATCTGCTGCAAAAATTGACCATATCAAAACGGGAGGGACCTTGTTAAATCAAAAATTTACGCCTGGCTTTTTTGATAGTAGCGAAGGAATTCAAGCCCTGAAGCACCTGATAAGAAGCTATTTTAAACTGGACGGACACCATATCCAATTTAATGTTGTAAAAGCTGAAACCTTACGCAAAGCCAAAAAGAATCCGGAAAAATATCGAGATCTGATCGTTCGTGTGGCTGGTTATAGTGATTATTTTGTTGACCTGACGGAGGAACTCCAGGATGAAATAATCAGGCGCACGGAACATATGGAAGGTTAATTTAATAAAGGGGGGGGTTAAAAGAAAGAAAAAAGGGCCGGCAGGATTTCAGATAGTAAGTAGCAGAAGCACAAAAACGGATTAGGCTGTTGCCGGCCCATTTGTGGATCATGGTGATCCGCCAAAATAGTTTTCAAATAGGTTGATAAAATCTTCTTTTGTCTTTAGTTTGTTTTTTGATTTCTTAAAGTAGGATTCTAAATCCCGTGAGGGATCATGTAAAATGCCCATCACTTGCTTTTTTTTATCAGGGAATAATTTGGCAAATTCGTTATCATCCCAATAGTAGTAGGTGTCAGCTCTGTAATACTTAATGTCTTCCTCAGGAGAATTGCTGTTTGTGCTTTTTCCGGAGGTTTCATATTTAATATAACGATGAAGCAGCAAAGTGATTTCGCCCTCATATAACTTTTCCATATATCCTTTGTGAATCGCATTCTGACATACAAAGGGAAGATATACAAAGCAATGCCCGTCAATTTTGATTTCGCTGATATCTTCAGGATTGGCAATGGCTGCCGTGTCATTTTCAAGAATGAATTCAAATTGCTGATTATAGATGTTATATCTCAGCTTACGATCAGTGAGAAGAGTTTTATCCTTTAAAGTTAGTGAGCCTTCTTTCCATTCTTCAAATAAATACGGGCTTGCCTCCTCCCCGGGATTAAAATAGATGTTATAATGGCTTGAAGAGGAGTTGGAGGATGTGGAGGAATTATTGGCCTGGTTGAAACTTCCGTCTACAATTTCTGGGTTGGTTTTCCAGGCTGTTTGCTCTGATTGACCATGTGTTATAGAAATGGATATGGAGCAACAAAGAACAAGAATAGTGAGTGAAATCGGCAGTTTCATGTTCCGGAGTTTTTGGTATTGTGGCTATAAATGTAATAAAAAAAATGCTGAATAGCAAGTTATTAGTAACTTATCTTTTAGTCAAATTACTAATTTGAAGTTTATATGTACCAATAAAAATATTCAGATTACATTTGCAGGCAATGAACCAAATGGGAAATATTAATTTGTTGAAGTATTGTTTTAATGGATCGTAAAATAAAGATTATTGGTGCAGTTGCGGTAAGTTTTGCGTCTATTTTATGGGGCTTTGATGGGATCGTTCTCACCCCCAGGTTATACAACCTTGATGTGCTTTTTGTTGTTTTTGTATTGCACCTGATCCCCTTTGTTATCATGAACATATTTTTGTTCAAAGAATACCGGCACCTCCGGCAGTTTTCTAAAGGGGATACCTTTACTTTCTTTCTGATTGCATTGTTTGGTGGAGTAATAGGAACCTCTGCTATAGTAAAAGCTTTGTTCCTTGTGAATTTTCAGGAACTTTCGGTGGTTGTCCTGCTTCAGAAGTTACAACCAGTATTTTCGATTGCTTTAGCTGCCATAATATTAAAGGAAAAACTTAAAAAGAGATTTATAACCTGGGCTCTTTTGGCTATTACGGCGAGTTATTTTCTGGTATTTGGATATAATCTACCGAACATGCAAACGGATAAACAAAGTATCTATGCTTCATTATACGCCCTCTTGGCGGCATTTTCATTTGGCAGTTCCACAGTTTTCAGTAAAAAAATCTTGTTAAAATATTCCTTTCATACGGGTACTTTCTTTCGTTATGGTTTTACTACCATAATATTACTATTAGTTGTAATATTAAGCGGTAAGGTCATGCAATTTGGAGAGGTCACCAATGATAATTGGATGTTTTTTATCATCATCGGGTTTACCACAGGCTCAGGGGCTATTTTTTTATATTATTATGGCCTAATCAGAATAAGGGCAATGCTGGCTACTATGTGTGAATTGTTTTTTCCCATCTCCGCTGTTTTCTTTGACTATATTTTTCACGGAAAGGTACTGAATTGGATACAATGGATTGCAGCAGCCGTTATGATATTTGCTATAATTATGCTCAATAAACCTGAAAAGGAAAGTAAATGAGGCATGGGAAGTTGAAAGGGGTAAAAAAGCTTATCCTGTCATACAATTTTGTATTGATACTTTATCTCGTTTTTGTGTTGTTCGCAAGCCTGCAATCCTATTTTCTCGGAACAAAATTTTTCAATGATATTGCGTATACCCATTATAACAACTTTTTGATTTTTAAGTATAGTTTCATTCACCTAATCGAAAACCAAAATCTGTATCTGCCTTTTCCCAATGAGCACTTTGATTTGTATAAATATAGCCCCACATTCGCTCTGTTGTTTGGTTTTTTCCAGCTTATTCCTGATTCTATCGGAATTATTTTATGGAATTTTCTGAATGCTTATGTGCTGTTTCTTGGTATCAGAAGTCTGCCCAATTTTCAGGAAAACCAAAAAATTTATATGTTGCTTTTCCTGTCCATTGAATTTATGACTTCCCTTCAAAATCAACAAAGTAATGGATTGATGGCCGGCTTGCTTTTATTGTCTTTTTCGGGCTTTGAAAAAAACCAATATTTCACTGCTTCATTATACATTGTACTTACGGTTTTTATCAAAATTTTCGGAGCTGTGTTTTTTCTCCTGCTTTTATTGTATCCTAATAAAACCAGATCGGTGGGTTACAGCTTTATGTGGGCCGTGATTTTATTCATTCTTCCGCTGATTCTTCTTCCATTTAGCCAATTGGCCGAACAATACAGCAACTGGTATCAACTTCTAATATCAGATCATTCTGCATCTGTTGGGACATCGGTTATGGGGCTAATGCAATCAATTTTAAGCATAACTTTTAATAAGCTAATAGTATTAAGCGCTGGACTATTTTTCCTATTACTACCTCTATTATTGATCAATCAATATAAATCGAAGAAATTTCGTTTCTCGATGCTTTCGATGCTGTTGATATGGATGGTGATATTTAACCATAAAGCAGAATCTCCCACCTATATTATTGCGATAAGTGGTGTGGCTATTTGGGGATTTTCTGGTGAAAAATCGTGGATGAAGACTCTCCTTCTGCTTTTTGCTTTTATCTTAACGAGTTTATCTCCTACAGATATATTTCCCCCCTTTATTCGAAATGAAATAATAATTCCCTACGCTCTTAAAGCATTGCCGTGTATTGTCATATGGGGAGTTATCGTTTATGAACTTTTAAAAATGAGAAAACCCGAATCAGAAGAGGATTTGCTTAGTAGTTAAACTCACCAAATTCAGAATGGATGCTAACTTGTTTTTTGTCAGCATATTCACAATACCCAATAATTTTGGCATCTATATTAAATGAAGCGGCAACTCTAATTAACTCAGAGGCAATATTTCCCGGTATGTAAAATTCCATCCTGTGGCCCATATTATACACCTGGTACATCTCCTGCCAACTCGTTCCTGATTCTTTTTGAATTAATTGAAAGAGAGGGGGAAGTTCAAACATATTATTTTTTATCACATGGATCTTTTCAATAAAATGCCCGACTTTAGTCTGAGCCCCTCCGCTGCAGTGGATAATACCATGAATATTTGCACGGTACTTTTCTAAAATAGACTTAACCACCGGCGCGTATGTACGGGTAGGGGAAAGTACCAATTTACCAATATCTACTCCCTGAATTCCGGTAGGATCAGTTAGTTTCTTCGAGCCAGAAAAAACCAGGTTTTCAGGAATACTCTTATCGAAACTTTCAGGGAATTTTTGCGCATAGACCTTATTAAAAACATCATGCCTTGCTGAAGTGAGACCATTACTTCCCATCCCTCCATTATATTCTGCTTCATAGGTAGCCTGTCCATACGAAGCCAGGCCAACAATTACATCACCAGGTTGAATATTGTTTTCAATAATATCCTTTCTTTTGGGCCTGGCAGTCACAGTGGAATCTACAATAATGGTCCTTACCAGGTCGCCCACATCTGCTGTTTCTCCACCTGTAGAATATATCCCGACTCCCAAATCACGTAATAGCTGCAATATTTCTTCAGTTCCATTAATAATTGCAGCGATCACTTCACCAGGAATGAGTTTTTTATTGCGGCCTATTGTTGATGAAATAAGAATATTGTCGTATACACCAACACACAATAAATCGTCAAGGTTCATTACAATGGCATCCTGAGCGATACCTTTCCATACGGACAGATCACCGGTTTCTTTCCAATACAAATAAGCAAGAGAAGATTTTGTTCCGGCACCATCGGCATGCATTATGTTGCAATATGCCTCATCGTTCCCAATCAGATCGGGGATTACTTTACAAAAAGCATTCGGATATAAACCTTTACTTATGTTTTTGATTGCTGCATGCACATCCTCTTTTGAAGCGGAGACTCCACGTTGATTATATTTGCTATCAGCAGGCATCGGATTGGATAGCAATTATTGTTCGAAGATCATTTTGTTGTTTTCTTCATCAATTTTATAATTGCCAATTTGTGAGAAGGTGGCTTCGTCAAGATAAAAACCTCGTTCAAGTTTATGGTTGACCATCACCTCAATCATGGTGATATAGTTCTTTTCAATTTTTATTTCTTCAATAAGAAAATAAGCTTTGTCCTGAATAGAGGCATCAGCAAGGATTTCCAGTGGATCGCCGGCGAAGTCATCTTTGCCTATAGCACCTTCACGAAGTAAACTTAATGCGTCAGCAAGGCAAATGGCAGGTTCACGAAGGCTTTTATCGATATAAACGTTTATAGGATATCCATTCACTTCACACCTGACTCCAAATCGGCCATCAGCATCCTTAATCAGGTTCGCATAACTCTCTTCCAGCTCAGGATTAATAACAATATTGATCTTTCGTGCTACCGGAACGACAACTGTGTCAAGACGCTCCTTAGGAACAAAGTCATTTCGCAAAACTGAAAATTCAGTACGACGGTTTAACTGATGAGCAAATTCTTTTTGTTCGGTATCTTTAAGTTTATTGATAAATTCTTCGGTTAATACATTCCCGGAATCCAGGACAGCAATACCATTCAAATAGTAATCCTTTAACAATTCCCTTGGAGCCCTTTCACCGTATCCCTTAGCTACTAGTCTGTCGGGGTCAATCCCACGTAAAATCAAATAATCAACCACAGATTGTGCTCGACGCTGAGAAAGGATATCGTTTCTTTCATCCGTATCCCTGGCATCGGTGTGGGAAGCAAGTTCTACGACCATCCTGGGGTTGTCATCAAGTGTTTTAATTAGTCCCTGTAATGAATCCTGGTATTGAGGTTTGAGATCCCATTTCGCAAGGTCATAAAGAATTTCTGGTAAAACAATAGGTTTTTTAGGAATAGGTTTAAGGGTGAAATCCAGTACGAAATCCCTGCTTTTTTCAACCCCTACAGTAGTTTCAGATCCTGTGCTGCTGAAATAGTTGTCCTTTGAAATTGCAAGTTCATATGTGGTTTTTGGAAGGAATTGTTCTTTTGAAAATTCATATCTTCCGATGGAGTTAGTGGTGGTAACTATAGATGATCCGTCTGAACCAACCATCCTTACTTCTGCTCCCTCAAGATATTGCAATGACCTATCGTCTTTTACTACTCCACTTAGGGTAAACTCAAGAGGTGGAATTATAAAGTAATATATGTCATCGCCCCCTTTGTTTCGCTCCAATCCATTCATTTTACGGCTGGAAGTAAAAAATCCTTCTTCTTCCGAATTGGGATTAAAAATTATAGCATAGTCATCTGCATTCGTATTCACAGGATATTTCAGGTTTTGTGGTACCCCCCATGAATCGTTCGAAAAGGTGGTCTTGAAAATATCAAGCAAGCCCATCCCGATGTGTCCGTTAGAAGAAAAATATAAAACAGTATCATTTCTTAAAAAAGGAAATAATTCGTCCTGAACGGTATTTATTGCAGGACCCATATTTTTTGGCATTCCAAAATCATCAGCCGTGGATTTGCGTGTTGCATACCATAGGTCTTTTCCTCCGTATCCACCTTCAAAATCCGCAGCAAAAATGATAGTTTTTTCATCTTCTGAAAGGGTAGGGTGCCCGATTGCTGAAGTGCTGTCTCCTCCAAGTGGGACAATTTCTGCATCACTAAAATTCCTTCCGGTCTTTTTTGACTTGTATATATGGCAACCCGACTGTGCATTCTTTTCATTACCACAACGGGTGAAATATAAAGTGGTGAATGAACTGTTCATCTGAGCAATTCCTTCATTGGTTTCTGTATTGATCTTTTCTTCAGTGTCAAGCAGATCAGGCACACTCCATGAGCCTTTCCTGTCCTGTCGGGTTTGGTACAAATCAGTGAAGTTTTTGCCAGTCCATTCATCCGCATCTTTCCCTGTGGAGCCTTCCCTGTTAGAAGTAAAAAGAAGTGCATTAAAATTATCACTCATAAAAGCCGGCGCAAAATCATCTTCCCTGGAATTAATCGTTTTAACATTTGTAATCTGGTGATTGGTCGGATTTTCAAACCATTCTTTCTGCAACATACAACTTTTAAGACCATCGGGTCCGCGCGGGTCATCCGCCCTGAGTTTTATATATTCATCAAAATAGGGGATGGCCTCATCATATTTTTCATTGGATTTAAGCATATTGGCATAATGCAACAACACAACAGGCTCTTTTTTATAATATTTTGTACGGTATAAACCTTTATAATAAATTTCAGCTCTTTTGGTATTATTCATTAATCGATAACTTTCAGCCATTTGAAACCGTATCCTGTTTTTTTCGTCCCGGTCATTGGTTTTCGAATAGGCCTTTTTGTATTTATCAATTGCTATCGCATACTTTTGATCTTCAAAATCCCTATCGGCAGCTGAAATGAAATCACGTTGTGCCAATGTTGTGATGGCTGGAAAAAACAAGAGGGAAATCAATAAGTATTTTATATAATTCATAAACCCTGTATCTTAAATTTAGTCGCAAAGATAATGATTCCAATCATTAACGAAACAGATAAATTTTTATTTCGAGCGAATAAAGTTCAACTTTATTTACTAAACCTGACAGTATTTGTACTTATTTGGTTTACTGACTAAGACGTTTTTTAAGTTTTATTTCTTGCCCCTATCTGAAAATATTGACTAAAATTATTTTTCAATACATAAATAAGGACTGATTTTTTGAAATAATTCAGGATATACAAGATTGTTATCGAGCAGGGAATGTAAGTTAACATATTTACCGGAAGTCTGCCTATGAGTTATAATTGACTTGGCAAGGTAATACTCTATATACGGATGTTTGATCATCTCTTTTATTGTGGCCGTATTGATATTTATTTGCCGGATTTCTCCTGTACAAAAAATATTTTTAGAAAGCTTAGTAAAACGCAGGCTATCCATACCGTAAACTTCCAAAAGCTGATCTGAAGAATAATATCCACCGAGTAATTCCCTGTATTTCACAATCTTTTGAGCAAAGGATGGACCTATTCCCGGTAATTGTTGTAAGTCAAGTGTATCAGCGGTATTAATATTTATTAATAAGGATGGAATTTTAGCCGTAAGATCAATATTTGGAAGGGTGTCTGAAGCGATAGATATATAAGGTTCAAGTTTTATATATAGCTCCTCTGACAATCCATAGATTTTAGCAAAATCACTTTTTCCCTTAAAGAGACCTCCTTTGTTTCTGTAATTCAAAATTATATCAATCAGGCCAGGCTCCAGACCCAATGATTCAAATTCCTCCCTGCTGATTTTATTTGGATCAAAGGCAAAGAGATTTAATTCAATTTCTTGTTTTTCATTTTCAACGGGTGTTTCAGTAATCTGGATGAAAGGTTTCAATATTTTATACTCCTCTGCGCTAATTGAATAAATTTTTTCCAGATCCTCAGGCTTTTTAAAATGGCCCCCTTTGGCCTCATAATTTTTGATCACTTTTATTTGAGATTCAGAAAGGCCCATTTTTACCCATATCTCCACAGGAAGATTGTTAGGGTCAAAGTAGAATGGGGTTAATTTTTTTTCATCTTCATTATTCATTGCAATCTTATCTGTTTGTGCTGTTTCTGAATTTGGTTTTTGGGATTTCATCAATTCGCTATTACTCACCCATTCAGTAAATGCTTGTTGGTTAACAGGTTTATGTTTGATGAAATAGGGTGCAAAAATATTGACCAGGATAAGCAAAAAGATAAGGACGCAAAGGAAGTACATCCCGTTCACTTCAGTACGGGAAAATCCGAAATAATCTTTTATTTGCCGAAAAAAACCTGGCATTGGAATTAGTTATCTGATGTGAAAATAATATTTTTTTTTGAATTAAAAGTCATAAACCTAATCTAAAAAAACTGATTTAATCCAATGACTTTTGAAATACACCTAAATAAAAACCCGTAAATGATATTTCACTTACGGGCTTTAAGAAATATTGTGAACGATTATTCAGGAATCTGGCTTAGTTTACCAAAGTTATATAGCCAACTATCATTTTTATCTATATTGTCTGTTTGACCATCCAGATTAAAATCTGTGTTTAAATATCCACTACTCCCTGCATCAGGCGACCATCCGCTCAGTTTGTCATTTGTATCCACTGAACCATCTGCATTAGCATCTGCTGCAACCATACCCCACACGCCAGGAGTAATTTCTTTGTATCCTGCAGTCCCTCCATAAACCTTTTCCTGTCCAGTGGTAAAATCATATGTGTATTTTCCATTCGCAGGAATTAATTCCAGTCCTGAAATTATTCCTAAGTGATTTCTGTGATAAATTGCTAAAAAAACATGATCATCGAAGGAAACGGGGAATTCGAGTAATGATGAACCAGATAGGTCGACAAGGCTTCCATTACTTTGCACGAATGCTGATTTTCGGTATATAATGTTTGTGGCAGTAGCTGCATTCCCCGAGGTGTTTCTAAGTTCGATTAAAACCCAGTCGACAATATTATTCCCAGGAATACTTGATACAAACTCATATTCATAATAATTCCAGGGGGATTGATTATAAGGCTGGGCAAGTGGCAAAAACCCAAACCCATTTAAAGTAGCATCCATATCAATACCATTAAAAGGGCCTTCAAGGAAAAGTTTAACTTCAACATCAAGCAAGTACTGGAAATAGTTGGAGCCATCTGAGAAATTACTTTCAATGCCAAATCCATCGATAGCGCTTACTCTCCAATAGTAAATCTTATTTTCAAGATTTTCATGCCCTGGCAATTCGTTGATTTGAAGTATTATGGATGATGATTTACCACTTGTTGTAATATTATTCATATCTATCTCCGGAGACAGAAAGCCTGGATCATCGTCAACTTGCAAATGATAATGGCTTACGTGGTCACCAGTATCAGGATCAGAGGATAAATACCAAACCAGAAAATCATCGTCTCGCATATTCGCACCATTTGCAGGAACAGCAAGAATAGGGGTAGTAGGAGGGAGACTGCATGCAAACCTCCAGGTTTGATCGCTATAATTAGAAAGGTACCCATCAGTGGCTTTTACTTTCCACCAATACCACGAACCTCCAATTAATGTTTCAGGGATTGTGTAGGTGTTTGATGTCAGGAGCTGGCTTGGAACAATATTCGATGCCCAGGTCGAATCCGAAGTGTAATAAAAATAATAACCGACAGGATCAGCATTTGGATCAACGGGTATTTCCCAGGTGAATTCAGGTGATAGGTTAGAGGTCACTTCAAAATTGGCCAGGCTTGTTAAGTTAAAATCTTCCGGAGGATTATTGCTGAAAAATGAGGTAGGTGAAGGAGGCATAAATTCAACAATCCCCAAAGAAGTATTATTATAATAATCATAGATTCGGCTAGCTATTGTTGCACTATCTGTTGAATTCCAGTAATTATTTTTAGCATGAATAAATTTATCAGTACCATTGTAAACGTCGTAATTACCATTACCAAATAAATCGCATCCAAAACCCAGAGTGTCGCCTATCACTGGCTGGCTGTTACCTACAAGCTTAATTCCCACAGAATCATTGTTTATTACCTGGCATAATTTTAAATACGGAGAAGAACTTTCTAAGTATATTCCATTTTCACCCGAATTGGAAAAAGCAACATGGTCGAAATATATTGCATTTGTCAGGTTTGCATTGAGGTTATTGGTAGTTGCTCCTTCTATCACACAATATTTAAAAGAAGATTGTGCGCCAAAGTTATCTGCGTTTTCATGGAAATAAAAACCAAGCCAACCACCCGGAGTATTATTCCAGGGTTCAAATCTGATAATACTATCATAGGTTCCGTCGGCTATTATTTCACCCCCGAAGTAGTTCAGGTAGTAAAGATAATTACCTAATTGTATTCTGGCTCCCACATCAAATTTTACATTAACACCTGGTTGAACAGTTAGGGTAACAAAAGAATTTTGTTTAGCCACCACGACCTGTCCAAGTACAATGTAATCACCACCGAAATTGTGCCAGGTCCTGTCAATACTTTGAGTGCCTCCATTGACATAAACTGTAGAATTAGTATTGGTTATTGTAGGGACACTGTTCGGATTCATGGCTTCTATATCATATCCGGCGGCGTTGACTATAGTTGAATTTTTAATTCGGGGTTCAATTGTATTTTCACATCGAATATTATAGTCTGATCCATTTTCAATCAAACAATAATCGAACAGTGAGTTCGAACCAAACGAATCGCTATTGTAATGGAAGTATATACCATCCCAACCTCCAACCTGACCATTTAATGAGGTTATTGTAATGATACTATCTGGTGTTCCAACGGCATATATTTCACCACCATATTCATTAAGGTAGTAAACATATTGCCCTACTTGTATGTTAACTGAAGTGTCAACTAAAACAGTATTTCCAGGTTCAATAGTCAACCTCACGGTATCGTTTTGTTTGGCTATAATCATATCTCCAACCAGAACATAATTACCACCGCTGAAATTATACCAGGTTTTATTAATACTTTGAGTTCCTCCTCCTACATAAATTGTCGTATTTGAATTGGTAGCATACTGAACATCATTTGGTGCAGCTGCAAAAACATCATAACCATCCGAATTATTTATAGTACAATTGTCCATGCGCGGTTCGGCGGAACCCTCTGATTTGATATTGTAATTTTTTCCATTTGTAATCAGGCAATATTTTAGCGAAGAAGATGATCCGAAATTGTCACTATTATAATGGAAATAGATTCCATCCCAACCTCCGATTAATCCGTTTCTTGAAGTAAATGTGATCAGGCTGTCGGCCGTACCTTCAGCTATGAGTTCTCCTCCATATTGCTTCAGGTAATAAACATATTGGGCAATTTGTAACATTGCTGAAGTATCAGCTTTTACAACTGTTCCTGGTTCAATAGTTAGACTTACTTTGGAATTTTGCTTTGCCACAATAATATCAGTCAGAATATTATAGGTCGCACCCCCATAGTTATACCAGGTTTTGACCCGTCCTAAAAAATGTCTACACAAAATGATGTAGATATGTATAAAAATGATCAAGTTTTAAGACGTTACAGTGAAGCTTTCAAGTTGAAAGTTTTAGCCGAACTTAGCACCGGTAATTATACTAAAAGGCAA
>JAIOZL010000056.1 GCA_021740645.1 Bacteroidales bacterium
TAAGGCACAGGACCGTATGCATCAACAATCATTTGCATTACATACACTTTTAATACTAATGAAGCAGCCAGCATATTGTTGTTTCCCTCATCTTCTGCCTCTTTTATAACAAAATTCAGGTTTGCCATAATCGTTCTGTAAACGCTACTCCAAATAGAAGGTGATTCACCGATATATCGGGTCTCATCGGGATATAATCCCTGAGATATATGACCTACATAGGATGCAGGGAATGTCATTTCTGTACTCCCAAAAAGACCTGTGGTTCTTTGAACAACGTATGCAAAGACATTGCTTGATGGGGCAATATCAGGGTAGTTTGGATTTGTATTTATTTCTTCAAAATTCTTCGTGCATGTTGCAAAAAGAAAAAGAGAAGCTATCGATAGTAATAAATATATTTTCTTCATGATTTTCTTTTTTAAAATTTAAAGTTTAGTTTAAATCCAATGGATCTGGTAGGAGGTAACTGGTACGATTCTGTAGCCGCACCTGATATGGTTCCTCCCGATGATACTTCAGGATCAATATGTACATCGTTGCTTTTATGCGTGTACAATAATGCAACATTATGACTGTAGGCAGAAATGGTAGCATCCTGTATTAAGAATTTTTTGGTAAAAGAGTTCGGTATTCGGTATGACAGCATTACTTCCCTTAGTTTGATAAAACTTCCATCAACAACAGCTAACTCTCCCCAGTCTCTTGAAACACTCCAGTAATCTTTTGCCGATACCACTGTCTGGTTAGGCAGTCCGGAGGCATCCTCTTTTACACCGTCACCGTTAAGATCAACTAAAGCCCCATCCTCATAAACTCCATCAGCAATCATTCCGTCTTCGCGAATTCCGCCTTCGACTGTCGACTGTAAAATACCTGCTTTCTGGCCCACAGATTTAGTAACGCTAAAAATATCACCTCCTTTACGGAAATCGACCAAAGCGGTTAAATAAAAACCTTTATAACTGAAGGTGTTTCTGATACCTCCAATCCAATCGGGATTTACATATCCTAAAGTATCGCGATCAGGTGTGGTTCTCGGAATTCCATTACTACCAATAAGAACATCCCCATCTTCATTTCTTTTGAAGGTGGTTCCGTAAATAGCACCCCATTCATCGCCGGGAAATGCATAGAGCTCCATATTGTAGTTACTGTACATGGTAGCGATATATAAAGCTTCCATATCACCTTCAAGCTCGAGAACTTTATTTGAGTTTGTAGACCAGTTTACATTAACATCCCAGTTAAATCCACTTTTACTTTCCACTGGTGCGGCATAAAATTGCACTTCCACACCTTTGTTCTGAATACTACCGGCATTTTTTGTCCAGGAACTAAAGCCGGAAGAATATGGAACGGCAACGCTAAGTATCTGATTATCGGTAACCGCATCATAATAAGTAACATCAAAACCTAAACGGTTATCAAGAAACTTCATTTCGAGCCCAAACTCTTTACTGCTGGTCATTTCTGGTTTTAAATTATATGGAGGTATACTAGCTTGTACACCAAATAAATTTACACCCTTAAAGGCTGTTGCCCCCTGATCATAAAAAACAGGAGAAAGCTGATAGGCACTGGTTCCATCCCCAACTTTTGCAATACCAGCCCTTAATTTACCATAGCTTAGTACGGGGGATTCAATTTTCAACGCATCAGTGAAAATGAATCCGATATTTAGGGCAGGATAAGGAAAGCTCCAGTTTCCTTCAGGAAGTGTTGAATTCCAGTCCTGACGATATGAAAATTCTGTGAACAAATACCTTTTGAAAGCAATGTTAACAGATCCATAAGCAGATTGTGTTACGTTTTTGTATTTCAGGAATGAAACCTCTGGTTCACCTTCAAAATTTGATGTGGCAAAGAAATCAGGCACCACCAGATTAAGACCTGTGGTTTCAGCAATTTGATCGTATGCCTGACGATAGTTGGCTCCGAAGATAGACGTTATTGAAAAATTTTCATTTAAATCTCTGTCTATTTGTAACATTATATCAGCATTCGATTCACTTTCAAGTCGGTATTGTTCCCAAAATGTTCCATTTACAGCATCCATGTAGGATGGGGTCCAGTCGCGGGAATACTTATGAAAAATATATTTTCTGTGTTCGTTAAAGAAATCGGTTCCAAAACGTGTAGTTAATTTAACGCCTTCCATTATGTCGTAATTTAAAGCTACATTACCAAAAACCCGTTTCCGTTCACGCGACATGGTATTTTTGTATGCATTCCAATAAGGATTAGGATGTTGATTCTCCCAGAAAACCCAGTTATTTGCCCATTTTTCCCCATTATAAAGTACAATTTCATCATAATGTTGTTTTAAATAATCCATATTCACGTTCCGCCCAAACCAGGAGTTAAATTCGAGCAAAGGATTACGCATCGAATTTCCTTGTTGAGGAAGGTTGTCATTGCTGAGCTCAGCATAATTTATGTTCGCGTCGAAAGAAAGCTTGTTATTTATTTTAAAATTAGTGTTCAGGCCTAAATTGGTCTTTACCTGATCTGTATTTGGGGAAACCCCTTTTTGCGTTACATTGCTGAAAGTCAGTCGTCCGGTTGCAGCCTCATTGCCAGCTGTTAAGGCGACATTATTGTTATAGGTGACCCCTGTTTCATAAAAACTCTTAACATTATCAGGTCTTGAAATCCATGGGGTAGGAATTACTTTTCCATTTTCATCAAGTGGAGAATCCATTTGCGGTACCATAAGGCCAACATCCAGCCTCGAACCCCAGCTTTCATCCATATTCATGTGCCTTCCGGTACCATTCAGATCCCATTTAAATTCTCGTGCATCATGGAAAGCCTGATAGGTGGAATCACCATAGGTAGCATCATTTTTCCAGACGTATTCACTTCCATTATTACCCTGGCCATATTCGTTCTGATAATTAGGCATAATATAAACATTATCGAATGCCACCGAAGTAGTAAAATCTACACCAATACCTTTTCGGCTAGCCCCTTTTTTTGTGGTTATCATAATTACACCATCAGCAGCCCGGCTTCCATAAAGAGCTGTGGCACTTGCACCTTTAAGTACGGAAATGCTCTCAATATTTGCAGGATCAATATCCATTGCCCCGTTTCCAAAATCGGTGGCTGTAGTATTATCTCTTGCCGAAGAAATGCCATTCATTATTGGGGTTCCATCCACCACAAATAAGGGTTGGGTTGAACCAAAAAAGGATTTGTTACCTCTTATTTTTATGGTTGAAGATGCACCAACCTGACCGGATGAGGTAATAATCTCCACACCTGCAATTTTACCTGTTAAGGCACTTACAATATTCGTTGGATTTGTTTCTGAAACTTCATCGCCACTAACATCCTGTACAGCATATCCCAAAGCCTTCTTTTCCCGCTTAATACCTAATGCTGTTACCACAACATCATCTATTTCGGTAATATTCTGAACAAGAGCTACATTAATGGTTCTCTGTGAGCCAATAGTTATATTTTGAGTTAAATAACCCAGAAAACTAACAATAAGTACATCATTTTCAGTTCTTGCGGTAATACTGTATTTACCATCTAAATCTGCAATGGTTCCGGTATTTGTACCCCTTATTGAAACTGTTGCTCCCGGCATTGAATTACCGGAATTAGAATCAGTAATCCGCCCACTGATTTCAATCTGAGCTGTGGAATACAAACCAAACCAGATAAATAAAATAAATAATAGTCCTTTTTTCATAATATGGCTGTTTTAGTTGATGATTAATATTTAGATTACTCGTATACCTATTCCGGGTAATTCATTTAGAGTGACTTTCCCGTCAATAATTTTAATACCTTCGTATAAATCGTTGTCAATGAGAAGATTCCCGTCGAGATCTGCCCAGTCAACCAAGGGTGAAAGTTGTGCTGCAGCAGAAACAGCGCAGGATGTTTCCGTCATACAACCTATCATTACCTTCATATCCAATGCTCTGGCCACCGTAATCATTTTGTGTGCTTCCCTTAAACCCGTGCTTTTCATTAGTTTAATGTTGATTCCTGAATAAACGCCCTTAAATTTAGCTATATCCTGTAAGCGTTGAAAGGCCTCGTCGGCAATAGTAGGTAAAGGACTATTTTCAGTAAGCCAGGCCATATCATCTATCTGTTCTTTGGGCATAGGCTGTTCCACAAATTGTATTCCTTGCTCTTTTAACCAATGGCACATCTCCAGGGCAAGGTTTTTATCTTTCCAACCCTGATTAACATCCACATACAAAGGAACATCGGTAACCGAACGAACGGTATTTATCATTTCCTTGTCATTTCCACCTCCCAGTTTTACTTTTAAAATCCTGAAACGGCTGGCTTCCTCTGTTTTCAAACGAACAACATCGGGTGTGTCTATGCCAATAGTGAAGGAGGTTAATGGAGTTTTAGCTGGATTTAAACCCCACAGTTTGTAAAGAGGCTGATTAACAATTTTTCCGATAAGATCGTGTAAGGCAATATCGATGCAGGCTTTGGCAGCACGATTATTTATATCGATTGAATCAACATAAGTTAAAATATCATCTACTCTGAAGGGATCGTTAAACTGATCGAGTTTTACTTTAGTAAGGAATTTTGTAACACTTTCCTGAGACTCACCTAAATAAGGAGGCATAGATGCTTCACCATAACCAACCAAACCCTCGTATTCAATTTCTGTAAGAATTACCGGGGTGGTATTTCTCGAGAATCCGGCAACAGTAAAAGTATGAGTCAGCTGTAAATCATAAGCTCTGAAACTAAGCTTCATTTTCCCATTCTTTATGACCTTGGGAGAAGAACATCCGCCGGTAACTATCGGAAATAGGGAGGCAGCGGAAGCTACTCCAAGTGTTTTAACAAAATCTCTTCTTTTAAATTGCATTTTAATTCGATATTATTTCCTTGTAAAAATCGTTGTTAGTAATTTTTTGTATGCCGAAACTTTCATTTTCTCCACTGATTCGAACCGATCTGACAAAGCGGTGAATGTACCTTTCGGCATAGTTCTCACGAGTACTGTCTAAGCTGTTAATTTTTACCCTGCCTGAAGCATGAATAAATTCGGTGTTGCCGATATACATTCCAACATGAGTTACTTTTTCTGTGGTCGAGTCTGTCGATTTACGGCCAAAAAATAAAAGATCACCTGCCACTAATCCTGAAAAATCAGGATTTGTACTAATTTCATTTCCATATTTGGTTTGCTGGGATGCATCTCGTTGCAATACAACTCCGTTAAGGTAGTAAATTGTTGAAGTAAAACCACTACAGTCAATAGCTTTTGACGATGTGCCGCCCCATAAATAAGGTATGCCCATAAACTTCATGGCTGTTTT
This sequence comes from Bacteroidales bacterium, assembly GCA_021740645.1. Classification (GTDB taxonomy): domain Bacteria; phylum Bacteroidota; class Bacteroidia; order Bacteroidales; family JAADJA01; genus JAADJA01. The sequence continues at coordinate 5,319 of JAIOZL010000056.1, forward strand.
AACCAGTTCATCTTCATTTAATGATTTATTGAATATAAGGTTTGCATCCACAACTTCTGATTTTTTTACATAGGCTTCGCGCTTATCGGGATATTGAACCTTATAAAAAAGACCTGCATTTCCTGTAACCGGTAAAATACAACCGATAGCTAAATCAGACACAACCTGAGAATTTGTATTTGGTTCTGAATATGAAAATCCATATTGATTGTTGTAAATTACTTTTTCAGATTCCTTGTACATGGCTAATTCATTTTCATCAATACTTACAATATTATCGGAATCTGTCCATGCAATATATTTATTAGGCACCTGAATTAAATACCAGTCATCCTGATTTTTCAAAATTCTAATGGGAGTGCCAAGCAATGCCTGTGTTGAAATTTCTGCGCTATGCCATGGATTCGATCGTAAATTTGCCACCGAATTATTGATTAAGCCATTTGTAAGATGCCTGTTTCCCATTTCAGGAAGACAAATTATTTGCGTTTCAATCCCATGATAACTATTTTCCAAGGTCTTAATTATATCTTTTCGGGCATCCTCTTTATCAACTTCAGCTTTTACCAGTATCAGTTCACCTGATTCTTCAATCGATGTATTCCACCAGGCCACCCTGGTATCAGGAGCATAAATATTTTTCAGAGAATCGAGTGAGGCTTCAATATTTGAAATTAATTGATTCTGATCTCTGCTTGTGCAACTATTGAGAGCAAGCCCCAATACTATTACTAAAAACAATTTATATAGTCTGATATTCATACTAAGTATATTTAATTCGGATAACACTCTGGAAAAAGTTACTCAAATGTAAAATTAAAAAAATATATACATATATAAAAGCATAAAAGTAATATGTCATACAAATTGTAAGCTTGCAAAGAAAAATTCATCGAAACTGACTAATAATATTATTGTTGTCCTGCACACACTATAACAAATGTATATTGAGTCATTGCGAGAGCAGCGTGGCAATCTCATACTTATACCGGACACTATTGTAATAATATAAAGTATATACTTTATCTTGCACTTAAATACAGACTAAAATTAATATTCTATCATAAATAATCATAATTGTATTACAAATAATTTGCTCGATTTAAACATAAAGTTTAAGTTTATTTTTTATTTAATTATTGTTGTCCGGTAAAATATATAATACGTAAAAAGATTGCCGCGCTGCGCTCGCAATGACTCTGAATGTCAATTGACTATCTCTAAAAAATAATTACTAAATTAGCTATGAAATTCAAAAGATACATCCTGTTAACAATTCTGGTTATTTTCTTTCCCCTTAATTTAGTTACTGCCCAAAGCGCTATGAATGAAGATGATTCATTACTTTATGCGAGTGTATCTTCATTTACGAATAGTTATATCAATGGCCATTCATTTAGATATTTAACGGGCTATAATAAGCGGGATTCCACCAAAATTGATACGATTATTACAATCACCAAGGAAAATCTATTGGAGATTTATTTCGATAATCGTTTAGCTTTTGCTCCCATAAGAGAAGATTTAATTGGGATTATTCAGGATTCAATACGATTTTATTTACCCGAAGTATTTAGAAATTATAGGGTGGAATTGTTTGCCGACAGTATCAGGCTTTCGGAATTTATACCTAATTACAACAGGAGTAAGCTTACAGCTCCCGATCCGGAAAGAATACCCTCGAACAAAAAAAAGAAAATGGTTCCCATTGTGGAAAACATTTCTAAACCTTATAGTATTTCTTCCGGATTGAAGGATAAAAATATTGCCCTCTGGCATAGTCACGGCTGGTACTATGAGTCAAAATTACACCGCTGGGAATGGCAGCGGGCCAGATTGTTTCAAACGGTGGAAGATATTTATCCCATGTCGTATACTCTGCAATATCTGGTGCCCATGTTAGAGAATGCTGGCGCTAATGTTTTTCTTCCGCGGGAAAGAGACTGGCAGATAAACGAAGTAATTGTTGATAATGATGCTTCTCAAAACAGGAGCCTGTATATTGAAAATCTTAGCGCAGAAAGTCACTCTCTTCCCAATACTGGTTTTGCTATTGGAAATCCTCCTTATATTGATGAAAATCCCTTTAAACTTGGAACCTATCAGTCATTTACCTCCGATAAATCTGGAGCCAACACCATTTCATGGATACCCGATATTCCTGAAAGTGGTTTTTATGCGGTATATATTTCTTATTCTGCAAGTGATGAAAATGTTGATGATGCAAATTATATACTTTTTCATGAGGGTGGTGTAACAGAGTTTTCTGTAAATCAGCAAATTGGAGGAAGTACCTGGATTTATTTAGGGAAGTTTAAATTTAAGGAAGGCTTAAATCCTGAAACAGCAAAGCTTGTTCTATCCAGTAAAAGCCGGAAATCAAAGTTAAAAATAACTGCTGACGCGGTGCGATTTGGAGGAGGAATGGGAAATATTGAAAGAAATGGTTTACCAAGTCATAAGCCCAGGTATCAGGAGGGAGCACGGTATTATTTGCAATATGCAGGATTTCCTGATACACTGGTTTGGAAGCTTCAGGATACGGTAGTGAATGACTATGCCGATGATTACCAAAGTCGTGGGGAATGGCTCGATTATTTAATCGGTGCGCCATCCGGACCTACCAAAAATAGAAATGTTAAGGGATTGGGTATTCCTGTCGATTTATCCCTGGCTTTTCATACAGATGCGGGGATAAGCAAAAATGACACTGTAATTGGAACACTTGCCATTTATAGTACTAAAACAGACAGCAGTCATTTTCCTTCCGGATTATCTAAAATGGCTTCACGCGATTTGTCTGATATTATTCAATCCCAAATAGTTAACGATCTCAGGTTTAAGTACGACTCAAGCTGGGTGAGACGAGGTCTTTGGGATCGGGATTATAGTGAAGCCTGGCGACCTACCGTTCCGGCTATGTTGCTGGAATTATTCTCACATCAGAATTTTCTTGATGCACGTTTTGGAGCTGAACCACAATTTCGATTTGATGTGAGTCGTGCCATTTATAAAGGGATGGTACGATTTCTTTCATTTCAATATGATTATGATTATGTAATTCAACCTCTCCCGGTAAAGCATTTTCAAGTTTTAATGGATGAAAAAGACGGATTTACTTTAAGCTGGGAACCTCAGCTTGATTCGCTGGAACCCACTGCCATTGCAGAAAAGTATGTGGTTTATACTCGTATTGGTGAAGGTGACTTTGACAACGGACAGCTGATTAAAAACAATACATATTCCTTAAAGGAAATAGAGAAGGATCAGATTTATAGTTTTAAAGTTACCGCTATAAATAAAGGTGGCGAAAGTTTTCCATCAGAAATATTATCAGCCTGCAAAGTGAGTAATGAAATATCTAAAGTGATGATAATAAACGGTTTCGACCGTATTGGAACGCCTGCCTACATGGATCAGGGTAATTTTGCCGGATTTATGGATATAGTTGACCAGGGCGTTCCTGATCATTTTGATATCCATACAACAGGTTCTCAATATGATTTCGACAAGAATTCTCCCTGGCTCGACGACGATTCCCCGGGTCATGGGGCAAGTTTCAGCGATAAAGAACCTTTTGTTATACCGGGCAATTCCTTCGATTTTTGTTATGTTCACGGAAGTGCAATAAAAAAAGCAGGATTTTCATTTGTCTCGGTAAGCGATGAGTCGTTTATTGATAAAAATCCTGACACAAAAAATTATCCGATCATTGATTATTTAGCAGGGGAAGAAAAAACAAGTTTTTATCCAAAAGATGAAAATACCAAACGGTTCGAAGTTTATCCCGAAGGTTTGTTAAAGAGTTTTGATAAATATCTGAAGTCGGGGGGAAGCTTATTTATCTCAGGGGCACATATTGGAACGGATATAAAAGAGAATGATTTGTCGGCTCAGACTGATACCATCCTGAAATTTAAATGGAGAACAAACCATGCTTCCAGGGTGGGTGAATTTAATTTTGTTGACACTTGTTTTAACAATCTGAATGACCGTTTCAGTTTTAATACAAAATATCATCCTTCTGTTTATACGGTAGAAGCTCCCGATGCCATTGTACCATCCGATTCATCCGGAAAAACATTGCTGAGATATACCGAGAATAATATGAGTGCTGCGGTTTCCTATAGCGGGCCGTACAAGATTGTTGCCTTTGGATTCCCTTTTGAGACCATTTTGAATGAAAAGGACAGGGAATTTATTATGCTCAAAATACTGGATTTTCTTAATAAATAAAATATATCAATGTTTCCCGGCAAGCTGCTTAAACATTATAAGATTGCTCCACTTTGTTTGCAATAACTCTGTAAATCAATTGATTAAAAAATTTAAAAATGAAAAAAGTCATAATTATCTTCTCCATTATAATTTTAATTATTGGAAATTCCTGTCATCCATCAGGGATGAAAAATAAAAATATAAGCCCTGAAAAAATAAATAATGAAATTGAGAAAGGGAATTATACACTGGCTGAAAATCTTATTGACAGATACCTATCCGATAACTCAATAAGTGAACAGGAAGTATACGAATGGAATTATCAGAAAGATTTAATGAATAGGATCAGGGTGGATTTTTCACAAACTGAAGATGAATTGTTTAAGTATATGAGTCAATATTATCCCGGTTTAGAGAAAGAAACCATGCGTGAGTGGGAAGAGCAAAACTTTCTTGAGCTTAAAATAATTGATGGAGAACGAAGATATTTTAAAAATGCCGGACGTAATTTTTTCAGGATAAATGCAAAGGAAGAAGCGCGAAGGATAGCTGTTGATGGTGAGCAAAACAATAATTTGAGAGATTTTTGCAAGCAAAATGCGGTTAAAGCTATTGAAGCTGCCAAAATGAAGGGCGATGAAACGGTGGATGAAAAGTCATTCAACTTAAATTATAAATTAACTGTGGATGCAAATGTAGTGCCCGAAAATGAGATTATCCGATGCTGGTTGCCTTATCCCAGAATACATGAAAAAAGACTTCCTGAAATTGAATTTGTTTCAGCAAGTAGTGAGGAATATATTTTAGCAGATAATTCAAAATTGCAAAGAAGCATTTACATGGAAAAGGTGGCTGTAAAGGATGAAGCAACTACTTTTGAACTTAGCTTCAGAATAAAAACCGCAGCTCAGTGGTTTAGTATTAATCCGGAAGAAATAGTGCCCTACAATAAAGAAAGTGAGCTATATAAATTTCACACCGCCGGGAGAGACCCTCATGTTGTATTTACAGAAGAACTTATAAAACTTACCGATTCCATAGTAGGAGATGAGCAAAATCCTTTTCTTACAGTTCGTTTAATTTATACATGGATAGACAATATTATTCCATGGGCAAGTGCCCTTGAATATGGTATTATCAATAACATTCCTGAATATGTTTTAGAGAACAGACATGGCGATTGTGGAATGCAAAGCTTATTGTTCATGACTATGGCGAAGTATAAAGGAATTCCTGCCAAATGGCAATCGGGTTGGATGTTGCATCCGGGTGAAGTAAATCTGCACGATTGGGCTGAGGTGTATTTCGAAGGCATAGGATGGGTTCCTGTGGATATGTCGTTTTCTATGATAGATTCGGACGACGCCGATGTAAAATATTTTTATGCCAACGGAATTGATGCATACCGGCTGATCGTTAATGATGATTATGCCCGCAATTTATACCCGGCTAAAATATACCCCAGAAGCGAACCTTACGATTTTCAGCGGGGAGAGGTGGAATGGAAAGGAGGGAATCTTTATTTCGATAAATGGGACTATCATATGGATGTTGAATACCTGGATCAATGATATTTTATTAGAATAAAAATCGACCAGATTAAACTAAACCTCCAAAAATGCTTACATTTGTAATTCTTCCTTATACAAAGAAAATTCCGGTTAATTGAAGTTTGGGACCCTTCGAATCAACAATAATATCAAATCAATAGTTAAAAAATCAAATTATTATGAATAAAAGATTTTACCTAATTTCAGTACTTTCCTTTATAACAGTTCTCTCATTTGGTCAGGTGATAATTGATGATGAATACAATAAATGTGGTGTAGATCCTGGAAAAAAAGCCTTTCTTGATATTTATGGAGACCATTGGGGTTATAGTTATGATAGTTTGCTTTCTGACCTCACTAAATGGGAAGCGAGCGAATTTATACAGATTCAAACCATTGGACAAAGCACTTTAGAAAGAAACCTTTATGAATTAAGCATTACTAATCCTCTGGTTAGCGAAAGTTCAAAGCATAGAGTTTATATTCATGCCAGAACCCATCCGGGTGAAATACAGTCGTTTAGGGTAACAGAGCAAATGATTAACTTTCTTTCAAGTGATACAGAACTCGGTAGTTTTTTACGCGAGAATTGCATTTTTCATATTATTCCTATGTATAATCCCGATGGGGTTGAACTTGAATATTCGCGTCAAAATGCAAATGGGATTGATATTGAAAGCAATTGGGGCGCAGCAGTTAATGAAATAGAGGTATTTCATTTAAGAAACCGGTTTATTGATTTAATGCTAAAAGAAAATCCTATTGAAATTGCATTGAACATGCATTCTGCTGTGGCTTGTAAACGTTATTTCGTTAAGCATCATGCAAACGGAACATCAGTTTTGTATACTGTACTGGAAGAAGATTTTATAGAAGGTGTAAGAAGTCATTTTATTGAAGGTATTGAACCACACGATTATTTGGTAACATGGTCGGGAGGAACACCTGATCAATATCCGGAAAGTTGGTGGTGGAAAAATCACCAGGAAAATGTAATGGCTTTAACTTATGAAGATATGAATTGCGAATCGGCCGGATTCTACGATAAAACAGCCTATGCCAATCTATTGGGGATACTTGATTATTTGAAATTAGAATTTATTGGAACAGCCGTTGATTTCTCAAATGTGCCCTTGCAGCTCGCAGCTTATCCCAATCCGTTCACAGACCAAATTAAATTTGAATGGAACAATTTCGACAAACCAACAACAGCATTTGTTACCGATATGCTTGGTAAGCGAATCAGGATTTTTTCAGATTTTGAACTGGAAAATGGATTTGTAAGCTGGAATGGTAAAGATAGTTATGGAAACAATGTTCCTCAAGGAATGTACCTGTTTCATGTTGTTGTTGAAAATCAGGTGAAAAGTGTAAAAATGTTTAAGCAATAATTGCTTTATTTCCATGGAATTCCAATGAAAGATTAACAGACAACAGCTATAGCCTGGATGTCTTTAATTTGCATACATTAATTTTATTTTCCGTAGACGCCGAACTTTTTCTCCAGGGCATCGACTACGATTTCGAGGTTGACGCTGTTAGATCCTTGAAGTAAAATTATATCTTCACTTTTAACCAAATCGAGCATGTGTTTTGCGGCTAAATTTGAATTCTTAAAATGGTTCCAGTTTTTGTTTTTAGATGATTCTCCAATAAATTTGGCATATTCGCCAATGGTAATAAGCATATCGATACCTCCTTTTAACTCGGCAATCTCATTTCCTATAAACTTGTGCGCTTCCTCACTGTGTAAACCCAATTCAACCATTTCACCAATTACGGCTATGGTTCGTTTGCCTCTCCGGGTTAGCTCCGACAGTGTGTCAAGCGATGCCTTAATAGAGTCGGGTGCAGCACTGTAGGTACTATCCAATAATACGGCTCCGTTTTTTAAGAATGAAACTACTCCTCTTTTCTCAGGTGTTATAAAAGTTGAGATTTTACCGGCTATGTCCTCTTCCTTAATTCCCATTTCTCTGGCAACTATAAAAGCAATAGCTGCATTAAAAGCATGGAATCTTCCAACACAATTATGCATGGTTATGGAGAGTCCGTTCAGTTGAAAAGTAGGATGCGCCTCTTCACATAATTGTATATCACTTATCCTTACGTCAGATTCTTTGTTTGTACCAAAGGAAATAACTTTGCATCTTGCCTTTTCTTTAATAAAACTAAAAAAATCATCATCTCTGTTCAGAATCAACACGCCTGCACTATCCATTCCTTCTAGTATTTCTGATTTAGCAATAGCGATATTCTCCCGGGTTTTCAACATTTCTATATGAGACATTCCAATATTTGTAATGGCTGCATAAGAAGGTCGGGCAATTCTGGACAGATAATTTATTTGATTTAAATTTCGCATACCAAATTCAACCACTGAACATTCGTGCTTTCTTTCCAGACGCAATAATTCAATGGGCACACCAAGTTGATTATTGAAATTTTTCCGGCTTTTATGAGTATTATATTTACTTTCCAAGGTGTGAGCTATCAACTCTTTAGTGCTTGTTTTTCCAACACTACCGGTAACTGCAATCACTGGAATACTTAATCTGCCACGCCAGATTCTGCCTAAATCTCCCAAAGCTTCCACGGTTGATGGAACAATCAGCTGGGGGATATTTATATTACTTACTTCATATTCCACCACAGCGGCCACAGCGCCTGAATTTTCAGCTTCTTTTACAAAATCGTGTCCATCTGCGCGGTTTCCCTTCAGAGCAACAAACAAAGTTCCGCTTCTTACCTCTCTGGAGTTCTGTGTAACTTCAAATACATAATCGATAGGAGAGATTTTTTTATTAGCTCTGCCTCCAACGGCAACGCAAGCTTCAAATAATGGGATTGTTATCATAACATTTATTTTACATAATATCTTAAGACTCTTTTGCTGATACCACATGTTACTTCATAGGGTATGGTATTCGATGTTTCTGCGTAATCATTGACCGTGTAAAAATCATAATCAAAAATTAAAACTTCGGTACCCGGTTTATAATAATCCTGTCCTAAATTGATCATAATCTGATCCATAGTAATTGTACCAATCTGATTATAAGTCTTTCCGTTAATCCTAAGCTTCATTTTATTAGACATAGATCTCGAAATCCCATCGGCATAGCCCACAGGAATTGTAGCTATATAACAATCTTCTTTTGTGAAAGTATTTGCGCCGTATGAGATCGTTGTACCTTTTTTTGCATGTTTAATAAACGAAATTTCCGTCCTTAATTTCATGGAAGGATGAATGTTTTTGTTTGTTACTGAGTTATTAAACGGCTTATAACCATATAACAATATACCCGGGCGAACCATATCAAAAAACGAATCGGGAATATTCAATAGGGCACCGCTATTAGCCATGTGCTTTATTAATGTTCTCCCCAATGTGTTTTCAAGAAAACTACTTGCCGTTTTGAACCTGTTTATCTGATATTTTGAATATTCAATGTTTGATGAATCTGAAAAATGAGAAAATACTCCTTCTAAAAGAATGTTTGTCGACTTTTTTAATTCATTTACAATAGGTTCCAATCTGTCAGGATCGGCTCCGATTCTTCCCATTCCGGTATCTATTTTAAGATGCACCTTTACTTCCTTTTGGCAGGTAATGGCAACATTATTCAGTTCAATAACATCTTCCAAACATACAATGGTAATGGTAAGATTATTTATAATTGAAATTTCAAATTGATCTTTAAAGCTTGGACCCAGCAATAAGATTGGAGCCACTGCGCCCGCCTCCCTTAGTTCAATACCTTCTTCAACGGTTGCAACTCCAAAACTGTTAATCAGACCGGTTTTTTCAATAAAATTTGAAATAACACTTGCTCCGTGTCCATATCCATTGGCTTTTACTATGGCGCAAATTTTTGAATTTCCTGAAATACTCTTTATGGCCTGCAGATTTTTTTTAATATGATTTAAATCCACAATAGCGGCAGTTTTTCTTTTTCCGTTGAAGTTCATTATTTTTTACTCGTTTTTTGCACCCTGCTTTTTTCAAAAATGTCGGTTAAAGAATTGTAGATCAGACATTATTAATACTAATTGTAAGAAATTTGAAAACAGGGATACAGATTTATAAAACCTAGTATAAAAATAGTCAAAAAATTAACATACTGTTAAAATGAAAATCTGCTTTTAAGGAGTCAGAATAAATGATTGCTCTGGCGGATCAGTATATGATCCTGCCTTAAAAGCCAGAGTTGATTTCTATGAAATTTCAATTTGAATTCAAAATTATTTTCATTGTCAACTATCCAGAATAGCAGCATAAAAAATAATACCTGAAATTGGGAAAAGCCTCTATTTTAAAAATACCTTCCTAAATTATGTTTATTACTACAGATAAGATTTCAATTCAAAAATTTATCAGATTAAAAATCCTAAGACTAAATAAATTAAAGCTGTAATACTTCCTGTCAACAAAGCATAAGGCAATTGAGTTTTTACATGGTCAATATGGTCTGAGGCTGATGACATGGAAGAAATAATTGTAGTGTCGGAAATGGGTGAACAATGATCTCCAAAAACCCCGCCACCCATTGTGGCAGCAATTACCAGAAAGACATTCACTTCATGAACTGTGGCCATAGGAATTGAAATGGACATCATAATAGCAAATGTACCCCAGGATGTTCCCGTGGAGAAGGCGATAAAAGAGCTAAGAACGAATATTATGGCAGGCAAAAATTCTGGGGAAAGCCATTTTTCTGACCAGGTGGCAACATATAACCCGGTTCCCAGTTCATTGCATGCACTGCTTATTCCGAAAGCAAGCATCATTAACAGCGCCAGGGGCATAAGCTCGCTAATGCCTTTTAAAATAAGCTCTATCATTTTTGCCGATCGCATAATTTTCTGAGAACGGTACAGAATCATGGCTACCAGCAAAGCAGTTACCACCGAATATAAAACGGCTGAGGAACCCGATCCCATTCCAATGGCCTTTAGTGCATGCTTGCCAAACGATGTATATCCCTCAACCAGATCCCAGCCTGTATATGCCAGACTAACAGGCATCATCAAAATCATAGTCGCTAAAGGAATAATCATATTAAATGCTCTTATTTTTATTCCTTCCTTAGCTTCGTAGGAGGTAATGTTGTCAGAAATCATTGGCCTGGCATTGTCGTTTAATAGTTTGCCTGTTTCCCGGGTTCGTTTCTCGGCTCTGGCCATTGATCCAATATCTTTTTTGGAAAGTATAACTAAAACAACCAGGCCAATAGTAAGGACGGGATAAAAGTTATATTTAAGCGATGATGCAAGTGTAATTAATGGATTATCAATGCCCTGGGTGATTAATAAGCCCATAATAAAGGCTCCCCAGGCGTTAAATGGAATTAATACCGCAGATGGTGCTGAACAGGAATCAACAATGTAAGCTAGTTTTTCCCGGGGAATTTTTAATTTATCGAATAAGGGTCTGTATAGGGTACCAACCGTTAAAGCATTTATACTAGTTTCTATAAACAGAGTAAGGCCGGTTAATACTGCAATAAGTTGGATAATGATCCGGCTTCTCCCGGTCTGTTTTGCTTCAAATCGATCTAATATTTTTGTAATTCGATTGGTAAATCCCTTAACACCTCCGGAATACTGAATAAATATAAGTAAGGCACCAACCAAAGCACTAAACATAATAGTGCTTGTGTTTCCGGGCGATTTAAATACATCAACCAATCCCTGTAAAGTAGCAATGGTTCCCTGAATTAAATTCCAGTCACTCATTATCAGCCATGCCAGCCAAATTCCGAAAATTAGTGAAATATATACCTGTTTGGTTTTAAGAGCCAAGATTATGGCAAGTAATGGAGGTAAAATCGAAAGAAATCCGTAGTCGCTCATATGCTATATATTGTTTGTCAAATATTAAAAGCTTATAGAATTTGAAGTTAATAATTTATAATTTCAAAGTTATAAACATCCTGAAGAACCCAAATAATTCAAAAATTAAAAGATAATGTTTTTATTTATAATATTTAGGGCAAGCTTAAATTTATGTTCATATTTTTATTTTAGATAGTTGTTTGGTAATACTCATCAGACCCGAACAGATTGCTTCGCTTCGCTCGAAATGACAATTATTGGATTGTAAAGGAGGCTGTCCAAAAAGTAGCAGTTAATTTGAAAGTTGATCTTATTTTTCTCTGTGGCCCTCTGTGTTTCCTCTGTGATCCTCTGTGCAACAATAATTTAGAGAATAACACAGAGTTCACAGAGTTGACACAGAGTTACACAGAGACTTTTTGGACAGCCTCTAGCTTGAACGCGCATAAATCGAGTCATTGCGAGCGAAGCGAAGCAATCTCTTTTTAGTCTATGATTATTTTACTTATAAGCAAACTAATAATAACCTCTAAAATGTTAATTTTGCATACTGCAGTTCCATCTGACAAAGGCAATGGACCTCATAGTTTGTTGCGAATAACTAATAATTAATTTTACACAGATGAAAAAGATCCTATTCATTTTTATCCTCTTTTCAACTTTTACAAATGGATTTAGTCAGTTTAGAAAACTGGAAAACAGAAATCACAATCTGAATAAGGAACTGGATGAGATTATACATGATAATGATTTTAAAAATGCAGGTTTTGCGTTTCTCGCCATTGACTTAAATTCGGGTGAAACCATTGCCGGATATAATTCAGACATGGCTTTAAAACCTGCATCTACCCAAAAATTAATTACTACAGCAACGGCACTGGAATTGTATGGTCCTGATTATAAATTTGAAACAAAGCTTGAATACACAGGAACAATAGATACAGTAAATCATATTCTGTATGGCGATATAATTATCATGGGTGGAGGTGATCCTACTCTCGGGTCAAAATACTTTGATACCACAAAAAACAAGCAATTTCTTTCGCAGTGGGTAAACGGGATAAAGAGCCTTGGTATCGATTCTGTTGCAGGGGCGGTAATTGCCGATGCCGGTTATTATAGTCTCGACATTGTTCCTCCAACATGGTCGTGGCAGAATATGGGAAATTATTTTGGAGCCGGAGCTTGCGGTCTTTCCATTTATGACAATTATTATTCAATATTTTTAAATTCGGGTAGTACGGTGGGTGACACCACTATAATTTCTGAGCTAATGCCAGAAATCCCCGGACTGGTATTCGAAAATGCAGTTATTGCTGATTCCATTTCATACGACAATGCCTATATTTTTGGTGCTCCATATTCCTTTCATCGTTCTCTCAGAGGAGAAATACCCCTGAATAAATCAGATTTTGTTATTAAGGGTTCCATTCCTGATCCTGCTTGTTTAGCAGCCATGGAACTTGAAAAAGCCCTTGTGGAAATTGGTGTAGGTTTGAAAAATAAAGCCACCACGTTCAGAATTCTTAAACAAAATGGAGAATATCCTGATGCCAACAGAAAAGAGATACTTACCATTTATTCACCGCAACTATCTCTTATTATTACCGAAACGAATGTCCATAGTATTAATTTGTACGCTGAACATTTTCTAAATCATTCTGGAATTAAGCTCGGATCAAATCCCGATACAAAGAGTTCAGCAGAGGCTGTTCAGGAATTTTGGAAAGAAAAAGGAATGGATATTCAAGGTATGGAGTTGAATGATGGAAGCGGATTATCGACCTACAACCAATTTACTCCACGGCAGATGGTATTTCTTTTAAATTACATGAAAAATGAAAGTCGGTATTTTGATGCTTTTTTTCATTCCATGGCTGTTGCCGGTGAAACCGGAACCATAGAAAATATGTTTAAAGCCAGTGTTGCTGAAGGAAAAATACGAGCAAAGAGTGGCACAATAAGCAGGGTTAAGGCTTATTCCGGTTATGTCGAATCATTATCAGGAAGAGAGATTGCCTTTTCAATGGTGGTTAATAATTTTAGTTGCTCATCAGGCACTGCCCGCGATAAACTAGAAAGATTGATGATTTCTTTGGCTGAATTTAATAAGTAAAACAGACATTAGTGTCCGGTAAAAAACGAGATTGCTTCATTCGCCCTCGTACCTCGGGCTCTTCGCAAAGACGGGGCTTTTGTATCGTGGGGGGATAAAAAAGTTGGAGACTTTGCCTCCAATTTTTTTATCCCCTACACCCGAGTAAATGTCGTCCTTGCGAGCCGACGCAGGAGGCGAAGCAATCTTATATTTGCAACCCCTTTATCCGGGAAGTAATTTACTCAATAATAGCATCATAAACAGCCCGGTGCATCGATGGTCTTACGCCTAGCTCATAGAGCAATCTGTTGTCTCTTGTTGGATAAACCCGGTTTGACATAAAAACAAAAAGTATTCCGCTCTCCGGATCTGCCCAGGTATATGTCCCGGTATAACCTCCGTGTCCAAAACTACTCATAGAAGCTTCAGGGGAACATGAATCATCTTCCCGGTTTTCCAAATTTGGTTTGTCAAAACCTAAGCCTCTTTTATTTCCTTCATTGGCATAGTGGGCAAAAGTAAATTTATTAATGGTGTTTTCAGAGATATATCGTTCTCCACCGTATTTTCCTTCCCACAAATACATCTGCATTATTTTAGCCAAATCAAGGGTGGAACCAAATAATCCGGCATTGGCTGAAACTCCTTTCATCATGGCTGCACCTTCATCATGAACGGTGCCGTGAATTTCGGTTTTTCTGAAGAAAGTATCAATTTCGGTGGGAACTATTCTGTCTTTATCAAATCGGTTTAATGGAAGATAGCCTACTGTTCCGGCCCCCAGAGGATTGTAAAAGTTCTCATTCAGATAATTCTGATAATCCTCTGAGCTTAAGGTTTCCACAATTTCAGGAAAGATGTAAAATGTTAAACCTGAATAAGTGTATTCCGGATGGATTACTTTGTTAACTTCTGATTTTCGTATTTGTTTATAAATCTTCTTTCTATAATCCTCATGTAGAAACAATCCCGGTACAATCTGTGTGGAATAATCATCCGATTGCTCGTACGATAAAGTTTCTCTTTTGAACTTTCCATTTCTTTTTAAGCTTGTTTTCCAAAATGGTATCCATGGTTGAAGACCTGCATTGTGTGATAATATTCTTCTGAAAATCAAATCCTTCTTATTTCCATGTTTGAAATAAGGTAGATAGGTTCCAATATTTGCATCCAGATCGAATTTATCTTCATCATGAAGTTTCATTATTGCAGGAAGGGCAGAAGTTATTTTTGTTACTGAGGCCCAATCATATATGTCATCTTTTTTTACTTTTTGAATAGAATCATAGGTATGATAACCATAGGTTTCATGAAATACAACCATTCCATACCTGGCTACAAGCACCTGTAATCCCGGCGACACTCCCATGCTAAGTGCATAATGGGCTATTGAATCTATTTGGCACTTCATTTTCATATAATCAAGTCCAACTTCTTCAGCATCACCAAATCCCAATCTGAAATCCCCATTGGAGTTATTATCTTTAGCTGCCCCAAAAATAAACTGGATGGCATCGCTTGCTCTGTCAGCTTTGCTTTTCCTTACAACTATATCCGGACTCATGTTGGAAGTAATACTATCATCTTCAATTAATAAGCTTATCTGAGTGGAGGAAATCATATTTTCTTTCACATAATCCTCATAAAGCTGTGTTTTTGTGAATATAATTAAACCGGCTTTGGAATAATCCTTTTCAATATCAATATAATTGCTCAGCATTTCAGCAGCAAGAGTGTCGTCAGAAATTAAACCTATCCTTAACGAGTCTATTCTTTTTAATGGAATCATTGATGCATTCTCACCTTTAACAATAAAACCTTCGACTTTATTTGTGACTTGAGCCTCAATCGTAAAACTGATAATTGAAAATAACAATAGTGCTAATATGGATTTTTTCATGTTCAATTTTTAGAAATATTATGCAATTTAATATTTAAATACATTGTTTTCCGGAAAAATTTATCAAACCTGAAGAGATTGCTTCGCTGCGCTCGCAATGACCCTGAATGTTAGTTGATTATGGCTAGTGAGGGGGTCGGGTTG
>JAIOZL010000057.1 GCA_021740645.1 Bacteroidales bacterium
TCATAATGCATTTCACATTTTTAGTAAAATAATTATTGTTTCCTTAGAAACATACTGATTTTATATGTGTTGACCCTCTATACACCCCTGGCTTTTAGTGCTCCATAACTACTAACCCTTGCTAATCTCAATAATTGGAATTTATATTTAATAATATAGATAGAATAATATATATTTACGGTTCAAAAATAATTTCTGTGATGAAAATAATTTCCTATAATGTAAACGGCCTGCGTGCTGCAATTAAGAAAGGCTTCCTTGAATGGCTGGAAAAGGAGAATCCGGATATTATCTGCTTACAAGAAACGAAAATGCAAGAGGATCAGCTAGATAAACTTGCTTTTGAGGCTCTCGGATACCACCAATATTGGAACATGGCAGAAAAAAAAGGTTATAGTGGCGTTGGCATTCTGACAAAAATTAAACCCGATCATTTTTCAAAAGGAATGGGGATTCCTGAGTATGACAGGGAAGGCCGGGTTATCAGACTCGACTTTAATGGTTTTACCTTAATTAATTCCTATTTCCCATCGGGTTCGAGTGGTGATGACAGACAGGCATTTAAAATGCAATATTTAGCTGATATGCAAATCTTCATTGACCATCTAAAAAAGGATAGGCCTGATATTGTGCTTTGTGGCGATTATAATATTTGTCATAAAGCAAAAGATATAAATCATCCGGAACGCCACAAAAATTCATCAGGATTCTTACCTGAGGAAAGGGCATGGATGGACCGTTTTGTTGGAAGTGGCTTTATTGATAGTTTCAGAGAATTTGATTCCGGATCGGGGAAATACTCCTGGTGGAGTTACCGGGCAAATTCCAGAGCAAAAAATCTGGGCTGGCGTATTGATTATCATATGATTACTGAAAATCTTCGTCCCAAACTTCTAAACGCCGGAATTTTACCAGATGTTTCACATTCCGATCATTGTCCGGTTTGGGTTGAATTGGAGGGGGAAGGGTAAAATTTTAAAGATAAAAGTTGAAGGTAAAAAGATAAAAGTTGAAGGATAAAAGATAAAAGTTGAAGGATAAAAGTTGAAGAGGTTTGGGATTAAGATAAAAGATAAGGGTAAAAAGATAAAAGTTGAAAGATAAAAGTTGAAAGATAAAAGTAAAAGAATTATGCTTGGGTAGTGAATTGAAAAGATGTTGTTATTTGGAAAAAATAGGAGCTTGCTTTGCGTCTTTTATCTTGTTAATTTTAGGTTTCTATTTTTGAATGAATGGATTTTCATTCAATTTAAGTGTTTTTTACAGGCTATTTATTTTAAATTGTGAAAAAATGAAAAAACTATTTGTTATCGCCGGATTATTGTTTTTTTCGTATACTTCTTTCGGTCAGTTAAGTATTGAACATAGTTTCAACTATTCCGCCAATGTAACAAAGTTAAATTCCACAACTTATAAGTATTTTCTGATGGATGTTCCAGCACACCAATGCAGAATTTATAATCTGGATTATTCCTTATACAAAACAATTAACCTGCCTGTACCCGGAGGAGAGTGGCTGTACGACATCCGCTTTGTTTCTGAAGATCTTTTTAATGAAGACTCTAAAATTGAAGTCTTATATACCTATTATAAATGGGTGGCAGCTTCGGGCACTGCTTCTGGGTATTATATTTACCACACCAAGGTCATAAACGAAGACGGAACCCTGCTTCTGGATGTTCCGGGAGCGCTATACTCCTATGTCAAAGAAGTGTCGCCTGATGAATACAGCTTGTTTTTATATGCTTACGATTTTTCTGTCGACCCATATACAATATGGACGAGTATTTGCAAATTACCCGGCGTTTTAAATACTATAGAAGAGTCTAAAAAATCGGGGTTTTCAATAGACGGATTTCCAAATCCGGCCAGCAGTTATGTAAATGTAGAGTATGTCCTGCCTCCCCATATGGAAACAGCATACTTACATCTGGTAGATGCTTCAGGAAAAGAAAAAGCGGTATATCTGGTTGATGGTTTTACGAATTTCTTAAGACTGGAAACTGAGAATTTTTCACCCGGTGTATATTTCTATTTTATTGAAAATGATGGGGAAAGGTCTGAGGCTAACAAATTAGTAATTCAATAAGATAAGCTCCTCTCAATAAATACCAGAGAAGGTTATACCTTAAATAACATTGTTGCCCGCCAAGATCGTCCAAACATGAAAAGGGATAAACAACATTGTAAAAAACCAGTTTGTCTGTCTGTCCAACAAAAATTTTGCCTGTGTGCCCCGAAAATTTTTCGAACAAAGCAGCGGTCACTTTATCAAGGCTTTAACAATTTTATGATAGCCTTTTTTATAAGGAGGATATCGCAGGGGTATATCAATTAAATTCGATTTAATTAATATTGATTTTTGGTGTGAAAAGGTAGCGAAACTATGTTTACCATGATATGCCCCCATACCACTGGGACCAACGCCGCCAAAAGGCAGGTTTGGATTGGCAAATTGCATAATTACATCATTTATGGCTCCATTTCCGGCATGTATTCCTTCAAGTAATTTTTTTTGGTTCTTTTTTGAATTTGAAAAAATATACATGGCAAGGGGCTTGTCTTTAGATTCAACCAGATTTATTGCTTCATCAATATTCTTAAAACTTAGTACAGGAAGTATGGGGCCGAATATTTCCTCCTGCATTATCATTGAATCAGGAGCCGGTTCGTCAATCAAAGTAGGAGAAAAATACTTTTCCTCTTCATTACTTACTCCCCCTGTCAAAATTTTCTGATTCTTCAACAAATGGCTTAAGCGTATGAAATTACTTGCATTTATGATCCTTAGATAGTCGGGGCTTTTTTGAGGATCTTTTCCGAATGATTTTTCAATGTAAAAAATAATTCTGTCGACAAGTTGATTTTTAACCGTCTCATGAACCAGCAGGTAATCGGGTGCGATACAGGTTTGTCCACCATTAAGAAATTTCCCCCAGGTCAATCTTCGGGCTGCCAGTTCAATATTTGCTGTTTCATCGACAACTACCGGACTTTTCCCTCCCAGCTCGAGAGTTAGTGGCGTTAGATTTTTTGCGGCAGCCGTCATAATAATTTTCCCAACCCTGGGGCTTCCCGTGAAAAAAATATAATCGAATTTCAGATTAAGCAAGTTCTGACTAATTACTGAATCGCCCATAACGCATGCCACATATTCTTCATCAAATAATTCCGCAATTAGTTCATTGACAAATGCTTCGGTTGCGGTTGCCAGCTCGCTTGGCTTAAGAATTACCGTGTTTCCTGCAGCAATAGCACCTGCCAGAGGACCAACAATAAGCTGAAAAGGATAATTCCAGGGAGCCATAATTAAAACCTGTCCGTAGGCCTGGGAAGTAACATAACTTTTTGCCTTAAAGAGTGTAAATGGCGTTCGTACGCGTTTTGGCCGCGACAGTTTTTTAAGATTAGAAATCAGAAAATTTATTTCGTCAAGCACAATTCCTATTTCGGTTAAATAGGCTTCAAAAGAACCCTTATGAAGATCTTTCCAAAGAGCCGCATAAATTTTCTCTTCGTTTTGTACTATTGCTTTATATAAGTTTTGAAGCTGTTCCTTGCGGTAAGAAATATTTCTGCTTATACCCTTTTCATAAAAAAGCTTCTGTTTTTCGAATAATACTGAATATTCGCGCATGATTATTTATCTTTCGTCTAAAATAAGAATTTCAACACTTATTTTAGTTTTTTATGAATATTAAATTTTTATGATGACAGAAAAAGAAAAAGTAGCAGCATTTTTAGAGGAACACGGAATAAAATTTCAGGTATATGAACACCCTCCGATCCCTACTATTGAGGATGCGTTAAGATATTGGAACAACATAAATTCCGCCCATTGTAAAAACCTCTTTTTTAGAAATCACAAAGGCAATCGTCACTATCTGGTTATATTCGATTATAAAAAGTCACTTGGAATTCACGATTTGGAAAAAAAGCTAGCTCAGGGAAAGCTGAGCTTTGCTTCCGAAAAAAGACTGGATAAATACCTTGGTTTAAAAGCCGGTTCTGTTTCCGCTTTCGGTTTAATTAACGATATAGATAATCACGTTTATGTATTTATAGATAAAAGTCTTATGGAAAATGAATTCATAAGCCTTCACCCAAACGATAACAGGTTTACCTTCGTTATAAAAATGCCCGATTTTAAGAAATATCTGGAATTATCTTCAAACAAATACGAGTGGCTTGAATTATAGTCATTTAAGACTTAATATCTGCTCCTTTCTGTATAATGTGTATGCAGCAATTCATGAGATTTCTTCGAATTTGGTGACCCCAGAAAATCTTTATAAATCCGAATTACTTCCGTGTTTTCGTGTGATTTTCTTTTAGGTTTACCCATATCTTCTTCATAAATGGCTCTGGCCCGCTTAGCTCTGATCACCGCATTTGTCGGTATGGGTTGTCCGCCGCCTCCCAAACATCCTCCAGGACAGGCCATGATTTCTATAAAATGGTATTTTGCCTTTCCGGTTTTAACTCTATTCATTATTTCCCTGGCGTTTACCAGGCCGTGGGCAATGGCGCATTTCAGTTCCACTCCTTCAAGAAATTTCCACTCATCCACACAGCCTTCAATTTTTATAGCTGCTTCTTTCACCCCTTTCATTCCCCGAACGGGGGTAATATTGAGGTTTTCGAAAGGAACTTCCCGACCTGTAACTATTTCGTAGGCCGTTCTGAGGGCGGCTTCCATTACCCCACCGGTTGCTCCGAATATTACTCCTGCACCTGTTGACTCACCCATAATGCTATCATAATTAGAATCTTCAAGTCTTTCGAAATCTATTCCGGCCTGCCGAATCATACGTGCCAGTTCCCGTGTTGTGAGTACAAAATCGACATCTTTAAACCCACTAGACCTCATTTCGGGACGGTTAGCCTCGAATTTTTTCGCCGTGCACGGCATTATTGAAACACTAACAATGGTTTTTGGATCTATTTTTCTCTTCTGTGCATAATATGTTTTAACCAGAGCTCCGAACATTTGCTGAGGTGATTTACAGGAGGAAACATTTTTCAGGAAGTCTGGATAAATATGCTCTATGAATTTGATCCAACCCGGTGAACAGGAAGTTGTTAGAGGCAGGGCCACATCTGTTCTATTATCAACCAGAACATGTTTCAGGCGAGTAAGTAGTTCTGTCCCTTCCTCAAGAATGGTTAAGTCTGCAGTGAAATCGGTATCCAGGACACTATTGAAACCAAGTCTTTTAAGAGCAGAGACCATTTTCCCGGTTACCCTTTGTCCGGCTTCAAAACCCAGAGCTTCGCCAAGGGCGACTCTTACGGCGGGAGCTGTTTGAACTACGACGTGCATCTCCGGATCAGAAATAGCATTCCACACATCTTCGATATTGTTTCTTTCAACCAGGGCCCCTGTAGGACAACGGTTTATACATTGACCGCAATTTGTACAGACCACCTCATCCATGGGTTTATTAAGAAAACTGCTGATTTTTTGTTCAGATCCCTTTCTTGCCACAGCCAGCGCATGTACACCTTGCAATTCCTCACATGTTCTTACACAACGCAAACACCTGATACACTTACTGTCATCCTTCATAATAGAAGGCGATGAAATGTCTATCATTGATTTATAATCGGTAATCAGATCAAGAAAGATGTGGTCTCCAACTGAATATTCGTTTGCGAGGGATTGGAGTTCACACTGACCATTTTTATAACATTTTGTGCAGTCGGCGTTGTGTTCTGAAAGTAATAGTTCGATAATATGCTTTCGTGCTGTTCTTACCGAAAGACTGTTTGTATTGATTTCCATGCCCTCCGTTACAGGGGTGGCACAAGAGGCAACTAAGGTACGCGACCCTACTTGTTCCACAACGCAAACGCGGCAATTCCCGGCTACACATAAATCCTGATGATGACACAAGGTTGGTATCCTAAAATTAAGTTTTTTTGCCGCTTCCAGAATGGTTGTCCCTTTATCAACTTTTAAATCCAGTCCGTTTATTTTTAGATTTATCATGATGTTATCAATCTGTGATTTATAATTTAATATATAATTTCTTCTTTAAAGTGTTCCACAATGGTTCCGAAGGCATTACCCACGGATTGTCCCAGACCGCATTTTGAAGCAATTTTCATGGTTTTTGCGAGCTTTACCAGTTCATCAAGGTAGCGCGCACTTTTCTCTCCAGATTTAACCGCTTCAACTCCCTGAAGTAATTGCTGGCAGCCCACTCTGCATGGGACGCATTGACCGCAAGACTCTTCATTAAAAAATTCCAGATAGTTATTTAATAAATTATACATGGAACGGGAGCTGTTAAACAATTTCATAGACCCTCCGGTTGGAACCCCTTCGAATCCAATTATTGTTTCAGAAAACTTCTTCCTTGGAACACAAAAACCCGATGCCCCTCCTACCTGAACAGCTTTGGTGTCTCCGTCTCCAAATTCCTCAACAAATCTGCCAACCGACATACCAAGTTCCAGCTCATAAATGCCCGGTTTAGGTGTGTCGCCCGAAACAGAAAATACTTTTGAACCTCGCGAATCCTGAGTCCCCATTTCCTTAAAATACTTAGGTCCGTATGCGAGAATTTCAACAGTATAAACCAAAGTCTCCACGTTATTTATAATGGTTGGCTTACCGAAAAGTCCGGCGACGGTGGGAAAAGGGGGTTTGTTCCGGGGTTCGCCTCTTCTTCCTTCGATGGACTCAAAAAGGGCGCTTTCTTCGCCGCAAATATAGGCACCGGATCCCATTCTAAATTCAATATTAAAATCAAAGCCCAGCTCCTTGAGTCTGCTATGGAAAAAATCAAGCTCATTCAATAATTTGGGTAATAAATATCTGTACTCTCCCCTCAAATAAACATATCCTTTTTTAGCGCCTGTTGCGCGACCCGCAACGGCCATTCCGGCAAATACTTTTTTCGGAACTTCCTCCAGTATTTGTCTGTCCTTAAAAGTACCGGGTTCGCCCTCATCGGCATTACATACTATATATTTCACAGTCGATTTTTCAGCCGCGGCATATTTCCATTTTAAACCAGTTGGAAAGCCAGCCCCTCCTCTTCCCCTGAGACCCGATTCGAGAATTTCTTCAATTATTTCCTCCGGCTCCATTTTTATGGCCTTAGTTAAAACATCCTTCGTGCTGGTGCTGTCAAAAATAAGATCTACTCTTTTCAATTTTGGCGCTTCCATAGATTAATTCTTTTATTTAATATTTCTCTGATTCAGTATTATTTCTTTATATAGTCCTGCAAAATTTTGGTAACTTTTGAAGGTGTTAAATCGGTATAAGGAGTATCATTTATTAACATTGCAGGTGATTTGTGGCACCATCCTATGCAGTTTGTCGTTAAAAGACTAAACTTTTTATCAGAAGTAGTCTCACCGACATTAATTTTAAGAGTGTCATGAATTACATGTAGTATTTCGTTTTTGCCCTTCATATCGCAGGATATTGTCTTGCACACCCGAATTACATATTTTCCCCTTTGCTCTGTATCTAAAAAAGAATAAAATGATGCTGTGCCATAAACATCGGCCGCCGAAATGTCGAGCTCCTTAGCCACAAGCATCATGCTTTCTTCGCTTAAATAATTATTTCTAATTACCAGGTCCTGAAGAATAGGCAATAGAAATTCTCGTTTACGGCCATGTTTTTCTGCTATATCTTTCACAGCTTGTTCTTGTTCTGTAATAACCATAATATTTTTCATTTTAGATTATTGTCATAATAAGTTTATTATTAACCGTATAAAGATATTAATTTATTGTGATTTGAATAACAGAGCTATAATTATTTTTCAATGTTCTAAAAATAAAGATTCATTCTAAATAGCGCTTGCAGTTTTATCTTAAGAGTGACTCGCCACGCAGACTGGTTTTTGTGCTCTGGTAGATTTTCATCTTTATCTTAAATTTCCAAGGACATTCAATTAATTTGCCCACATTCTTTGAGGCCCAATAAACATGATTGAGTATCTTTGTGAAAAAAAGATGTCGGCTTCAGAATTAATACAGATTATGCTTGCTCCGGGAATAATGATTTCGGCCTGTGGGCTTTTACTCCTTGGTATGAACAATAAATATTCCTTAGTGGTAAACCGGATAAGACTTCTCAAAGAAGAGCGCCGCAAAACCAAACATGAGGCTCAGGGAAATGAAAAATATCACTCCAGCGTTGATTTGCAGATAAAAAAGCTCTTTTACAGAATTGCCCTGATACGGAACGCTGTTTTTTCCTATTCGGTAGCAGTTGCCTTTTTTATTCTTACCTCTCTGTTAATTGGTTTTAACAATATCGGATTTTCAGATTCCTTTAATGCTATGGTAATCACATCCTTCCTCATTGGCATGATCTTTTTGCTAACGGGAGTACTATTTGCAGCTACAGAGGTGTGGAAGGGTTACAAAATCGTTAAAATTGAGATTGAAGACCTGTCCTGATCTTTATCACTAAACCAAAAAAAGCTCCCTACAGCGCCTTAGGTTTTTTAACTATTCTTTTAGTTATTCAACTAATTTTTTAGTTTATATATGCATTCTAAAAGATATTAGAATAAACCTAATCCGTGATTCTCCGTGCCCTCCGTGTCTCCATGGTATTCTTTAGTATTCTCCGTGCCCTCCGTGTCTCCGTGGTATTCTTTAGTATTCTCCGTGCCCTCCGTGTCTCCGTGGTATTCTTTAGTTTTCCCCTGCCAATAAAAGCCTAGTGGAGCAATATCTTTGTCACTTTGCTGGCATTTTCTGTGGAGACTTTCACATAATACATTCCATTTGTGTATTTGGACACATTCAGGCTGAGATCGTGTTCCCCCATCAATAAATATGGATAAAATTCCTGATAAACTTCCCGGCCCATCACATCAAAAACCTGAATCCTAAGATCGCAGTTCTTATTCAAAATAAATCGCAGGTTCGCAGATTCGCTTACGGGATTTGGATATACTAACAGATATGCAATGTCATTGGGTTCGGGTATTGGATTAATATTTGTTCCTGTAAACACAATGCCCGGGATATCGGGCTCGTCTGTGTTGGTAACAGCCTTTCCGTTTTTATCAATGAGATACTGGTAAACCCATCCCGGACGGGCTGGTTTCGCCTGAGTGGGGTTCCATCCAAAAATTTCTCCCCATTCCTCATCGTTAAGTCTTTTCCAGTTTGTTTCAATTTTTTCATGGTATGACATTACCGGACCTATGAAGGCTGTGGGCTGATAATTGTTTGATGGTGATCCGGCACAAAAAATGCCGAGGTTAATGTCGCCCGTTCCTACATGCAGGATATTCCCCACTATATTGCCATATTCATCGGTAGGCTGGGTATGCACATCCACAACCAGATAATCTTCTTCCAGCCCCTTTATGGGATCATAAAACAAATCGAGAAACCATCCTGTTACCATTGGCCCTGAAGCCATGGCATCATTTACGAAGCGCTTTAAATAGATGATATCTTCATTGCTAAAATTTTCCTGTCGCAATTCTTTTTCGGCAAGCTCTTTAAGTTTCAACATGTGGCCGCCATATCTATTATAGAAATTAATAAGGCTGTCTCTGGTAGCCAGCTCAATCCCACTCATTTCTGTTGAAAAAAACCGACTGGCAGAAAGGGAGAATTTGTAAAGGGAATTATAAAATCCGGGGTAAGGTTCAATATAAACATGGGGGAAGGAGCAGCTTGTGCCACCGGTGTAGGATTGTTTTGCATAAAGAACATTATCGTGCCTTAATTCCGTCCATGATGCCAGCTGAGTGTTAAGTTTTTCAACCTGCCAGGCAGCTGTATTCATAAAATAGGGGTAAGAATTTTTATTTTCAGCAGGATTCAGTTCCCGTATAGCGTTCAGCCAGTTGTTGTATAATGATTGTTCCCAAAAATCATCGTCATAAGCCTCTGTCAGATACCTCAACTCTTCGAGTTTATACGCATAATGGTACTTTTCCAGCTGGGGCTCCAGAATGGGCAGTGCGTCTTCGTTTCCTAATACGAACAGTATATCGAGAGGATCCGGCATCATTCGTAGCACCTCAACATCATTGTGGTAAATTCTGTCGTAAACAACCTGACTAAAAATATAGGAGTCGATAATAAATTTCTGTCCCAATAATTTATAGGAAATGGGTAATTCCGCCGCATTTTCTTTATCGGCATCTACCACAAAGAAATTGGACATAATTTTTTGACCATAGTCGTCGCTTGACATGATTTCGTCCTGGAATTTTAAATATACGGACTCTTCCAAAAGATTTTCCGGTGTTATATTTTGTGTTTCGAGGATAGAAGCAAGTTCCATTGGACTAAGATTATCATCGGGGCCGATAAAAAATCCTATTATTTTTTCGTGAAGCTGTAATACGTCTTTCTTACCTGATAAATCCAATACTTTATTCAACATAACTGCGCCAAGATTCATGCGTTTTATGTCTGCCTGAGACCATTCTTCCTCTCCCGGTGCTACTGGTGGAGGTGTGAGAAAAAAGTCGGCTCTTCCAAGCCACATCATAGCTCTGAAATAATTTTTCAGATCCCTCCACTCCCCATTAAGCCAAAACTCCTCGGTATAATGTCCGCGCGGGGTAAACTGACTGGCATCAAACTTTCGGCTATGCTCACTAAACAAGCTAATATTAATTTGCTTAGGTTCTTCTTTAAGTATTTCTTCAAGTAATACATCATAATTACCCGATATATCGTACTTTGGCAACACCTTCTCTCCCGATAAAAGGCTTATTCCCACAGACAAATACAGGTCAACATCTTTCATGGCCTGAGCTATTTCAGGAATGGAATTCTGTGTATACTGATTTTCCAGTTCCGACCGCATGGCGGAAATCAGGGCATTAAGATTTACTTCCAGCAGACTATATTCCAGTTCCTGCAACATTTTATCATAACTTGCATGAAGAGAGTGTAAAATTAAATCTGTACTTATAAACAGGGGCAGGTCTGAAGAATATATATTTACGAGCGACTGGGCAAAGGATCTGTCGGAGAGGCGCTCACTTACGACAAAGTGATTGTTTGCGATCTTTTCTTTTTCATCGGCACTCAGGCTGAAGCGTAAATCGATAGAGTCGAGATATAAAAAGGTTTCAAATGAACTTGGTATGGTTCTGCCGGAATAATAGTTTGTTTGAGGTGGATACTTACCCGACAAATCTGCGTTTGTAAGATCTTTTATTGTTTGCCGGTAAAGCAAAAACTCTTCTGTATTAAAATTGCTTTGAGAGAAGGAGATCGCGCTGAAAACAGCGAAAAAACATATGGTAAGTATTTTTTTCATGATACCGGTTTTAAAAAATCGAATAGTCTTTACTGTTTACTATATCATTTTCATTGCAAAATTATGATAAATAAGAACCTTTGTCAATTTTCTGTCTAAGTATATGATGATAAAGCCGATAAAAAAGTTGCTTTTGATTTTCAATCTCGATAATGTTCTGTTTCTTTGCAGACCATGATTAAAATTCCTGCCAAAATCCCCTTTTCACCATCCCGTCTGCCCTTTTTCTATGGCTGGGTAATTTTATTTGCAGGAATTATAGGCGTTTTGATGAGTATTCCCGGTCAAACCATGGGTGTATCGGTATTCACAGATCACCTGATTCGTGATTTAGAACTTAGTCGCATTCAATTAAGTCTTTCCTACCTGATTGGAACGGTAATGAGTGGTTTTCTCATAACCTACGCCGGCATATTATATGATAAAGCCGGTGCCCGGGTAATTTCCATTGGAGCCGGACTTATGTTGGGCGGGGTGTTGGTATATCTTACCCGGGTGAATGCTATGGCGGATTCTTTGGCGGGTATATTTGCTTTTGCCGGTGAGGAAAAAATCAAGATTGGGCTGGTAATTATCGGGTTTTTTGGTATTCGCTTTTTCGGACAGGGTGTTTTAACCATGGTTTCCCGAAATATGGTGATGAAATGGTTTGATAAAAGACGGGGCTTTGCAAATGGTATTT
Source organism: Bacteroidales bacterium (assembly GCA_021740645.1). Taxonomy (GTDB): domain Bacteria; phylum Bacteroidota; class Bacteroidia; order Bacteroidales; family JAADJA01; genus JAADJA01. Next base: position 11,958 of record JAIOZL010000057.1, read on the forward strand.
TGGGTGTTTTTACCGCCTTTGGATTTTCTTATTCCCCGAGAATTTTACAATCAATTATTCAGGATAAGGGCTGGATAGATACCTGGCTGATCATTGCTTTGGTTGTTTCGGTGTTTTTCACTCTATTCGCCTTTATTTTCTTTCGTGACAATCCAACAGACGCAGGTCAGATTCCTGACGGAATGATTATTCCCGAAAAACTTTCCGGGGTAAAGTCCACATCTTCCATTGATTTCGATCTGAAAGACGTTGTGAAATCATTCTCCTTTTGGATTTTCACTCTAAACATTGGACTTACGGCATTGTATTTTACTGCTTTCACCTTTCATATTGAATCTATATTCACCACAGCGGGACTTGACAGCAAAACAGCCTTTTCGGTATTTTTACCCGGATCAATAATTGCCGCCATTGTGCATATTTCGGGCAGTTGGCTAAGCGATTACATTCGACTTAAATATATTCTTATTTTCAGCTATTTGGGTATAATACTTTCATTGTCGGGCGTATTGCTTATTAAATCGAGTTTAGGAGTATGGCCCTTTATTGTTGGGAACGGAATAATTACAGGAACCTACAATATACTTATAGCTATTACCTGGCCTCGTTTTTACGGTTTAAAAAATCTGGGGAAAATCAGCGGTTTTGTTATTAGCTTTGGGGTAATCAGCAGTGCTCTGGGGCCCTTTCTTTTCAGTCTTTCAGAAAGAATTTTTTTGTCTTATACCCCTGCTGTACTACTGGTAATGCTTGTAACCATAGTTTTATTAATCCTATCATTTTGGGCAAACAATAAAAACGACAATGGATATTCCGCACCGAAAACAGTATAGAAAACGGAGGGTTTTTTAGGAGACACGACTGAGAAAACGTTTAAAAAATAATTAGTGAATCCCTGATTTTTAATTCCCTTTTTAAAACTAATTTTAATCACAAAAAAAATCCTTATTTTTAATAAAAATTAATGCCCCATGAAAAGTTACCATAAATATTATAAAATTAAGGCAAGTCCTGAGGATGTCTATAATGCTCTCGTTAAGCCCTTTGCAATAGCCCTTTGGACAGGGGCTCCGGCACAGATGACAGAAGAAGCCGGCACCGAATTTTCGCTTTGGGATGGAGATATTTCAGGAATAAATTTAGAGTTTGTAAAAGACGAAAAGATTGTTCAGGAATGGTTTTTTGGCGATCAGGAAGAGAAGTCGATCGTTACCATAAACCTTAAGCAAGACAAACTATACACCAATATTGAGCTTAGCCACACCAATATTCCGGATTCTGACCTGGAATCGTTAAAAGACGGTTGGGACAATTATTATTTTGGAGCGCTGAAGGAGTTTTTCCAGGGATAATGACGGGGTTTATTTAATTCATTTTAATATTTCTACAATATACCTGATGACATTGGGTCCGGCATTTTCACCATAGTTTATCGTTGCTCCCACACCGGTTTTAGAGATGATGTTTGCTATTTGTGTGAGTTTACTATACTTCTGTAATCAAAATAGTTCCATTATGGAACTACTTGCCCTTTCTTGTTATTCAGATTGTTTAGTTATAATTTATATTGTTAATGACATTTTTACACCTTAATTTTGTTGACATATGTCTGATAATAGCTGCTTTTAACCAGAATTTCAAAACACGGTAAGCATACGCGGGTAAATAATAAAGATTATGCAACGAGTAATAATTGATATTCCAGACAATAAATACAGTTTCTTTATGGAGCTGGTAAAAAGCCTTGGTTTCGCGGTAGCGCAAAATCAAGAGCGATTCTGATGAACCTGTCTACCAGTAGACAGGCAATTATTATAAAGCATAAAACAATGTGTCGTTATCCTGATTCCCGATTCCTTTCAGTCTCGGGATTATTCACCAATAGTAATTGGTTCATGAGACCATCCCGAGGCATCGGGATTAGTTCAACTTACTGTTTATGGTTCGTAACCTTCCATAAACAGAGTTTCACATAACATCACTAACAAATATAGCACATAATCCTGTTCCACCGGAAATATAATGGTATTTTTTCGTACCAGTCTAAACATCCTTGCTAATGCTTGATTTTTATGCTATTTTTGTAAGTGTAATTTTATGCTGATACTTAATTTTATGGATTTTGAAAACCGACTAAAGGGGCTTCGCAATCGAAAAGGAATTTCACTGGGCTACTGGCAAAACTCATTGAAGTACATTTTACGCAAATGAGCCGCTATGAGCGTGGAGAAACAAAACCTAATATCCAGGCCATTACCAGGCTCGCCAAAACATAGGATACTACCATTGATTATCTTATGAATGGTACAGCTGATAATGTGGTAAAGAATGCCGGGATGGAAAAAAATCTGATAAACCGTTTCAAGGAAGTGCAAAACATGGAAGCAGAAGATAAAAAACCGTACTTTCTTTAATGGATGCTTGTATTGCTAAAACAAAAATTCAAAGCTTGTTACACACTAAATAATAAGAATATGAACAACACGATGCTTATACAGTTAACCAACCGGAAGGCTCTGGGGATTTTGCACGAGTTGGAAGAATTAAAGCTGATTAAGGTATTGAAAGATAATATTGAACCAAGCCGGGTAAAATTGTCCGAAAAATACAAAGGCTTTATCAGCAAAGAAGAAGGAAGGCAACTCAATAATCATATCAAACAAATGCGCAGCGAATGGAACAAGGGTATTTGATTGATACCAATGTGGTATCTGATTACTTCTCAGCTTCTCTACCCGAAAAAGGCCTTGAGTTTATGGATTCTGTTATTGACGCCGTACCCAAACTTTCGATTATAACGCAGATCGAACTGCTTTGCTGGAAAACCGATCCCGGGAAAGAGCAAAAAGATTAAAACTCCAGATGCCATTATCGCCGCTACCGCCATGGTTCATGGCTGTACACTTATCACAAACAACGAAAAGGATTTTAACAATATCAAGGGCTTAAAAATCGCAAACCCGTTTAAGTTTTAATGTAATAAAGCCCCGGGAGTCCGGGGCTTTACAGTTTAATTTATTACAAGCTATATTTTCCTAATTTCTTAACTCCTCTTTTTTAACAAGTTCATCCTCTTTTAATGTCAATCTCCATAGAACCTCTCTGGCTGTTATTGGTGGTGGATAATCACCATACTTCATGTAGTAATCGTACTGATCAGGAAAATAAGATTTCATTATTGTAATTAGAGCCTCCTCAGTAAGAGAAAAATCAACATTATTCTCCATTAAAAGAAAACCGAAGTTTTCATCAACTTTAAAAAACAAAGAGGGAGGAAAATACTGTAGCGTTGAAATATTTATGCAATATCCTAGAGTATAAATTGAAGTATCTTCTATAGACTTATGGGTAATCATAATAACTTTATCAGCAATGTTTGGAGTTTCTACTGAATCTATGTAAGCAAGTATTTGCTCCTTCAATATTTTATTATTGATAACCCAGTTAATCATTAATTCGTTTCCTACATCTTGATGTTGAAACGAACATGAAATCCCTGAGAAAATGTAAAATGATACTAAAAATATTCTTACCATGACCCTAAATTTCTCCACCTCCATGAGCCCTTAATATACCATGCTTCATAAAGGTTATGATTAGTTAAAATGTGGATATTTCTATTCATTGTTAGATACATAGTTGCATCACCCCCTATTCCTGATAAGCCAATCCCTGTCCCTGGAAGAACTTCTGGATGAGTGTGTGCGGGGGTTGCAATCTTATGCCATTTACCATTAAATTTAACATATCTATATCCATTAGACTGCATTTTTGATACTGCCAATGCATCATTATGACTTAAACCAATAGTGTTTTTATCAAATGGTAAAACAATGGTATTGCCATTTTCAAGTTCCCAAGCAGAGACTTCACGGATGGCAACTCCATCTTTAAAGGAATTATCCCACATATAATCGTACGCAGCTTTTTTATTTGCAATATATCTGGCACCAGCTTCATCAACCATTGATTGAAGATGGTTGAGTCCTGCATTCATTATCCAAATAGCAGCTCCTTGAAAGAAATCTCCCCCAGTTAATTCAGAACCAAGACCTCCTGCAAGACCAGAGAATGAATATGTGCCTAATGTACTATTCGCAAACTTTCCTCCGTACATCAAAAAAGAAGAACCAGCTAAAGAACTTAATCCACCTGATGCAAAACCAGTCATAAAACTTCCACCGGTGAATTCGGATATCAATCCTTGTGCATATCCATGAATATAAGCCCTTGAAATTTCTCCGCCGATTCCCATACTACCGACTGGACCAAACATTTGACCAATGCCACCTGTTACTGCTCCAGATATTGCTCCTACACCTACAGATTTCCAGAAGTCACCACTATTCCAATTGTCAAAACCGCCATCGCTAACTGCTACACTTGCTGTATATCCAGCCCCTCCAATCACTGCACCCCAGCAGGCTGCATCAAGTAAAGTCCCGATACCTGGTAAAAAGAGAGAAAATATAAATTCCCCACTTGGATCTGTATATACGAGCGGATTATATTAAGGCAATAACAATACCGGTAAACCCAAAATCAAAGATTTTCTACCGACTTTTAAATAACCAGGAACCTGCTTTCATTCAAAGAACGTTAATAGCATATTTCTTTAAAAAGAAAATATAACTCATTTATTCATAATCGGGATAGAAAACGGGATATTTATTTCCTTTTAGAAGTTCTATTATTCCCAATGGATTTATTATAATACCTATTTCTGCGTTCCGATTTATTCCTTCCAATTTTCCAACTTGAGTAAACTTTTTATCATTGATCCGCCATACATACCAATTGTTTGATATTTTAATTGGCTCCTCTCCAGATTTTACGCCATAGTCATTAGTACCTCGAAATAAAATATCATTTGTATTTCCTATTTCCTGAGTGTTTCCAACTTTTTCCCAAAGATTCATCTTTAGGCCCAACTTAGTAACACAATGTGCAAAAAAATCAACCTCATCATTAATAATCTCAAATAATTCAGGATTTTCACTCGATGGGTATGTTTTTTTAAAGGCTCTGATTACGTCACTATTTAATTGTGTTAAATCAAAAGCTATTAATTGAAAATATTTTTTATTTCTATTATCAATTTTAACTGAAAAAACATCCCCTAATTTTGTACTCGCTCTTCTCATTGTTTTTAAGGATAAATTCCATAATAAAACCAATTATTTGGAGCAATTGAATTAATTTCGTTAAAAAGCAGGCCTCCATTTTTTTGTAAACCATACTGATTAATTAGTGTTTGCTCCCAAATTCTTGCTTGGGTTTTTGTTAAATTTGTAGCCCCATTAATAACCTCATAGTCCAAAAGTGATCTTGCTGAACCAGAATTAATGTGCTCACCAAAACGAATAGTTACATTTCTATTTGTAATTCCAACATATCGAATGTTACTTAATTCATCTAATCCTTGATAGACTGCATAAGATTTTGGCTGTGCAGCTTTCGCAACTCCAATAACACTGGTATTTACCGCTTCCACCCCGGGCAATTCGTAAAGCCTTTGCCCGCTTTTCGTCAATGTTTTTACTGTTTCACCTGAGCTATTTACAACCTTCAATGACCACCTACTAGTGGAAACCATTGTATTAACTGCATTTCCAATTGCCCCTGCAGGCGTTACCATACTGGCATCCAAGATCAGATCTGCCCCATAGGCAAAGGCCCCAGATTCCTCCGAGGCTTTAAGTATTATCTAACTTTATCCCGTTCTATTAGGCATCATTAATTCTGTAATTAATAATCTTCTCTGCGATTTCACTATCACTACTTGAGGGGTTCGAATAATCCGCAAATACCTCAACTAGTAGGTCTAAAGTAAAAAGGTTATAGTATTTCTCATTATTAACTTCCATCTCAATCAAACCTTCTATCTTTTCTCCATCAAAAATAACTAACTCTGAATCCAGGCATAAAGAACCTTTCAGATAAACTTCTGCGTCATAATAATCAATATCAGAATAATGCTGATTCATAAACTGTTCAGTCGTCTTATTCTTTAGATGTTTAATAAACTCTATTAAATTCATATTATATCGTTTTAATATCCGCCTCCCCAAATTGACATACCACCTTGATATCCTGGGTGTAAAGTATTCCAAAAAATACTTCCAGATGTGTGTTGTGTATTTGGAACAAGTTGCATTACTCCTGTACCAACATCATGATGCCAAACCCAATTAGGAGGGGAACTGTTCATAATAATACTTCCGTTAGGCCTTGTTTTCATTACAATATTCAGATTCTTCATAGTAACATCATCCATAGTAGACAACATTGCTTTATTAGCTGCGGTTAAATGTCTACTAGCATTTACTCCAGGATAGAGCTTTTTAGAAAGAGTTGTTTCAAAAGCAACAGAGTAAACATTACCTTTTGGCACCGCCTTAGCGGCATTCACACCACTAACACTGGTATTTACCGCTTCAACACCAGGTATCTCCCATGAATTGTAAGTAGAATTCCATACCAGCTTTGTACCCGGACTATTAACAACCTTCAATGACCACCTGGTAGTAAGCATTGTTTTGGCAGCATTTCCAATTGACCCAGCCGGTGTTATCATGGTGGCATCCAGGATCATATCTGCTCCATAAGCGACCGCTTCACCAAAACTATTTATATTTGCAAGTTCACCGGTGGCAATATCGTAGGTCAAATTCAAAGAACCTGTTAAAGTGGCTCCTCCCGGTCCACTAAAAAGAGTACCAACTCCTCCTGCTGCCCCATTGCCAAAATAAACCAGTCCGTCTTGAAGATTATCTACTTTGCTCCAGTTGTTGTAAAGGTTTATCCCTCCTCCGACTACTGCTGCAACAACATATTGAATCCACTCGCCATCAGGATCTGTATAGATAAGCGGATTATATTTATTCAGGCAATAGGCATACCAGTAAAGCCAAAATCACCAGTTTTTTCCCAACTTTTCAATGACCAGGGACCAGCTTTCATTCAAAGAACTTTATTACCTCTAAGATAGTAATTTTTCTTTTCAATAGAATGACATGGTTAAACTTCCTTTCCACCAGGTGGCTTAAATACTATCACTTTCCAGGGTATCGGATACTTATGTTTTTCGACCCATTCATCAAGATAAATATAAACAGGATCAACATTTTCATCATGATTTACAAACTGGTTTTTTTATTGCTTCTTTCTCAAATCTTATGCTTAAATTATCAGTCAAAATCTCTCTAATCTTAATAAATACGCAGATGATCCAGAGATTTTATAAACCGGTGAAGCTTTAAACTATTGCTGCGCTAAAAGAGAAAACCCTATAAAACGAAACTCTTTCATCTATTTATCACCAACTATAAACTTATTATAAAGGCATTACATAGTACGAGTAGTCGGCGGCCAGGTAGTTAAAATTAGAAATTAGAATGGTATTTTTGCTCAAATTCCGCTTGATTTCCCAATATTCCAATTTCCCTCTCCATAATTTCAAACTTCTCGTTCTCATTCATTTTAAATACATACTTCCCATATACAGAGTGATCGGGTGGGGAATCTTGATACATAGCAATAAATTTGTAATTTATCTTGTAAAGTTCGGGTATCTTACGGTTTTCTTCAACGTAGTTTCTAAAGGCTTGAGAATAAAGCTGTCTTCGGAACCGGAAACCTTTGGTCTGTTTTTTAAATTTTTCGTCCATTGAATTGGTTACACCAAACAATGCGAGTATATACGAAACCTTTGGGTTGAAATAAACTTCCAAAATCATTATATGCCCCTCGAATTCAATTTCATCAGGTGTCAACTTCACAAACTGGTAACCTTTTTGTGCGACATCAACCTTTATTTGTTGCCACAAAGTGACCAAAAGGGAATCCATTACAGCATTATAATTAGTCAATTCTCTGATATGGGTTTCCTGAGAGAAAAGGGATTTACTTGATAATAATAAGAATAAAGATATGAATAATACTTTTTTCATCTTCTTTTTAAGGATAAGGTTTGATAAATTGAAAAGATATGCCATTGATAACCACTTATAGTATGCTGAAGATCATGATAATAAAGAACGGGGTTTGGTAGGCCAGTCAAATCTAGGTGTCCAATCTCCATTTTAAAATCACCATAGTATCCTTGCACCCCAATAGATTGATCAAAACTTAGATCTCCATTGGGCATTATGTTTGTTTCTGCATGAGCAGAAACTATTTCCTCATTCGGCATGTGTTTTCTTGCCAAATGCATATTATAATGCTTAGAATAACGCATTACATCTATACTTAACGGGTATAACAACCCCAGGTTGAAACCGTAATCTATTCCTTTAAATGGGTTCCTGCCATTTACAATATTGGCAGTCATTTGTGAAGCAGTTGAGCCAGCCATATAGCTTAGAGTATTTGCAGGCAACAACTTAAACGGCTGTAATGAACCACCTGCAAATGGAATGGATTTGTTTAGTAGGTTATTCGTTCCCTGAAACGCTGCTGCCCCGGCTGCACCTACAAAGCCCCCTACTACAGCGCCTTGCGTCATTCCTGCCATGACATCGCTGAAGCTTCCACCAGCGAGAGCGGTCATTCCTGCACTGTTAATTGCTCCTTGCGTCATTCCTCCCATCATTCCTCCTGCAATTCCAGCTTCGACTGCTGTTGCACCTCCTGCCATGGCAGAAGCACCTGCTGCCGCTCCAACAGCTGCGCCCGCATAACCGGCAACTCCTCCAATAACCATACCGCCGTAAGTAGCAGGGTCTGAATAATCCCATTTGCCAGGATTAAATTCTCCATCATTAGCTGTAGTTCCCCCTATATAAGCTCCAATTATTACTGCAGGTATCCAGAACCATTCACCTGTTGGATCTGAATATACCAGTGGATTATATTTTGGGTCACCTGACCCTAAGGCCAAAAATTACATTTAAGAACGTTTTATAATGTCAAATTCAACTAGATTTATTAATACCTTACAAATACTTTCGGGCAATATGATCCAGATGTCGTTATCCG
>JAIOZL010000058.1 GCA_021740645.1 Bacteroidales bacterium
GTCTCTCTTGCAATCATCAATGTTAGAAGGGCATAGGACGCTATATTGAAAGGAACACCGAGGAAAATATCAGCACTACGTTGATATAACTGACAGCTAAGCTTCCCATCGTATACATAAAACTGAAAAAGGATGTGGCAGGGAGGAAGAGCCATATTGTTCAACTCCCCAACATTCCAGGCACTTACGATATGTCGGCGTGAATCGGGATTGTTTTTAATGGAATCAATCACCTGACTTATCTGATCAATGTGTTTGCCGTCGGGTGCCGGCCATGAACGCCACTGATAGCCATAAATATGGCCTAAATCACCTTTGTCGTCGGCCCATTCATTCCAGATTTTCACTCCATTTTCATTCAGATATTTAACATTGGTATCGCCCGCAAGAAACCAAATAAGTTCGTGGATAATAGATTTTAAATGTAGCTTTTTTGTGGTAAGCATGGGAAAACCTTCCTGAAGATCGAATCTCATTTGATAGCCAAATGTACTTATAGTCCCTGTACCGGTGCGATCTTCTTTTTTTTGTCCCTTTTCCAAAACATGGGATAGTAAATCCAAATACTGCTTCATATCTCTTAAATTTGTCTTTCCCAAAAGTATATATTTAGAATCGGGCTCGGAAATATTTGGACAGCTTGATATGAACAAGTTTTAAAGAATAAAAATTTAGAAGTAAAATGAACTCCGACAAGAAAAACTGATTATCTTAGTTGATATTTTTAAAAAATGAATAGTACATCACGTTATATCCTTATTGCGCTTGGCGTTTTACTTACCGGTTTCCTGTTGTGGTATTTTTCAAATATCGTAATTTACATTGTTGTTTCAGCAGTCCTTTCGCTTATAGGAGCCCCAATAGTTGACTTGCTGGGTAAAATTCAATACCGTAATTTTAAGCTGCCATCATGGTTGAAAGCTTTAATGAGTCTGGCATTGATATATACATTGTTTATTGGTTTTTTTAGAATTTTTATCCCCATTGTTGCACAGGAAGCCAACGAATTATCGACAATTGATGTAAATTCATTTGTGGCAAGACTGGAACAACCTATTTCAAGAATCGAAGGTGTTTATGAGGATTTTGAATTATGGGGCAACAGTCAACAGTCCTTCAATGAATATATTACTGAAAAATTGAGCAAAGTTTTGAATGTTTCTATCATTACAAATTTGTTTAGCTCAATAGCCAGTACCCTTGGAGATGTTTTTATTGCCATTTTTTCAATATCCTTTATAAGTTTTTTCTTTCTTAAAGACAGAGGTAGTTTGGTGGAAATTGTGATATTGTTGGCACCTGAAAAGCACGAGAAGACCTTGCGTCATGCCATGGGCTCAATACGCCAACTATTGTCGAGGTATTTCATTGGTATTGCCTTGCAGTTATCGGGTATTCTCATTTTGGTTACTTTGGGAATGACCATTGTAGGATTAGGATTTACAAAAAGCGTATTGATTGGTCTGACAGCTGCTATTCTTAATGTGGTCCCATATTTAGGACCTTTAATTGGTTCGGCTCTTGGTATTATACTCGGAATAGCTTTCAATATAAATATGGAAATGCTCGATTTGGCTGAATTGGCCGGCTATATGCTAATTGTATTTCTTTCTGTGCAAGTCATTGATAACATTCTTTTTCAACCGGTAATCTTTTCTACTTCTGTTAACGCACACCCATTGGAAATATTTCTGGTTATTATGATTGCCGGAAGCGTTGGAGGGGTAACAGGTATGATAATTGCAATTCCCACATATACAATAATTCGTGTTTTGGCCAGAGAATTCTTAAGCAAATTCAGACTTGTGAAAAAATTGACGGAAAAGTTGTAAGCTTATTTGGGTGTATTTTTTATATTTACAAGATTAATTCGTCTAATGAGCTATTTGAAACATTCAGTATTAATAATTATCTTCCTCTTTGGGACAATTAATGTTTTCTCTCAGTCGGATGTTGCTGCCATTGAAAAAAGTAATAAAAAAAGCCTTGCTCTGGCTATTGCTTCTTCTTTAGCAAGTGACTCAATCACAAGCGACAGTATTGTTGTTCCTAATGTGTTCACTCCTAATTTAGATGGGTTTAATGATTATTTTGAAGTTAAGACGAATGGAATAAATCATTATGAGTTTTCTGTATATTCCCGTTCAGGAATGTTGGTTTATAAGGCTGAAAGTATGATGATTAACTGGGATGGCAGATCCCTGGCAGGAGATATTTTACAACCCGGAGTTTATTATTATATCATTAGACAAACTGATGGAGCCTCCTCAAACGCAAAAAAGGGTTTTGTCCAAATCCTTTATTAATTGCCATCTAATCTTTAACAATTTTAAATAAGCTTGTTTCAGTATTAGAATTGGATTTTGTAAGTTTTGATTTGCTATATTTGACTTAATATCAGTTTGCTTTAAACTTCGAATTAAGTGTATTGATATTCTAAACCTAAAACTTTTAGAATGAGCAAGAAAATCTTTCAACGTATCTCATTACTGCCGGTTTTCATCCTTTGTTTTCTTTCTGGTCCCCAAAATCTACATGCAAATAGTGAAACGGGTGATTCTGTTTCGGTAATACATAAGCTCCATTCGGAGGAATTGGTTCGGGGGGAAAGGTTATTTTACGGCCTGATTTACAGTGGTGAGAAAGCAGTAAATTGTGCTTCCTGTCATAACACACGATTTAGTGATTCTCTGAATTGGAATCCTGATGCTTATGAAATTTCACTAAAGTATAAAGATCTTCCTGTTAATGATCTTTCAGCTGTCCTTTTGAACCCTAAAGGAGCAAAATTATCAGAAGTTCATAACGAATTTGATTTAACGGAGGCTGATGTTGTTTTGATTAAAGCATACATGGATGAAATTGCCGTTTCTGGTTTAGTGCAAGCCAAACCCATAATGAATAAGCTCATCCTGTTTATTTTTATGATTATTGTTATAGTTTTAGCTCTTGCCGAGCTTATTTTTATTAAGAAATTAAAGCCTAAGTGGATTCATTTATTGCTTATTATGGCGGCTCTTACATATATCGGGAATACTTTGGTCAAAGAATCGATTGCCATTGGCCGGTCACAGTTTTATTCGCCCGACCAACCCATAAAATTTTCACATACCATTCATGCCGGACAAAATCAAACCAATTGTTTGTATTGTCATCCCTCTGCAGAATATAGTAAGTCGGCAGGTATTCCAAGCGCCAATGTTTGTATGAATTGCCATTTAATAGTGAGGAGTGGAACACATTCAGGGACCTGGGAAATAAATAAAGTAATTGCAGCTTATGAAAACAATATGCCGGTGGAATGGATCAGAATTCATAATAACCCTGATCACGTATTCTTTAGTCATGCTCAACATGTAAGCGTAGGAAAAGTTGCATGCCAGGAATGTCATGGTGAGGTTGAAAAAATGGACAGGCTAATTCAGGTGTCCGACTTATCGATGGGATGGTGCATTAATTGTCACCGGGAAAAAGAAGTAGAGTTCCATACGAACAAATTTTATAATGAATACGAAGATTTGGCAGAGAAAGTGAAATCTGGTGAACTGGATATGGTTTCTGTGGAAAAAGTAGGTGGCACTGAGTGTATGAAATGTCATTACTAGAATTTTTTTAAATATTATTGAGGAAAAGATAATGTATCCAATTCAAAGAATTATTTGAAATACAAGTACCTGAGCGAAAATGTCTTATGAAAAAAGTGAATAAATGACAATTTGTGAGGATTTCCAAAAAGTAGCAGTTAATTTGAAAGTTGATATTTTTTTTCTCTGTGCCCCCTCTGTGTCAACTCTGTGAGCCTCTGTGTAACAATTATTTAAGAATTACACAGAGTGCCACAGAGTTGACACAGAGTACCACAGAGACTTTTGGGACATTCTCAAAAACATAATGATTAATTATTGACAGATGAAAAATTATTGGAGAAGTTTAGACGAGTACAACAATATTCCCGACAATAATAGAAAGGAATTTGAAACAGAACATAAAAATACGGTCCTCGGACTATTTGAAGATAATGTTGCAGGCGCAAAGGCATCGCGAAGAGATTTCTTAAAACTATTTGGCTTTAGTGTTACCACAGCAGCACTTACTGCTTCCTGTGAACGCCCGGTGCACAAAGCAATACCTTATGTTATACAGCCTGAGCAGATTATACCTGGTATGGCCAAACATTATGCTTCAAGTTTTTTCGATGGCAAAGATTATTGTCCGGTTGTGGTAAAAACCCGTGATGGACGCCCCATTAAAATTGAAGGGAATAAATTATCTCCGCTAAATGCTGCAGGAGGAACAACAGCAAGAGTGCAGGCTTCTGTTTTAAGTTTATACGACGATGCCAGATATAAATCTCCATTGCATTCAGGTGATCAGATTAGCTGGGAAAAACTGGATTCTGAGATCAGAATGCATTTGAATAAAAGTATTGAAACAGAAAAGAAAATTGTTATTCTAAGCTCAACCCTTATTTCACCTTCAACGATTGCTCTCATTGAAGAATTCAAATTAAAATATTCGGGAGTTCAATGGATTCAATACGATCCTATCTCAGTTTCTGCTATTCGGGAGGCTCATAAACAGGCCTATTCAGTTGGCATTATTCCTTTTTACCGGTTTGATAAAGCAGAAACAATTGTCTCCTTCGGTGCTGACTTTCTGGGGACCTGGCTAAGCCCTGGCATTTTTATTCAGCAATATGCTTCTGCCAGAAAGTTAAGTTCGACAAAGAAAAATATGGTCCGGCATTATCAGATTGAATCTGGATTGTCTCTCACCGGAAGTAATGCAGATCATAGGATCCCTGTCAAACCTTCGCAGGAAAAAGATATTCTGGCAAATCTATATCTTACTCTAAAGGGAGAATCAAATGCAAATGGAGTTCTGCCAAATTCTCTAATAGATGACCTGAAAAAATCGGGAGCAAAATCTCTCGTTGTATCGGGAAGCAATGATCCGGAATGCCAGTCATGGGTAATTGCTATAAATGAATTACTCGGTAGCGTGGGTACCACAATCCATACTAACGAAGGCATGAATATTTGCGGCGGTTCTGATGCAGAGATGACAGATCTTATCTCCGGAATGAAAAACAGGGAAATTTCAGGATTGATGTTTTTCAATACAAATCCATTGTATGATTACCCCGATCAGGAAGGTTTAAGAGAGGGGATGGATCAACTTGATTTTAGTTTGTCTTTTTCCGTTGCAAGGAATGAAACGGCACAAATGACTGATTATATTGTTCCCCTGCCTCATTATCTGGAATCGTGGGATGACGCTGAGCTGATTCCGGGACATCTGAGTTTAACCCAGGCTTGCATTCAGCCACTTTTTAACAGCAGGTCTTTTCAGGATAGTTTATTGGTATGGATGAATAATGATATTAATTATCAGTCTTACCTTAAGAATTTTTGGGAGAAGAATTATTTTGACGGCAAGGGACGGTTCATTGATTTCTGGAATAATTCATTAAGAGATGGAGTTATTCAATTTGAAAACAGGAATCAGGGGATTCTTAAATATGCCGGAATGGCAATAAAAAAGAGTGGGGAAATGGAGAATAAGCAAGGCTTCGAGCTTTGTTTGTATGAAAGTGTTCAAATGGGAGATGGCCGTCATGCCAATAATCCCTGGCTTCAGGAATTACCAGATCCCATATCCAAGCATTGCTGGGAAAACGTATTGCTTATTTCTGTTTCTGATGCTGAAGATATGCAGCTGAAAAATGGAGATGTGGTTGCAATTGGCGATAGTATGGAAGTCCCTGTTTTAATTCAGGCAGGCCAGGCTAAATCTTGTGTTTCGCTTGCTCTGGGTTATGGCCGGACAGATGGGGGGAAAGTAGCGAATAATTTGGGTGTAAACGGGTTTTCTCTTATTGAAATTAACAATGGGTTCAGGCAAAATTATATAACAGGAGTGCAAATTGTTCCTCTTGGGAAAAATATTGAACTGGCTCTTACCCAAACCCATAACTCAATGGAAGGCAGGCCTATAGTAAGGGAAAGCAATCTGGATGAATATCTGGAAAACGCCCATGCAGGCAATGAAATGCATGAGGAAGTTGTGGCTCATAGTAAATCTTTATATGAAGATACTGAGTTTGATGGATTTCATTGGGGTTTGGCTGTTGATTTGAATGCCTGTGTGGGATGCAATGCTTGTGTTATTTCCTGTCAGGCTGAAAATAATATTCCGGTTGTGGGAAAAGATGAAGTTAGGAGAAGAAGAATAATGCATTGGATCAAAATCGATCGTTATTATTCCGAAGAACCCGAAAACCCAAAAGTTTCATATCAGCCTTTAATGTGCCAGCATTGCGATAATGCTCCGTGTGAAAATGTTTGTCCGGTCTCTGCAACAAATCATAGCAGCGAAGGTTTAAATCAAATGAGCTACAACAGGTGCATTGGTACGAAATACTGTATTAATAACTGTCCATACAGAACGCGAAGGTTTAACTGGTATAAGTATGCAGGGAACGATGAATTTGACTATAATATTAATTCAGATTTGGGGAAGATGGTTTTGAATCCTGATGTAACCGTTCGTTCCCGTGGGGTGGTAGAGAAATGTTCTTTCTGTGTTCAAAGAATACAGGAGAAAAAGCTGGAGGCTAAACTGGAGAACAGGCCTTTACGTGATGGGGAAATTCAGCCGGCATGCGTGCAGTCATGTCCCGCAGGAGCTATGATTTTTGGTAACCTGAAGGACAAAAACTCAAAGATTTCAAAGATGATGGCCGATGAGAGAAACTATCACTTACTGGAGGAATTGCACACCCTGCCTTCAGTAGGTTATTTAACAAAAGTTCGGAATGAAAGCAAAGATAATTTAAGCTAATATTATGTATAACAGAGATGTAAGAGGTCCGCTGGTTGAAGGAAATAAGACCTTAGGCCAGATTAGCAGCGATATTATTGCTCCAATGGAGTCAAAGCCCGGGATGTGGTGGTTTATTGCCATGGCACTCGGTTCTTTAGCTTCGGTTTGGGGTGCATATTCAATCTATCATACTGTCGATAAGGGTATTGGTACCTGGGGAGTTAATAATACGGTAGCCTGGGGTTGGGCCATCATCAATTTTGTTTGGTGGATCGGTATCGGGCATGCCGGTACTGCTTTTTCTATCTTCTTATTGATTTTAAGGCAGAAATGGAGAACGTCAATAAACAGAGCCGCTGAGGCGATGACGGTTGTAGCCGTAGGTTGTGCTGCATTATTTCCTGCCTTACACATGGGTAGGGTGTGGCTCGCTTTTTATATTATTCCTTATCCAAATACCAGGGGACCTTTATGGGTGAATTTTAATTCGCCATTGTTTTGGGACTTTATTGCCATCTCAGCCTATCTTTTAATCTCTTTTTCCTTTTGGTACCTCGGTATGTTGCCCGATTTTGCCACTATTCGCGATAAAACAAAATCTAAAGTTCGAAAAGCCATTTACGGTTTTTTCTCCATGGGATGGACCGGTTCTTCCAGAGAATGGACAAGATTCGAATCGTTAAGTTTTATCTTAGGTGGTATTGCAGCTGTTCTTGTTGTATCTGTTCACTCCATTGTATCCACCGACTTCGCGGTGTCTGTTGAGCCTGGCTGGCATACCACTCTGTTTCCACCCTACTTTGTTATAGGGGCTATTTTCTCCGGATTTGCTATGGTGGTTACGCTAATGGTGATTATCCGAAAATTATACAAGCTTAACAATTATATTACTGATAATCACATGGATGCGATTGCCAGAGTGCTGGTTTTCATTTCCCTGATTATGGGGACGGCTTATATTACAGAAATTTTTGTTGCCTGGTATTCTGGGAATGAATATGAGATGTTTACCTTTTTTCATAACAGAATTACCGGAGAGTATTCGGTACAGTTCTGGACAATGTTTATTTGTAATGCTATAATTCCTCAGGTATTTTGGTTTAAAAAAGTGCGGAAAAGTATGCTGGGCCTTTTCCTCGTGTCTATTGCCATAAACATTGGAATGTGGTTTGAACGTTTTAACATAGTAGTAACCTCACTTGGCAATGATTATCTTCCATCTAACTGGGCTAGTTATTCTCCTACACTTACTGAAGTAGGGGTTTATGTTGGTACGCTTGGATTATTTACCGTTGGAGTTTTGATGTTTTTCAGATATATACCAATGATTGCCATTTCTGAGGTTAAGTCAGTAGTGAAGATCGGCAGTAAAAAAGAAGATTAATTTAAATATTTAACCATGAACGGAAACTATATAGTTGGTGTTTTTGAAGATGATGAAAAATTAATCTCTTCTATAAATAAACTGAATGGAAAAAATATATTCATTCATGAGGTTTACACACCCTATCCCATACATGAGGTGCTAAAACTGTTAAAGAGGAAATCCAGGCTTCCAACCGCAGCTTATTTTTATGGTTTAAGCGGAGCTTTGGCGGTTCTGGCCTTTTTGTATTATACTTCTGTGATATCGTGGCCCATCGTTTATGGAGGTAAACCCTTTAATTCATTTCCATCTTTTATAGTAATAACTATTATTCTTACTATTCTAACGGTGACCATTACCTCACTTGCCACTTTTTCGTACCGGTCAAAATTGTATCCCGGACAAAAAAACAGGATTTTCCATGATCAGGCAACGGATGATAAGTTTGTAATAGTAATTGATAGCATTAAAGTTGGAGAAGAGGTTAGCCGTGAGGCCGAGGCTATATTTAAATCGGATGGTGCCCTTGAGATATTAACAAAAAGTTTTGATGATGAGCAAAGTAATTAAATCTATGGATGCGGATCGTTTTAAGAAGTCAGCAGGCATCACCCTTCTGATACTGTTTGTGGTTTTTACATCTTGCGATCGAAATCGGAATAATCCGGGCTGGGATTTTTTCCCTGACATGTTTTATTCCGAAGCTTATGAAACGTATAGCCCAAATCCAAATTTGAAGGACGGAAAAACCATGAGCATGCCTGTGGAGGGTAGTGTTGCCCGTGACGATGTACCTTTTCTGTATACCATTGAAGAAGCCGACAGGCTCAGAGCCGGAGTGGAACTAAACAATCCATTTGGAGATGATTCATTGGCTCTTCATAGAGGAAAGGAAGTGTTTACTGCATTTTGTGCAAATTGCCATGGGGATATGGGAGATGGGAAAGGCTTTTTATTTACGAGTGGAAAATACCTTATACCTCCTAAAAGTTTGATTGGGGAAACCGGACAAAATTTGAAAGATGGCGAAATTTACCATTCCATTACACTGGGCTTTGGATCAATGGGCTCTCATTCTTCACAAATTAGACCGGACGATAGATGGAAGGCGGTTTCATACATCAGGTACGTTTTACAAACCGATGCCAATTAGAATTAAGGAATCAGATAAAATCATTATATTATGAAGGAAGATTTAAAAGTATCGAACACCTTCCGTTTAGTTGCCGGATCAGCTATTATTCTAGGTATGGCAGCTTTGGCTTACGGATTCTTAACAGAACCGGATCGCACCTGGGCAAATTACTTGCTCAATAATTATTATTGGCTTTCAGTAGCTCTGGGGGGAGCTCTCTTTTATAGCTTACAATACATTACCCAATCGGGTTGGTCTGCTGGTTTTAAACGAATACCGGAAGCATTTATGGCATATTTACCCTATGCCGCTGTTTTCTTTCTCCTCCTGTACTTCGGAACCCATTCCATTTACCATTGGAGTCATGCTGAAGAAGTAGCTCACGATCACTTATTACAACACAAAGCCCCTTATCTGAATATTCCTTTTTTTATGGCCCGCCTGGCACTCTATTTTACTCTGTGGATTGTGTTTACACGAATATTAAGACGACTTTCTCTTAAAGAGGATGAGACCGGGGAAAGAAAATATTTTGAGAAGCAGGAATTGTATTCTAAAATCCTGATTTTTATCCTTGCCATTAGCTTTACACTTTCAAATATCGATTGGATCATGTCCGTAGATCCGCATTGGTTTTCCACCATTTTTGCAGTTAAAAATCTTATTTCTGCCTTTTTGCACGGAGTTTCCATAATCATTTTACTCATCTTCATTTTAAACAGAAGAGGGTACTTTGGCTTTTTAAATGAATTTCATCTTCACGATTTTTCACGCTATATATTTATGCTCAGCATAGTTTGGGGCTATTTCTGGTTTTCTCAGTTTATGATTATCTGGTATGGGAATATCCCTGAAGAAACTTCTTATTATTTCATACGATGGAACGATGGTTGGAAATTTCTCTTCTTTGCCGAGATTGTTGTTAATTGGGCTATTCCATTCTTCGTCTTACTTCCTGTTAAAACCAGTAAAAATAGAGTTGTTATCACAATCGTAATTCTTTTCCTTATTGTTGGTCAGTATATTGAATATTACCTTCATATTATGCCGGCAGTAACAGGTGAATTGAAATTTGGGATCATTGAAATTGGTAGTTTCCTGGGTTTTGCCGCCCTCTTTATTTATGTGATAATCAGTAATTTGGGTAAAAGAAGTCTCATTGCAAAGAATCATCCTTATCTGA
Source organism: Bacteroidales bacterium (assembly GCA_021740645.1). GTDB lineage: Bacteria > Bacteroidota > Bacteroidia > Bacteroidales > JAADJA01 > JAADJA01. Next base: position 10,510 of record JAIOZL010000058.1, read on the forward strand.
ATGAAAGTGTGGACCATCATTTTTAATGAAAAGGTTTTTTTACTATTATCGCTTATTCTCTATAGATATTATTGCCGGTGCTTTGGCATCCTGTCTTTTTGCTTTCAAAATAATTGATGTGCAAGTGAGTGTTCCCTTGCTTTTTGTTTTGGCGATTTCTGTATTTTCTATCTACAGCCTCGATCATGTTATCGATGGAATCAGAAAAGAAGGCATGTCTGATACCGGAAGCCACAGATATTTTTTCCTTCACAGAAAAGTTCTCCTGATAATCGTTATATTTACTATCCTCTCGGGTTTAGGTATATCGTTCTTCTATTTAAGCTTGGATATCATAAAGTTTGGAATATTTGCCGCGACACTCCTCTCTGCATATTTTCTTTTTAACCAGATTCGAACTGCAGTCTGGAAAAAATTATTTATTAAAGAATTTTGGATAGCTTCAATATATACTTTGGTAATATGGGGACTGCCATTTGTAGAAAGCAATTACTCCATTGCTTATTCCTCAGTTTTTCTAGCCATATCCTTTGGATTCCTTGTGCTGGGTAATGTGTTGATATATAGTTATTTTGGATTCTTCTCTGATAGATCAGAACATGAAAAAAGCATCGCCATACAATTTGGGAGGAGAGGGTGCCGGATTCTTATCTTTCTGGTGCTTGGAATTTCCTTTTCTGCATTACTGACTGAAATTCTTGTTTTCCACCATTATAGAATATTGGATTATTCTATTTTATTTTTAATGAATTTTGGACTTTTATTCATTATAAATTTTGAGGAAAAATTTGAAAGGGATAATCTTTATGGGGTTTATGCTGATGCTTTATTTTTGCTGCCTGTGCTTTCTGTTTTGTGATCTAACTAGTTTAATCAATACTAAATTTCTTAATAATATACCCAAAAAGCAAAGTCGAGAAAAATGAAAACGAACCATAAATAATGGGTACCAAGGCCATTGTCTGACTTTCAAGAAGAGTTGCAGCGATGAAGATCGCCAGGGCTGAGTTCTGCAGACCAACTTCTATAGATATTGTAAATTGATTTTTACTATTTAGATTAAATTTTCGTGCTACCATCCAGCCGAGGAACATACTAAGAAAATTCAAAAGGAATGGATAGGGTAGTAATTTTATGCTGTCTAATAAAATTATTGGCTCGCTTCCTCTGTCAACAAATATTACACCGGTGTAAACAATTAATAGTATTAAGGGGAGAATATAGCGGAGTGGTTTTTGGAGATTCTTTGCCATTTCCGGAAAATAATGCCTGATGTTTATTCCAACTGCAGAAGGAACCACAGTTAATAGGAAAATATTCAGAATGGTATGTCCAACGGGCAGTACAATTTTTGCTTCTTCACTTGTAAAATAAAAAATAGCCAGACTTACAGCCACAGGAATTGTTATCAAAGTAATAACAGAATTTACAACAACGAGTGAAATGGAAAGAGCCACGTTCCCATTCAGAATGTAGGTTACCAGGTTGGATGTGGCTCCACCCGGACAAACAGATATTATGATTAATCCTACCTTATAAACCGGATCGATATCGGCAAAATAGGCAATCAAAAAAGCAATTCCCGGTAACAAAAGCATCTGAGATAAAAGTCCGATGCTCAGGGAACGGGGGTATCTGAAAACGTGACGAAAATCACTGGCTTTTATGCTTAAGCCCACCCCAAGGGTAATGAGGGCGATGGTGACAGGTAATAAAATATCTGAAAATAAAGTATCCATGGCCGGCTAAGTTCACCATTTTTTTCAATTTCAGGAAATAATTTGAATGCTATTATTGGTATTAAAACTTGTCGATTAACAAAATGAGCAATACTGTCATTATGTATGCATTCAAAACGATAAAGTTTTTTCGGGCTTTTGCTTCAGATCCGGCTTTTAGTATGCCGGTAAAATAAATCAAAGCTATCATTGTGAGTCCGGAAACAATATACTTTAGAACCGGACTATAAAGCATTCCTAAAAAAGCTAAAATTAAGGCGCTGACCAAAGTGCCTGAAATCCATATAAAACTTAATCTGGAGATTTGCTCAATGGTAAAAATTTTTGTAAGACTTGGCATTCCGGCCTTTTCATATTCCTTGCCATAAATCAGAAGTAAAAGCCAAAAATGGGGAACTTGTGCCATAAACATCAGAAAGGCTAATAATACAGCGGTTTTGTCGAAAAGTCCGCCTCCTGCTGATACCCAGCCAATAAGAGGAGGAATGGCACCGGTGAGCGAGCCTGGAATAATGGCAAATGCTGTTTTTCTTTTCAATGGTGTATAAATCAGATTGTACCAGATTAAACTGAATAGTCCAAGTAAAAGGGCAGGTAAAGCCCCGTTGAAATACAATAAAAGAGATCCTGCAAGAAAACAGGTAATGGAGAATATTTGGGCTGTTTTAACAGTTACATTTCCTGATGGAATGGGCCGTTTTCGGGTCCGCGACATTCGGAAATCGATATCTTTTTCCTGAATTTGATTGAGAGCTGAGGCGGCTGCAGCCAGTAACATAACCCCAATACTGAGGCCAAAAGATTTAATATCAAAGCGTTGACATGCAAGAAAGTAGCCTGTGAATGCTGTAAAAGCAACCGGAAGGATTACCCTTATCTTGGCCAGACCAAGGATATCTTTCCACGTCCCTTTTCTTATAAAACTACTCATTCAGGACTTTGAGATAATCAATAATCTTTTGTATTTCTTCCTCACTTAAAACACCTGTGTACGACTGCATTAAAGATTTTGGATAACCTTTCACGATCAGGACATTTGGCTCATAAATGGATTCTATAATATAAGCTTCATCTGCTATTACCGTTTTTTCTTCTTTTCCATCCAAAACTATCCTTTCAGTGCCCCAAATTCCAAGGTAGGAAGGTCCTAATAATCTTGATCCGTCTGAGGTATGGCAGGCTGTGCAACCCTGCGAGCGTAATATCTGCAAGCCCTCCGATCCCGGAATATCTGATTCTGTTAAGGCAACAGCTGTGGTATCAGTATACCACAATTCAAAATCTTCTACCGAAAGAACTTTTACATTTGAGCTCATATATGAGTGATCCAGTCCACAGTATTCTGTACAGAATAAATCATACGTGCCAATGGCCAATGGTCTGAACCACATTTGCTTGGTTTGTCCGGGAACCATGTCTTCCTTCACTCTAAATGCCGGGATAAACAAGCTGTGAATTACATCGAGAGCTTCCAGATTAATTACTATGGGTTCATCAACCGGCACTACCAGATCCTGGCTCACTTTGCCATTCTCATAAACAAATGAAAAATTCCACATTCTGGCTATACTGGTAATCTCTCTGGCACCTTCAGGAACATCTTTCATAGGTTTCCATCCTGCCCATCCGTAATAAAACATAAGTATTACTAAAAGGGTTGGAATGATGGTCCAAAGGAGCTCCAAACTAAGATTTCCTTCAATTTGGGTAGTCTTGGCATTCTTTTTCCGATTGTATTTAATAATGAAATATATCATTAGGCTGGTAAGACCTACAAGGAAAAATATTGAAATGCCCATTATTACCAAAAAGGCCTGATCTACTTTTCCCACAAAGTTTGATGCGTCTATTCCTGTTGATGAATACATATCTTTATCGGTATAAATAATCTAAAAAAGTAATAAAAATTACAGCGCTGATTACCAGTACAACTCCAACTACCATAATGGTATAGATGCGGTTATCAAATTTAAGATGCATGTAGTAGGAGAGCACGAGGCTCGATTTAATGGTTGCAAGGATAAGGGCAACTGTTACTGTCAGGGTTCCAAGTTCAATCCGGGTTACTGCTACAGAAATGCCTGTCATTGTTAGCAAGGCAAGAAGTATCAATATCTGCGTCTTGAAAGAAACTATAGTATGTTTTTCTTCGGTCATGGTAATATATTTATGTTATCAGGTAAAACAGCGGGAATAAAAAGATCCAAATGAGGTCGACCAGATGCCAGTATAATCCTGAGTTTTCCAATTGTGCGTAATTGTCGAATGTAAGCTTATCTTTTGCTACATAAACCAAAACGAATACTATGAAAACCATTCCGATTATAATATGCAAAGCATGCAAACCTGTCATAAAAAAATATAGTCCGAAAAACAATACATCCCCGCGACCTCTTTCGGCCAAAATTTCTGAACCGGGATAAAGGCCATGTTCAAATTTTCCGCCCCATTCAAAATACTTATTTACAAGAAATACAAATCCAAGCAACAAGGTTACACTAAGCAATCCCAAGGCAAGTTTTTTCATTTTTTTCTGTAAAGCTGTAATAGACATGGCAATGGTCATACTGCTTATCAATAGCAATCCGGTATTTATTGTGCCAATAGTTACATCCAGTTCATGAGCGGCCAAATGGAATGCTTCCGCGTTTTTGTACCGATATACCGAGTATACAATAAATAATCCTGCAAAAAGTAACATCTCAGTAAAAAGGAATAACCACATTCCTAATTTCGAGGCTTCATCATCTCTATGCTCTTCCATATTCATATAATGTTTTATTCATAATCGTAAGGTCCTTTTGTAAGAGTAGGGACCTCATCAAAATTTAACACAGGAGGAGGTGATGGAACCGTCCATTCTAATGTTTTACCACCCCAAGGATCAGCTTCTGCTTTTTCCCCGTTCCTTGCAGATCTGAATAAGTTAACCAGCATTATTATTAATCCGGCTACCATCACCCATGATCCCATGGAAGAAATAATATTTCCGGCATGAAAAATCTCATCATAATCATAATAACGCCTTGGCATACCTTTCATACCCAGGTAAAACATAGGACCATACAGACTTATAAATCCAATAAAAAATAAAAGCCAGCCGGTATTAGCCCATTTGGAGTCGTATTTTACACCCCAAATTTTTGGAAACCAATAATGAAGAGCTCCAAAAAAGGCAAATCCTGTTCCCCCAAATACGATAAAATGAAAATGAGCCACTACAAAATGAGTATCGTGAGTATGTACGTTTGTTGCCAATGCTCCCAGCACGAGTCCGGTTAGTCCGCCAACCATAAATACAAAAATGAATGAGGCAGCCCAGTAGAAAGGAGTATCGACAAGAATTGATCCTTTGTACATGGTAGATATCCAGTTAAATACTTTAATAGCACTGGGAATGGCAACCAGGAAAGTTAGAATAGAAAAGGTAAAGAGTGCTGTTCCGCTCATTCCTGAGGTGAACATATGGTGTCCCCATACAAAATAACCGACAAAGGCAATGGCCAGGGTTGAGCCAACAATAAATTTGTATCCAAAGATTGTTTTACGGGCAAAAGTTGGAATAATTTCCGAAATTACTCCCATTGCAGGCAAGATCATTACATACACAGCAGGATGTGAATATATCCAGAATAAATGCTGGTAAAGTATTGGATCGCCTCCCAGTGCGGGATCAAAAAAGCCTATTCCTAAAACGCGTTCAGCAATAACCATCAGAAGAGTAATACCAATAACGGGAGTTGCAAGAAGCTGAATCCAGGCTGTTCCATAGAGAGTCCATGGGAATAAAGGCATTTTCATCCAACCCATTCCGGGGGCTCTCATCCGATGTATGGTAACAATAAAGTTTAAGCCTGTTAGAATTGATGAAAAACCCAATACAAATGCCCCCAGCACAGCAGGCAGCATATTTGTGGAGGTTTTAAAACTGTAAGGGGCATAAAAGGTCCATCCTGTATCGGGAGCACCATCTCCAGCCAATAAAGATATTAATACGATAATGATTCCGGTAACATATATATACCAGGAAAATAAATTCAGGCGGGGAAAGGCAACATCTTTTGCTCCAATCATAATAGGGAGCAGAAAGTTGCCGAATACTGCAGGAATGCCCGGAATGACAATTACGAATATCATAATTACACCGTGAACTGTAAAGAAAGAATTATAGGTCTGAGCTTCCATAATGGTTTTTCCGGGAGCCAGAAGTTCAAACTTCATAAGCAGTCCGAGAATTACGCCCACACCGAAGAACACCATCATAGTATACAAATACAATAATCCTATTCTTTTATGGTCGGTAGAAAGTATCCAGGCGAGGATTCCCTTGTATTTTCCCTGGTATTCTCTGTAACTGGGTTCAGCTGTACTTTTAGTTGCACTCATAATATTTATGCGCTTTTAATTGGTTTTCTTCTAAAGAAAAGAAGGATGAGAAAAATAACAATTCCGAAAAACATAATCAGACTGCCGGAAACCTTTGTGATGTTGAATACCATCTGATCGCCATCTTCATCATAGGAATAACAGAAAGCCAGCAAACGATTAATGGATGGACCTACTTTACCCTGGCCGGCTTCGACCATAGTTATTTTTATATCGAATGGAGGGAATTCTATTCCCCGCAAATAGCGTGTGATTTTTCCATCGGGGGATAATGCGATCAATCCGGTTGGATGCGAATACTGGTCATTAACCCACTTGTATTTGAAACCTACAGATTCGGTTATTTTTGCAATATTAGCACTATCGGTAACAAAAAAATGCCAACCTCTTTCAAGACTCTTATCTTCCAGAAGATTAATATAGCTGGCTTTCTTTTTTATACCCAGTTCAATGGTCTCGGTTGGATCGAAGCTTATCGTTAGAACCTGATAGTCTGTTCCAAAATCTAAATCCACTTCCTGAATAAATTTATTCACTCCAAACATTAGAGGACTACAAGTACCCGGGCATCTGAAATAAACAAGGTTTAAGATGGTTGGTTTGGCCAATAAATCTTTCAAGAGAACAGTGTCGCCTTGTTCGTTTACCAATTTAGTATCTAATGCAACATATTGCCCTTGTTTTTCAATAAAACCGATCTCAACATCAGAGCCTGGTGTTTGCGAATATCCATGCCCCATTGAGGCAAGAATTAGAAATCCAGTTAGATACAATATTTTTTTCATAAAATTGACATTTAGTTTGACCACATAAATATAAGTAAAAATTTGAGTGATAACTCGATTAATTTAACAGATCTCATTTTTTAAAATTAGTATAAATAGAGTAAGACTGCTAATTTAGAACCGGAAGACTTAATTATCTGTTCATTTTTTTTAAAGGATAACTTTTTTTACAATTCATATTATTATATTTGATTTCATTTTTTTAATCCTTATGGCAAAAGAAGGGAATATTTTTAAGAGAGTTTTTATGTTTTATGTTGAAGGATTCAGAAACATAAGCAGTTGGGGCAGGCAGGTCTGGCTGATTATTCTCATAAAACTTTTCATTATGTTTTTTATTCTAAAAATTTTCTTTTTCCCCGATTTACTCAAAAAAAATTTTGATACGGATGCACAACGTGGTGAATACGTTTTGGATCAAATAACTAAATAAGCTAAAACTATGATTGAAAATTTAGATCTTGCTTTGGTAGACTGGTCGAGGGCGCAATTTGCACTTACAGCTATGTATCATTGGCTGTTTGTTCCATTAACCCTCGGACTCACGTTTATTATTGCTATTATGGAAACGATCTATGTCCGTACGGGTGATCCCGGCTGGAAAAAGATTACACGTTTCTGGATGACTCTCTTCGGTATTAATTTTGCCATTGGGGTGGCAACAGGTATTATCCTCGAATTTGAGTTTGGCACCAACTGGTCAAGTTACTCATGGTTCGTTGGAGACATATTCGGGGCACCTCTGGCTATTGAAGGCATAATGGCCTTTTTTATGGAATCCACCTTTATTGCCATCATGTTTTTCGGATGGAACAAAGTGAGTAAAAAGTTCCACCTCACTGCTACCTGGCTCACTGCAATTGGTGCAAATCTTTCGGCTCTGTGGATACTTGTAGCCAATGCCTGGATGCAAAATCCGGTGGGTATGCAGTTTAATCCCGAGTTGGCAAGAAATGAAATGATAAATTTTTGGGAAGTATTGTTTTCACCCAGTGCAGTAAATAAATTTTTACATACCATTTCATCTGGATTTGTGCTCGCATCGATATTTGTTGTCGGAATATCTGCCTGGTATCTCTTAAAAAACAGGGAGATATATCTGGCAAAGCGGTCTATTCTAGTGGCGGGTATTTTCGGTTTAATTTCTATTGTTTTCACGGTATTTACCGGAGATAGCACCACCCGCGAAATCGCGGCAGTTCAGCCTATGAAGTTTGCTGCCATTGAAGGATTATACCACGGACAGGAAGGTGTTGGCCTGGTAGCCATTGGTGTTATGTCCTCTGCCGAAACAGATCCGGAAAATAAAAATTTAATGGATTTCTCCTTCAGCATTGAAATTCCTAATCTCTTATCCTATATGGCCTATGGAAAATGGAATGCATTTGTACCCGGTGTTAACGATCTTATTGAGGGGAATTCTGAATGGGGATTTATGTCGGCTGAAGAGAAAATGAGACGGGGACGTTTGGTGATGGACGATTTAAAATCGATGAAGGCAGCCAAACAAAATGACGATATTACCACTTATGAAACTTTAAAGGCTAAATTTTATGACGAGGAATATAAATCAGAGTATTTCAGGTATATCGGATATGGCTCGCTTGTTGACGAGTCACAACTTTATCCAAATGTTCCTTTGTCATTTTACAGCTTCCATATAATGGTGATATTGGGCTTTTATTTTGTTTTATTCTTTGCGCTGGCTCTTTTATTTTCAATTAAGGATAATCTTGCAAAAAGAAAATGGTTTCTTCGGGCAGCCCTTTTTACCATTCCTCTGGCTTATATCGCCAGTGAAGCGGGATGGGTGGTTGCAGAAGTAGGCAGGCAACCATGGGTAATTCAGGATTTAATGACTACAACCATGGGAGTGTCACAAATTAATGCTAACGCTGTTCAGGTTACTTTCTGGCTATTTTTCATAGTATTTACTATTTTAGCCATTGCTGAAGTAAGAATTATGACCAAGCAAATAAAAATCGGTTCAAAAGAAGAGGGAGGAAAATAATATGTTTGAAAATCTATCGCATCTGGCTTTGCAACAGTATTGGTGGGTAATTATCTCACTCCTGGCTGCTTTTCTTGTTTTCTTAATGTTTGTTCAGGGTGGACAGACGCTGATCTTCAGTCTTGGGAAAACAAATGCTGAAAAAACAATGATTGTAAATGCTCTGGGAAGAAAATGGGAATTTACATTTACAACTCTGGTAACTTTTGGGGGTGCTTTTTTTGCATCCTTCCCATTGTTTTATTCAACCTCCTTCGGTGGGGCATATTGGGTTTGGATGGCAATTTTATTTTGCTTTATTATTCAGGCCGTTGCCTATGAATTCAGATCCAAGCCTAATAATTTCCTTGGAAGTAAAACTTATGAAATATTTCTTTTAATAAATGGTATTCTCGCCACAATATTAGTTGGTACAGCAGTAGGAACCTTCTTTAATGGAGGAAATTTTGTAGTTGATTCTATGTTCCGGTCAAAATGGGCAAATGAATGGTATGGTCTTGAAGCAGTAACAAATTTTCATAATGTGGCATTGGGTATAGCGATTTTTGCCTTGTCAAGAATTTTAGCCATTCATTATTTTCAAAAGAATATTGATGATGAGACCATTCTAACGAGGTCGAAATCAATTCATTTAGCAAGTACAGCAATCTTTTTGATCACTTTTTTGTATTGGTTAGTTGAACTGTTGATTATGGAAGGTTTTGCCTTTGATCCTGATACAATGATAGTTAGTATGGAGAAGTATAAGTATCTGCATAACTTCATTGAAATGCCGGTTAATGCAATTCTGTTTCTTGCCGGGGTTGTTTTGGTACTTTATGCTATAATCAGATCAATTGTTACAGAATTTGAAAATGCCATCTGGTTTAGCGGAATAGGAACTATACTTGTTGTATTTTCAGTTTTCATTCTGGCCGGATTCAATAATACCTGCTTTTATCCTTCGGCCTTTGATTTACAAAGTTCCCTGCATATACAAAATGCATCATCAAGTCATTATACTTTAACAGCTATGAGCTATGTTTCTTTATTTGTTCCTGTTGTTATTGCTTACATTATTTATGCCTGGCGGGCAGTAAACAATAAAAAGATTGACAAATCAGAAATGGAAAGTCATAGCGACACACACGTTTATTAATAGGAGGTTATTATGTATCTACCATATATTTTATTATACCTAACCTGGCCCGCTTTAATTCTAATTTCTTTGTGGCTAATTATTTTTGCCGTTAAGAAAATGGAAAATAAGTGGGAGTGAGTGGGTTCCGGGTTCCGGGTTCTGGGTTTCGGGTTCAGGGTACCGGGTTTTGGGTTCCGGGTTCCGGGTTTTGGGTTGTTAAGGTGACCTTTCATGAATATGGTTGACACGAAGTTTAGTTTTTTAAACTTTCTGTTAATAATAAAATTTACCTATTCAAATAACTCTTTTTATATTTCTCTTGTAAAGAGAAACGGAGATGGGCTCTGCTGGGGAGCAACC
>JAIOZL010000004.1 GCA_021740645.1 Bacteroidales bacterium
GGAAGGTATTTATCTACACCGATTGGTTTACAATGATCAAGGTAAAGCAAAAAATTATCGAATTATTGATGCCAATGACATTTCAGAAAAACATCTGGAAATAAAAAAGATTGATGCTATTGGAAAACTCGCAACAGAGCTATTCAAAACAGAAGAAGCACCATTTTTGGAGGAATATTCAAAGGTGGCGGAAACGGGCGAATCATATAGCTTTGAGCAGTATTTTGATCCCATGGACAAACATTTTTCAATTTCTGTTTTTTCACCTAAAAAGGGAGATTTTGCCACTTTATTTATAGACATTACTGAAAAAAAACGAATTGAAACGGCATTAAAAGAAAGCGAAGAAAGACAAAGGCTTATAATTAAAGGGTTGAATGATGCTCCATGGGATTGGGATTTAATTAAAGATGAATTGTTTTATTCGCCACAATGGTGTCAGCAACTTGGCTATAAACCAAATGAAATCCCTCCAAATTCATCCCTGTGGGAAAGACTTATGCATCCTGATGACAAACCTGAAGTTGACAAAATTTTTAACGGGGCATTAACGAAAGGGCAGGAAAGTTATGAGGTTGAGTTTCGCTTAAAGCACAAAAAAGGGCACTATGTACCTGTTTTGTCGCGAGGATTTATAACATTCGATGAAAATAAAAAGCCAATTAGAGTAAGTGGAACAAATTTAGATTTAAGTGAACGGAAAAAAATTGAATTGGAACTTATAAAAGCCAAAGAAATCGCCGAAAAAAGTGAGAAATATCTTGAGAATATCCTTGAAAATATAGCTGATCCGATTTTTGTAAAAGATGAGGAAAGTAAATTACTCCAGGTAAATGAAGCATTTTGTAAACTTTTTGGGTTGAACAAAGAGAATATCATTGGCAAAGATCTGGCAGAGGATGTCTCTCCATCTGAGCGGGAAAGTTTTTTGAGAATAGATAAAATGGTGCTTAATAGTGGAGAAGAAAATATCAACGAAGAATCACTTACAGTTCATGGTGGACAAACCAAAATAATTTCTACCAAAAAGTCAAGGTTTTTAGATGAAAAAGGGGGGAAATTCCTTATTGGAATAATTCGTGATATTACCGGAGGTAAGCAAAAAGAAATTGAATTATTAAATGCCAAAGTAAAAGCTGAAGAAAATGAGGCAAAATATAGAGAACTATTTAACAATGTAGGCGATGCTATTTTTATTTACGATCCGGACACGTATGAGATATTTGAAGCGAATAAAGCTACTTCTGACATTTATGGATATAGCCATGAAGAATTAATTGGTATGTCGTGTCTAAAATTTAGTGCAAAGGTTGAGAAATTTAAATCAGGGGCAAAATCAATCAAAAATCAGGAAAAAATAAATATAAATTTCCGGCACCATAAAAAGAAAGACGGTACTGATCTTTTTGTGGAACTTACAACTTATAATATTTCAGTGAATGGTAAAAATATCGTTTATAGTGTTTGTCACGATATTAGTGATATTAAGAAAACCGAAGCAGAATTGATAAAACACCAAAATAACCTTGAAGAATTAGTTAGCCAAAGAACTATCGAACTAGAATTAATAAACAGGGATCTGGAAAATTTTAATAAATTATTTGTTGGGAGAGAGTTTCGGATAAAAGAGCTCCGGGATCAGGTGAACGAATTAAAATCGCAAATTCGAAAATTGCAATCTTAGGAATATTCCCAGTGATAGTTATGTAGTGAATATTTGGTGTTTATATTTTCGAAAATGTTAAAAGTAAACACATTAAAGTTTGGAATAAAACTATCTCATTCTGGTCGACGTTTTTAACACAATTACAAATTCTTCTATAATTCACTTATCAATCCGGTTTATCTGCAGATTCAGTGGCATTATTCCCAAAAAATGTGTTTCAAGAAGAACAAGAGCAAATAATTTCCCTGGAAAAGAATAAGCTCGATTGAAGGAAAGTAAACAGGGTCAATTTTGTTTACAGTCAGGGCTCTTATAAACTGCATTTATGCAGAAACCTTTTAAAAATATATTCGTTATTTTTGTGTTTTAATCATTGTGATGCTAAAAAAAATAACTTCGGCATTTTTTATACTGATCGCTGTCATTTTATTGATGGTTTTCGGAACTATTCCACACCATCATCACCATGATGTGGTTTGCATAGAAAGCATTCATTGCCAGGACGATGCAGGTGAAATTGACCATCATAATCACCAGCCTTCACATGAACATGATAATCCAGGCAATACAGATCATTGTGTCGTGTATCATGTGGTATTATTCCCTGCAAATCAGATTAAGCCCGGAGCAAATCATGTGAATACCCAAAACCAAAATAACCTCTCTTTCTTCGTGCATTCATTAATCTTTGAGAAAGTCGAAGCAAATATAAGGTCTAATCCATTTTTTAGAATTAACCAGTACCGTCCATCAATTATTACTCCTTACCTTATTTCTTACTCCGGTGTAAGGGGCCCACCTATGGTATAAATTTTAAGCTCTGATTTTACAAATCGTTTCAAAGTCCTGTTGGGGGTTTTGATCATGCGAATTTACTATTCTTAAAATTTAAATCAATACCAAAATGGATATCAAATTATTAATGATCACCTTATTTGTCATTAGTATGCTTGGATGCAAACACCAGCATGAGACTGAGGTTCATGATGATCACGGGAAAGAAAATATTCAATATACCATTTATACCAGTGATTTTGAACTTTTCGCTGAGGCTGAACCATTTATTGCAGGAAGCTCAGCAAACCTACTGGCTCATTTTTCAAGATTACCCAATTTTATTCCCCTTGATAGTAGTAAAGTAATTGCACGACTTCAGGTAAATGAAACAGAGACCATTCAGATACTTGAAAACTCAACCCGACCGGGGATCTATAAGTTCACTCTTGAACCTTTATTGGCGGGAAAAGGGAGATTGGTTTTTGAAATTAGTCAGCAGGGGGAAACCTATATACTTAGGGTCCCAGATGTGGTTGTGTATAGGTCAGAGGCTGAATTACATGAAAATCACCACGATGAAAATGTTTCAAGAACCAATACAAGTGTATTTACTAAAGAGCAGTCATGGAAGGTAGGGTTCTCAACAGATAATCCCCAGGTGGAGCCTTTCGGTGAGGTGATAAAAACTGTGGGTCAAATTCAGTCTATACAAAAAAATGAATTGATTTTAACTGCGAAAACAAATGGTATTATCCTGTTCTCATCAGGACATATTCTGAATGGTGGCAGCGTAAATAAAGGACAGGAATTATTTATTATCAAGAGTAGTGATTTCGCCGACAACAATATAACGGTTAGATATGCCGAAGCAAAAAATAACTATGAAAAGGCAGAAATGGACTATAGTCGGGCATCAAGCCTTGCACAGGACAAAATTATCCCAGAAAAAGACCTCATAGATGCAGAAAACAAATACCACAATGCAAAAGCAGTTTTTGAAAACCTGAAGAATAATTTCACAACTTCAGGTCAAAGTATAAATTGCCCGGAAAAGGGTTTTATTAAGCAGGTTTTCATCACTAACGGAGAATATGTAACACCTGGACAGCCCATTGTTACTATATCTCAGAATAGTGAACTTCTTATAGTAGCCGATGTCTCCCAAAAGGATGCCTCCCTTCTCAATAAAATTTATTCTGCCAATATTCGCGATATGTATAATGAACAGGTATACTCCTTTGGGGAGTTAAATGGGGAGGTTTTAACTTATGGGAAGTCAACCAATACGAGCAATCATTTAATTCCTGTTTCAATGCAAATCGATAATATCGGCAATTTTATACCAGGAAGCTATGTAGAAGTATATTTAAAAACAATAAGCAATACCAGGGCGCTAACCGTTCCAAACTCCTCCTTACTGGAAGAGCAGGGAGTTTACTATGTGTATGTGCAGATCAATCCTGAGCTATTTGAAAAAAGGGAAGTCAGGACAGGGATATCGGACGGAATAAAGACAGAAATCATTGAAGGACTGCGAGCCGATGAAAGAATTGTAACACGAGGGGCTATCTACATCAAACTTGCTCAATCCACAGGGACATTAGATGCCCATTCAGGTCATGTTCATTAATTAGAAATTGCCATGCTAAATAATATTATAAAATTCTCACTTAATAATAAATACCTGGTTATTCTGGCATCTGTTGTTCTGATAGTATTTGGATTAAGAACCGTAAACCAAATGGATGTGGATATATTCCCAGATCTTACAGCTCCAACGGTAGTTGTTATGACTGATGCCCACGGAATGGCATCAGAAGAAGTTGAACGCCTTGTTACCTTCCCCATCGAGACAGCCGTAAATGGGGCTACTGATGTACGAAGGGTAAGGTCAAATTCATCCCATGGGCTTTCATTTGTTTGGGTTGAGTTTGATTGGGGAACTGATATATTTAAGGCCAGGCAGATCGTAAGTGAAAAGCTGATTAGTATATCATCACAAATGCCCCAGGGTGCAGGGCAGGCAATTTTAGCTCCTCAAACAAGTGTAATGGGCGAAATATTTTTTATCGGAATACAAGCTGATTCCACAAGTTTGATGGACTTGAGAACGATTGCAGAGTGGGACATTAAACCCCTGATACTTGCAACTGAAGGTGTAGCACAGGTTACAATAATTGGTGGTGATTATAAACAATACCAGGTGCTGGCAAACCCACTTCTTATGAAATACCACCAGGTTACCCTGGCAGATTTGAAAGAAAGCTGTAATAACCTTAGCCAGAACAGCACTGGTGGGGTTTTAAGAGAATATGGAAATGAATATGTGATCAGGGGAATTGGGAGAACATCTGACCTGGAGGACATGGGCAACACCTACCTGAGATCGGTGGAAGGAAAACCCATTAAAATTAAAGATGTAGCCACTGTTAAAATAGGTAGCGCACCAAAAATGGGATATGCCTCTGGTAATGCTAAACCTGCAATTATTATTTCTATTTCAAAACAACCCAATTCAAATACACTGGAGGTGACCAAAGCAGTTGAAGAAAAACTTACTGCTCTTGTAAAAACCATGCCTGCGGATGTCAGGTTGGACACTAAAATATTCCGGCAGGCCGATTTTATTGAAACTTCAGTATCTAATGTTCAAAACGCGTTGCTTGAGGGTGGCATATTTGTGGTTTTGATCCTTTTTTTATTTTTAGGCAGTTTTCGTACTACTTTTATTTCTTTGCTTGCTATTCCCTTATCACTCTTAGGAACCATACTGGTAATGAAGCTGCTGGGGATGACCATCAATACGATGAGCCTGGGCGGCATGGCCATAGCTATTGGGTCATTGGTCGACGATGCCATCATTGATGTAGAAAATGTATATAAAAGGCTGCGCCAAAACAGGCAAATTCCGGAGGACAGGAGGCAATCATCTTTTACTGTCGTTTTTAAAGCTTCTAAAGAAATCAGGGCCTCCATCCTCAATGCCACGGTAATTATTATGGTTGCCTTTTTGCCCCTGTTCTTTCTATCAGGTATGGAGGGAAGAATGTTGCATCCACTGGGGATTGCCTTTATAGTCTCCTTATTTGTGTCGTTGATTGTGGCCATGACCCTTACCCCACTTTTAGCCAAAATGCTTCTTTCAAATGAACAATATCTTGATAAAAATAAAGATGAAAAATGGTTGGTAAAGAAGCTAAAACAATCCTATCAGGCATCCCTTGTATGGGCTTTAAATCATAAAAAACCAATACTGTTTTCAACCCTGGGGTTATTTGTGATTTCTATACTTGTATTTTCTTCGCTGGGGCGTAGTTTTCTTCCTGGATTTAATGAAGGATCTTTAACCCTTTCAGTGGTTTGCCAACCCGGCGTATCCCTTGAAGAAAGTAACCGTTTAGGTAACCTGGTGGAAAAAGAACTTCTTGCTATTCAGGAAATATCAAGCACCGCCCGACGAACAGGGAGGGGAGAACTTGATGAGCACTCACAAACCTCTAATAGTGCAGAAGTTGATGTGAACTTCACCCTGAAGGATAGAAGCCACATGGATTTTCTTGAAGATGTTCGTCATACACTTTCACAAATTCCGGGAATTGTTTTTACCGTTGGCCAACCACTAAGTCACCGCATTGATCATATGCTTTCAGGTACCCGGGCCAACATTGCCATAAAACTCTTCGGGACAGATCTGAATAAAATGTTTTCATTGGGAAATGAAATAAAAAGCCGGATTTTGGATATCCAAGGTCTGGTAGATTTAAATGTGGATCAGCAGGTTGAAATACCACAAATACAAATCAGGGCAAATAGAAATATGCTTGCCGAATATGGTATTTCGATGGCGGAATTCAATGCTTTTGTTGACATTGCCTTCGGAGGAGATAAATGTACCGAAATTTATGAAGGACAGCGCAGTTTTGATTTGATATTAAGATTTACTGAAGATTACACCCAATCGCAGGAGGGCATATGCAGGGCTCTCATTGATACGCAAGACGGGAAAAAAGTACCCCTTGAACAAGTGGCTGAAATTATATCGGTTTCGGGCCCCAGCTCAATCAGTCGTGAGAATGCTCAGCGCAAAATTGTAATATCCGCAAATGTGGCTGACCGGGATATACGAAGTGTGGTAAAAGACATTCAAAAAAAGATAAACGGAAATATCACACTGCCCGTGGGTTACCGAATTGAATATGGGGGGCAATTTGAGAGTGAAGCCAAAGCATCAAAAACACTTATGCTGACTTCCATCATGGCTATCATTATCATTTTCCTTTTATTGTTCCAGGAATTCAAAAACTTTAAACTGGCAGGCATCATCCTGCTTAATTTACCCCTTGCACTAATTGGCGGGGTATTTACCATCTGGTTTACTTCAGGAGTACTAAGCATTCCGGCCATTATCGGCTTTATTACTCTCTTTGGAATAGCTACCCGCAATGGGATACTTTTAGTTTCGAATTACCAAAGACTTGAGCGGGATGGCATTTCAAAAACGGATACGATAATTCTGGGTTCTGCCGACAGGCTAAATGCCATTCTTATGACGGCTCTCACTGCCTCATTGGCTCTTATTCCTCTGGCATTAAGAGGACATCTACCTGGAAATGAGATCCAAAGTCCCATGGCTAAAGTGATTTTGGGCGGATTATTGACCTCCACTTTACTCAATATATATATAATTCCAGTTGTTTACAGCATGATGAATAATCGTACCCATAATAATAGTAAAAAGATATGAAAAAACTTAGCTTGATAATTACAGGAATACTGTGGATTAGTTCTTTCGTTTTTTCTCAGAATTCAGTGAATGAAGTGTTGACACAAATTGAATTGAATAACTCCACCCTTAAGGCACTTAAAAAAAATATGGAGGCTCAAAATATCCTGAACCTAACCGGTAAATCATTGACTAACCCTGAAATAGGATTCAATTACTTATGGGGCAAACCATCTGTTATTGGCAACAGAAAGGATTTAAGCATTATGCAAAGTTTTGATTTTCCGACTGTATACCACTATAAAAACCAGTTGTCGTACCTGATGAATGAACAAAGTGAAATGGATTACCAAAAACAATTTAAAACCATTATGATGGAATCCCGGCTGGTTTGTATTGAACTCATATATAAAGATGCTTTATTGGCTGAATATAAGCAGCGAACGATGCATGCGCAGGCTATTACGAATGCATACCAGGCGAAATTTGAACTTGGTGAATCCGGGATACTTGAATTAAATAAAGCCAAATTAAACCTGTTGAGTTTAAAAAAAGAAATGGAAATTATTCAGGCCAGCAGGAAGTTTTTGAATTCAGAATTAAAAAGGCTGAATGGGGGAAAAGATATCACATTTGAATCCTCCTCCTACGAAATCGCGCCAATCCCATTCGACTTTGAGCAATGGTATACGCAAGCAGAACAAATTAACCCTGTATTGGGATGGCTAAGAAAGGAAATGGATATTAGTGAAAAAAAGATCAGTGTAGCCCGGGCGATGCAATACCCCAAACTGCGAGCCGGTTACATGAGCGAAACAGTAACAGGAGAAAAATTTGAAGGCTTTTCTTTTGGATTGAATATTCCCCTTTGGGAAAATAAGAATGAGCTGAAGTATGCAAAAGTTAATATGGAGGTCAGAGAGAGCCTGATCGAAGATTTCCAAATTCAATATTATCAAAGCTTGAAAGCTATGCATTTAAAAGCTGTGGAATTGCAATCCAGTATTCAAAACTACAAGGCTGAACTCGAATCACTTAATAATCAGGAATTTTTGAAACAGGCGCTCGAAACTGGTGAAATATCCTTGATAGCCTATTTCTATGAGCTTAATTTTTATTATGATAATCTTATTCAATTAATTGAAATGCAAAGAGAACTGAATATAACACTGGCTGAACTGTACCAGTATTTGTAGAAATTTTGTTAATTAGTGGGAAATATGTAATACAGAATTATGAAGAATTTTCACAGTCGCACTTTTATTACAGGAAGCTTATATCAAAAACCGGAATTAATATTACAAATTCCCCTATAAAATTAATTTTTACTAAATTAGTGTCCTCGAATAAATTAACCCCAAATAATTATTACAGGAGACTTAAAACATGAAAAAATTAAATAGATTCTTCCCAGGCTTTTTATTCTCAATTAGTTCATTTTTACCCGCTTTAATCTTTTCTGCCATTTTGATGGTGGTTTTGCAAAGTTGCGGTCCTGAAACCGATGATGTAGATGATACATCACTTGTTACCGGGGATTGTGAATATACCGGTATCCAAATAAACCTTGAACACGAGACCCTGCAAATTCCTACTGGCGGTCAGGCCTCAATGGAAGTACAGGTAATTGCCATAAGTAATTGCAATGAATATGTGCGCGAAATAGTAATCGGTATGAATTTAGAAGGCACCGATCCGGAACTGGAAATTGACGGTTGTTTAGACAATGATTGTGGCAGCAATACCGGCGCCTGTGACATTACAATAAATGTGGATGAAGGCACAATGCCCGGAACATATAACGGGAAAATTAATGCTTCAGCCTACGCAGATGAAGCACTGGATATTTCTATCAGTGGTGAAGCTACATTTGAAGTAGTGGTCTTTTCCATCCCGGATTTTACAATAGTAGCTCCCAATTCTATCGGATTGGTCCAGGACAATCAAATTACAACTGCGATAAATGTTAACAGATCCATTGGCCATACTACGGATATTAACCTGATTCTTGATGAGGAGTACATACCTCCTCATATTACCTATAACTTTGATCCAAATCCTGTACCTCCTGGTGTTGAATCGAGCCAGTTAACACTCTGGGCAGGCGCTAACTCCGTACCGAATACGTTTAACCTACAGGTTACAGGAAGCGATGGTGAAATTGAAAAGGATGATATTTTTACTGTGTTTCTTATCGCTCCTTTTTACTTAACCTTATCACAGGAATCCATTGAAATAGCCCAGGGCCAAACAGGCACATTGGAGGTATTCATGAACAGGATTGGAGGATATAACTTTGTACCGATTAACCTCACATCACAAAGTGATATCATTGGGGTTGGGGATGATTTTGTAGAGGTTACCTTTGATCCCAACCCATCGGAGTCCGCTTCAAGTATAGCAACACTAAGTGTAGGTTCAGCAGTTATACCTGGTAGCTATCCGGTTACTTTTAAGGGAACTGTAAATGCATTGAACAAGTATATCACTTTCAATCTAACAGTTACTGAATAAGGAGGGTTAAAGCCTGTCTTTTGATGGGGTGTTTTGATGTATGATAAATGGGGGGATATTTTCTCTTAAACCTAAAAAATTAGTCAGGCAGTAATCAATCTTCATGGAATACAGAGAGCCTACTCCAATAGAAATCGTAAAGAACCTTAAAACGTTCCCGGGCACCCGGTATTTTAAAGTAATTAAATAATCATTCTATTTTTTCATCTTATTATTATCAGGCAGAAGAATTGCATTGTGCTCGCCCGCGCAATCCACTTTTGTACATTGTGTCCAGCAAAACATCCCCCCTGTAGCAAAACCACCTTCATCAATTTCTTCCACACATATTTCTTTACAACTCAGGCATTCAACGGGTTTTTGTTGTGAGGCAATGACCATGTTTTCCTGGGAGCTGCCGGCACGAATATCATTCATATCAGAATCTTTCATTGTTAGCTTCGTTACCTGGCCATTTTTTATAACAGCATATAAAGTATTCCCTGCCTCCGTTTTGTAAATAGAATTGTCACCTTCTTGTAGTTTTTGTGTGATAAGTATTGTATCCATTTTAGCAATATACCTGAACGAAGCAGGTCTGTGGGCAACCCTTGTTCTTTTCCCAAAAAGTGCATCCGCTTCATCAAAAGACATCATCTGATTTTGTACACTTGCCCTGGGGGAAATTTGAACCACATGATTGTTGAAGGACTTTTTCATTTTCATGGATTCGGGGGCTTTATTCCTGTGGTCATGAATTGTTGTTTGCGCATTAACTGGTATTATTCTCATAAACATTGTTATAAAAATAATAAGACCAGGCAACTGGCTGATCAATGTAAATATTTTAAAAGTTTTCATTATAAATGATTAAAATGACCGGTTTTACTCACACTTGAATTTTGTAAGGGCTAAGTAGATAACAATCATTTGGTTTTTATAGTCAGAATATCCCGACCTTAACAGTTCTTTAACAGGAATTATTAAAGCCTGGAAAATTACTTTTATGGGGATGGCAATTTCAAGGGGTATCTGGGGATTAATGAGAGCAATTTTTTCACCTGAAGGGAAATTATTTTTTGTTGGTGATTTTGCCAGAATTTGTCTTCTATTTCTTTGAATAATTTTCTGAACTCCTGAAGATCTTTGATGTTATACAGGGTTGGTTCATGTTATAAAAACAGGATAATCCAGTAAATATAATGCAGGCTCAACCCCATTTGAATCAGTATCAGTACCATTTGAATATGTAAAACCTGTTTATGATAACATAGGTGCATCACTCGAACCGGTAGGGTTAAAACAGGATTAAAAACGGATTAGAATAGCACGCAGTGAAATTGCGGACATACTATCCCAATAAATAATATAACAATAAAATAAAAAGCTTATGTGCTGGTTTTGAGCAACCTGGAAAAATAATTAAAACAAATGTATATTTTACTTGACATTTTGTATACTTTATTTATCTTTGTGTCGTCTTTTAATTACAAATAGTATATTAATTCATACAAAAATCATAAAATCATGTCATACAACGAAAAAGAAAATTATATAAACATTTTTAGCGGATTGATTATCACAGCGATCTTTGCCTGGATCGTTTACCAAAAGCATCTCACCGAAAATATGGACCTGACCAGCGATTTTAAAACCTGGGGGGTATTATTCCTGATATTTATGGGTGTCTCTATAGTAGCGCGGATCATTATCTACATCATCTTTCATATAATAAATGCGATAGCTACAAGGGAGCAGGATATTCCGATTTCTGATGAAAGGGACAAACTGATCAAGTTAAAGGGCACCCGAAATGCACATTATGCCTTTACCTCCAGTTTTATTTGCGCTTTTATATTACTAGCCATTGGAATGCCGGTTTATGGAATGTTCATCGCATTTATTGTAAGTGGAATCCTTTCTGAAATTGTAGACAATGGTTCTCAAATTTATTATCAACGGAAAGGAGTTTAGGATGGAAAGTCCTGTACAAAATAACATCAGGAGATTACGCTTTAATGCCGATGAAATGACCCAACAAAAACTGGCTGATGAAGTAGGTGCATCGCGTCAGACCATCGTAGCTATTGAAAAAGGGAAATATTCTCCCTCACTGGTATTGGCATTTAGAATTGCCCATGTGTTTCAATGCCCGCTTGAGGAAGTTTTTATTTATGATCCTTTTGAAGATAAGTTTAAAAAGAAATCCACATAGTTGTATCAAATATGCGTGATAAGAGTCTTACATGAAATTTTATAAAAAAAATTATCCCATGAAAAAAATTATCAATTTTGGGGAAGAGGTTACAGGCTATGACATTCCTGTTTTAAATGAACGTGAAATCAGGGCAGCTGCCGGAATCCTTTTTTTATTTATGTTTATTGCAATTCTAACGGTTATTTTTAATCAGGACTTTCTCCTGTTGAAATATGCAGTAGTCATTTTTCTTTCTGATATCCTGATCCGTGTTTTTGTCAATCCAAAATATGCTCCTACACTAATTATCGGCCGGTTAATTGTTAGAAATCAAACTCCCGAATATGTGGGCGCACGGCAAAAGAAGTTTGCATGGAAAATTGGAATAATCCTGGCAGGCACTATGTTTATATTAATAAATATTATGAACACTTATAGTGCAATCACAGGTTTAATCTGTTTCGTTTGCCTGATATTTCTATTCTTTGAATCCGCATTTGGAATTTGTCTGGGCTGCAAATTCTATCCTTTATTTTTCAAACAAAAAGCTCAATATTGCCCTGGTGAAATATGCGATGTAAAGTCAAGACAAGAAATTCAGAAAACCCACTGGACGCAGGTATTAATAGTTTTTGGGTTTTTTGCTTTTATCTTTATTACCATAGTTCTGTTTAACGATTTTTTCCTACAACAACCAACTGACTTGTTTAATCCGGGACAGACATTACCAACCAATTAAAATATCAACCATGAATTTTATTCAAAAAAAAAGAACAAAGCTAAAAGCCAAAAGAACATTCGTAAAGCAAGGGACATGCTCCAGTACTTTTTTTCACATTCTAAACAAAGAATTTGGGCACCCAAAAGAAGAAGAAGAACGTGCTATTGACCCCCTGGCTGGGGGCATATTGCAGCAAGGTTACCAATGTGGTATGCTCTGGGGCACAACAATGGCCATTGGCGCTGAATCCTATCGGAGAAGCGAAAATCAGAGTCAGTCCGTTGCACTAACAATTAAAACTACACAACAAATTATGGAATCGTTTGAAAACCGGACCAAATCCATTGAATGCGCAGAAATAACCAAAACCGATTTTAATAAGAAATGGAGCCTGGCAAAATACATGCTCTCGGGGAAGTTCGTTTCATGCTTTTCTCTTGCAGGAAAATGGGCTCCTGAAGCTTTACATACTGCCAGGGAAGGATTGTTCATTAATCCTACTCCATCAGGACCATTAACTAGTTGTGCTTCGGAAGCTGTAAAAAAAATGGGTGGCACTGAAGAAGAAATGGCAATGGTTGCCGGGTTTGCCGGTGGAATGGGATTAAGTGGCAATGCTTGTGGTGCTTTAGCAGCAGCCATTTGGAAAACCATTAATAATTTGATAAAAAAAGAAAACTGGAAATACACTTTGAACGATCCGGTTACAAATAAAATCATGAAAAAATTCTACGAGACCACTGACTATAAAATTGAATGTCATGAAATATGTGGCAAGCGTTTTAAATCCATAGAAGAACACACCGAATTTATAAATACTGGGGGCTGTGCAAAGTTAATTGAGGCCCTTGCTCAATTTTGATTCGATTCTTTCCTTGATTTTCGATCTAATATTTCTTACCTTTAGACCTCAAACAAAACATGTTAACCATATAAAAATTAGAGGTTATGAAAAAACTTTTTATCATTTTTCTATTGGCAGGAATTTACATTTCGGCATCCTTTTCACAAAGCATATGGCAACTTAACAATTCTCCGATCACGGAAAGTTTTATTTCTGTAAGCTTTTCTTCGTTTGAAAAGGGAGGTATTGTTTCTGAAGAGGGCTCCCTTCTTTTAACATCAGATGGTGGAAGCAACTGGCAGGATTACTCTTTCCCGGAATATCACTTTAGTTGTTTACATTTTTCGGATGACGATCATGGGTGTATCGTGGGATGGCAGGAGTCACCAGTTGACAGCTCTTTGATCCTACTTACTTCCGATGGTGGTTTTAGTTGGTCAGTTATCGATCATCCCTGTGTTAACCGGTTTTATGATGTATTTTTTATCAATAATAATATAGGTTGGGCCGTTGGTTCAAAAGATGCCTGGAATCTGAATTGTTGCTTTTATACCAGTGATGGAGGCCTCACCTGGGATTACCAACCGAGCATTTCTGTTGTAGAAGGTCAACTATTCGGTGTCCATTTCAGGGATGAAGACCTTGGATCTGCCTGTGGTGCTGATGGCTCATTTTTTATTACCAACAATGGAGGAACTACAAGTTGGGCTATGGGAATTGCAATGCCATTAGTAAACCTAAATGATATTTTTAATTTCAATTTGCTCAATGGTTGTATTGTTGGCGACCAGGGAACTATTCTGTATACCATTAATAACTGGTACCAGTTTATCGATCAGGTATCAGGAACCAATGAGGACTTTAAGGGTGTATCAGGAAATCCGCCCACGAATGAGTTATGGGCAGTTGGTAACAATGGCACTATACTTTATTCACCCAATTACCTTTTGGGCTGGGCATCACAACCCTCAGGAACATCAGAAAACTTAAATGATGTATGTATGTTAAGCGGAAGTGAAGGTTGGGCTGTTGGTGCCAATGGAACTATACTGCACTTCACAAATGAAGTGGGAATAACCGAATTACTTGCTTTAGATAAAACAACTTTAATCCCAAATCCGGCCACAGATAAAATACAAATCCAATTTCCCCAACTCTTAAATTTTATTTCACTAACAATTACAGATTTATATGGAAAAATAGTTCTTTTCAGATGGGAGGACAAACCTTGTAAAACTTATGAGCTTGATGTGTCAAAATTAAATACCGGAGTCTATTTATTAAAGCTGGAAACTGAATTCGGGACAACTATTAAACAGGCAGTAATTAAAAAATAAAAAACATATTCCCGGGTAATTAAATAATATATCCAGTACAATTTTGCCATCAACCTTTAATTACCCCTATCTTTACCCTTTAATTTTTTACCGGAAATGAAAGGGTCTATAACCCCTATAAAAAGCACAGATCGGATTTTATCATTAGATATTTTGCGAGGGATTGCTTTGTTAGGGATAGCTCTTGTAAACGTACTCGGATTTAATGCCTCTTTTTTTAATTTTGGTGGGTTTTATAACAATTTAACCGATCCTTTCCAGCTAAACTTCTATCAAATATATATCAGTCTTACAGCGGATAAATTCATCTTTTTATATAGTTTTCTCTTCGGTTATGGGTTTGCATTGCTTTACCAAAAGTATGGTTCAAATGGGAAAAAGTTCACACAATTCTATTTACGAAGGCTGTTTTATCTTGCCCTATTTGGTATTTTTCACATCCTCTTCTTGTGGGCCGGAGACATCTTATTTCTATATGCTGTTGCTGGTATAATTTTATTTTCCCTTCGAAGGGTTAATTCAAAGTTACTTGCACCTATTGGATTCTTCTTATATTTTTTTATCAGCTTTTGGTTGATTTTGGCAATATGGATACCGCTGCCGGATGGCCTTTCATCCACGTGCACCACATGCCTTGAAAATGCTAGGCAAGTTTATTCCAACAGCAATTATCTTGAAATCCTTAAATTGCGACTCTATGAATATTATTCTTTTAGATACATCAATCTGTTATATTACCTGCCCAAAGTCATGGGTATTTTTATCTTTGGGTACCTGGCATCAAGAAACAAATTGCATGAGAAAGTTTCACAAAATCGCTTAAAAGGGTTAATAGTTTTAGCGGCCGTTTCTTGTCTGGCAGCTGTTTTGTATTTCTTCTATGAAACGATGGTATTTAATTTACTTTCTAAAAACAGCCCCTTTCTCAATGCAACATATATGGGAGCCTATGAGCTAATGAATCTTTTTTTAGCTTCATCTTACATTTTGATAATTTTTCATTTTGTCTCATTTGGTGGAGCGCTATTAGCTCCCTTCGCTTATGCCGGACGGATGTCACTGACTAATTATATCATGCAATCTATATTGTTCTCTATCATTTTTTATGGGTGGGGTTTTGGTCAGTTCGGATCACAGAAACCATACGATCTTATGGGGTATGCTTTGGGTATAGTAATTATACAGATGATCCTCAGTTACTTTTGGCTAAAATACCATAAACAAGGGCCATTGGAATGGATGTGGCGAAAGTTAGCTTATAGGCATTAAATTAACCACCAGTGCTTCCCTTTAACATTTTAGATTTCACCTATTGTTTTTCATGTTAAGTTTTAAACTTTTGCCCTAATTAAATAAAAGCGACTACTTTGAATTCAAACGGTTTATATACATTTGCAGTCAGCATAAACGGAGTAATAACTCAGTTTCAAATTTTTTACGCTTTATGTTTTCAATTGGAACAGCGGTGGTAAAAAGGGATATCAAGGAAAGTGGTTAAAAGTTAGCTTTTAATTAAAGCTTTTTCATAATTAAAACTTTCTAATTGACTTTTGTTATCCCACCTTAAAATGAAAAAACAAGTAAAAAAATTAGGAGAACTTTCCGCAACAGCAATATGCGGTAACGATATAAGTTCATCGGTCCTTTATGTATCCGCTCTTTCAATAATTTATGCAGGTAAATACGCCTGGATCACATTATTGATAGTCGCCTTTATCTTATTTCTTTTCAGAAAAATATATGCTGAAGTTGTATGTGCATTACCATTAAACGGGGGTGCTTACAATGCCTTACTTAATACAACAAGTAAATCATTGGCTTCTTATGCTGCCACATTAACTATTTTATCCTATATGGCAACCTCTGTTATTTCTGCTAATGAGGCCATGAGGTATCTTCATGGGTTATGGGTTTCAGAGCCAATAATACTTTCAACCGTCCTTTTATTGATCTTTTTTGCTTTGCTGGCCATTCTCGGAATCCGTGAATCCTCAAAAGTAGCCATAGGAATATTTATTTTCCATTTAACTTCAATGGTCCTTTTGATTTCGTTTGTTTGCTATTACCTGCTTTCATCAGGTTTTACCACATTATATAAAAACTGGGACTTACCTGTTGAGGGAAGTATCAGCAATGCGATATTCCTTGGATTTGCTGCCTCAATGTTAGGTATTTCCGGCTTTGAAAGTTCAGCAAATTATGTAGAAGAGCAAGCCAGGGGGGTTTTTGTAAAAACATTAAGGAATATGTGGGTTATTGTTAGTATCATAAACCCGTTAATGGCCTTTCTTGCAATTTCAATAATTGCAATCCCTGAAATACAAGAATTACACAGCGATCCCTTATTATCTCAAATGGGGAAAATTAGCGGAGGCAACTGGTTGAGTTGGATTATTTCAATTGATGCTGTAATTGTTCTGAGCGGGGCAGTACTGACCTCATTTGTAGGGGTCACCGGTTTGCTCGAAAGGATGGCCCTTGACCGCATTCTCCCGCCCTTTTTCCTTAAAAAAAATAAAAGAAACAGTTCCCACCGAATCATTATCCTGTTTCTACTGATCAGTATATCTGTCCTGCTTATTACGCAGGGAAAAGTAGAAGTTCTGGCCGGTGTGTATACCATTTCTTTTCTTGCAGTCATGGGCTTGTTTGCCATCGGAAATATTCTTTTAAAAGTTAAAAGGAGTAAATTGCCCCGACAATATAAGGCAAAAAAAATATCGGTATTCGTTGCTTTAATTGGTGTAATTATCGCACTAATCGGCAACATTACAATGGAGCCTTCAGATCCTGAAATGCCATCAAACTTTACAATATTCCTTGAGTATTTTATTCCGGGAATAATTTTTGTCACCATCATGCTAAACCGCTTAGATATATTACAGTTTCTTTTAAGCCTCCTCCGTACAGTTTTTGATCCGATTCGTGAGCTATTTCTTAAGTTGCATGTTACAATCAATCGAACCATCGACAAAATAAGCTCACAGGAATTTATATTTTTTACCAGAGGGGATAACATCAACAACCTGAACAAAGTAATTCTTTATATATTAAAAAATGAGAGTACGAAAAAACTTAGATTAGTCACCGTTATTGAAAAAGATAAAACCGATGAAAAGAAATTATTGATCAATCTTAAAAATGATGTTGATTTTCTTAATAAAGAATACCCTGAAATTAAAATAGAGTTTGAAGTGCTAACAGGAAAATTCTCCCCGGAATTGGTCCATTCACTCTCAAAAAAATGGGGTATCCCAATAAATTTTATGTTCATTGGTTCACCTGGAGATCATTTCCCCTATCGGATCGAAGAATTAGGGGGGGTTAGATTGATAATATAAACCCGTTTAAAAGAAACCAATTAGATTAAAAATTGCATTGGTTTACACCTTTTTGTATCATATATAGGTATTGTTTAAGAAGTAATAATTAAGAAATATTTTTCCCCCGCCAGGGATTCAAATTTATTATCTTTACATTTAATAAACGCTTTATTTATAAAGATTTAAATATTCATGTATTTTTTTACTGTTAAAAAATATGCAAACATTTCAATTCTTGCTTTACTGAATAAATAAATGCTTTATTTTGCATTATAAAATAACCTATAATTTTATGAATGACAATAATTTACAACAGGATATAGAACCTCCGCTTATAGAGGACTTGTCAACAATAGAAGTTGTTTTAGGAACTTCTGATATTGAAGAAAAACCTTTTGGAAAAACTGAAATACCCTTTTCAGATTTCACGGTAATCAATCCCGAAACTGCCAAATTTCGAGCGAAATACTTTCCTGAGTCTACCGACAGGCAATGGAACAGTTGGCGGTGGCAGATTCAAAATAGCTATACTAATTTCAAAAAACTATCCGAAATATTAGACATCAGTAATATTGATGATTTCGATTTTTTAACCAAATCGAGAAAGCTGCCATTGAGGATCACACCGTATTATGCAAGTTTATTAGAAAAAAAGCATAGTAATAACGCATTGGCAAGATCTGTAGTTCCTTCCAGGCTTGAATTAGTTATTTCACCCGGTGAGGAAGCTGATCCCTTACATGAAGATGCGATGTGTCCTGTTCCAAACCTAATACATCGCTATCCTGACCGCGTGCTAATGCTATCCACTGGTTTCTGCTCAGTATATTGCAGATATTGTACCCGTTCGCATATGGTGAACAAAGACAAAAAGCACTATGGGGTTAAAGCCTGGGAAAAATCAATTGATTATATCAAAAGCAACCCAGAGGTCAGGGACATCGTTATTTCAGGAGGTGACCCGATGACAATGCCCGACAAACATATCGAGTTTTTATTATCTTCCCTTCGGGCTATTCCTCATGTTGAAATTATCAGAATAGGATCAAAAGTACCCATGGTAATGCCTCAGCGAATTACCAATACTTTTGTTAAAATGCTAAAAAAGTACCACCCCTTGTTCATGAGCATCCATTGCACACATCCTGATGAAATTACACCTGAAGTAATAGAAGCGGCTAAACGCCTTGCCGATGCTGGAATAGTTTTGGGCAGCCAAACAGTTTTGTTGCAGGGAATAAATGATAGTGTGGAGATCATGAAGGATCTTATGCACAAGCTTTTAAAAATGAGGATCAAGCCTTACTACATCTATCAATGTGACCCTATCCCCGGCTCCTCACATTTCAGGACTCCAATTTCAAAAGGATTAGAGATTATACAAGGTTTACGCGGCCATACGAGTGGCTATGCCATTCCTCATTATGTAATTGATGCACCTGGTGGTGGTGGCAAAATTCCTCTTTTACCCGAATATTACCAGGGACGTGAAGGTGATTATGTAGTCATGAAAAATTTCGAAGGACGTATATATAAATATTATGACCCCGTTTAATGAATATTTTTAAAATCAGGAAGATCACCGATTCATACCTTCCATCAAATAAGCATGCCCTTGATCAGGTCTTCGCCATAATGAGTATTCATTTCCCATCTCTAAAGGAAGAGAAAATAAATGAAGTGCTCGAACAGATGAAAAATCCATTAAAATATAAGTTTTCATCCAGTTTATTTGTGGCAGAAGACGGGCGATCAAATGTAAAAGGTTTTGCCTTAATGTTTTATATGCCTGACAGGAATTTCTGCTACCTCGATTATATTGCGGTAAAACCCGGCAGAATTTCTTCAGGAGTTGGAGGTGCCATTTATGAAAGGCTAAGGGAAGAGGCGCAGATGCTCAAATCCATTGGGATTTTTATGGAATGTTTACCGGATGACGAAAATCTTTGTAAAGAAAAAAGTGATTTAAAACAAAACAGGGCCAGGCTGGCTTTTTATGAACGTTATGGGGCGCGGCCACTCACCGGAACTAAATATGAAACTTTAGTGGATCCAAACGATGATTGTCCACCCTATCTTGTTTTTGATGATTTAGGAAATGACATCAGGTTGCCGGCCGTCCTGACAAAAAAAATTATCAAAACCATCCTTGAAAGGAAATATCCTGATTACTGTCCGGAGAATTATGTTAAAATGGTTATTGGATCGGTAAAGGATGACCCCGTTCAATTAAGGGAATTTAAATACCTCGTAAAAGAAAGGCCAATCGATAAAAAAGATGCGGTTAAAAATTTAATCCCCCTGATCATCAATGATAAACATGATATTCATCACATACAAGAAAGGGGCTATGTGGAATCACCTGTGCGTATACATAGTATCTTAAAAGAACTCACAAAACTGGAAGCTTTTAAGATCAAACCATCAAGGGGATTTCCTGACAAACATATTACCGATGTGCACAATCCTAAATATTTTAACTATTTCAAAAATGTTTGCGATAAATTCCCTGAAGGAAAGTCTATTTATCCATATGTATTTCCGGTACGTAATGCCACCAGGCCACCTCACGATTTATCTGTCCTTGCCGGTTATTATTGTATCGATACTTTTACCCCTTTAAATAAAAATGCATTTTTAGCAGCACATTCTGGAGTTAACTGCGCACTTACGGGCGCAGAGTTGATTCTTGAGGGTTATCATTCTGCATACGCCCTGGTGAGGCCTCCAGGACATCATGCTGAAAGAGATGTTTTTGGTGGATTTTGTTATTTCAACAACGCATCCATTGCCGCCAACTTCCTGTCAAAATACGGGAAAGTTTGTATTCTGGATATTGACTATCATCATGGGAATGGGCACCAGCAAATATTTTATTCCCGTGAAGATGTTTTTACGGTTTCAATTCATGGTAATCCATCATTTGCCTATCCCTATTTTACCGGCTTTGCCGACGAAAAAGGAGAAGGAAAAGGATCCGGTTATAATTTAAATTACCCCTTAAAAGAGGCTCTTTCTGGTGAAGAATATCTTGGTGTACTAAAAAAAGCAATCAGAAATATAGTGGCCTTCAAACCTGACTATTTAATCATTAGCCTCGGCTTCGATATTGCCAAGGGTGACCCCACTGGAACCTGGTCGCTAAAAGCTCCTGATTTTAAAAATAACGGAATGGAATTGGGCAGGTTGAATTTTCCCATTCTATTTATTCAGGAGGGTGGTTATAAAAACAGGACTTTAGGCATCAGTGCCAGAAATTTTTTTGAAGGATTTTTATTAACAAGAACAGCAAAGCGAAAATGAAAATCGGACTGACTTACGATCTTAGAAGCAATTATCTGAAAGAAGGCTATTCACTCGAAGAAACTGCCGAGTTTGATAAAGAAAGTACAATAGAAGGTATCGAAAAAGCTATTCGGGCTGCTGGCCATAATACGATGCGAATAGGTAACGCGAAAAACCTTATGGAACAATTGCTGTCTGGCAATAAGTGGGATATGGTTTTCAATATTGCTGAAGGCCTTTATGGTGAAGGCCGTGAATCCCTGGTGCCTGCTTTGCTCGACTACTTTAAAATTCCTTATGTTTTTTCGGGTCCGGTTACTTTGGGAGTATCTTTAAACAAAGCATTTGCCAAACAAATTGTGAGAGACTGTGGTGTAAATACACCAGCATTTCATGTTGTTTCACAATATTCTGACATGGATGACGTAAATTTGCAATTCCCGCTTTTTGCAAAACCAATCTCCGAAGGAACAGGTAAGGGGATCGATTCCTCCTCCAGAATTAACACTAAAGAAGAGTTGAAATTAGTTTGTACAAACTTGCTTGATAAATTTAACCAACCGGTATTGGTTGAAGAATATTTACCCGGAAGGGAATTTACTGTCGGCGTGCTGGGCACTGGTGAGGATTCCTGGATTCCCGGAGCCATGGAAATAGTGTATAAAGAACCACAGGATAACATTTATTCTTATGAGAATAAAGAAAATTATGAGTCCGTTGTTGATTATATACCGATAAAAGGCGGAACACTAGAAGCTTGTAAAAAAGTAGCTTTGCATTCCTGGAAGGCTCTGAATTGCTGCGACGGTGGCAGAGTTGACGTAAAGATCGACCGGAATGGAAAGATGAGTTTTATTGAAGTTAACCCCTTGGCTGGATTAAACCCGATAAGCTCTGACTTACCCATACTCTGCCGGTTAAATGGAATTTCTTACCAGGAGCTGATGAATAAGATATTGGATTCAGCGATAAAAAGAAACTTTAAGGCATGAGAAAAAAAGTGATCATCCTCCATAATCAAATAATTAATAATACACCCGATGAGCTTGATGTTTTAGCGCAACGCGATTTAATATGTGAGGCTTGTATCAATTTAGGATATGAAGTAAAAAGTCTTGATGTAGGTGACGATATTCAAAGTGACTTAAACCGGGTGCTGACGGAAAAAGCGGATATTGTTTTTAATCTGGTGGAAGCCACCTGGGGAAAAGGAGAACTGATCTATTTTGCACCGGCAATTTTAAATGCTATGAAAATCCCTTACAGCGGAGTGCCGCTGGATGCTTTGTTTATAACAACGAACAAAGTTTTGGCAAAAAAAATAATGCGCTACAACGATTTACCCACTGCCGATTTTTACCCGATTGATGAAACAAATAAACTAAACTCGCAAAAAACCTATATTGCTAAACCCATTTGGGAAGAAGCCTCAGTGGGTATCACTTCAGACTATATTTTTAGTTTATCCGACACTGAAAAATTAAAAACTATAAAAAAACTATCGGCTTCTCATTATTTTATTGAAGAATTTATTGAAGGGCGGGAGTTTAATATCAGTATCCTTGCAGGTGAAAAAGGTCCTGAGGTTTTATCTCCGGCTGAAATGATGTTCTCCTCTTATTTCAACGATAAGCCAAAAATAGTAGGTTATAAAGCCAAATGGGATGAAACCAGCCTTGAATACCAACATACCCAAAGATCATTCGGGACGCTGGAAAAAAACCTTACACTGAAAAAAAATCTTGCAGATATCTGCACAAGGGCCTGGTATGCTTTTAATCTTCATGGCTATGTACGAATCGATTTCAGGGTGGATAAAAACGACAACGTGTTTATTTTAGAGATTAATGGAAATCCTTGTATAGCGCCAGATAGTGGATTTGTAGCAGCAATTAATGAAGCCGGGTATTCGAATGAGGAAATGGTTACGCGAATTTTAGCCGATTTAAATTAATGCCATGCAGTTCAGAAGTAGATTAAAAAAAACTGACCAGGATTTCATTAAGGAAATATTAGATTCGTCTGGCTTTTTTTATGACTATGAAATTGAAATAGCCATTGAATTGCTACAAGAAAACCTGGCGAAAGGAGCTGAAAAAAGTGGATACTTTTTTACTATTGCAGAAATTGATCATATACCGGTGGGTTATACATGCTATGGTAAAACACCAGGAACTATTGATAGTTTTGACTTATATTGGATAGCAGTTCATCAGGAGTATAGAGGAAAAGGAATCGGGAACCGGTTAATGGACCTGGCAGTAAATGATATAGCCAAAAGACAGGGTCAAAATATTTGGATAGAAACTTCTTCACGTGAACTTTACAAACCAACACACCTTTTTTATATTAAATATGGATGTGAGAAAATAGCCGAACTCCCTGACTTTTATGGGCCAGGGGATCATAAAATTATTTTCAGGAAAAAAATATCTTCAACATAATTCAGAAAAGTTAATTCTGTTAGCGCGCCATAGAATTTAAAGCTTTTCTGTTTCTAAATGATACAGAAACCGTTTCCTTAAAAATTCCAGCCTTTAACTTAACTTGTTTGATTCATCGCCCACAATTTTGTAACTTGCACGCCAAAATGATTGGATCAGATGAATAAAATTTTAATGGGCATTTGTTTAATACTCGCAATAAATTTGCATGCCCAGGAACTACAGAATGAAAATGTTTATTTTTCATACAGTGATTCAATTGCATTAAGCCAACTTCCGCTGCTCACCTTACCTGACAGTTACAAAGGAAAATCGGTTTTCGATCTTCCATACAGTCTCGACAATAGTCAAACACCTTATTTCAGAAGTATATTCGGACAAGATGGATGGTCATGTGGCCAGGCTTCAAGCATTGGTTATAATTTTACCTACGAAATCAACAGACGTCGAAACTTGCCATCCGACACATCCATTAACCAATATCCTTCACATTTTGCATTCAATTTTTTCAATTATGGAGAAAATGCGGTAGGTGTCAATTACATCCACACATTTGATCTTCTGAAAGAATTTGGGACACCCAATGTGGCCACTTATGGAGGAATGAGTCTGGGTCTGACGCACTGGATGAATGGTTATGAAAATTATTATTCAGCAATGTTAAACAAGATGGATGAAGTTTATGGAATTAGTGTGGCTGATGAAGAAGGTATATTGACTCTGAAAAACTGGTTGAATGATCATTTAGACGGATCAGAATACGGTGGGCTGGCTAATTTCTATACCGATCTGGCAGGATTGAATTCCCTGCCTGCAGGGACGCCCGAAGAAGGTAAACGGGTAATTACCGCTTTCGGACAATATAATGGCCATTCAATGACCATTGTCGGGTGGAATGATTCTATCCGATGGGATTATAATAACGATAGTATCTATACCAATGACCTTGATATTAACGGTGACAATGTGGTCAATGTGAAAGATTGGGAGATTGGCGGGGTAAAAATTGCGAACAGCCATAGTGTAAATTGGGCCGATAGCGGTTTTAGCTATGTGATGTACAAAGTACTGGCTGAAGAAAAATCCAATGGAGGTATTTGGAACAAGATGGTTCATGTTATTGATGTGAAGCCAGAATACAGTCCAATGGTCACCTATAAAGTAAAATTGAAATACAATTCACGCGAAAGAATTAAAATAGTTGCCGGGATATCCCCCGACACCAATGACCTCTTGCCTTTATATAAATTGGAATTCAGTGGATTTAATTACCAGGGCGGAGATCACTACATGCAGGGAAATGACACTTTGGAAGATCACAAAACAATAACTTTCGGACTGGATGTTACACCCCTTTTGTCCTTTATTGAACCTGGAATGCCAGCTAAGTTCTTTTTAGAAGTGCATGAATATGACCCGATGGAGCTCCAATCAGGAATGCTTATGGAATACAGTATGTTTGATTATCAAAACGGTGGCATCGAAGTACCCTCCAATGTATCAGATTTAATATTGAATAATAATTCCATAACAATCGCCTCTGTTGTTCACCCGGTAAATTTCGATAAAGTGGATATCGAAACCGATGACCTTGGAGCCTTTGTTCCCGGACAAGCTTATAATATGCAACTTCAAGCCTTTGGAGGAACGGAGCCTTATGACTGGAAAATAAAAACCCCATATTCCATCAATGAATCCGCATGCGATTACCCTGACATTCAGGGTGAGAAAATTTTTAGCGGGTCGGTAAGTCAGGGATTTCTTGTTAAAAAAATTAGTTTTGCATTTCCGTTTTTTGGCAAAACATATGATACCCTTACCTTAAATGTGGATGGATTTATCAATTTTACCGCCACTTCTTTTCCTATACCTTATCAGCGCAGCGATATGGGGCTATTCAAATATGAGCCTATGATTGCTCCTTTTCTGAACAAACAACTCGTATTTTCTGGGAGTCAAAATGGAATATGGTACGAAGGAAGTGATGACCTGGCATCCTTTAGATGGAAAGCCCTGGTGCAAAATGAAGGTGGAGATTATCCGGTGGATTTTTCAGTTATTATTTATGCGGATGGGGAAATAGAGTTCTATTACCTTGAAAACCCCAGCGGTGAGTTGATCCGACGGGTGACAGGGATATCAAATGGGGATGGAACAAATTACCAAACCTCTGACTTCATGAAAGAGTTTCCTGATTTTGGTTCAACCAAAATTTCACTTTCCCCAAAAAACTTCCTTACTCAACTTGAAGTAGATAATTCTGGTTTACTTCATGCTGATGATATTAGCGGTAATAAAATTTATGATATTGTTGTGGAAGTTAAGGATATGAATGAAATTAAAACAACCAAAACTTTCCAATTATCTGAAAGTATTGTTTTTGATTATGTGGTCAATTCAGGGGATGACCATCGAATTGATTATGGTGAAACTGCTCATCTCGATTTTGAAATAACCAATATTGGGGATAACCCGGTAAACAACCTGATTGCCCAAATAAATATCGATGATACCTACATCACTCTCATCGACGATATCCAAACTTTCACAACCATAAATCCCGGGGAAACTGTTCTAATTGCTGACGCTTTTTCTTTTAATGTGGATCCGTATATTCCGGATAATTACATTCTCAATTTTGATATTCTTTTTAATTGGGGCAGCGATGTGGCAGAAGGGACATTGAACTTTGAAGCATATTCGCCCATATTTGAAGCTATTGCCCCCATTGTTTATGACAACGAAAACGGGAAACTTGATCCCGGAGAATCAGCAGGATTGATCTTTTCTGTAAATAATTTTGGACATGCATTAGCCAATAATGTAACTGCTGAAATAACCATCAATACTCCTTACATTTCTGTGTATGGTTCTGAAAGCCTTACATTGGGTGATATTCCGGCAGGAGGAACAGCAAGTGATACCTTGTTTGTTACAGTATCAGAATTTGCCCCACAGGGCTATCAATTCGAGATCATATTTTCTATACATGCTGACCCTGGATTTGTGATAAATAATTCATTTTATTTATTGATAGGAAGATTTCCCCTTCTGATCATTGATTTGGATCCACAATTGCTAAATGGCCCGGAAATATCTTTTTTGCTTGATGACCTTGAGGTTTATTTTGAGTATATAAATTATATCCCCGAAAACCTCGACAATTATCAAAACCTGATGATCTTTCTGGGAAGAAAGTTTTTTAATTATACTTTAAGCCCAGGAGAAGGGGAGCAATTAGCAGAATTCCTGGATGATAACCGGAATATATTTATGGAAGGTGGCGTAACCTGGCTTGAGGATCCCCAGACCAGTGTGCATTCCATGTTTAGTTTTGAAGTGGAACCCATCAATTGGAACTATCATGATTCCATCTTTGGTATCTCCGGTACTTTTACTGAAAACATGAATTTTGACTATAACGGAAACCTGGGATATTATAATCATATCCTGGTTCCTACAGGTAATGCGTTTAAGATTTTCAACACATCGAATCCTGAGCATGGGTGTATGGTAGCTTATGAAAATGAGAAATATAAAACCATTGGCTCAAACATCGACTTTATAGGACTAACAGGAGACACGATTCCTTCCTCCAAAAAATACCTGTTGTCCTGTATTTTGGAGTTTTTCAACCTGAATTATGTTTACACAGATGATAATTCTTTGGCTGAGAATAGCGGTATTCCAGCTATTTCATCATACCCTAACCCATTTTCCGACAACCTTCATATAGTGGTTAATTTAAATTCTACCGAAGACTATAAACTGGTATTGTACACTATTCATGGAAAAGCCCTCAGAGAAATTGGTTCTGGGGAGAAAGTAAATGAGCTTAAACATGGGCATGATATCAACTTATCTGATCTTAATCCGGGCGTATATATGTGCGGTTTGATTACACCTTCCAAAAAAGCTTTTGTAAAGATTGTGAAATCTTACTAATATTGCAGAACTTACAACCATTTATTAAAAATTATGGTCTTTAAACCTTCATTCAGGAATAAAGTCAAAGCGAACAACAATCAAGTAACATGAAGATAAAGCAGAACATTGCCATAAGTGAATCGGGTTATGTATTTAACCCCTCCACAGGTGAATCATTTTCAATCAATCAAACAGGTGTAGAGATTTTCAATATGTTAAAAGAAGGAAAATCTTATGAAGAAATTTCAGCTATTTTTTCTAAAAAGTATAATGCTGATAAAGATACCTTTGAGAAAGACTATAATGATTTTACAGGAATATTACAACAACATCTATTAGTAGAAACTGAAAATGGCCAATAAAAAATATACCATCGCCGTTACAGGACTCAATGCCATCGATAGTCCCGGACCAGGCATAGCTGTTATTCGAGGATTGAGGGAATCCGCTTCGATGGACATCAGGATCATAGGATTAGCTTATGAGTCCCTTGAGCCCGGTATTTTCATGCATGACCTGATAGATAAAACCTATCAAATCCCCTACCCAGGTGCAGGCGCTGAAAGTTTACTGACCCGATTGGAATACATCCACCAAATTGAAAAACTGGATGTAATCATTCCCAATTTTGATGCAGAACTACTCCCTTTTATCAAGCTTAGCCCCAAATTAAAAGATATGGGTATCCGCACATTTTTACCCACGGAAGCGCAATTTGAAGAAAGGCACAAAATCAACCTTCCGGAGTTTGGGAAGAAATATGGCATCAGGGTACCCCACAGCAAAGCCATTTATTCTACAAGTGAAATCCCATCTCTGGTAAACGAATTCAATTACCCGATGGTAGCAAAAGGGAAATATTATGATGCTGAAATAGTACATACGCCTGAACAAATGCTAAGCTGTATGAATAAAATCAGTGCAAAATGGGGATTGCCCATCATTATCCAGCAATATGTTAAAGGCACAGAATATAATTCAACCGGCCTGGGCGATGGGATGGGCAATACAATTGCAGCTGTACCCATGAGGAAGCAATATATTACAGACAAAGGAAAGGCCTGGGGAGGTATTTCCATTGATGAAAAAGAGATCATTGACCTTACCCATCATTTTATTAAATCGACAAAATGGCGTGGAGGTTTTGAACTTGAATTAATCAAAGACTTTACTAATACATTTTATTTACTCGAAGTCAATCCCAGAATGCCTGCATGGATTTATCTTACAGTAGGGGTAGGCCAAAATATTCCTGAAGCTTTGGCGAAACTGGCTCTTAGCGAAAAAGTAAAACCTTACGAATCGTATAAAGTGGGAAAAATGTTTGTTCGTTATTCTTACGATTTGATTGTGGATGTAGACGAATTTCATAAAATCTCCACTTTAGGTGAATTATAATTAATGGAAAAAATCAGAAACATGGAAAAATTAAGATATGAACGTCCGGTAATAAAAAAACTAGAAACAAATATGCCCAATAAATTTGGGTTCAGGACGGAATATAATCCATTGACTCACCTTCATGGTGTGGCTGTTAAGGATCTGCTGAAAGATCATGGGTCTCCCCTGTTTGTTATTTCTGAAACCAGGATAAGGGAAACTTACCGAACTGCCTACAAGGCTTTTTCAACACGATATCCTAAAGTCCAGTTTGCATGGTCGTATAAAACCAATTATCTCAACGCGATATGCCGGACCTTCCATCAGGAAGGTTCATGGGCAGAAGTAGTTTCAGGATTTGAATATGATAAAGCCATACATAATGGTGTAGACGGGTCAAAAATTATTTTTAACGGGCCGGATAAAACTGAACAGGACCTGCAAAAAGCGATTAAAAATGATTCGCTCATCCATATTGACCACCTGGATGAACTCTATATGATCATTGAGCTGGCAGATAAAATGAAGAAAACACCTAAGGTTGCCATTAGAGTAAATATGGATACAGGTATTTACCCGATGTGGGACCGTTTTGGTTTTAATTATGAAAACGGACAGGCCTGGGATGCGCTGAATAAGATTATGCGTTCAGGGAAGCTTGATCTGGTTGGTTTACATTGTCATATAGGCACCTTTATGTTAACTGCACATGCATACTCAACAGCTGCCTACAAACTTGCCGACCTTGCACTGGGTGTAAAGAAAAAGTACCAGCACGATATTAAATACATTGATATGGGAGGAGGATTTGCCTCTAAGAATACATTAAAAGGTTCTTATCTCCCCGGCTCAGATGTAAATCCTACTTTCGATGATTTTGCAGAAGCCATCACCAGTGCGCTGATAAATTCTGACTTCGAACCTGATAATCTTCCTTTACTAATCCTTGAAACAGGGCGGGCATTGATTGATGAGGCAGGCTATTTACTTGGTACAGTTATTTCCAATAAAAGATCCGCTACAGGTAAAAGGACTACAATAATCGACATTGGGGTAAACATCTTGTTTACTTCCTTTTGGTATAATCATAAAGTTACCCCTGCACAACCATT
The DNA here is from genome assembly GCA_021740645.1 of Bacteroidales bacterium. Lineage (GTDB taxonomy): Bacteria > Bacteroidota > Bacteroidia > Bacteroidales > JAADJA01 > JAADJA01. The sequence continues at coordinate 30,230 of JAIOZL010000004.1, forward strand.
TTCACATTACACTGAAGATACTACTTTGTACGGCCCGCTTTGTATGAACATTGACGTGATTCGGGAAAGTGTTAGCCTGCCTTTGATGAATAAAGGCGACAATTTTGTCATCCATCATGTAGGAGCTTATAATATGACACAATGGATGCAGTTTATAACCCTAAGGCCTAAAGTAGTAATGATTGATGATAAGGGGAATGTGCATGTAATAAGAGAAAAAGAAACCCTTGAAAGGGTCGAGCAAATGGAAAAAGTACCTCAGCATCTTAAAGAATTTGATCTTTAATAGCCTAAATACTTATCCCCCGACTTTTGGGGACTTTATTAGAAAAATTCCAGATAGCTTATGTAAAAGTTATCCATTAACTATACCTTTTAAATTAAATGGAAAGATTAAGGAAAATAATCCCGGGAGTTATAGATAGCACGTTAAACAGCTACACCCAGGTTTTCTTTTCAAATAACAGGGTATTTGCGGTTATACTTCTTGCGGTAAGTTTTTTAGATTTTTATGCCGGACTAGGCGGATTATTGGCAATCCTTGTTTCTAATACAACTTCTTATTTAATTGGTTTCAACCGGCATAATATCCGGATGGGATACTATGGTTTTAACTCTCTTTTAGTAGGATTGGGCCTGGGTATATATTATGCCCCTGGTGCTGAGTTTTTCCTGATATTGCTCTTTACTTCAGTATTTACGCTCTTTGTAACAATTATGTTTGAAGGTATCATCGGGAAATATGGGCTACCATATTTAAGTCTCTCCTTTTTGATTGGAATATGGGTGGTTACTTTGGCCTCCCGTGAATTTTCCGCCCTGAGTATTAGCGAAAGGGGACTGTTTGTCCCTAATGAACTATACGGTTTTGGGGGGCCAATGGTAATTTCTATTTACAACTGGTTTAACAGCTTACCCTGGTATGAATCCGTACTGATTTATTTTCGTTCACTTGGGGCTATATTGTTTCAATACAATCTCTTTGCAGGTATACTTATAGCCATTGGAATACTGATTTACTCAAGAATATCATTTTTATTATCTCTTATTGGTTTTTTCTTTGCCTACCTTTTCTACCAATATGTTGGGGGCAATATCTATGAATTGAGTTATAGTTATATTGGTTTCAACTTTATTCTTACCTCAATTGCAATAGGTGGATTTTATAACATCCCATCAAAATATTCTTTTCTATGGGTGATTTTAATCACCCCTCTCATTTCCATTACAATTACCAGTACGATGGCTGTGCTTGCCCTCTTTCAGCTTTCCATATTTTCACTTCCATTTAATATTATTGTACTGCTATTTATGTACATACTGAAATTCAGGGAACGTAATTACCGCAACCCTGAAATAGTAATTCATCAGCAATTTTCTCCTGAGAAAAATTTATATTCACATATCAATAACCTTGAAAGGTATGCCGATTTAAAATACATCCCGGTAAGCCTTCCTTTCTGGGGAGAGTGGACAGTGACACAGGCCCATAACGGGGAATTCACCCATAAAGAAGGATGGGCTCACGCCTGGGATTTTGAAATCAAGGATGACAATTTGCAGACTTTTAAAAATAACGGAAATCTTGTTGAGGATTATTATTGCTTCAATAAACCAATAATTGCACCTGCAGATGGAATTATCCGGGAAATTATTGATTGGGTGGATGACAATGAGATCGGTGATATGAACCTGGAGCAGAATTGGGGAAATACCATCATTGTAAAACATGATGAAAAGTTATACTCCAAACTAAGCCATCTAAAGAAAAACTCAGCTAAGGTGAAGATTGGCGAGCACGTAAAAAAAGGAGACATCCTGGGATATGTGGGCAACTCGGGGAGGTCACCTGAACCTCATTTGCATTTTCAGATGCAGGAAACGCCCTTTATTGGCTCTAAAACACTGGACTATCCCATCGGACACTATATGCTTAAAGGGGAAAATAAATTTGACTTAAAGTTCTACCAAAAACCATTGAAAGGAGACCTTGTTTCTAATATCGAAAAAGACCTGAATTTAAGCAAGGCCTTTCATTTTGTTCCCGGCCAAACCCTTAAGTTTTCTGTTTTGCAAGGCAATGACACCGAAAGGAAAACGGTGCTATGGGAAGTGCAATCAGATATGTATAATAATACCTGGATTTATTGTAAAGATTCACGGTCAAAAGCCTGGTTTAAAAACGATGGTAATTTGCACTATTTTACCCACTTTGAAGGAAACCAGAAATCTTTACTATTCTATTTCTACCTCGGAGCCTATAAGGTTACAGGAGGTTTTTACAAAAATTTGGTAATCAATGATAAACTTCCTGTACATGTACTGAACAAACGGGGATTAATTTTCTTGCAGGATTTTATAGCTCCTTTTTATATTTTTATCAATAATCACTTTCGGCTTGAGTTTCTAAAAAGAAAAAGTTCAATAACCGATAGTTCAATTTCTTTTGCATCTTCTGTGGCTGTTAAAAACGGGAATAATTTAAACAGGCAGTTAAACTTTGAGTTTGAGATTGAATCAAAACACATTAAACGGTTCACAGTTATAGATGGGAACAGGAAAATTAATGCCACAGAGGAATCTACAATTTAGAATGAAATTTCTTGCATGGACTGTAAAATTAAAAATATAATAAATTCATTCAAAAGCATTTGTATAGTAATATTCTTACTGGCTGCTTTTATCCTTTTGTTTAACCAAAACTTAAATGCCCAGCAACATACTTTAAATTTCATTGAGGTTGAATCAGGAACTTATTCTTACTATCAAGCCCGGGAATGGGATTCTTTAATTGATTTGGGTGAGAGAGCACTTAAAGATGGCCACGATTATTTTTATCTGAGGGTACGTCTTGGCATTGCTTTGTTTTCGAAAGAACGTTATTTTGAAGCTGCCTGGCACCTCGAGAAAGCCCACCAATTTAATAAAAACGATAAAACAGCCATTGAATACCTGTTTTACTCCTACCTGTATACCAACAGAAATGCAGAAGCATTTGCGTTAAAAAACAAACATAAGCTCAATGTTCCAGAAAAAACCCAGGCATCTGTTTTATTGGAATCAGGGCCTATCCTGAGTGACAACATAAACAGGAACAGATCAGATTTTTTAGTTGGACCCGATAGCCTTTTTGGAAAACAAAACTTATCGGATAATAAATACTATAATCAAATCGGGATAGGATTTGGCCCAGTAAAAAATACTTCATTTTATTTTGGCTATAATCAGTTGATCGTATCCAAGCTTAAACAAATTCAAACTTCCGAACTTGTTAAAACGGGTTTTGATACGATCCTTGATAATGGATGGTACTATGTGGATACCCTTTATGGCAGGGAATTGGCGATGAACGAAAATAGGTATCAGTTTTTTCAGCATGCCCTTTATTTTAGTGCAACCCAGGTCCTCAAAAAAGGTTGGCTTCTGAACGCATCCCTGCATTGGCTTTATGTGGATTATACGACCATCTATGCAGACGCAAAAGAAGTGGAATACTTTGCCCAATCCTACGACACTGTGCCCAACATGACCAGGGTTTATACAGTAGATACCCTGAGCACACAACGGAATAATATTGTGGTTTCTGCAACAGTTTATAAGAGTATTAAAAATATAAATACTTCACTGTTTGGCAGCTATTCAGATCTTAACTACCAGAATCAGTTTCAGACAGGCATAAAGGTTACCTATTTTCCAAAGGGCAATTTGAATCTTTATGCAAGCAGCAAATTCATCGCGTCATTGAGCAATTCTTACATCAGCCCATTTTTTGAATTAAGTGGTGGGGGAAAAATTTTTAAGGGCAGTTGGCTGGAAGGATCTATAGCCAAAGGACCGATATCAAATTTTAATGAAAATGATGCTTATGTTGTTTACAATTCGGGCGATAAAATCAGGCTTAGGGCAGGAGCAAATATAATTGTACTTTTGTCGCCAGGATTAGAACTGACTTTACGCTATCAGCATTTGGAACAGAGTACTTTTTTAGAAACACAAACGTTTGAAAATAGTATTAATCTTGAAAGTATTAAATATTCTTCAAATCTTATTATAGGAGGTATAACATGGAAACTAAAATAATCAAATGGATTACCATAATTTGCGTTACATTTATTTTCATAATGCAAGGAGTTTCACAAGACTATAAAAGCCTGCAAAGTGCTTTTAGTGAAAGTTACTACAATGAAAGTATGGGCGATTATACAAAATCCATACTTAACTTAAAGAATGTTTACCAGGAAGACAGTTATGAAATTAATCTAAGGCTTGGCTGGCTGAATTATATGGCAGGATTTTTTACGGAGTCAGCCTCTTATTATCAAAAAGCGATGGAGCTCAAGCCTATGTCCATTGAGGCTAAGTTTGGATATATTTATCCAACTTCTGCTTCAGGAAACTGGGAAGTGGTAAAAAAACAATACTTCGATATCCTTAAAATTGATCCTAAAAATTCATTAGCCACCTACCGGCTTGGATCAATTTACTATGGCAACGAAGACTATTCTACGGCGCTTAAATATTTTGAGGCCCTGGTAAATCTTTACCCCTTTGATTATGATGGTTTGCTGATGTTTGGATGGACCAGCCTTAAGCTTGGAAAATTCCGTGAAGCTGAAGTGATATTTAATAAAGTATTACTTAACAGGCCCAATGATAAATCTGCTCTCGAAGGTCTTAAAGAAATTAAATAGCTTTCTAAAAGTTGCAACCTCACCATAAATTCTGAATCCCTTTTTTTAAGGAAATCCTAAAGTTTATCAATGGCATTTTTAACATTTAATTTAAAATTAGAAATGCCTGTAACAGCTATTTATTCTATTATTAAAATGTATCTTTGCCAAATATTTTAAACCCCGGGGAATTGAAAAGTCTGTCCAATATTAGTTTAAAAGGTGGCCTTAATGCCATTATCACCTTAATCGTTCTTCTGGGAACCCTTTCATTTAGCATCTACTATGTAATTGACGAAAACCTGGAAAACAAACAAAAGTTGAAATTCCTTGAAAAAGAATCCAGGGCAGCACAAGAAAAGGCTCTGATCATGCAGGTTGATCAGGTTATTAACTATATTAATTACAAACGATCACAGGAATTGCCTGTTCACGACAGTGTTTTACAAAAGGAAATATTAAAATATTTGGAAAGTATTCGTTTCGAACCGGGGGGATATATTTTTATAAATTCCTATAATGGAAAGGCCCTCGTATTTGATGGAAAAATTGTGGAGGAAGAAATGTATATTAACGACCTTACTGAACCTGACGGGAAACGACTATTCGACCTGGAATTAGATGCAGCATATAACCCAATGGGTGGTTTTATGGAATATATGTTCAAACCCTTAGGCTTTACGGGCGAACCTCAACCAAAGCTATCCTATATGAGAGGTTATGACGATTGGCAATGGATTATTGGTGCAGGTTTTTATGTAGTGGATCTTCGTAAAGAAAATGAGCAAATAAAAAGCGAATACCGGGCAGGTTTAAGAAGAGAGCTTTTCTTCACGCTTTTAGCAATAGGCTTATTAATTTTGGTGCTGCATATATTAGGGAGGTGGTATATCAACAGGGTACAAAATGAACTGAGTAAATTCCATGACTTTTTCAAGCAAGATCCTGAACACACTACACCCATAGATGAATCATCTTTTATGTTTTCTGACCTACGGATGCTTGCAATGGATGCCAATTTTATGGTAGAATCAAAAAAAGAAATAGAGAAAAAACTGATTGTAAGTGAAAGAAATTACAAAGCTTTGGTTAACCAGGCGGCTGATGCCATAATTAAAGGTGACCTTGACGGATTAATTACCGATGTAAATGATGCCAGTACAACGCTTACCGGTTACAAGAGAAGCGAACTACTTGAAATGAATATTCGCCAGCTTTTTTCCGATAAACAACTTATTGAAAAACCTTTAAGAGTGGATGTATTACTTAAAGGGCAGTCAATTATCATTGAACGAAAGATAAAAACCAAAACCGGTACCTATATTTCAGTAGAGATGAATACCCGTAAAATGACCGAAAATTATTTCATTTCTATAATACGTGACTTAACTGAAAGAAATAAGGCACAAAAAGAACTTGACCAATACAGGACCAAACTTGAAGACCTAGTAGCGGAAAGAACCAAGGAACTGGAAGAAAAAAACAAAGAACTGGTTCGTTTTAACGACCTCTTTATAGGAAGGGAATTCCGTATTAAAGAACTCAGGGATAAAGTAAAAGTATTGGAGAAGCAAATTAAAACCTAGTATTCTTATTTTATGTTAGCTTGCGGCTAAATTGTTAAATCTGTTTTTAGTTTTAAAATAGAATACAGCAGTAAGAGAAGCCGTCCCCATTTGCCTTTAACATTATTTAACAAGGCCTTACATTCATATAAGTAATCTAATCTATATTTTTGCGTTTCCTAAAAAACGCCTATTAAAATGATGCAAACTGATATTAAAGAATTAAACGAACTTATTCAAAAGGAGAGTGCTTTTGTGGATATGATCAACATGGAAATGCATAAGGTGATCATTGGCCAAAAGCATATGGTAGAACGTCTTTTGATTGGCATGTTGGCCAATGGACACATTTTGCTTGAGGGAGTTCCCGGGCTCGCAAAAACGCTTGCCATTAACTCACTAGCAAATGTAATTGATGCCCGATTTGCACGTATCCAATTCACACCTGACTTGCTGCCAGCCGATTTACTCGGTACAATGATCTACAGTCAGAAAAAAGAAGAATTCGTGGTAAGAAAGGGGCCCATCTTTGCCAATTTTATATTGGCTGATGAGATCAACCGGTCGCCGGCAAAGGTACAAAGTGCTTTGCTTGAAGCAATGCAGGAAAGACAGGTAACCATTGGTGACCATACTTATCCTTTAGAGGAACCATTCCTGGTGTTGGCAACCCAAAACCCCATAGAACAGGAAGGAACCTATCCCCTGCCTGAAGCACAGGTCGACAGGTTTATGCTGAAGGTGGTGATTGGATATCCTGAAAAGGAAGAGGAAAAATTGATCATGCGCCAGAATATTACTTCGTCTTTTGCTAAAACAAGCACCATATTAAAAACCAGTGACATTCAAAAAGCACGGGATGTGGTTCGCCAGGTTTACCTCGATGAAAAAATAGAAAACTACATCACAGATATTGTGTTTTCATCCCGTTTCCCTTCTCAATATAAATTAAGTAAGTTTGAGGGGATGATCAATTATGGGGCTTCACCCCGTGCAAGTATAAATATGGCACTAGCTTCTAAAGCATATGCTTTTATTAAGCGAAGGGGATATGTAATTCCTGAGGATGTAAGAGCCGTTTCTCATGACGTGATGCGTCACAGGATAGGTTTAACGTATGAAGCGGAAGCCGAAAACATTACCTCCGAAGATATTATCAATGAAATTTTAAATACAGTAGTAGTTCCCTAATTGGACCGTATTATAATTTTTTGGGATTCTATTAGTAAATAACGGAACGCACAAAAGAAACTCAAAACTGTTCTTCCATTGGAAACAAAAGAAATATTTAAAAAGGTACGGAAAATAGAGATCAAAACACGCGGTTTGTCCAACCAGATCTTCTCGGGCCACTACCACAGTAGCTTTAAGGGGAAAGGTATGGCCTTCAGTGAGGTTCGGGAATATCAGTATGGCGACGACATCAGAAGCATCGACTGGAACGTAACGGCCCGTTTTAACCACCCTTTTGTTAAGATATTTGAAGAGGAAAGGGAATTAACTGTAATGCTTTTAATTGATGTAAGCGGTTCGAATGAATTTGGAACACAAAGCCAGTTAAAGGAAGAACAGATGACAGAAATAGCAGCAGTACTGGCATTTTCTGCAATTCAAAATAATGACAAAGTAGGAGTGATATTTTTTAGTGATAAAATCGAGAAGTTTATTCCACCTAAAAAAGGCACATCACATATATTACGGATTATTCGCGAATTGGTTGATTTTAAACCCGAAAGCCAAAAAACCAGTGTTTCTGAAGGTTTACGCTATTTGACCAACGCCATTAAAAAGAGATGTACCGCTTTTATCATTTCCGATTTTATGGACAGGGATTTTGAAAATGCCATTAACATAGCAAGCAGAAAACATGACCTGGTAGCTTTGAGAATTTTTGATAAAAGAGAGGCCGAACTTCCGAATATCGGACTTACAAAATTGTTTAACAAAGAAACCGGGAAGAAATCGTGGGTTGATACTTCCAACAGAAAAGTAAGGGAGAATTATAATCGATGGTGGCATAATCATGAAGAATATTTAAACAAACTCTTCCTTAAAAGTGGAGTTGATTCAGCACATATAAGCACCGATCAGGACTATGTTAAACCATTGGTAGGATTGTTTAAAAAGAGGGAAGCAAGGTTTTAAAATGAAGTTACTTTATAAAATAGCGGTTGTATTGATTATGGTTTTCTGGCATTGGGTTGCAATGGCCCAAACAGAAGCTATTGCAAGGCTTGATTCTAATTCCATAGTAATTGGTGACCAGATTAATTTGGAAATTTCGTTCACCTGCCCTGCTGATTACAAGGTAAAATGGCCACAGCTCAGGGATACCCTGATTTCAGAAGTAGAAATAATTAAGAAAACTCCTGTTGACTCTTTGATCAGTTCAAGTACAGGGAGTAAATCCTATCATCAAATCCTTACAATTACCAGTTTTGATTCAGGATATTATGCCCTTCCACCGGTTAGGTTTAATTACACCATGCCGGGTGATGCTAAGGTTCATTTTACCGAAACCGATGCCTTATTGCTTGAGGTCAGGAATGTAAAAGTAGATACGGCTGGAGATATTAAAGACATCAAAGCACCCCTGGAAGCGCCCTTTTCATTTAGAGAGGCCTTACCTTATATTCTTGTTTTATTCGTTGCAGCCTTGATTTCGTATCTGGTAATTTTATATCTCAGAAAAAGGAAAAAAGCGGAACCTATTTTCAAAACTGCTTTTAAACCGCATGTTCCTCCGCATCGGCTAGCGTTAGATAACCTGGAAGCACTGAGATATAAAAAGCTATGGCAAAATGGTAAAATTAAGGAGTATCATACCGAACTCACTGACATAGTGAGAGAATACCTGGCAGGAAACTTTTCTATCCATGCCCAGGAGTTTACATCACATGAAATAATGCTTGCGGTTGACAAGACTGCTGCCAATGATACCGCAAAAGAAAAACTCCACCAAACATTGTTACTTGCCGATTTGGTTAAGTTTGCAAAATTACAGCCATTACCAATAGAACATGATGGAAGCCTGAACAATGCTATTGATTTCGTAAAGGAAACAATGCATTTGAATCCTGTTCAAATTCAACCAATAAATGATCCTCATGATAAGGTAATGCCGCCTGCTAATGAAAATGAAACCCTAGTGGAAGCAGAACTAAATGAAAATGAAGGAAAGGAGGTGAAAGATGTGGAGTAACATAGAGTTTGCAAATCCGGTTTATTTATATCTTTTACTTATTCTTCCTTTATTAATTATCTGGTATTGGTATAAACACCGCAAGGATCAGGCAGATATTCAGATTTCAGCAACAGAAAGCTTTCAGTCGAAAAATAAAAGCCTGAAGCAATATTTATTTTTCAGTTTATATGCTTTTAGGATCCTGGCTATTGGATTTTTGATCATTGCCCTGGCTCGTCCACAATCCACTTCCAGCAGACAAGATGTTACGATTGAAGGGATTGACATCGTGCTTGCCCTGGACGTGTCGGGAAGTATGCTGGCCATGGATTTAAAACCCGACCGGCTCGAAGCAGCTAAAGAAGTGGCGTCAGAATTTATTTCCGGGAGGCCCAACGATCGTTTCAGTCTTGTTATTTTTAGTGGAGAAACGTTTACACAAGCACCACTGACTACTGACCATGTGGTTGTAAAAAACCTGTTTAAAAATATAAAAAGTGGTATGATTGAAGATGGCACAGCTATAGGTGATGGACTGGCCACTTCTGTTAACCGGCTTAAAGACAGCAAGGCGGTAAGTAAAGTGATTATTCTGCTCACTGATGGAGTAAATAATATGGGCTCTCTTGATCCTTTATCTTCTGCTGAGATTGCCAAAATGTATGGGATCAGGATTTATACCATTGGAGTTGGAACTGAAGGGACTGCCCCCTACCCTGTTCAAACACCTTTTGGCAGGGATGTTCAGTATGTGGAAGTAAAAATAGATGAAGCATTACTGCAACAGGTAGCTGAATTAACAGACGGGAAATATTTCAGAGCCACCAGCAACAGCAAACTTAGGGAGATTTATAATGAAATTGACCAGTTGGAAAAATCCAAGATTGATGTCACAGAATTTAAAAAGAAAAAAGAGGAGTTTTTCCCACTTGCAATTTTTGCCTTTTTATTAATTACACTGGAACTACTTTTACGAAATACGATTTTTAAAACAGCACCTTAAATGGCTCAAATTAATGGAATTATTTCGATTTGAACATAGTGAATACTTTTATGCATTGCTGGTAATTCCGGTAATTACAGCAATCTTTATCTGGATGATGATCTGGAGAAAGAATGCTCTTCAACGTTTTGGAGACTGGGGTATAATCCAGCGCCTAATGCCGGCCATATCCTCCAGGAGGATCATTTTTAAGTTTGTACTTTTAATGATGGCCTATGTCTTTTTAATTATTGCACTGGCTAATCCCCAAATTGGATCAAAGCTGGTGGAGGGCGAAAGAAAAGGTATCGATATAATGATTGCGCTGGATGTTTCCAACAGTATGCTGGCACAGGATATTAAACCTAACCGAATGGAAAGGTCTAAACAAGCCATTTCTAAATTAATCGACAAGTTAGGTAATGACAGGATTGGAATCGTGGTATTTGCGGGCAATGCCTACGTTCAACTACCCATAACAACCGACCACGCTGCAGCTAAAATGTTTTTATCAACCCTGGATAATAAAATTGTGCCGACGCAGGGTACGGCCATTGGAGAAGCCATTGAACTGGCTGCTAAATCATTTGATGACGAGTCGCACAGCAGGGTAATCATTATTATTACCGATGGTGAAGACCATGAAGACAATGCAGTAAAGATAGCTGAGACAGTGTCTGAACAAGGAATCTATGTTTACACCATTGGCATGGGACTTCCAGAAGGAACCCCCATTCCGGAATATGATAAATACGACCGGCAAACCGGGTATAAAAAAGATCGGCAGGGAAATACCGTGGTAACACGCCTTAATGAAAAAATGCTTGGTGATATTGCAGCGGCAGGAAAAGGAATATATGTGCGGGCTAACAATTCACAAGCTGGACTAACAAAAGTATTTGAAGAAATAAATACCATGGAAAAAACGGAATTTGAAAGCAAAATTTTTTCAGATTATGAAAGCCGTTTCCAATATTTTATTGCATTAAGTATCTTGTTTCTTTTACTTGATATTTTGATTTTTGAAAGAAAAAATAAGTGGTTAAGTAAAATTCAATTATTCAAATAAAATGTTGAAATTATACTTAAGATGATCACAATGAAAAATAGAAACAACCATATGGAAGCCAATCTTGAAAAGTGGATGTCCAGATTAAAGGACCCTGCCTATTTGAAATCCTTTGTCCTGGTTGGCCTGCTTAAAAAATTTGTTTGGGTTTTATTGATATTTACTACATCAGCTTTAGCCCAAAATGAAAACAAACACATTCGAAGTGGCAACAACAATTACTACGAAGAGAATTACAAAGATGCGGAAGTGGATTATATGAGGGCTCTTGAAAAAAGCCCTGAGTCGGTGAAAGGACAGTATAACCTGGGTGGAGCCCTTTACAAACAGGAAAACTTTGAAGATGCCACCAAGCTTTACGGTAATGTAGCTGGTAAAGAATTAAGCACAGATGAAAAAGCCAGTGCCCTGTACAATATGGGCAATGCTTACCTCAAATCTCAAAAATTCCCTGAGGCCATTGATACGTATAAAAAGTCTCTTCGCTTGAACCCCCATGATGCAGATGCAAAATATAATCTTGCTTATGCTCAAAAAATGATGCAACAACAAGAACAACAGCAACAAAATCAGGATCAAAACAAAGAGCAGGATCAGGATAAAAAAGACCAGGAACAAAAGGATCAGCAACAGCAGCAAGATCAGCAAAAAGAACAGGAACAGCAGCAGGACCAGCAACAGCAGCAACAGCAAAATGAACAGGATCAACAACAGAATCAATCACAACAACAACAAGCACAACCGCAGCAAATCTCGAAGCAGGATGCTGAAAGGATGCTGGAAGCGATGAAAAATGATGAAAATAAAACACTCGAGAAAGTTAAATTGATGCAGGTACCTGCCAAAACTAAAAAAACAGAAAAGGACTGGTAGTTAATTATTATGAAAAACTTAAAGCAATAATAGATCAAACAAATGCATTAATTAGATAATTTTGTCTTTAGTAAAAGCATGCAAAAAATAACCTCAGGCATAGTATTCATTTTAATCATTCTCACTTCCTTCGTTGGTGCGCAGGATGTTACTTTTTTGGCTTCTGCGAAAAGCACAGTGCGCGTAGGGGAAAGATTCCAGCTGGTGTATACGCTCAATGCTGAAGGGAGAAACTTCAGGCCACCCTCCTTTGAAAAATTTAGTGTACTTGGAGGGCCAAGTACTTCATCTAATTCCAGTATCCAGATAATTAATGGAAATGTGACACGGACACTTGAATATTCCTACACCTATGTTTTGCAGGCTACTGAAGAAGGGGTGTTCACCATTCCTGCTGCGGAGATCAATGTGGAAGGGAAAAATGTGGTTTCCAATACCCTCAAGATTCAGGTAGTTAATAATTCCTCCACCCCACAAGGTCAGCAAGGCCAACAGGGAACTTCCGGACAGAATAATATAATAGAGGATATTAAAGATGATGTATTTATACGTGCCTCCGCCAGCAAGCTTTCACCCATGCAGGGAGAACAAGTTATTGTTACCTACAAATTATATTACAGGATTGGTGTATCCTCCCCTGAATTTACCAAAGAACCCTCATTTAAAGGATTTTGGGTAAACGACCTTTTAAAAGACAAAAACTTTCCGCAATATAAAGAGAACTATAACGGGCAGCTATACAATGTAGCTGAGATAAAAAAGGTTGCAATATTTCCTCAACAATCTGGAAAAGTAACCCTAAGTCCTTTGGAGCTATCTTGCCAGGTTCAGGTTAAAGCTCAGAACCAGCGAAGGTCGAGAGACCCCTTTGAAAGTTTTTTTAATGATCCGTTTTTTAACCGCTATCAAACGGTTGAGGCAGGATTTAAATCGAACAGTATATCATTAAACATAAAACCTTTGCCCACCACCAACCGTCCTGCAAACTATAGCGGAGCCGTGGGTAAGTTTGACATGTCATCCTCCATCGATAAGACGGAATTAAAAACCAATGAAGCTGTAAATCTCAAGTTTACCATAAGCGGAACTGGAAATGTGGAATTGGTGGATAAATTACCGATCAAGTTTCCACCTGATTTCGAGGTGTACGATCCAAAGATTACCAAAAATATGAATTACAGCCAACAGGCTGTATCCGGGCGTAAATCCTTTGAATATCTAATCATTCCCCGCACACCCGGAACGTTTAAAATTGAAGCGGTTAAATTTACATTTTTCGACCTGGACAAACAGGATTATGTTACCCTATCATCCCCTGAATACGATATTACAGTTTCTAAAGGCGAAGGAGGGGATGCCACTTATACCTATTCCGGGGCAAATCAGGCAGACATCAAATACATTGGATCAGATATCAGGCATATTCATACAGATCAAACTAAATTCAATTTAATTGGAACCGTATTTTTTGGATCGGTTACGTTTTACATTTTGATTGCAGCTCCCCTGCTTCTTTTCCTGTTATTTGTGTTCATCTGGAAAAATGAATTAAAAAAGAGGAGTAACATTGCATTAATGCGAAACCGGAAGGCTACCAGGGTGGCCCATAAACGCCTTAAACAAGCGCATTCATTTCTCAAGGAAAACAAACAAAACGAGTTTTATGAAGAAGTATCACAAGCTTTATGGGGTTACCTCAGTGATAAGTTCAGCATTCCCCTGGCAAATTTGTCCATGGATTCAGTAAAAGAAACACTACTAAAAAAAGAGGTAGCTGACACTATCATAGATTCATTTATTTCCACATTGAACAACTGTGAATATGCGCGCTTTGCTCCTGGTGGCAGCCAGGCCAATATGGAAAATATTTATAGTGAAGGGGTGAATATTATCAGTACAATGGAAAAAGAATTAAGACTTTAATTGGAATGAAACAAGTTATCCTAAGCATATTATTTCTTGCTGGAGTTTATGCGGCATTTGCATCAACACCTGACTCTTTATTCCAGAAAGCTAATTTAGCTTATTCTAATGGCTATTATTCCGAAGCCACAGACACATACATCGAAATAGTGAACTCAGGGTACGAATCTGCTGATTTGTATTTCAACCTTGGCAATACATATTTCAAAATGGAAGATTTTCCCTCAGCCATATTTTACTACGAAAAAGCTAAAAAACTTGCACCCAACAATGAAGATGTTTCCTTTAACCTTGAAATAGCCAACTCAAAAATAATTGATAAGATAGAACCGGTCCCTGAAATATTTTTCAAATCATGGTGGAGATCCATCAATAATTTATTTTCCTCCTTCACCTGGACCATAATATTTATAAGCGGGTTCTTCCTCTTTTTTGTTTTCCTGGCTTTCTATTTGCTTTCAAGTGTAACCAGGATAAGAAAGCTTGCCTTTTTTATCGGCCTGATCATTTTTGTAATTTCTGTTTTTTCCTTGCTCATTGCCTATCAAAAATACCAGGTTTACAAAAATGACAACTACGCCATCGTTTTCGCCCCCACCATTACGGTTAAGAGTTCACCCAACTCAAACAGCGTGGATCTTTTTGTTATCCATGAGGGATCAAAAGTACAGGTGAGGGATAAGGTGGGTGAATGGATTGAGATCAGAATCGCAAATGGAAGTGTGGGTTGGTTACCCGAAAATTCATTAAAGAAAATATAATCCGAATAAATTATTTGGCCTTTTTCAAGGTAAACCCAAAAGTGGTACCCACTCCTTTCGTACTTCTCACATTTACATTTTGGTTATGTACTTCAACAATATGCTTCACGATGGATAACCCCAGGCCCGAACCTCCCATTTCTCTCGATCTAGCTTTATCCGCGCGATAAAATCTTTCAAAAATCCGGGGAAGATGTTTGGAATCAATTCCAATCCCATTATCAGAAACCTCAACGAGGATATATTCATTCATATCATAAAGGCCTACCAGTGTCTTACCCTTTTCCTCTTTGCCATATTTAATTGAATTGGTGATAAGGTTGTTTAAAACCTGCTGTATAAGTTCCCGGTCGCCAATAACCAGGAAAGATTTTTCACAACCTTCTTTAAACTCCAGCTTTATCCCCTTTTTACCGGCCCTCATTTCAAGGGACTCAATCACATCAGTAGCAAGTTTATAAATATCAAATTTTTCTTCTATTAACGAAAAACTGCCGTCCTCCAAATTGGCTATCATTTGCAGGTCATCCACAATTTCTGTCATCCGTTTGACATTCTTCCTCGCTTTTTGTAAAAACCTCATATTAATGGCCTGATCCTCAATTCCACCTTCAAGTAAGGTTTCAAGATAGCCCTGAATATTAAAGATGGGTGTTTTGAGTTCATGAAAAACATTACCTAAAAATTCTTTCCTGTATTGTTCCAGTTTTTTTTGTTTTCTGATCTCTTTGAGTTTATCCTTTTGCCAGTTAATGACCTCTTTTTCGGCATCCTTAATTACATTTTTTTTTACGTTCATTTTCTCAGGTCTCTCTTCTTCTGAGGCCTTTGTGTCGTAAATGGATTTATAAATCAATTTTATCTTCCTGTACATAAATTTCTCAAGAAGATTTGAATAGATGAAATAGGAAAAGATAAACAGGAACAGTGGAATGGCAATCACCACCCACCATTGAATACTATGAGGAAAAATAAGTTTAAAAAGGAGTAGAAGTATGGATATAATAGATGCAATTATAGAAGAGCTGATCCTTGCAATGACATTGGGGGTAGCATTTTTCATAAATTACGAGCCATCGGATTATTCATTAAAACCATATCCAACTCCCTTAATCGTTTTAATGTAATGTTTACCAATTTTTTCACGCAATTTTCGAATATGGACATCAAGGGTGCGATCGCTGACAAATACTTCATTGCCCCAAACTTTTGAATAGATCTCATCCCTGCTAAATATCTTCCCTGGCTGTGTGGCTAATAATACCAGGAGATCAAACTCTATTTTTGGAATATGAATGGAATTCCCTTCAAGGATCACTTCTCTCTTTTCTTTATTGATCACGATAGAAGTGAAATCAATGGTATTCTCATCCGATTTTACTTTTGATTTTCGTTTTAAAAGTGCCTTAATCCGGGCTATTAATACCCTCGGTCTAACAGGTTTTGTTATATAATCATCTGCTCCAACATCAAAACCGGCAATTTGAGAATAATCTTCACCCCGGGCTGTTAAAAATATTATCAAGGTATCTTCAAACTCGGGTATTTCCCTGAGCTCTTTACAAAGTTCCACACCATCAAGTCCCGGCATCATGATATCCAGGATAATTAGATCAGGTTTCTCTTTTTTTGCCAATTCTTTACCTGTAGAACCATTTAATGCTGAAATTACCCTGAATCCCTCCTTTTCGAAATTATATTGAAGAAATTCAATTATATCCTTCTCATCATCGACGATTAAGATTTTAGAATTTGAAACATCCATTTGGGCAACAAATTTATTTCGAAATAATTAATAAGCACAAAGTTAATGTTAATTTATCATTAATACCAATTAAAAACAATTAAGGGAAAGTTAACCACCAGTTTAACTTAACTTTTCAATAAAGGTATTGCTTTGCAACAAAATTATAAAATTGTTTTTAAAATGAAAAAAATGAACATTAAAGCCTTAGCAGTCTTATTTTCTTTAAGCATCGTTTTATTTTCTGCCTGTAATAAAAAGGAGGATACACCAGATCCTGTAAAACCAGCAGAAACAGAATTTACAGTAACTGATAACATTAGTGCTAACACCACGTGGGGAACGGGTAATGTGTATATTTTAGCTGGCCGTATTGCGGTGGAATCAGGGGCCACGCTTACCATTGAACCCGGTGTAATTGTAAAAGGTGAAGCAGGAACAGGACCTAATGCCACTGCTCTTATGGTGGCCCGAGGTGGTAAAATCAATGCTGTGGGAACAGAAACTGAACCTATCATCTTTACCTCAGTAGCTGATGAAATTGAGCCTGGTATGATTGCCAGTCCTAACCTTGATCCTGACCTTGATGGACTTTGGGGTGGGTTGATCATACTTGGGAATGCACCCATTTCAGCTGATGCTGCTTCTGTTCAGATTGAAGGAGTTCCTCCTTCAGACCAGAATGGACTTTACGGCGGAGATGCTGCAGACGACAATTCAGGAACGCTTAAATATATTTCTATCCGTCACGGTGGTGCCAATATTGGCGAAGGTAATGAGATCAATGGTTTGACACTGGGAGGTGTGGGAACCGGAACAGTCATTGAAAATGTGGAGATTATTGCGAACCAGGACGACGGAATTGAGTGGTTTGGTGGCACGGTTACCGTAAAAAATGCATTGATCTGGAATCCAGGCGATGATGGTGTTGACACTGACCAGGGATGGGCTGGGATCTTGGATAACTTTGTGGTTATTGCCGGACCCAATACTGACCATGCATTAGAAATTGACGGGCCTGAAGGAAGCCTGTTAGGAAGTCACACCGTAAAAAATGGAACAGTTAAAGGAAACGATGATACTGAATTAGCTGCTTTCCGCGATGCGGCTAGAGGGACTTTTGAAAATATTTATTTCTTTAATTTCCCCAACCCTGCTGTGGATGGCCGTGGCGACTTCACTTTTGGTGATGATGAATCGGAGCAAAATTTCATTGATGGTATATTGGTATTCAACAACCTCGAAACCACATTACCTTCGGATACCACAGCATTATCAGATGTTTTTAAAAGCGGTACTGATATTCATGCCAGTGCTGTGGCAGCCGGAGCTAACACTGTGGGAGCTGATGTTTCGGTTTTCCAAAACTGGACATGGGCCAGTCAGTCAGGAAACCTGAATGATTTATAAGAAACATATTAAAATATTAATACAAACAAAACACGCGGGTACTAAAGCCTTGCGTGTTTTGTATTTTATCTTAGAATAATAGAATTAATTATGCGAACATCGTTTTTCATATTTATTTTAACACTGGTTGTTGCTTTTAGTGGCAAAGCGCAAAACGGATTTATCAGAGGAACAGTATTCGATGCCAGCATGGGAGAATATTTGCCGGGTGTAACGATCCTCGTAGAAGGCACAACAACCGGCACCATTACCGACCTGGATGGAAAGTTTAACTTGTCACTTCCCCCAGGAAGCTATTCTCTTAGAATATCCTTTATTTCATACAATACGCTGAATCTTCAGGATGTCGTAGTAAAATCGAACGAAGTTACCAACCTGGACGATCTTGGCCTGGAGGAGGCCTCCTTCGACCTTGCAGAGATTACCGTGACAGCAAAGGCTGTGAGAAATACAGAAACAGCAATGATCACGATGAAACGCAAATCGGCTAACTTACTTGATGGAATATCTGCTACAAATTTTCGGAAGATAGGTGACTCGGATGCGGCCGCTTCTATGCAAAGAATATCGGGAGTTTCGGTTGATGGAGGCAAATATGTATTTGTAAGGGGGTTGGGAGACCGGTATACTAAAACCATCCTGAACGGTATGGATATACCTGGACTTGATCCGGACCGGAACACCATTCAAATGGATATTTTTCCTACCAATGTGATTGATAATATTGTTGTAATTAAATCTTTTACTGCCGACTTACCTGCTGACTTTACTGGCGGGGTTATTGATATTTATACCAAAGACTTTCCGGAAGATAAAATGGGCAGTTTTTCAATATCTGCCGCCTATAATCCGGATATGCATTTCAACAGCGACTACCTGACCTATGAAGGAGGAAAAACTGACTTTTTGGGATTTGACGATGGCACACGTGCTATTCCGGCCACATCCAATATTCCATTTTTCTCTGATGTAGTCGGAAATCCCAACGGAGAGAAAGGACAGCGGTACCAGGAGATACTGCGTGCGTTCAACCCTACCATGGCTGCTAAAAAACAAAACAGTTTTATGGATTACAGCATTGGAACTTCTTTCGGGAACCAAATACCCTTGAAAGAAAATACTCTTGGATATAACATAGCCATATCCTATAAAAATGAGACAGATTTTTATGAAAATGCTGAATTTGGAAGATATGGTTTGTCAGGGGACAAAGATATTTATCAAATGGAAGTCAGGGAATTCCAAAAAGGAAATTATGGGGTAAATAATGTTTTATTAAGCGGATTGGGGGGCATTGCTTTTAAAACCAAAAAATCGAAATACAGCCTGACCTTATTGCATTTGCAAAATGGTGAATCCAAAGCAGGTGTCTTTGACTATAGTGGTTCCGACCAGGGGTCAGTATTTGACGCACGTCAGCATAACCTGGATTATAGCCAGCGTTCCCTTTCAAACTTACTGCTCGATGGAAAACATAAATTGAATGCTTCGAAATGGGAAGTATCATGGAAATTATCTCCCACCCTTGCCCGGATGGATGATCCTGATGTAAGATTTACCCGTTATGAGGACAGGGATGGAGAGTGGGCTATTGGCACAGAAGTAGGATTTCCTGAGCGGATATGGCGTGAATTATTTGAGTTAAATCTGGCAGGCTTAGCTCATGTAAAACGAGAATATACCTTCAGAAGAGAAAAAGCCAATTTAAATTTTGGTGGGGCCTATACCTATAAAAACAGGAGTTTCGAGATCAGGAGCTTTGCCCTGAATATCCGTAATATTCCCCTGACAGGCGATCCAAATGAATTATTTTGGGACGAAAATCTGTGGCCGCGGAATGGCAGCGTAAATAGCGGCACTACCTACGAAGCCCGCTTTGTTCCGGTAAATCCAAATAAATTTGACGCCAACACCAACAATGTGGCAGGATATATCTCTACAGAATTAAGCCCTTTTAATAAGTTAAAAGCCATTGTAGGTGTTCGTATGGAAAATTATACGCAGCGTTATACAGGGCGCGATCAGCAGGGAAAAAATATCCTGGATGATGACATCGTGTTGGATGCGTTGGACTTTTTCCCATCGGTGAACCTGATCTATGGTATTAATGAGAAGCAAAACTTAAGGGTATCCTATTCAAAGACAATTGCAAGGCCTTCATTTAAGGAATTATCTTTCGCAGAAATTTATGACCCTATTACCGGGCGGACTTTTGTGGGTGGATTGTTCCCCGACGAAAATAAAATTGCCGGCATTACCTATTGGGATGGAAATTTAACCAGTACTTATATCCATAACATAGATCTGCGCTGGGAAATGTTCAAGGATAACGGACAAATGATATCCCTTAGTGGGTTTTACAAAACATTTATCGACCCCATTGAGATCGTACAATATGCCACACAAACCGGATCGTTTCAACCCCGTAATGTAGGTGATGCTGAAGTTGTAGGAGCAGAAGCAGAGCTGCGACAGGATTTGGAACCCATAATTGGAGTTCTGAAAAATTTCAGATTCTCGTTTAACTTTACCTATAATAGTTCACGGATTAAATTAAGTAAAACGGAATATGATTCACGGGCAGAGAATGCAAGAACTGGTGAAACGGTGAAGGAATACAGGGATATGGCCCTTCTTGCACCGATTATTGTAAATGGAGGAATTGCCTATAACGGAGAGACAAAAGGATTTGCCGAAAATCTTGAAGCCGGTTTGTATTATAATGTTCAGGGTAGGACCCTTGAATATGTGGGTATTGCCGACCGTCCTGATATTTTCACAGAACCTTTCCATAGCCTTAACTTTAATACCAATAAGAAGTTTGGAAAGGACAAAAAATACCAGCTTGGTTTGAAAATAGAGAACATACTTAATGCGAAAAGAGAGTCTATTTTTAAGTCGTATAATTCAAATAATGCATACTTCGAAAGGCTGGACCCGGGTATAAAAATAAAATTAAGATTTAGTTATTCTATATTTTAATTCACTGAGCTGGACGTTAAACAGATCATAAAAAAACATAAAGCCTGACGGAAATGACTCAAGGGGAACATCATCGGATAAATCACTATTTTTGCATGACTGATCATACTATGGGCTGCCTGGTTTTTGTATTCCGTGAATTGAGATGACATAATACATGGAAAAAATTTAAGTTCAAATAAAAAATCAATGAAGAAACAAATCATACTGATTATAATTACCCTGACTGCCCTTTTGGGCAGCAATAAATTGTTCAGCCAGGAACTGGACATGAAGGATGGGTATTTTTATAAAAAAGGGATGGTTTATACCGGATCGCATACACAGTATTACGAAAACGGGAATCCCAAAATTATCCTGAATATAAAAAATGGACTGGAAGACGGCATGGTAATTACCTTTTTTGAAAATGGCCGGAAACATGAGCAACGCTCATATATAGATGGGAAAAAAGACGGGCTCTGGATCAACTGGAATGAAGAGGGGGTTAAAGTAAGTGAAGCCAATTATAAAAGCAACCAGAAGCATGGACAGTGGTATGTTTGGAGCGACAAAGGAGTACTTTTATATGATATGTTCTACGAGAACGGCCAAAAAGCCGGTATCTGGAAAATGTACAATGAAAAAGGCGAACTGATCAACGAGAGGAAATACAAATAGATATTTATAGCCAGTTCCCACATTAGTGCAAGCGTCATAAATAGTGCAATTATTTGCTAATTTTCACCTGCCTCTTTCACAATCCTGCGGACAGCTTCCCTGTAATTTTTCCCCACTGGCAGCTCGTGTTGGGCAATTTTTATCTGATTGCCATCAATATATTGCAGGTGGCTGTGCGAAATTATGTATGACCTGTGGATTTGTACAAATGACTTTTCAGGCATTAGCTTGTACAGGTTTTGAAGGGTGTCGTGTACTAAGATAAACGTATTGTTGTAATACACTTTAACATAATCCCCCATAGCTTCAAGGTGGGTGATTTCTTTTAGTGGGACTTTGAATGTTTTTTTATCTGCCTTCAACATAATAAACCGGTCCGGAGATGAAGTCATGTCTTTTTCAGCCAGTATTTCAACCGCTTTATTTACGGCTTTTATGAAGCGTTCGAAAGAAAAAGGTTTAAGCAGGTAATCCACGGCGCTTACTTCGTAACTTTCAATGGCATATTCGGGATAAGCGGTGGTGAAGATCGCCAGGGGAGGATGCTCTAGTGACTTAAGAAAACTCATGCCCGACAATCGAGGCATATTGATGTCGAGGAACATAAGGTCAACCGGTTTTTTTAACAACATATCCCTGGCATCAAAAGCATTATTACAAACACCAACCAGGTTTAACTGGGGGGTGTCTGTTATGTATTTCAACAAGATATCCTGCGAAACCGGTTCATCTTCCACGATAATGCAATGAATGGTCATGACTGTTATTTAATTTCTAAATCAACGCTTAAGGTCACTTTAAACGAGTTCTCTGTTTCTTTAATTTCAAAGGTATGTTTTTTGGGGTAAATCAGGGCTAAACGGTTTTGAATATTTTCTAAACCTACCCCACTATCCCTGCCCGAAAGGGATGAATCTTTCCAGCCCTTATTATTTTCTATAGTAAAGATAAGTTTGGTCTTCTTAAAAGTAAGCCTGATGTTCACGAAAGTATTTTGGATATCTCCTTTAAGGCCATGTTTAAAACTGTTTTCAATAAGCGGTAAAAACAACATGGGGGCAATGTTAAGTTGTTCGTTTTCCACATCTACCTCAAAATTGATCTGTGCGCTCTCGATGGAACGAAAGCGTTGCAAAGCAATAAAATCGCGGATCAGTTTTATTTCATCCTGTAAGCTGACTTCCGAAGCATTCGCATCATAGATCACATACCGCAAAATATCTGAAAGCTGAAGGATGGCATCGGGGGCTTCTTTTTTATTATTGATGGCCATCGAATAAATTACATTCAGGCTATTGAATAAAAAATGGGGGTTAAGCTGATTGGAAAGGGCTTTCAGTTCAGCGGCCACTTTCTCCTTTTCAAGACGGGTTAAATTATGCCGGGCCTCATTCAGTTCAAACCATTCTTTGGATAAATGAATAAGGGTACTTACCACCATAAAAACAAGAAAAAACTTGAGCAGGTCGCCATAGGAATAATAGGAAATAAAATAATATCCGGGCAACAGAGTATCAATAAACTTACTGAAAATAATTTGGTTGAAATAGCTGAAAAGAAAAAGGCTGATCACGAAGGTAAAAATCCAGGCCATATATTTTTTCTTGTTTAACAGGCGGGGGATAAAAATCAAAAGGTTTAGCTCAACTGGAATCAGGATAGTTCCCAGGAATATAGCCGTATAGATAAAGTCTATTTTTTGAAAGCTGCTGGAAAGGGAAAATATATGTAGTAAAATGTAGGCTGAAAGTGCCCAGAATAAAAGCTTATGAACAGCTCTGTTCCTGGCAAAACTCAACACCATATTTTTTAAGCGTTTCATTTTTTCTTATTCAGTTTAATACAAATATAGTCGTTCGTATCATCGCAATAAAAAGCTTCCGGCTCGTTGCCATATTTGATAATGAATTTCCGCAATTCCTCTGTGGATGCTGTTAATACATATTGCTCTGATGAAATATTATCTGTCGTACGGATTTTTTCATGAGCGATCTTGATCCGGTTTTCTTCAAAAAGTTTTTGCAACCAGCTTTCATTAAACCAGCTTATGATGATTTCTTCCTCAGAAACTATTTCAATGCGGGCAAGTGAATGGGTTGGTACCATATGGTAATCCACCATATCATCATCTTCATCATTGCGTATTGGGGCAAAGTCGAGGTAATACACCTTATTTAGTGTAAATAAATGGACATTAAAACGGGATACATTTCCCGACTCTTCGAACATTTTAAATTCATAGGAGTTGTCGGTACTGTCGCCCAGCAGAAATCCCTTAGAAAAAACATAAGGCCTGATTTCCCACGAAACCGAATCCTCATCCAACCAGCTTCCGTTCAGGGAGGATTTATAAACCACATCTTTTTCAAGGTAAAAGGGATGCAGGGATTTAACAAAACAACTTGTGACCAGCAAGGCTAAAAAAGATAAAAGAATAATCGTTCGTGTTTTCATGATTTTTAGTTTTAAATCCGAAGCAAAGAAAAGGGCAAAAGATGAGGAGGAAAAATTATTTCGGTGAAGGGCGCGATTTTATCGATGAAGGTAAAAAGAAGCCATCTTAAAACTTGTAAAAACGTCATTGAGAGCGAAGCTGCGCTATCTGTAATACTCTTTTATCTGTGAGATTGCTTCGGCCATTCTTCCTTAGCAATGATGATATTCTGTATTTTGAGACAGTTTAAAGACCAACTAAAAATCCGGTATGCATTCCAAAACCAAAATGTTTATAAGAAGGTTCACCATTTCTATGAATTGGATTGATTGATGCATTAACAATACCTTCCAGGAATATTTTTACCCGTTGGGAAATTATGATTTGTGACCCAACTGCAAGCAATCCACCAAAGTCAATCTTGTTAAATTGATCAAATGATCCAAGTTCTTTATAATCATTGATGCCTTCGGAGATCAATTTACCCGTATTATGATCAGTTATCATATTTACATCTTTAACTGTAATCAGATATCCGAAAGACGGGCCAATAGAGAAAAAGAATGATTCACTTTTTCCAAATGACTTTTTCAATAACAGAGGCAACTGAATATATTCAAATTTCAATTTTGAATTTTGATCAATAAAGGGATAATCGTCTATTTGAGTGCTCAAATTTGACAATTCATTTTTTGCTCCTTTTTGTTGATAATTAAGTTCAGAATAAAGGTAAAATTTATCTCCAATCTTTAATTGTGCTGAAAACCCCAGATTAGCGCTCATCTTAAATCTTAATTCATCAGGTAAAGAATTTCCATAAAAAGAGGTATAGTTTATGCCTGAATTAAGGCCAATTAAAATATCCTGTGATTGAGATCTCATATTTAGTAGCAATATGAGACTAAGGATTAAAAGTTTATAGATTTTCATTGGTAATGAATAATTAATCCGATGACTGCAGTCATCGGATTAATAAAAAATGCTAATATATCTTTAGGCTTTACTTTCAGATTTTGCCTTTTTAGTATTTTTCTTTCTGAGAGCTGACAATTTCTCATGCATAGCCCGAGCTGCAATCCTTCCGGCACCCATAGCCTCAATTACTGTGGCAGAACCTGTAACAATATCTCCCCCGGCATACACAAACTCCTTGGAAGTTTCGTTGGTTTCAGGATTTACATCAATATAACCCCATTTATTTCTTTTCATATCTGGCGTGGATTGGAAGATTACTGGATTTGGACCTGTACCAACAGCCACAATTACCAGGTCGGTATCTAAAATAAAATTAGAACCTTCAATCGGTACCGGCCTTCTCCTTCCGGATGCATCTGGTTCACCCAGCTTCATTTTAATACATTCCATTCCTTTTACGGAATTATGGTCGGTACCAATGTATTTAATTGGATTGGTCAACAATTTAAATTTAATGCCTTCCTCCTCAGCATGGTGAACCTCTTCACCCCTGGCAGGCAGTTCATGACGAGAACGACGGTAAACGATGGTTACTTCACTGGCTCCGGTCCGTTTTGCAGTTCTTGCACAGTCCATGGCCACATTTCCACCTCCAATCACGGTTACACTGCTCCCTTTGGGCATAGGTGTGTCATACTCTGGAAACAAGTAGGCTTTCATCAGGTTCATCCGGGTGAGGTATTCATTTGCGGAAAAAATATTCCCCAGGCTTTCATTTTCGAGGCCCATAAAAGTCGGTAAACCAGCTCCAACACCCACAAATACAGCATCAAATTCTTCCAGCAGTTCATCCACGGTATGGATGTTACCAATTACCTGGTTGGTTTCAATACGTACACCTAACTCTTTTAAAAAGTTAATTTCAAATTGTACAATCGACTTGGGCAATCTGAACTCGGGAATGCCATAAGTAAGTACACCTCCGGTTTCATGCAGGGCTTCAAAAACAGTCACTCCATAACCCAGCTGGCGCATGTCAGCTGCTACAGTTAGCCCTCCGGGGCCTGAACCCACTACGGCAATTTTTTGACCGGTATTGCCATTAATGATAGGTACTTTAACCAGGTCCATTTTGCGTTCATAATCCGCCACAAAACGTTCCAGCCTTCCTATGGCTACAGGCTCATCCTTATGCCCCATGATGCACTTCTCCTCACACTGACTCTCTTGCGGACAAACCCTACCGCATATAGCAGGGAATAGATTCGTTTCCTTGATTTTTTTCGCAGCCCCATCAAAATCTTCTTCAGCTACCAATGAAATGAATTCAGGGATGGGAACATTAACCGGGCAGCCTTCCACACAAAGAGGTTTTTTGCATTGCAAACATCTTCCGGCTTCAAGTAAGGCCAGTTCGGTGGTGTATCCATAGGGCACTTCCTGGAAATTATGTACCCGTAAGGTCTGGTCCTGTTCGGGCATGTCCTGACGGGGAATCTTAAGTTTGATCCTGCGTTCATCACGTTTACTCAAACCATGCCATTCGCATCCATACTTGGTACAGATATAAAAAGGGATCAGTTTCGACAAGGCGGAAATAATGACTTCACCTACCGCTGATCCACATTCGCCACAACTTACTTCTTTATTCAATAAGCTTTTCTGACAATGAGGACATACCAAATCATCCAATGTCCCGTCCTTTGCTATTTCAACCGATGATTCTATTTCAAATACATCAAGGTAGGGACTGAGGTAGAGGTCAATTTCTTCGCCTTTATATATCGCTTTAAACTCAATTTGGTTTACCCCTTTTTTGTCCACATTAAAGCTGTTATGACAGTGCGGGCAATAGGTATTCAAATAGGTTTTAAACTTTAAATATTTAACATCATGATCAAGCATGGTGAATCTGTTTTAATTTTAGAATAATTATCGAATCGAAAACAAGAGGGAATCTTTTTCTTCTTTTAAATAAAGTGAATTCCGGTTCATTAACTCGTCAAAATCTACCTGGCTTCCATCGAAATCGGGGCCATCCACGCAACAAAAACGGGTTTCATCACTTACTTTTACACGACAACCGCCACACATTCCCGTCCCATCAATCATAATCGGGTTAAGGCTGACCATGGTTTTCACCTTATATTTTTGCGTAAGCTTCACCACATTTTTCATCATAATGATAGGACCAATGGCATATACCAGTTTAATGTCATCCCTTTCACCCAGGTATTTCTCCAGGGGCTGGGTAACAAAACCACGTGTACCATAACTGCCATCATCCGTGGTTACCACCAGTTCGTCGCAAATCTGGCTCATCTCATTTTCCAGGATCAGCATTTCCTTATCCTTGGCTCCCATAATACCAATCACATAATTTCCGGCCTCTTTAAAAGCCTTGGCCACATGATGTAAAATAGCCACTCCGGTACCTCCACCAATCATTACCACGGTACCTTCATTTTCTACTTCAGCAGCTCTCCCCAAAGGGCCTACCACATCTTTGATCAAATCCCCTTCATTCAATGAGCGCATAAGTGCAGTTGATTTTCCCACAACCTGGAAAATGATAGTAATGATCCCGGCAAATTCATCTTTATCGGCAACGGTTAAGGGTACCCTTTCGCCTGTTTCATTTACACGAATTATCACAAATTGTCCGGCTTTGACTTTTTTAGCAATTTTAGGGGCATTGATATCAAAACGAATGATCGTACCCTGGGCCATTTCCTGTTTTCTTACGATTTGAAACATATTGAAGTTCGTTAGTTGAAAATTGTAATTTAATTACGAGTTTTATGAGTTAAAAAATATGCGCTTACCATTCATCACTCTCTTCCAGTTTTATGGAATACAGGTCTTCTTCACTTAAGCCATGCCACCTGCATCCTTTTTTTGTACAGATATAAAAATTAATAAGTTTCGTACTTGCGCTCACATGGATGCGGGCAATAGGTGATTTACAGCTTCCGCAACTTTTTTCGGTTTCTACCAGGCTGGTGTTGCAATGAAAACATTTAATGTCTGATACAGCTTTTTCTTCCGGAAGATAAATGGTTGACTTGGAAGTGAAGCTATTTAAATACGGGCTTAAAAGCAAATACCCTTCTTCCCCGTTAATGATCTTCAGTTTGAGCATATCATTTTCGATAAGGCTTTTGCGGCAATGGGGGCAATAACTCTGAAGGAATGTACCACTTTCAATAATCTCTTCCGATTCATCTTTTTTCTTCACTATTTCGACCACTTTATGCGGATCGGGGCGCTCGTCTTTGGGATATTTTCGTCCCCTGAAACCATATTCCTGGTACATCTTTTTTAATGCTAGGGAAAGGTCCTCAAATTCAACGTGGTGATTTTTACACCCACTGCGCGAACAAATACTGACTTTCCCTCCCATATCAAGATAAAAAGGGACCATCCCTGCCCCGCATGTGAGGCACTCCGCTTCGGAATTTACCAGTTTAGAACAATGAGGACAGGTAAACTCAGCAATTTCGTTTTTAGGGATTTCAATATCCGACTTATAATTATAACTGCCATAAATGGAGCTCAAATTAATCGTTCCCTGCTGGCTTCCACATTTCACCTTGAGTTTTATGCTTGGTTCATTGTCCACTAAGGTGCCTTTGTCCATTAATGTTTCTCCGCAAAACCGGCACTTAAGGCTTAAAGCTACAAATTCGTACATGATTTTTTATATAAATAACGTGATGTTCAGATTTCTACGTACAATTATAGAAGTTTTCTGTTAAATGACGGATGTAATTTTAAGGATACTTTTTACATATTCCAAGCCTTAACATCTAAAAAATTATATATCAATTATTTAGGCTTAAGGTTTGGCTTGTAATTTATAGCTAATATAAATAAAGGATGACAAGTATAGTACTAAAAACCAAATTCTCTGTCCATTATATACTTCCACCTCAATTTTCCCATTTCAGATAGCGTTTCCCTTTGTTATGTATATTTGAAAACGGACAGGATCTCTGGTGAACCCGTCCGACCGCTTTGAGCCTGCCTGATAGGCAGACAGGCGGTCAGACGGGCCGTCAAACTATTCAGATCTTCTATTTTTTTCCTTAATTTTGAAAAACCCCCAATCAGGAGGTTCCTTTTTATTGCCTCAATGGATCTATTATATATCAGTGCTTTAAGGCCATGCTGAACAAAAAGAAAACAAACATAGTGTCCACACTCAAGGCAAACAAACATCTCGCATTAATTTATTTATTAATTAATCTGATATTCTTATCATTTGTTGGTAAGATTAATGGGCAAGGGTCATCCTTAACCCCTTCTCACAAAAATTCAATATCACTGGAAATGGCATACTATTCAGGTTATTTATATTTTGCATCCTTACAAAATTATGATATTATATCTAATTATCATCGTTCTATCTATTCTTCTGAACATTATCGTATAGAATCAAAAATAGGGATTGGACTGAGACAAGTTTTCTCCAATACAGCGATGACTCCAATTCAACTGAATTTACTAAATTATTTTGGTAAAAGAAATCATAAACCAGTTGCGGGGATAGGAATTTTCACTGGTTCTGAAATAGGGTTTCATATCCCAATTATATTAGGATATGAATACAGCTTTTGCGAATGGTTTGGTATTCAAGCATGCATTGAACCTGTAGTTTGGTATGGATATTATAGTTTTAATGGATTCAATAATGATGACTGGATTGAAAAATGGATATGGGAGAAAAATTCTGATAATAGTGTTTTGTTTACACTTGGTATAATGACCAAATTTTAAAATTATGAAAAGAATAATCATACATATCATATCTCTCACTATGGTCATGTTAATTTTCCAAGTGAAAAAATCAATCCTAATGCTTTATTTATTATCCTAATCCGTCAAATGGCAGGTTTCAAATTGATGCCCCAAATGATTTGAGTCTATCTGATATTGAGGTTCGGGGTATTTTTGGAAACAAAATTGAATTTGATTTCCAGCAACAGCCGGAATATATTGAAATCATTGTAAATGAAAATTATAAAGGGATGATCATAGTTCAACTTTTGTTAAATAATGACCGGATTACAAAAAAGGTCCTGATCAAATAATTGCGTATGAAAACCTTGCTACTTTTTATTTCACTTTACATAGGTGTTATGTCATTTGCCACAGGACAGAAGGAAAACAATCAAGGTAATAGACACCCATTCTCTGTTTATTTTGAAATGCCATTTTTTTATACAAATTATTGGGAAAACCCTTATTATTCAATTCTCACTTTTAACACGTCTTATGAATTTCCAGCACAGAATGACCGCAAATGGGCAATTTCGGCTGGAGTTGGCCAGGAGTTCAAGACAAGGAACCTTATGTACCCTTCGCTGGTTCTTTTAATTGGGATAGATAGGATATATGGTAAAAAAAATCATTTCCTGGAATGTGGAACCGGAATAGGTGCAGTTGACATTCAGGATCCAGGAGAAATATTTCTTCAGTTGAGGTTGGGATATAGGCTTGTGTTGGCAAAAAGAATATTAGCAAGGGTTGGGTATAACCCATACGTATATTTAATTCCCCATTTTGGCTCAGAATCATATCCTTTGATCTCTGTTTCAAATAATATTTCTGTAAGCTTGGGTTTCCGGTTCAATATTGGCAAAAAAGTAAAATAATAAAGCTAACTATTCCCGGTGATATTAAAATATATGGCATGTTTGGAAATGAAATTAACTTTACCGTTTTAAAAACCAATGATTTTAGTATGGTTACCATTAATGATGATTATAAAGGAATGATATTAATTCAAATTGAAACGAAAAGTGATGTTATTACAAAAAAGGCACTGGTTAAATAGTCAAATATGTAAAACACTTTTACTGTTTTTTGTTTATTGTTGCCTCGGAATGTTAATTGTAAAAGGACAAAATGAAGCTAACAATATGGACGGGTCTTCATTTACCTTAAGCATTGAAAGCCCTTTTTTATATCGGGATTATTATTGCAAATGCAGAATATATTTCTTCATTTCGTAATGGCAAACGATGGGCTATTTTAGCCGGGATTGGTTCAGAACTCGAAAAATGGAATTTAAAGTATCCTGGACTTTTTATCCAATCAACTGCAAATTGGATTAGTGGACGAAAAACACATTTTTTTGAATACGGGGCAGGTCTTGGAATGGCAAGCAATGCTCCGTTCATTCAATTAAGGTTGGGTTATAGATTGGAATTAGGCCAAAGAGGGTTGGCCAGAATTGGATACAACCCTTATGTTTATTTAATTCCCCATTTTGAATCTGAAGTTTTACCCAACATTACGGGATCTCATAATTTATCTGTGAGCCTGGGTTACCGGTTCAATATTGGTAAAAAGTAAAAAAATAATGCTAACTATTCATCCGGTGGCCTGGCCCGCCAGATGAATGTTACTCGGTAATTACCGAAATCCTCTTTTTCCCATCCATCCAGACTTTTAACGGCTGGCTAAAACGGATGTGCCTGAAGTAGGCTGTTTCATTAATTAGTTTTTGCCTATCCAAAATGTCATAATTTAAATAGCTTCCTGATTTTTCGGGATGAATGCTGAAATACCCCACATTGGCAGAAGTTACATTATGAAAAAAGTGGGAGCCTGATGAAGCATCCAAAGGATAACCCTCCAGGCTTGTTTCAACGATCACTTTTGCATTGCTGATCTGCGGCCAGTTAACGGGTATTCCAATCCACCGGTCGCGCGTACCCCAGCGGCCCGGGCCTATTAAAATGTATTGTTTCCCCTCTTTTGACATCGTGGCATTCAATGTCTCAATTTCAGTCACCATTTCCATGGTTTTTGATTTGTCAAACTTATTGCGATCAACATAAATCACATCCTGTATAGTATCAATTAATCCATTGCCCATCACCTTTTCTGAATAAAGGAGAATACTTTTTGGATCAATTTTATCCATATCAACGTTATAATCATCCACATTCCCAATCATGGGTTTCACCTGTAAAAGGTAAAAGGAAGCTTTCAGCTTTTTATCCCTGTTCAGGTCGATGGCAAATTCAATTTCAACCGGTGAACCCAGGGCTTCTTTCACAATCTCCAGGACAACCTCTATCGTCTTCGCCATGGGGATATAATTATATTTTAAAATATTGCCAAAGTTGATCACCCTTGGGCCAGTTTTGTCGAGGCCGGCACTAATGGTATTATTTATCGGGTCGAACACCGAAGCACAATGTTTAAGAGTCCCATGTTTTTCAGCCTCGTAAATATCAGGTTTAATCAAGCCGGCAATGTCGCCCTCCAACAGGTTGACATCTTTTTTGGCCAAATCCACAGCATAAAACTCTGTTTGGGAATTCTGTATCTGATCCTTGGGAGAATTGATATCTGTGGTGGGATATTTGGGTGAAAACCGGTAGGCCTTTTCTCCTTCTACAACATACTTACCCAGTCCAAAAGCGGCTACTGCAAAACCTTCTTCAGGTTTCATGTGGGCAAAGGGATAAAAATTATAGGATTGTGCGACACCACTGATATGTGGATAAAAAAAGTCTCCAAATTTATGCCCCACCACTTCCTGGATAACTACCGCCATTTTTTCTTCTTCGAGGCTGTAACTAACCGCTTTAAAATATCCACGGGCCACATCAGAATAAACTGAAGCATAAACCAATTTAATGGCATCCATTATTTGCTGAAGCCTTACATTGATATCCGGATGATTATTTGGAAGTAAAAACGTTTCAAAAATACCAGCAAAAGGTTGCATTAAACTATCTTCAAATAAACCAGAAGATCGCACAGCTAATGGCTTGGTGATCATTTTAAGCAGCTCTTTTATCCGCTTGATTAAGGTGGGGGTTAACCGGGCATGAAGAAAACGCCATTTGATCTCCTCGTAGGGAATATTATCCGTTTTCACAAAATGCAGATGATTGCTGTCCAGGAAATATTCAAATTCATCCGTGCCGATAATTGCTGTACGGGGTGTTTTAAGATTGATATCCGGGAGAAACTGGCTAAAGTCGAGGTTGTAGATCAGGGAATTTAAAAAAGCAAGTCCTCTCCCTTTCCCGCCCATAGCCCCTTCTGTGAGGGTAACAATATTACTTTGATCCATAATGGCCACAGGATCATAAGGAATAACCTTCCCCTGGTTTTTCTCATTCCTAAATTTCTTTATGGTTCCCACAAGGTATTCCCTTATGGCCTCAGCATCTGTAAATTCAACAGCTTTTTTAGGGTGAAGCACCTTGGCTGCCTGAATCTCTCCCCTTGCCATGAGCCATGTACTAAAATGATCGTTTTTTGCATGATACAAAATCGACTCTTTGGAAATGGTTTTTAAATGCCTCTCAAAATCTTTGAGGGACTTAACTTCTACCAGCTTCTTACCACTTTTATCCCGATACACAAAATTACCAAATCCCAGGTAGTGCATTATAAAGTTCTTAATCTCCTGCTCAAGGGAATCTGAGTCTTTATAAATAAAAGTAGTTTTCAGTTTATAAGCTTCTTCCGCACAATTTTGATCAGAAGATTGGATAATGACAGGGACATCCATTTTATGGGCTCTCAAATGCCTCACTAAATCAAAACCGGCTTTTTCATTCACTTCTCCATTTTTCTCAAACTTCACATCGGTGATCAAACAGAAAATGTATTCCTGGTATTTGCTATATATTTCAATGGCCTCTTCATAATTGGTTGCCAAAAGAATTTTTGGCCTTGCCCGCAGCTTCAGGACTTTATATAAATCATCAGTGCTTACGTCATCAATGATACGCTTTGTCTGGTCAAGAACGATTTTATAAAGAATGGGCAAATAACGTGAATAATACACCGGAGAATCTTCTACCACCAGGATATATCTCACAAGGGCAATCCTGGTATCATTTTCAAGATTAATCCGGTCCTCCACGTATTTAATCATGGCAAAAAAGATCCTTGGGTCACCGTTCCAAACAAATATCCGGTCATAGGCAATGGGTCTTTCACTTTCTTTAATAATTGCCACATCCCTATTATTATTGAGCAAAAGGAAGACAGGGATATATGGAAAGCTCTTTTTAATTTTCTCAGAAATGTCAACCGGGTACTTTTTATCTACCCCAACCATGATAATCACCAGGTCGAAGTGTTTTGAATGAAGATGTTCCAAAGCTTCCTCAGGGGCTGACACTCCGGTAACCCGCGGAAGTGATGTTAAATTCAGCTTGGCATATTCATCCATCATATGCTCCGAAAACCTTCCTTCCTTTTCAATACTGTAGGCATCGTATAAATTTGAAATAATAAGAATTTCTTTGACTTTAAAAGGCATCAGGTCGTGATACAGATCGCGGTTGTAGTTGTTTTTATTTAAAAACCGTTGCAAAAGCTGTAGGCTGGTAATCGAGCAAAGTTCTTTAGGTTCTTCATTTTCTTCTTCTTTGGCAGTATATCCAAACCGTTTAAGCGCTTCCTTCCCTTTAACGCTATTGATATAACCGGTTAAAATATTGGCAAGATTTTCAATAAGGTCGCGTTCCTCCTTTAAAAAGGGGCCTTCATAGGCAGCAGGAAAACTTTTCGTGTAATATACTTCAATGAAACCTTTTACATCATCAATGGTAGCAAACTCCTGAATCAATTTCCATCCGGTAGTTTTAAAATCATTCGACACAAATTCGTCGTGGTCATATTTTATCCGGGCTGTAGTAAATTCGGGGTATTGCCAACCATCAGGTAAAATATGGGTAATATTCTGAAGGGTTTCATTCACTGATTTTCCTTCCTTTAAAATGGCTGTAGTGCGGTTAATCGTCGACAACTCCTTAAGCCGTTCAAGGCTTTCTGTTTTCAGCTGTTCAAACTTTCTCACATCTTTTTCCGAATTACTCATCTGCTTCCCTTCTTAAATAAAAATATTTTACTGCAAAATTATTAGAAACCCTCCTATATTTTAAGGCTTAAATATATTAATTTTTTTGCACTTGTTTGTAAAAATGATATTTAAACTGTTAATAAATTAACACTTAAAAAATATTCTGAAATACACTTATATCTATTTATATGGATTATATATAATTAATTGTATGTAAAATTTTTATATGATTCTTATGATCGGATTAAAATTTTTATTTAATATTGCTCAGAATAAAACACAACTTACTAAATAATTAATTAAAAGATAGTTATAATTATGGCAAACGATCAGTTACTTAAAGATTTTATGGCCAAGGTAATTGCCAAAAATCCGGGTGAAGTGGAGTATCATCAAGCTGTTGAAGAAGTAGCAGCAACAATTCTTCCTTTTATCGAAGAAAACCCAAAGTACAAAACAGCAAAGATTCTTGAAAGAATCGGCGAACCTGAAAGAGTAATTTTATTCAGGATCCCCTGGGTAGATGATAAAGGTGAAGTTCAAATCAATAAGGGATACCGTATTGAAATGAACAGCGCAATAGGGCCTTACAAAGGTGGTCTTCGTTTTCATCCAACTGTAAATCTTGGTGTACTTAAATTCTTAGCTTACGAGCAGGTATTTAAAAACTCATTAACTACCCTTCCAATGGGCGGTGGTAAAGGTGGATCTGATTTCGATCCCAAAGGAAAATCTGATGCAGAAGTAATGCGTTTCTGCCAGAGTTTCATGTCAGAATTATTCCGTCACATTGGCCCTAACACTGACGTTCCTGCCGGAGATATTGGAGTAGGTGGACGTGAGATTGGTTTCTTATTCGGGCAATACAAAAGATTACGCAATGAATTTACCGGCGTTCTTACCGGAAAAGGTATCGAATGGGGTGGTTCATTAATTCGTCCGGAAGCTACTGGTTACGGACAGGTTTATTTTGCTGAAGAAATGCTGAAAACCCGTGGCGACAGCATGAAAGGTAAAATTTGTACCGTTTCTGGTTCAGGTAACGTAGCACAATACTGTACTGAAAAAGCTACAGAATTAGGAGCTAAAGTGGTTACCCTCTCTGATTCACAAGGATACATTTATGATCCGGCTGGTATCAATAAAGAAAAACTTGAATATGTGATGTGGCTGAAGAATGTAAAACGTGGCCGTATCAGTGAGTACGCTGAAAAATATGGTGTAGAATACATTGCAGGAAAACGCCCATGGGAAGTGAAATGTGATGTAGCCCTTCCATCTGCTACTCAAAACGAGATCAATGGTGACGAAGCTAAAATGTTACTTGCCAATGGTTGTTTCGTAGTTTCTGAAGGGGCCAACATGCCTTCAACCCCAGAAGCGATTGACGTCTACCTCGATGCCAAGATCCTTTACGGACCAGGGAAAGCAGCTAACGCCGGTGGTGTTGCCGTTTCCGGTCTTGAAATGGCCCAGAACTCAATGCGTTTTGGTTGGACCCGCGAAGAAGTTGATGCCAAGCTGTTACAGATCATGAAAGACATTCATGCTAACTGTATCAAGTATGGAAAAGATGAAGATGGTTGGGTGAACTACGTAAGAGGTGCTAACATTGGTGGATTTGTTAAAGTTGCTGATGCTATGCTTGCACAGGGTATTGTATAATATCTTTCCAATATAAAATAATGGACCCCTGGCCCTGGTCGGGGGTTTTTTATTTTCTGTTTATTTTTAAGTGGTATATCCGTTGGAAATTATATAGGTTCTAAATTAGTATTAAATCTTGCTTTTTTCGTTTTTTTTTTTTTTATTTAGTGGGCGTTTTCCAAATCAATAAAACAATACTAAAACTAAAAAAAAATGAAAAAGAGAACGCTTATTATGCTGGCTTTTACAGTCATTGCAAGCGCAAGTATTATTTTGTTAAATGCTTGCTCAAAATCCGATCAGTCAAAACCTGAAGGCAAAGCTGATTACAAATATGCTGATTTTGTGCCTGTTGATGATCAAGTACCACAGCTTATTGAGGGTTTTAATCAAAAGTATTCAGATTTTAAAACAGGGTATAAAAGTGGTGAGAGCATTCCTCTAAATGAAGTAATTTGGACATTGGAAGCTGGTGTGAATTATGAATTTACGGAACCCAGGGATGAAAATGCCTTATTAATTGAAGTGCCTTCTCAAATTACCATTCCTGTTGAATTTTCTGTCGATAATACCCCGGTTGTTTCAATGGAGGATGTATTTGAAGCATACTCTTCTTTTATCAGTTCTACAGAAGGATTCTTGACTACTGGGGAAAATGAAACTAAATTTGTTCTGGCAGATGTTGAATTAGGTAGTCTTAATGGAAATAATGCAAATATAAATCTAACCTTATTAGGAGGATTGTATTACCCCGGAAGCTGCCAAATTGATGATAACAATGATTATTGGTATTTCTTTGATGGTTTAGGGAGGTGTAATGATTTATCTCCTGCCTATACCGGCCTGGATGCAATGCATCGATTGGACAACCTGATGAATTGTGCTCAACCCTATTGCTCAACTGGGACGCCTGTTTATTATGGCATTGTCACGTATGAGATTCCAGGCGCACTTGGTGGAGAGGTTGATGATTGTGAAAATCCTGAATGGTTGGATTATGATTTTGATTATAATGTTTATTATATGAATTTATATAAACCATCTGGGAAATCGTATTTAAATTGCAATTCCTATCAGGACCTCATTACCTCATATCCAGAAGAAATTTATGGACAGGTTATGGTTATTAGATATGGTAATTGGTATTGTCAGGGAGGTGGTGAATAACTTATAAATAGCGGTAGGGTTTTTTTAATCCTCCCGCTATCTTGTAAAATGAAAATTTACTAATATAAAATAATATGGATAAAAAATTTGCATTTTCAATTAGGTTATGCATACTGTGCGCTTTTATCCTTATTTGTGCAGTATTATATTCCCAAACATTTGAAAAATTTTATCATACAAGTTTAGATGATCATACAAGTGATGCAATTCAATTGTCAAATGGGAATTCCGTAATAGTAATTAATCGTGGAGACTTTTTTACTCAATTTAGTGATTTTATTCTTTTAATTATCGAGCCAGATGGAAACATTGCAGATTCAATAATATATTCTGGATCTGAGAATTATAATTTTTATGGGTTAAGCAACTTACATAATTATAATGATTCAATTATTGTTGGATTTCGCGTGTGTGCTGATGAACAATTAAATTCGTTTTTAAATATAATCAAATTCGATGAAGAATTTAATGTATTGCTTGATACAATCGTTGGCTATGAAATTCCAGAGTTATATTTGTTTTACGACCTCTTTACAATTGATTATAAATTAATTGTAACAGCTACAGAAACAGTTACAAATGAAGTATTTCTGTACGAGTACGAGCTTGATAGTGATAAATTAAACTACCATTCTATTATTGATACCGGTGGATTTATAAATCAATGGCCGATGATCATAGCAGATTTACCTGAAAAAAATGTTTTTCATCTATATTTATTTGATGTTTATAAAACCATTTACGAAATTAATAAAGCTGATTTTTCAGTAGATACTACATACAATTATTACCCATATAATTTTCAGCCACGTAAAGCCATTTCAAGCTTTGATGATAGTACTTATTTTGTTGCAGGCCGTGAATCTGATCTGTCAAATCCTGATGTCAGATTTATTCCTTCATATTTTGAAATAAGTCAGAATGGAAATATACTGAACTACCAAATTTATGACCTTCAAAATGATACGAGTTCTTATTTTGTGTCTGATTGTTTTGTAAGAACGGAAACCCGGATATACTTTGCTCTAACATATAATTACACAAGTGATCCTCCCTTTACCATCATTCCCGAGCCACGCTGGATCTGGCTTATGTGCCTTTACCCGGATGGTACGCTTGACTGGCAGCGGTTTTACAAAGGGGACGTAAATTATATGCCCTTTGAGCTATTGCCAACCAGCGATGGGGGTTTGTTAATCGGATCCAACAGGTATGACTGGAACGACCCTGTACCCTACCAACGGGATGTTCACATTTTAAAAGTGGACAGTACCGGCTGGTATGAGGGACTGGCAACCGGATTGCCAAATGATGAAGCAATGAATCAAATTTTGGTTTATCCCAACCCGGCCAGCGATTACATAAAGTTTGTTTTAGGGATGTACAAAAACCTCAAACTTGACATTTATAATTCGGCTGGTTTGTTGGTTTACTCTGACTTCCTTGAACAAACAAAAATAATTGATGTTTCCCATTTGCCAAAGGGCTTATATTTATACCTCTTGAAAGGAAAAAATGGCTTTTACGAAAAAGGGAAATTGATCAAGGAATAAATTACCCAATCATCTTCCTGCAAATAAATTCAGCAGCATTCCCATTACCAAAAATAGAAGGGTAATTTCGATTTTGATTTTCACTAAAATGCTGGAAAGCATCTTTAATTTTATTTAAATCAGCATTACAAATAATGCCACACCCATTTTCCACGATTTCCACCCACTCTGTTTCAGGGCGTAAAATAATTACCGGCTTTTTAAAAAAATAAGCTTCTTTTTGAACTCCCCCAGAATCGGTCATCACCATTTTGCAGTTTTTCTCCAACACCAGTATGTCAAAAAATGAGGCAGGTGGAATGATCTTTATTTTTGGATTGGCAAAAGTAGCTTTATACAGTTCAGGGGAAAGATGTTTTATTAACACCCCCGAAGTTCGCGGATGAAGGGGTAAAACGATTTCAACCCCAAAGTCGGCAGTAATTTGATTAAGCGCTGTAAATATGGAATTTAACCTAAGCGGGTCATCGGTATTAAAATCACGATGAATGGTACAAAGAATATAATGGCCAGGTTCCAGGTCATTGGATTTGAGAATCACAGATTTTGATTCAGCAACTTCACTAAAATACAAGCTGTTGTCGTACATGATATCCCCGCAATGAAAAACACCCGGACGATCCGCTGTAAAAGGCGGTTTTGTTTGTACATTAAATCCTTCTCCGATCAGGTTATTTAATCCTGCAAGCGTGGGTGTAAAAAGCAGGGTAGAAAGATGATCGCAAACGATGCGGTTTATTTCCTCCGGCATTTTTTTGTTGAACGACCGTAATCCTGCTTCTATATGTACAAGTGGAACGGGGATTTTGGATGCTGCAACAGCACCGGCAAGGGTTGAGTTGGTATCGCCATAAACAAGCACAAAATCGGGCTTTTCTTTTAAAATTACGGATTCAA
Organism: Bacteroidales bacterium; assembly: GCA_021740645.1. Classification (GTDB taxonomy): domain Bacteria; phylum Bacteroidota; class Bacteroidia; order Bacteroidales; family JAADJA01; genus JAADJA01. The sequence goes on from JAIOZL010000004.1 coordinate 70,510, forward strand.
GTTTTTCGATCATTAAAGCCGTTTGAACCGCATGGCTTGCCGAACCTACGGTTAGGTTATAATCCGGTTTGGGAATTTGCATTTCGTCGAAAAATACCTGCGACATAGTATCATCATAGTGTTGCCCGGTATGTACTATTATTTCCTGCAATTGAGCTGAGAAGCTATTTTTAATCGCTCTGCTAATGGCAGCAGCTTTAATAAACTGAGGACGGGCACCAACAATGGTGAGAATTTTTTTCATACGACAAAACTAACCTACATCATATTTTCATCCGCAAAACTATAATATTTTTCCTCACCAATGATCAAATGATCGAGTACCGGGATATCCAGCATATCCCCTGCATTCTTCAGTTTTTTGGTCAGGGTAATATCCTGTGTTGAAGGGTTCACACTTCCCGATGGATGATTATGACAAAGGATAATGGAAGTCGCATTGTTTTCCAGGGCCATTTTAAATATTTTTTTGGGGTCGGCCACCGTGCCAGTCACCCCTCCCTCACTGATCTGGATATGTCGCAATACTTTATTCGCCCGGTTTAGCAATAAAATATAAAAAGCTTCAAAAGTGGAATCACCAATAATGCTTGCAAAATATTCGAATACATCCCGGCTACTGGTAATTTTTTTACGGTCGAGGGCTTCAGCTCCCCTTCTGCGCTTGCCTAATTCCAGTGCAGCAATAATGCTTATGGCCTTGGCTTCGCCAATACCTTTAAACTTTTTTAATTCTGCTACATTCAATTTTGAAAGTTCCAGGAGGTTATCATTGGAGCTTTTGAGTATCCTTTTTGATAGATCGACAGCGGACTCATTCCTTGAACCTGAACCGATTAAAATAGCAATGAGCTCGGCATCGCTTAGGCTCTGGCTCCCTTTTAAAAGCATTTTTTCGCGCGGGCGGTCATCTTCGGCCCATTCCCTGATTGGAAAATACGGATTGGATATTTCTGCCATTGGTTTTGTTTTTGAAGGATAAAAATACTAAAAAAACTTTTTTACAATTATCCTGAGTTTAATCCAATAAAAAAGGCCTCTATCTGGTGATAGAGACCTAAAATCCAAAAGCCATGAAAAATTTCTTTACAACGTGCTTACCTGCTTTGCCATTTTGGATTTAAGGTTTGCAGCTTTATTTTTATGAATAATATTCTTCTTAACCAGTTTATCGATTAATGAGGCAAGTTTAGGAAATTTCTCTTCAGCCGCCTTTTTATCAGCCAGCGCCCTGAAATCCCTTAAGGCATTACGCATCGATTTTGCATAATATTTATTATGTTCTTTTCTTTTTTCTGTTTGCCTAATCCTTTTTAACGCGGATTTATGATTTGCCATAACTTTAATATTTATAATCTTCAATAATTTTCGGGGGTGCAAAAATAACTATTTTTTTTATAGAACAAAATTATTGTAAAAATATTTATGTTTTGAGGCTAAAGTAAATGATTTTAATGCAAATTTGTTCAATAATTATTTAATGCAAACACGAAACAATGAAAAAGTATGCCTACTATCTCTTTATCCTGATCACTTTAACTTATGGTTGTTCAGGGCCCGATATTAAATCAACCCAAACAGGTGCTGAAAATGATCCAGCCAAATACGTTAATCCATTTATCGGCACCGACGGACACGGGCACACATATCCCGGGGCAACCATGCCTTTTGGGATGGTACAGCTAAGCCCTGATACCCGGCTTGAGGGCTGGGACGGTTGCTCGGGTTATCATTATTCGGATAGCATTGTGTATGGATTTAGCCATACAGCCCTTAGTGGTACAGGAGTCCCTGACTACAATGATGTGCTGTTTATGCCTGTAACAGGTGAAATAAAATTGAACAATGGAGCAGAAAATGCTGATGAAGGCTATGCCTCCCGGTTTGATCATAAAAATGAAATAGCCACTGCAGGATATTATAAAACATTTTTAGACGATTATGGAGTTACAGTGGAACTAACAACCTCAAAAAGGGTTGGTTTTCATAAATATACGTTTCCTAAAACCGAAACGGCAAGTATTATCGTTGATCTTAAGCATCGCGACAAAGTAATCGAATCCTATATTCATGTGGTAAGCGATACGGAGATAGAAGGATTCCGTCGTTCGACTGCCTGGGCCAGCGATCAATATTTTTATTTTGTGGCAAGATTTTCCGAACCCTTTAAAAATTACGGTTTGGCGGAAAATGATATCCTGGCGGATCAAAAAAGGGTGGAAGGAGAAAATACAAAAGCCTATTTTCAGTTTGATGTCAATAACCAGAACACGTTATATGTAAAAGTAGGTGTATCTGCAGTAAGCACTGAAGGAGCAAGGAAAAACCTTGAAGCCGAAATACCCCATTGGGACTTTGAACAGGTGAAAACCGAAGCCAGAGTGGCCTGGAATTCAGAGTTAAATAAAATACAAGTCAAGGGTGGGACAGAAGAGCAAAAGATTACTTTCTACACGGCTTTATACCATGCATTCATTGTTCCAAATCTTTTCCAGGATGTGGATGGGAGCTACCGGGGCCGTGACTTGCAAGTGCATAAAACAAAGGATTTTGACTATTATACGGTTTTTTCTTTGTGGGATACATTTAGAGGAGAACATCCACTCTTTACACTAACCCAACAAAAAAGAACGATTGATTTTATCAATACGATGATCAAACAATATGAGGAAGGTGGCCGGTTGCCTGTTTGGGAGCTTGCGGCAAATGAAACCGAATGTATGATCGGCTATCATTCTATTCCGGTTATTGTGGATGCTTATATGAAAGGAATCAGAGGATTTGACATAGAAAAGGCTTTTGAGGCCATGAAACATAGTGCTGAACTGGATCATTTTGGATTAAAGTATTATAAAGAAAAGGGATACATTCCGGCACATGAAGAATCGGAATCAGTTTCAAAAACCCTCGAATATGCCTATGACGATTGGTGTATTGCTATAATGGCTAAGGAATTGGGCAAATCCGAAGACTACGAAAAATACATTAAAAGAGCACAATCCTATAAAAATTTGTTTGACCCATCAACCGGGTTCATGCGTGCAAAAATGAACGGCAGTTGGTTTGCTCCTTTTGACCCTAAAGAAGTAAACTTCAATTATACTGAAGCAAATTCATGGCAGTACAGCTTTTTTGTCCCACAGGATATTTCAGGATTGATTGAATTATTGGGAAGTGAAGAAATTTTGATCGACAGGTTGGACCAGCTTTTTACCGAAAGCTCAGCCACCACTGGCCGGCAACAGTCTGATATTACCGGATTAATCGGGCAATATGCGCATGGAAATGAACCGAGCCATCACATGGCTTATCTTTATAATTATGTTGGCCAGGCATGGAAAACACAGAAATATGTCAGGAAGATAATGGATGAATTATATTCCCATCAACCCGATGGCCTTTGCGGAAACGAGGATTGTGGCCAGATGTCAGCCTGGTATGTATTAAGTGCCATGGGATTTTATTCAGTTACCCCGGGAGATGGGAACTATATTTTTGGCAGCCCAATGTTTGAAGAGGTTACTTTAAATCTTGAGAATGGAAATTCTTTTACTCTTATTGCCCATAATAATTCAACTGAAAACAAATATATACAATCAGTAAAATTGAATGGTAAGGAATATACTAAGTCCTATTTGTCTCATCAAGATATTATGCATGGTGGGGAGCTGATTTTCGAAATGGGGCCTGAGCCCAATAAAGATTGGGGTTCAGCTATTGAAGACAGGCCATCAAGTGCTATTACAGATCATATAATTACACCGGTTCCTTTTGTCGACAAAGGGGAAAGAACTTTTATTGAAACCACTGAAGTAGCCCTTGGAAGCACGTTAAAAAATGGTGAAGTATTTTTTACCCTCGACGGAAGTGTCCCGGATATAAATTCTCCAAAGTATTCTCAACCCTTCATACTAGATAAATCCGTTACCTTGAAAGCCATTGCCTACAATAAAGATATGCCTGCAAGTGAAGTATTAACAGCTGAATTTCATAAAATACCAGTTGGAAGAACCATTACCCTAAATACTGCTTATGCCAACCAATATTCAGGTGGAGGGGATTTATGCCTGATCGATTTTATTAGGGGCCCCTTAAACTTCAGAACGGGCGCCTGGCAGGGGTACCAGGGAGTGGATATAAATGCTGTTGTTGATCTTGGTAATATTAAACTGATCAACAAACTGGAAATGGGATTTTTACAAGACGTGGGCGCATGGATTTTTATGCCATTGGAAGTACAGTTTTATGTATCGAACAATGGTAAAGATTTCCAGTCGATTGGAATAGTAAAAAATGATGTTTCTGAGCGAATGTTAGGAGTGAATATTAAAAATTTCACTTTAAATTTTTCGACAAAAGCAAGGTACATAAAAGTTGTTGCGATAAACCGGGAAACCTGTCCTGACTGGCATGTGGGCGAGGGAAATCCATCCTGGATATTTGCAGACGAAATTGTAATTGAATAAGTTATCCTTATGCGATCAAACCAATTTCCATTCTGGATTCTTACAATTACCGTTTTCTGTGCACTTACACTTCCTTTGATGGTGCAGGAAGGGATGTTTACGGATGGGGTTCTATACTCCGCTGTAGCGCACAACCTGGCTAATGGGATCGGTAGTTTTTGGTTTCCAAAGTTTGATTCTCTGGGATTTGCAGGATTAGAAAATTTTCATGAACACCCACCGCTATATTTTAGCATACAAGCTACTTTTTTCAGATTTTTAGGAAGTGGTTTTTTTGTGGAAAAATTACATTCGTTGCTGGCTGCAATTCTAACTGCCTTGCTTATCGCGCAGGTTTGGAAAAAGATTAATGAAGATCGTGAGGATTTCAGAAAACTATTATGGCTTCCCATAATGTATTGGATCATTATCCCCATTGCTTTTTATTCCGTACAAAATAACCTGATTGAAGGAACGATGAGTATTTTTATGATGGCCTCGCTGTTGTTTTTTTTAAAAGCCACCAGCAAAAATTCACATCAATACTTTTATCTCCTGATTTCAGGCTTTTTTATATTTTTAGCTTCATTCACCAAAGGCCTCCCTGGGCTTTTCCCCCTTGCTATACCAGGCTTTTACTGGCTCATTAAAAGGAAGATCAATTTAAAAAAAGCTGTCATCTATACCCTATTGATGTTTACTGTCCCCCTCGTGATTTATGGGATTATTTTTCTTTTCAGCCCCGAAGGTAAAGAAAGCCTTACTATATATATCAATAGCCGCCTGCTGGGCCGAATATCGAACCGGCCAACAGTAACCTACAGAGGGTACATCATGGAATGGCTTTTTTACAATATGTTGCCTCTTCTTGGAATTTCAGCAATAATATTACTTATCGAAAGATTCAAATCCTTTAGAAAAATATTTAACCCGGATTTCGGAAAAGATATATTGTTTTTTATTGCAATTGGCTTATCAGGAGTTATGCCTTTAATGTTAACCATGGTTCAAAAATCATTTTATTTTGTTCATGCATTGCCCTTTTTTGCTATAGGATTTAGTCTTCTTGTGGCCCCGGTCTTATCCAAATGGATCAATCGGGATATCAAGCTTAAGGTGATTCACATTTTAAATACTATTTTTATAATTGGACTAATTACCACCCTTACTTATACAGCTGTACATATTGGGAAAAGAGGGAGAGACCGTGAACTTCTTTATGATGTTCATTTACTTGCCGGATATATTCCCGAAGGCAGTATCGTAAGGATTGATAAAAAAATGCACGAAAACTGGGCAGCTCATTCCTATTTTTCCAGGTATTATTTTATCAGCCTTAATCCGAGATCAGTCCAGCATCAATATCTTCTGCTGGACAAAGGCTTATCTTCAGTAAAATATCCATCTTATCGGAAAATGGATATAGCCTTAAAAACATATAACTTGTTTGAACTTTCAGAACACAATGACCAATCCAATGAATAAATATTCGCTTGAAGTTTGCGCCCCAAATATTCAATCAGCAATTGCCGCACAAAAAGGTGGGGCCATACGCATAGAACTTTGTGATAACCTCTATGAGGGTGGAACAACTCCCAGCTACGCCACGATTAAACAGGCAAGGAAAGAATTAAGTATTAAAATCAATGTGATGATCCGCCCCCGTGGTGGAGATTTCCTTTATGATAAGGCAGAGTTTGAGATAATGAAAGAAGATATACGTGTGTGTAAGGATTTGGGGGCTGATGGGTTGGTTTTCGGAATTTTGCTGGCTGATGGAAACGTGGATACCAAAAGAATTTTGGAACTGGTAAAGTTAGCAAACCCTCTGCCAGTAACTTTTCATCGGGCATTTGATCTTACACCCGACCCATTCTGTGCCCTGGAGGATTTAATCTCATGTGAGGTAAACCGAATTCTGACTTCCGGTCAGAAAAATACCGTTACTGAAGGAATTAAGGTTGTCAGGATGTTAGTAAAAAAAGCCGGTAACCGAATATCCATAATGCCCGGAAGTGGCATTAATGTAAATAATATTGCCAGCATCAGGGATAAGTCAGGGGCCAGGGAATTTCACCTAACAGGAAGAAAAAAAGAGCAAAGTAAAATGATCTACAGGAAAGAGGGTATTTATATGGGCGGGATAAAAGAGATTCCAGAGTATGAGATTGGTGTAACAGATCAGGAAATTATAAGGAGGATAATTTCGATTCTTAATAATTAGAAATTAACAATCATAAAAAAACCCTGGAAAACTAATTCTCCAGGGTTAGATTAATTCGATCTCCGCACTATATAGTAGGATATTTTTTAAATATCTGCTCTGCATTCATAAGAATATCTACATATTGTGCACGCTGATAAGCAAAGGGGTCATCAATATTGTTTTTCGACATTTTCCCTCTGAAGTCACTTAATGATTTATATTTTTTCGATTCCATCCATCGATCAACATCCTGCAGAATGGAAGCAATTTGTTCGATTTTATTTTTGTACAAGGTACTTACAACCTGCACTACATCTGCACCGGCCAGTAATGACATCCTCACCGGTAAATATTCCACGGCTGCTGCATACATTGGCTTTAATGTTTCCGTAAAGCAAACCAGCAATCCTTAAAGGAAAACGATTTTCGTCATGATGACTAAGGTTATAAGGGAAACGCAATTTTTCATCATCAATGTCAATTTCAGGTTGGAATAATTTGTTAAACAAAACAAATGCATCCACCCCTTTTTTATCCATTTCATTAATTACATAAAGCACATTGGTATAATAAGGGCTAAGTTTAACAGCAACAGGAATTTTAATTGCTTTTTTTACCGCTTCAATAACATCCAGTTGTTCACTCACAATGGCCTTACCCATGATCTCAAAATCAGAAGGCAGGTGATAAAGATTAAGCTCAATACCTGCAACTCCAATTTTTTCAATTTCCTGTGCATATTCCACCCAGGTTTCCTGGTTAACAGCATTAAGGCTTCCAAAAACCGGAATGCTAACAGCATTCTTTGCTTTCGCCAGATTATGAAGATATTCTTCCGGCCCTGCATGTTCGATATCAGGGAATAAAGAGGTCATTTCAGCATTTCTCTCTGCAAACTCCTCTATATTTTCCATCATCTGCAAATTTTCAAGCTGTATTTGTTCTTCAAAAAGTGAGCGGTATACGATTGCACCGGCACCTGCTTGTTCCATTCGTTTTAAATTCTCGGTTTTTTCAACAAGGTTGCAAGCGCCAACAATGATAGGGTTTCTTAATTTGATACCCATATAATTTGTAGTAAGATCAGCCATCTTGGTAATATTTTTAAATCAGTTAAAATTGTTTCTATTTGATAAAAATGTTGTGAGCAAATGTATAAAATTTTTCACTTAACTATCCTGCCCCAATACTTATCTAAATACTTTCTAAATAACTTACATTCATATTCAAAACACATTAATTTATTAATTTCGCCACCGTCAGAAATTAGACATTTTTTATTATTGATTTTGAAATTAAGATTCTAAAATATAATCGTTATGGCTAAAGAAAAAAAATTTATCACATGTGAAGGGAACTACGCCACTTCTCACATAGCATATATGTTTAGTGAAGTTGCATGTATCTATCCTATTACTCCCTCCTCTGATATGGCCGAATATGTCGACCAATGGGCCGCACACGGCCGTAAAAATATATTTGGTGAGGTTGTTGATGTACGTGAAATGCAATCTGAAGCAGGCGCTGCTGGTGCTGTTCACGGAAGTTTGCAGGCTGGTGCATTAACCAGTACCTACACCGCTTCTCAGGGATTATTATTAATGATCCCTAACATGTATAAAATTTCTGGTGAACTTCTTCCAGGGGTTTTCCATGTGAGTGCACGTAGTCTTGCCGCACAGGCACTTTCAATTTTTGGTGATCACAGTGATGTAATGAGTACGCGTCAAACCGGATTTGGAATGCTGGCCACGGGTAGTGTTCAGGAGATCATGGACCTGGCCGGTATAGCGCACCTTACTGCCATTAAAACCCGCGTACCCTTCCTCCACTTTTTTGATGGATTCCGGACCTCTCATGAGATTCAAAAGGTGGAAGTAATGCAGATGGAAGAATTGGCAAAACTGGTGGACCATAAAGCACTTCAAAGGTTCAGGGATAATGCTTTAAATCCTGAAACTCCTGTTACAAGAGGAACAGCTCAAAATCCTGACATCTATTTCCAGGCCCGCGAAGCAGGAACAGTGTTTTATGACAACATCCCAGATGTGGTAGATTCCTATATGAGGGAGATTGAAAAAATCACCGGCCGTGAATACCATCCATTCGATTACTATGGTGCCAGTGATGCAGAACATATTATTGTGGCTATGGGATCAGTCACCAGCACCATTAAAGAGCTGATCGACTACCTGGTGGGGAAAGGCGAAAAAGTTGGATTAATAGCAGTCCATCTGTACAGGCCATTTTCTGAAAAATACTTTATGAAAGTATTCCCTAAATCGGTTAAGAAAATAGCTGTTCTTGATCGCACTAAAGAAATAGGTGCCAATGGCGAACCATTATACCTCGATATCAGGGATCTATTTTATGGCAAGCCGAATGCCCCGGTAATCGTAGGTGGCCGTTATGGTTTGAGCTCAAAGGATACGACTCCTGCCCATATTCTGGCGGTTTTTGAAAATCTGAAAGAAGCAGAACCAAAAAACAAGTTCACGATCAGTATTGTGGATGATGTCAGGAATACTTCATTGCCTTTGTTACCAGAAATAAGCATTTCTCCCAAAGGAACCTATGAAGCAAAATTCTTTGGTTTGGGAGCTGACGGGACTGTCGGAGCCAATAAAAACTCAATTAAAATTATTGGAGATTCAACCGACAAATATGCACAGGGATATTTTGCGTATGATTCGAAAAAATCAGGTGGTATAACCGTGTCTCACCTTCGTTTTGGCGATGTCCCTGTAAGGGCAACTTACCTGGTGAGCAACCCCGACTTTGTAGCATGCCATGTGCCTTCATACCTTTCAAAGTATGATGTTTTAAAAGGTTTGAAAAAAGGCGGGACATTCTTACTAAACAGTATTTGGGATGAGGAAGAAACTAAAAAGAATCTACCTGATCACATTAAAAAATACCTTGCTGACAATAACATAAGTTTTTATATCATCAATGCTACAAAGATTGCAACTAAAATTGGCCTTGGTTCCCGAACCAATACCATCATGCAGTCTGCATTTTTCAAAGTAGCTGACGTAATCCCTTATGAAAAAGCTGTAGATGAAATGAAAGCAGCTATTGTAAAATCCTATGGTAAAAAAGGGGAAATGATCGTGAATATGAATAATGCCGCTGTCGATAGAGGTGGTGATGTGGAAAAAATTGAAGTTCCAAAAGAATGGGCCAACATTAAATTAAAAGTGCAGAAGGATGACAGGGTTCTTTCTGATTTTATTAAAAATGTTTTTGATCCTATAAACAAACTTAAAGGGGATAGCCTACCTGTAAGTGCTTTTTCAGGTAGAGAAGACGGAACTTTTCCATCGGGTACTACAGCTTATGAAAAACGTGGAATTGCCGTAAAAGTCCCAGAATGGAAAGCTGAAAACTGTATTCAATGTAATCAATGCTCTTATGTGTGCCCTCACGGATGTATCCGTCCGTTCCTTTTAGACAAAAACGAAATTAAAGGATTAGCAAAGGATGCGGTAACCCTGGAAGGAAAACCAAAAATGTTTGCCGATTATCAGTTTAGAATTCAGTTAAGTCCGCTCGATTGTACTGGTTGTGGCAATTGTGTAGAGGTTTGTCCTTCTAAAGATAAAGCATTGGTTCTTCAACCTCTTGCTACTCAAATGAAAGAAGCTGATAACTGGAATTATATGGATAATAATGTGACATATAAAGATGACATTGTAGAAAAAGACAAATCCGTTAAGAACAGCCAGTTTGCTCAACCTTTGTTTGAGTTTTCGGGAGCATGCGCGGGATGCGGTGAAACAGCTTATGTTAAACTGGTAACCCAATTATTTGGCGAACGCATGATGATTGCTAATGCCACAGGTTGTTCTTCCATTTATGGTGGATCTGCTCCTTCAACTCCCTACTGCCCTAGCAAAAAAACTGGACGTGGACCGGCCTGGGCAAACTCTTTATTTGAAGATAATGCAGAGTTTGGATTTGGTATGGCTACTGCAATCAATAAGATGAGGAAAAGGATAGAAGAAAAAATTAAAAATGCCAATGGCAATTTCTCCGATTCCACTAAGCAATTGTTCAATGAATGGCTAGATTCTAAAGAGGATGGCAATAAGTCGGATGAAGTATCCCGAAAGCTTATCCCCGCTCTTAAGAAAGAAAAAGATCCGCTGGCAAAAGAACTATTAAACCTCAAGCAATATTTCAGTAAAAAATCGGTATGGATATTTGGAGGTGATGGTTGGGCTTATGATATTGGATATGGTGGCCTTGATCATGTGATAGCATCTGGCGACAATGTGAATATACTTGTACTGGATACTGAAGTTTATTCCAATACCGGTGGACAAGCATCCAAAGCAACTCCGGTTGGGGCTGTGGCCAAGTTTGCTGCTTCTGGTAAGAAAATCAGGAAAAAAGACCTTGGTGCCATGGCCATGACCTATGGTTATGTGTATGTGGCTCAAATTGCAATGGGTTCAAGCCAGTCGCAAACTTTAAAAGCCATTCGGGAAGCGGAAGCATACCCGGGGCCTTCATTGGTAATTGCCTATGCACCTTGTATTAACCACGGGTTAAAATTTGGTATGAGTAAAACCCAGGAAGAAGAAAAACTAGCTGTTGATTGCGGATACTGGCACCTTTACAGGTTTAACCCTGCTTTGGAGAAAGAAGGTAAAAACCCATTCTCGTATGATTCGAAAGAACCTGATTGGGATAAGTTCCAGGATTTCCTTGCACGTGAAGTACGCTACACCTCTTTGAAAAAATCGTTTCCTGCTGAGGCAGCTCATTTGTTTGCTGCTGCAGAAGAAAACGCAAAATGGAGGTACGCCAGTTACCAGCGTTTAGCAAAAATGGATTTTTCAGAATAAAATCCAGCATAATATTCCTTAATTTTATAGCCGGGTACGCAGTGTGCCCGGCTTTATTTTTTTAAAACAAAACATGGCTATGAAAAATCTTCTAATTTTTTTATTGGTAATCATTTCGACTGTACCCACTTTTCAGGGATGTAAAAATTCCAACGCCTTCAGCACAAAAAATGGCGAAGAACCTGAGGTTAAATCCAACGACCATTTATTAATGGCCACCTTATATCAGCAAACTGCAGCCGAATACAGGGCATTGTGTTACCAGGCATTTAACCTGGCCAGGTATCAGGTTGACCGGAGTTCAAAAATAATGGGGGGCATGAAAAAGCAGGCGATCGTAGTGGATATAGATGAAACAATGCTTGATAACAGCCCTTACGAAGCTAAATGTATCCTTGATAGTATCTATTATCCGGAAGGCTGGGATGATTGGATGAATCTTTCTTCGGCAGAGGCTGTGCCCGGAGCTTTGGAATTTTTGAAATATGCCGAGTCCAAGGGTGTGGAGGTTTACTATATCAGCAACAGAAAAGAAAAGTACAGGGCTCAAACCCTAAAAAATCTGCAGGCCCTGAACTTCCCCTTTGCTAATGACGACCACCTAATGCTTAAAGGAGAAATTTCAAGTAAAACTGAAAGACGAAACCATGTATCGGAAAAAAACATGATCATCATGCTTATCGGGGATAACCTGAATGATTTTTCTGATGTTTTTGAAAAGAAAAGCATAGCCGAACGATTTGAATTAACGGATAAGATGAAGGAAGATTTTGGCAGAAACTTTATTGTATTGCCCAATGCCATGTATGGCGAATGGGAAGGCGCGATTTATAATTATGATTATAGTAAATCGAATTCAGAAAAATTTAATCTGATGTACGAAGCCCTTAAAGGATTTTAAAAGAATCACCACTATTTTGCCGGTTCTTTGGTCAAAACAAACCGCCATGCACAAAAATATTCTTCCGGGTGCGGATCGGGCGGACAGGCAAAACATTCCGTTTTTATGCGGGGATCAATGGCTTCAGCGAAGGTGGTGTATTCAACCAGTCCCCCCGACTTGCAGGGATAGTCATCCAATCCTTTCCGTTTACGGGCATTTTGCACACGGCACTGATTCATTTGGAACACAAAACTGTCTTCTGTTTCATCCACAAAAGATTGCTCATTGATAAACGCATACAACCTGAACTTCAGGGCTTGTTTTAATCCCTCCAAACCAGGATTTACAGGTAATTCGAGTAGGCGTTTAATCGACCAGGCTTCAAAAGGAGAAAACTGTGCCCAGCACGAATCATTGCATCGCTTTGCATCATTCATTCCATGATTGAACTCTACAGCCTGAAACCAAACCCCATCATTTGCCAACCAGTTAACGGCCATAGCATCCCTCAAATTTTCAAGGGTCTCTTCGGGTAAATCAAGCAATGGCCCGGGAATATTGTTAGCCAATTCTACCCCAAGGGTCTTAGCAATTCTTTTCATTTGGATAGCATAACTCTGTGTCCAGGCTTCTTCCATCGCTTTTAATGCCTTTTCAGTTCCCATTTGATGCTTTACTTCAGCAAACCACATGGCATGGTGCATCATGGTACGATGGAAAAAATCAAGGATCAAGCGGGAATTAGTTTCTTTCGAAAGCTTTTTGTCGGAATCGATCGGTATCATTAAAATTCTTGTTTTCGTTTTGAAAAGGTAAAATTACTTTAAATTCTGAACCATTTTTAGGTTCGCTGCTTACTTTTATTTTTCCTTTATGTTTATCAATAAATTCTTTGCATAAAATTAATCCAAGCCCTGTTCCTTTTTCATTATCAGTCCCCGAAGTACTCACCTGCTTGTCAATCCTGAAAAGGTCATGTATTTTTTCCGCAGGTATTCCAACACCTGTATCAATCACAGAAATTTCTGTAAACTTCTGAAGGACTTTTGTTTTAATTTTAATGCTTCCGTTTGGGGGAGTAAACTTAATGGCATTTGAAATCAGGTTTCTGAAAACTGCCGATAACATTTCAATATCACCATTTAAAATGACATTTTCAGGGATATCATAATAAATTTTTATCTGTTTTTTCTTTGCCGAACTACCCAGCAAATCAATGCATCCCAATACCACATCCCTGACATTAACCTCCCCTGGAATAAAAGCAATTCGGCCAGTTTGAGAGCGCGACCATTGAAGCAAATTTTCCAGCAAGTTAAATCCTTGTTTTGAGGAGTCATGCATGATTTGGATAAAGCGTTTTATTTCCTCCTTATTAAAATTATCGTAATCATTTTTAAGCAGGTCGGAAAAACCCAGTAATGAATTGAATGGATTTTTCAGGTCATGGGCAATGATTGAAAAGAACTTGTCTTTGGTGGCGTTCAGCATCCTCAGTTCCGCTTCGGTTTTATATGATTTTATTTCCTTCGAAGTTTCTTTTTCCTCAATTTTTATTAGGGCTTCTGGCGATGTTGACTTTTTTAAAATTAGTTTCCGTTCAATAAAAATACCCAGAAAAACACCTATAACTAAACTGGTTGCCAAAATTAAACCTAAAAAAATCCGGGGTGAAGTCCCGACAGTTTGAATAAAATAATTGGACACTGAAACATGCTCATTACCGAATATAAAAATGGCAAACAATAAGAATAATACTGTAAAGAAAATCTTCTTCCATAATCTCTTCATAAATCATAAATTTGGGCGGTTCATAAACATAATTTTGTTAGAGGTCATACGCTCAGGAAGCCTTAAAGTTTGGGCTTTTAATCAACAGTAAAATGTTAAAAAGTATTTCTGATAAGAGAGAGAATGGCAATGATTAACAGGCTTTATTTTATTCCTCCTCCTAACCCCCGCCAGCGGGGCAAATTTAATTCATACTTCACATAAGCTTCGGGCGGCTATGCAATAGCCCTGGTAACTATGTGTGGATGCGAAGGAATGGTTTAATTCGCCAGGATTCTATCCTGAAGCTTCACATTTATTTTCAAAAATTACAAATTGATTTATTTATCCATTTTGGATTAAACAAATATATAAAATTCAATTCGTTGAGTGTACCTCACAAGTTTTCCTTTTCCCTCGCTGGCGGGGGCCAGGGGGTGGAATATTTATTTACTATTTATTAAAATGAACAAATACTTAACTGGCTTATTTAACCTTGCATGATTAATTTTAATACCTTCAAAAATTGGGATTGCAAATGACAAAGTGCCAGGTTTGGTATGATGTTATCCAAAGTAAGGTTGAACGGAGATAAATAATTTTTGTTTTTACCGCCTGCAAAATAAAACCTCTGAATGCAAAAACAAAGCAATGATTAACCAACCTTATTTTATTCCGGTATAAATGGAGGCTATACCGAAGGTGAGGGATTTATGCCTGATATCTTTAAATCCAATTTCATTTAAAATTGTAAGAAATTCATGTCCTGCAGGAAATGCACTAACCGAATCCGGAAGATATGTATATGCCGAGGAATCTCCTGAAATAACTCTTCCCAGCAGAGGCAGTATGTACCTGAAATAAAAATTATACAATTGTTTTACAGGGAATTTGGCAGGTTTCGAAAATTCCAAAATCATCAACATCCCTTCCTTACTCAACACCCGGTGCATTTCAGAAAGTCCCTTTTCAAGGTTTTCAAAATTCCTGACTCCGAAAGCCACCATTACCACATCAAATGTATGATCCTCAAACTGCAAATTCTCTGAGTCTCCAGTTTGAAGGGTAATAATGTCAGACAGCCCTTTTTTCTTCAGTTTAGTCCTCCCAAACTCAAGCATATCCTCAGCAATATCTATTCCGATGATTTTCCTTGGTTTTAATTTCACTGCTTCGATGGCCAGGTCACCGGTGCCCGTAGCCACATCCAATATCATCTGAGGATCAGTCTCTCCTATAATTTTGATCGCCTTTTTCCGCCAGACAAAATCGATGCCGGCAGAAAGAAAATGATTCAGGAAATCGTAACGATGTGCAATTTTATTGAACATGGTCCGAACCTGCTGTTTTTTACCTGTTGTTTTACTCACAAAAGATGAATTTAATATTTATCTGCCCATTAAAATTTTGATATACAACCAGGGGCTTTTAAGTTTCTTACGTACTTCAAGATCTGACATGGCCAGGGTAAGCTTTCTTTGCAGTATTTCACTATTCGCCGCCCTTTTAACCACGCTATTAAACAACCAGGGATACTTTACAAAACGAGGTATTTTTCTGCTTATCCGTAATTCCCGGCCGATTTTTTCATAAAGATCATCTTCATATTGCTTCAAAAAAGCTTCCGAATAATCTCCCTTTTCAATCGAGCGAATGGCCTGCCTTGCCGCAAACATCCCACTTAATGCAGCATGCCCTATACCTTCACCGGTTACAGGGTCAATAAGGTTTGCTGCATCTCCTGCCAGGAGAAATCCGTCCCCCCGGATCTTTCTTTTTTTATCCCATAAAGGTAAACTGTAAGCTTCAACTTTTGAAATTTGTGTGGCATTCTTAAATCTTTCCATTAAATGGGGTTCATTTTCTATGGCCTCAAACATCAGTTTCTTGAGATTGATCCTATGTTTTTTAATCCGGTATCTGTCGATACCTACGCCAATGTTGGCTTCGCCATTGGGTAAAGGAAATATCCAAAAATAACCGGGCAATAAATTTTTCAGAAAATGAAGTTCCACATAATTCTTTTTGTGCATCCCACTAATACCCTTATAATAGGTTTTAATACCAGTCATGGTCCACTTGGCATCTTTTACGATACCTCCCGGCTCTTTCATAAACTTCGAATTTGCCCCATTGGCGAAAATGACTAAATCTGAAATAATCGTAAGGCCAGTATTGGTTGTTAGAATATTTTTTCCTCCTTTACGTGCATACCCTAAAACTTCAACACCCTCCAGAAATTCAATTTCCGGTTTTTGTTTGGCCTCTTCAACCAAAAAGTTGTCGAGATGAATTCGCTTACAGATATAACCCGGAGGCAATTCCGGAGAAACTTCATTATCATCAAGGAAGGGCAGGTCAAGCATTTTTCCGTTTGGAGCTACCACTCGCATTCCATAAGAATGGACTAAAAAATCCTGCCGGTTTAATTTTAATAATAAGTCCTTATCTAACTTGCTTAAAACAGAAAGCACCCAACCGCTAATCCCATCTCCGCAAATTTTATCACGAGGAAAAACAGCTTTGTCGATAAGGCAGCATGGAATACCTGCCCTGGCCAGAAATAATGCTGCAAAAACTCCAGCAGGGCCCGCACCGACTATACTTACAGATGATCTCTCCATAAAAAAATTAAATAATTTCGACAAAGATAATTTATCTAAAAATAAAATTTGTTTAAAAATATATCGTAATAGTTAAACAAATAGATACATTTATATGTTATAGTAACAATTTAATTGAAAATTGTATCTTTGCCGGCTGAATTTCGGGTCTGCTTTTGGGTACAAAAAAATGAAAACAACTTAAAGTGAAAGAAAAACAGATTATTTGCGGATTTTCAAAACTAGATAAGGACCAAAAGTTAGATTATATTTCAGGGTATTTTGAAAACCAGGAGGACTTTATTAAAGAGCTTAAAAGCTTCTATCATGAAGATGAGAAGAAGCAAAAAATATTTGACGAGTTCAGCGAAAATACCATTTCAAACTTTTATTTCCCTTACGGCATTGCTCCTAACTTTTTAATTGACGGAAACATTCAGCATGTTCCATTGGTAATTGAAGAAAGTTCTGTGGTAGCTGCGGCCTCAAAAAGTGCTAAGTTCTGGTCGAATAAAGGTGGATTCCATACCGAGATCATTTCTACCAAAAAAATAGGCCAGGTTCATTTTATATGGCATGGAAACTTTGATAAGCTTAAAACGCTTTTGCCTGACCTTAAGGACAGGATGATTGAAAGAACATCTGAAATTACAGCCAATATGGTAGCACGTGGTGGAGGAATTGCAGATATTGAGTTGGTGGATATGACCCATGAAATTCCGGATTACTACCAGGTAAAAGCAACATTTGAAACAGTGGATTCGATGGGTGCCAACTTCATTAACTCCTGCTTGGAAGAATTTGCCCAGGAACTAAAAGAGTTTTTTACTGAAAGCCCTTATTTTAAAGATGAAGAGCGGAATTGCGAAGTGATCATGAGCATTTTGTCGAACTATACACCTGAATGTCTGGTGAAAGTTTCGGTAGAATGCGACATTGATGACCTGGATGAAATTGATGAAGACTTAAGTGGAGATGAGTTTGCCTGGAAATTTGAAAAAGCAGTTCAGATCGCCAAAGTGGATACCTACCGTGCAACTACCCACAATAAAGGAATATTTAACGGGATTGATGCAGTGGCACTGGCTACAGGTAATGATTTCAGGGCAATCGAAGCATGCGGACATACCTATGCCGCCAGAGATGGAAAGTACCAAAGCCTTACAGATGTTGAGGTAAAAGACGGGAAGTTTAAATATTGGCTTACTATTCCTCTTGCTATGGGCACTGTGGGTGGATTGACTACCCTGCACCCTCTGGCAAAAACTTCACTTGAGCTACTGGGGAATCCGGGAGCGACTGAATTGATGCGAATAGCAGCAAGTGTGGGACTGGCAAACAACTTCGGTGCAATTAAATCATTGGTTACAAAAGGCATTCAGAAAGGCCATATGAAAATGCACTTACTCAATATACTTAATCAATTGAATGCCACTACTGAAGAAAAGAATAAAACAAAAATATATTTTGAGGATAAAAAAGTTTCGTACAGTGCAGTTGAAAACTACCTCATAAAACTCAGGACGCCCATTGAGGCATCAAAAGTTGTTTACGTAAATAAATAATGAAATTTTATTCAAGGGGGAAGTTAATGATTTCCGGTGAATACCTTGCTTTGAAAGGTGCCACTGTGTTAGCTGTACCTCTAAACTTAGGCCAGGATATTTTCATCCTTAATACTACTAATCAATCTGAACTGATCTGGGAAAGTAATGTAAAAGGAGAACCCTGGTTTAAAGCCAAATTTAGTACACCGTTCATTGAAACCATAGAAACTACTGATAAGCAAGTTTCTCTGAGGCTAAGGGATTTAATTAAAGCATCGATTCGGATGAACCCGGGCTTTACCAAAAAACTCAGGGGAATAAAAGTTATAAGTAATTTAGAATTTGATCTGAATTGGGGGTTTGGGAGCAGCTCTTCTTTGATTTCAAATTTGGCATATTGGGCAGAAGTGGATCCATACAGTTTGCATAAAAAAGTGTCGAAAGGTTCTGGCTATGATGTTATTGCCGCAAGGCAGGAGGGCCCCTTTCATTTTAAAAAAACCAGGGATGGATATCAGGCGGAAAATGTAAATATTTCTGAACAAGTTACTCGGTATCTTTACTTTGTGTACCTCGGTCAAAAAAAAGATTCATCAAAGGGAGTTAATGAATTTCTGAAATCCAGGAAAAAATTCCGAAAGGAAATACAATGGATATCAGATTTGAGTATGCACTTAGCCAATTCAGAACATATTGATGACTTTGGCTTTTATATGAAAGAGCACGAACAAATTATTTCGAGTATACTTCATGAAAAAGGGATAATGGAAACAATCTTTAAGGATTTCACTGGAGAAGCTAAATCATTAGGAGCCTGGGGTGGTGATTTTGCCATGTTAGCCTGGACGGGATCAAAAAAGGAATTGAAAAAAAATTTATTGAAAAAAAATCTTAAAACAATATTCTCATTTGATGAGATCGTAAAAATAGTATGAGTTTAAAAAGTACATATTTGGAAAATGCTTCACAGCTTTTAACCCCCAATAAATTTGAGGGCTGGAAGAAGTGTGCATGGCGAAGCCCATCAAATATTGCTTTAATAAAATACTGGGGAAAACTTCCCGGCCAAATACCCATAAACCCATCTTTAAGTTTTACCTTGAAAAATGCGTTTACGGAAACAGAGGTGAAATATTCCTTTAAAAGAGAAAAAGGGCTTCAGTTCACATTTTTATTTGACCAGAAAGAGCATCCGGAATTTAAAGTAAGGATTGACAAATATTTATCTTCCTTAATTCAATATATGCCTTTCCTGGAATACCTCAACCTTGAAATAAGTAGTAAGAATTCGTTTCCACATTCATCCGGCATTGCTTCTTCAGCGTCTGCTATGAGTGCACTGGCACTTTGCCTGGTATCCATTGAAAATGAGTTGTTCGGCACACTGGCAGATGAAGATGATTTTTATCAGAAAGCCTCTTTTCTGGCCCGCCTAGGCTCGGGAAGTGCGGCACGTTCAGTTTATGGAGACTTTGTGGTATGGGGGCATCATAATTTCATAGAAGGATCTTCCGATGAGGCAGGAATACCCTATAATCCGAAAAAAAACAATCCCTTCAATAAATTAATGGATGCAATTTTAATAACAGACAGAAAGAAAAAATCAATAAGCAGTTCTGCAGGACATGCATTAATGAAGGACCATCCATTTTCAGGTGCCCGCATCAAACAGGCCGAATTAAATTTAATAAAACTGGCCAGGGCCATGGAACAAAAAAATGAAGAGGAATTTATTCAAATAATTGAAAACGAAGCCTTAAGTTTGCATGCTTTGATGATGAGTTCTATGCCGGGTTATAATTTATTAAATACCGATACCTGGGAAATTATTAATAAAATCAGAAAATACAGGGAAGAAAGCGGAATCATGGTAGGATTTACCCTGGATGCGGGCCCGAATGTTCATTTGATATACTTTAAAAAAGACAAGAACGAAGTGTTAACATTTATTAAGAATGCACTTCTACAACACTGTGATGACAACTATTGGATCGATGATGAAATGGGTAAAGGACCCAAAAAATTAAACTAAAAAATGGTAAAGAAGAGAAGTGACATATTTTATGGTAAGATCATCCTCTTTGGGGAGTACGGGATTATTTTCGATAGCATGGCGCTGACCATTCCGTTCACACATTTCCATGGGGAATTGAGTTTTAACAACCGGTACAATAAATTCAAATATACCGACTTTGATTTTGCCAACAATTCCAACGCACAAATTGAGGCATATTCAGCCTATTTAAGAAAGCTTATCAATGACAAAAAGCTGGACCTTGCATTTAACTTTGATGCCTTTATTAAAGACCTGGACAACGGTTTATATTTTGAATCCAGCATTCCGCAGGGGTTCGGACTGGGAAGTTCAGGAGCCCTGGTTGCTGCCCTTTACAGCCAGTATGCACTGAACAAGATCAGTGGAGGCCGTTCTGCGAGCAAAGATGAAATTTTAAAATTAAAAGATATTTTTTCGAAAATGGAATCGTTTTTCCATGGAAAAAGTTCCGGCATCGATCCGTTAAATTCATACATTCAGTTTCCTTTACTCATCAATTCGAAAACAGATATTGAAACCGTTGGGATCCCCAGGAATAAATTTAATGGTAATTCCGCTATATTTTTGATCAATACCGGCAAACCAGGTAAAACCGAACCCATGGTAAATATGTTCCTGGAAAACTGCCAAAAACCAGATTACATTGACGTGATCAACAACCAATACATACCTTTAAATAACAGCTGCATCACCCACCTCATCAATGGTGAACTGGAAGCCTTTTTTAATACCCTTGCAAAACTTTCAAAATTGCAGTCTACCTACTTTCAGAACATGATCCCTGCCAATTATATGGAAGCATGGGCCTATGGAAATAAAACCAATGATTTTAACCTGAAGTTATGCGGCTCCGGAGGTGGAGGTTATTTACTCGGGTTTACCCCGGATATTAAAAAATCCCAATCCTATTTCAAATCGCAGAATATAGAGACAGTTACGGTTTATAAGAGTTCGAGGGATTAATATTCTTTTTATACATCAAAGTAAAAGATTGCTGGTGATTTTGACCAACAATCTTTTTTGCGGTGTTTTAAATTTACATTATTCCTCCACTTGCTAAAGTTTCTGTTTTAGAACAAGGAGTGCATAAAGGTTCACAGTATCCTTTGCCATTTACAATTGTCGGGTGACACCCTAATGCACAACCTGAACAACTTACTGTTAGCCCACCTCCTTCTTCAGTTAGTTGTTCATAGAATTCATTATCAATTAATACTAATGCAATACAGGCCGAAATTGAATTGTCAGAATTTGAGCACATTAAAAGATATGTACCATCACGACTTTCAACTATTTCAACCTCTGAAATATTCATTTCCGAGCCACCTTCATTCAAAATAGCTTCCCATTTAGCTTTGAGAATCTTACTATCCATTGTTATTACAGGGACATCATTTTCTATTTCCCCTATTAATGTATTACCATGTTTTTGAGCAATGCAAGAATAGGACACAAGCATAAGTATTACAACTGTTGTTTGAATGATTGATTTTATTTTTATTTTTTTCATTGTTTCGAAATTAAATTATTAATTTAATTTTTTTACAACCCCTTTTCGCAGAAGGGTTATGTCCAAACATAAGCAGGGTTTTGTGTTTGGCTTTTTTATTTGAACTTTATAAGTACAAATGAAATACCTGAATTAATTATTCTATAATTATTACATACATTCATTCCTCGAAACATTAAATTTATTAATAGAAATATGGGTTATCATCCATTTTGGAATTTGACTTATCGAATGTAAAAAAAAAAGATAAATTCAAATTATTTTTTATTATTTAAAATCATCCCTTAATTTTGTTGCCATAAAATATTGAACAGAAATGATTTTATTTCTTCAGTATATTCACTCCCACCTTTACCTGAATATCAAACGCAGGGACGAGTTTAATTTCAGATTCTAGATTTACGAAATCGGAAAAAAATTTCATTGACCAAAAGTCTAATAATCTAATATCTAATAATCTAAAATCTAATCCATGAACCTTCCGTTTGCAGAATCCTATAAAATAAAAATGGTGGAGAGCATCCGCCGAAGCACAAAAGAAGAAAGGCTAAAATGGCTGAAAGAAGCTTATTACAATGTGTTTAACCTCCGTAGCGAATATGTCTATATCGACCTTTTGACCGATTCAGGCACTGGTGCCATGAGCGATAAACAATGGGCCGAAATAATGATCGGGGATGAAAGTTATGCAGGGGCATCTTCATACCTCAAGATGAAAGCCGTAATTAAAGAGCTGTTTGGTTTCAATGATTTTTTGCCCACCCACCAGGGGCGTGCTGCCGAAAACGTTTTGTTTTCCCTGTTGGTAAAAAAAGGGGATATCGTTCCGGGTAATTCCCATTTCGATACCACAAAAGGGCATATCGAATTCCGGCATGCTAAGGCCATTGATTGTACCATTGATGAGGCTTTTGACCCTACACTGGATTATCCATTTAAAGGCAACCTCGACCTGAATAAACTAGAAAAAGTACTTCAGTCTAATCCCATCGAAAAAATACCAATGGTCGTTGTTACGGTTACTTGTAATACTTCGGGTGGGCAACCGGTTTCCATGCAAAACCTGAAGGATGTTAATGCCCTGGCCCACAAATACGGCACGAAGGTAATTTTTGACTCGGCCCGTTTTGCTGAAAATGCATACTTCATTAAAATCAGGGAAAAAGGCTATGAGGATAAAACCATTAAGGAGATTGTAAAAGAAATGTATTCGTATGCCGACGGCATGACCATGAGTAGTAAAAAAGATGCCATCGTAAACATGGGTGGTTTTATTGGATTCAGGGATCGGAAAATGTATGAAGAGGCCAGTGTTTATAACATCATGTTTGAAGGGTTTGTAACCTATGGCGGAATGAGTGGCCGCGACATGAATGCCCTCACGCAGGGATTACTGGAAGGAACGGAATTTGATTACCTCGAAACCCGAATTAAACAAGTGGAATACCTGGGCGAAAAGATAAAAAGTGCCGGCATTCCTTTAATGCAGCCATTTGGTGGTCATGCAATTTTTATTGATGCGAAAAAGTTTTTTCCCCATATCCCAAAGGAAGAATACATTGCCCAAACCCTGGTTACAGAAATTTACCTCGAAGGAGGCGTTCGGGCTGTAGAGATTGGCACCTTGCTGGCTGATCGTGACCCCGAAACAAGAGAAAATCGCTACCCGGCTTTGGAGTTGGTGAGGCTGGCTATTCCCCGAAGGGTTTATACCAATAGCCATATGGATTACATAGCTGCCACGGTCGCCAATGTTTTTGAACGAAGGGAGACCATTACAAGGGGATTAAAGATCCTTCGCGAAGCTCCCATTATGAGGCATTTTACAGTGGAATTGGAGAAAATTTAGAAATTGAGATTAATAAATTTTTTAAATTTGTGATCATTGGAATTGAGAGTTCCTCATTGAGATTTTAAAGGATTCCTTTAATAAAGAAATATTATGGATAATATTTACCTGATCTTTGTCATCGTTCTTTTAATTCTTGCGGTATCAGATTTAATTGTGGGTGTAAGCAATGATGCTGTAAATTTTCTTAATTCCGCCATTGGGGCAAAAGCAGCTTCGTTTAAAGTGATCATGATGGTAGCTGCAGTTGGAATAATTTTCGGTGCCACATTTTCAAGCGGGATGATGGAAGTTGCCAGGAAAGGAATTTTTAATCCCTCCTACTTTTACTTTTCTGAGATAATTTTAATTTTCCTGGCTGTAATGATCACGGACGTTATCCTTCTGGATGGGTTCAATACATTTGGTATGCCTACCTCCACCACCGTTTCCATTGTCTTTGAATTATTAGGTGCCGCTGTAGGTGTAGCATTGATCAAAATTGGAACTACAGATCAGGTGATCAAACTAGAAAGTGGAATAGAAAAAGTGGCTGAGTTAAGCGATTATATTAATTCAGATAAAGCCTTACTTATTATATCCGGCATTTTGCTTTCTGTAGTTATAGCCTTTACTGCGGGTACACTCATTCAATACTTGAGCCGTTTACTTTTCACCTTTAAATACGAGAAAAACTTAAAATATTTCGGGGCCCTTTGGGGTGGACTGGCAATTACTTCAATTACCTATTTTATCCTGATTAAAGGACTCAAGGGGTCGGCCTATGCTAGTTACACCATGCCGGATGGGTTGGAATTAAAAGAATGGGTACAATTTCACAGCTTTTCTATTCTTTTATATTGCTTCATGGCCTGGGTTATAATACTTCAACTTTTGAACTTTATTAAAAAGTTCGATATTCTCAAATTTGTTGTGCTGGTAGGAACTTTTGCACTGGCTATGGCATTTGCAGGAAACGACCTGGTAAACTTTATTGGAGTTCCCCTGGCCGGTTACCACGCTTTTAAGGATTTTATATCGATGGGCGTACCTGCTGAAGAAGCGCTGATGACCTCTTTATCTGGAAAAGTTGAAACACCTTTTGTTTTTCTTCTTATGGCTGGTGCCATCATGGTCGTTACACTATGGACTTCAAAGAAGGCTAAATCTGTGGTTAAGACTTCACTTGATCTTGGACGGCAGGAAGAGGGTTACGAACGTTTCAGTTCTTCGCTTGTTTCAAGGATCATTGTTAGAAGTAATACAAATGTGGCTAATTTTTTTAAATCAAAAATATCCAAAAGCTTTCTGGATAAAATCGATAAACGATTTGATCAGAATCCATTTAAAGAAAAGCAAATCGCCCTAGGTGCTGATGCCCCGGCTTTTGACATGATCAGGGCATCCGTTACCCTTGTGGTAGCCAGTATTCTTATATCTTTTGCCACTTCATTAAAACTTCCACTTTCTACTACCTATGTTACCTTTATGGTGGCAATGGGAACCTCTTTGGCTGATCGCGCCTGGGGATCAGAAAGTGCAGTTTATCGTGTAACAGGTGTAATTTCAGTGATTGGCGGGTGGTTTTTTACTGCACTTTCGGCATTCCTATCTGCATTTGTCTTGGCCATATTGTTTAGCTACTTCGGATTTCCAGCCGTATTTATCCTGGTGGCAATAGCCGGGTTTACTATTTATCGAACCCATTTTTTACATAAAAAAAGGGTGCAAAATACAGAAATCGATAGCGGTGAACTGGGAGATGAAATTTTAACCAACCAAAAGATTATTGATAAATCATCCAAAAATGTCATCCGGACATTAAGCAGGATCAGTACTTCGCTCAACCAGGCTGTTTTATATTTTGAAAAACAGGATTTGAAAAGGTTAAAATCCACCTTCACTGAATTTGAGAAGGTAAACATCAATACCAAAGCCCTGAAGGATAATGTTAGTAAAACCATAACCAAACTGGAAGAAAGTGAAATTGAGTCAGGGCATTATTACGTTCAGGTAGTAGGTTATTTGCGTGAGATTGCCCATTCAGCTAATTTTATTATTCAACCGGCAATGAAGCACCTGGCCAATTCACATAAAGCACTATTGTCAGAACAGTTTGAAGAATTGTCTGAAATTCAATCCAGGGTGAAAGACTTAATCATGGAGGTAAATCTGATCATGAAAAGCCATAATTACTCGAAACTTGATAAAGTGATTGAAGAACAAACTGAAACTTTAAAATTAATTAAAACCATCCGAAAGAACCAGGTGAAAAGAATCAAGGAAGATGCAATCGGGACCAGGAATAGTATGCTTATATTTAATATTCTTGAGGAGTACAAGAACATTATCTTATACATTGTGAATCTGTTAAAATCGCAACGCGACTTTACCAACTACATAAATGGTGAGGAGGAAGGTCAGTTGGATGAATTACAAAACTAAATCTTATTCTGCTATCCATCCCGACTGATGAATTAGTGTCCAGTTTCTGGTCCAGTTATCATAAAGGAAAGCCCCTTTAAAATCAACTTCATAAAACCAGCTATCTGGGAATGTTGCCAGGTCGTCACTTATATTTCCTGACGGGAGGACGTTGATTGAAGCCACATTTATTTCTATTCCAGGGTCTGAAACATCATTGGAGGCTTCAGCAAAGTAATTTTCAAAAAGAATATTTTGATTGGAAACATCTACGCCGCTTTCGGCAGAAACTTTAAATATATTTAATGAAGTATTTTCAGCCACATCCCAAAATATATTGTTTTTTACTTCAAGGTTGCCAATTTCGAATTGATAGAAACAATCGTTATAGTTTTCCTTATACTGGATATATATCCCTTGATTTTGGTTAACAAATATTGAATTAGCAAACCGCCCCCCGGCATTTCTGCCAAGTTTAATCAACTGATTGCTTATTCCCGATCCCCTGCCGATAAAGGTTCCATTATAAATTTCAGGGATAGAATAAGGAAGGCCTAATTCAGGGTCAATCCCACCATCCCCTTCAATCAACAAATCTCCTTCAGAAGGATCCTGAATACCCAGCCAGAATTGCCCTTTGCCGGTGTATCCCAGATCGTAATCAAAAGCATCATCTGCATTAAAAGCTGAAACAATGTTCCTGCAATTGACACTTCCGCCGAAAAATTCAATGCCATCATCATAATTTGAAATCACTTCAATATATTCTACCACAGTGGCATTTCCTACCCCACCAAACGTGAGCCCGTTTATTTCATTTCCACTCCCAATATTGGTCCCTCCATGCCTGATAGAAATATATTTTAAGATTCCTGAATCATCAGATTCGTTGTTCCCACCATAAATTCCACGGGGTTCAAAAATCGGGATACCTTCAATATGTGCTTCATTGTTTTCATTATTAAGCGGGGCATTCCCTAAAACAATAACACCACCCCATAGTCCTTTGGCAAACAGAGGTACCGATCCTTCCAGGTCATCCCCTTCACACGTAAATATAATGGGGTTAACAGAAGTTCCTTCGGCCATGATCTTAGCTCCCCGCGCAACAATCAATGCGCTGGCATTCTCGCCCTGGCCCGTTTTCGCCCTGATCACCGTTCCGGCCTCGATGGTTAAAACCTGGCCATCATTCACAAACACAAAACCATCCAGAAGATATTCCTTATTCGAAGTCCAGGTAACTGTTCCCGTTCCTGATCCATTATCGCTAATCGTTTCGGATCCGGCAGATATCGTGTATTCACTTTTTCTATCGCATGAAAATTGAAAAAATGAAAGCATTAACAAGGATATTATAATTGAATGAACTCTTTTCATGGGTGATGTTTTAGGCTTTAAAACGATATTTCAAAATTCAAATATATGTACTGTGAGTTTTCCTCATTTGCGGCGTAAGGGAACCAGTCCTGGTAATTTAAGGCAATCTTTACATAATCAATAGGAGAGAACTCTACACCCGCAATGATTGAACTTCCATCCTTCGCGAGGTTCCATGGTTGTTCCTGCCTTTCGAACTTGTTGGAAGATAATTTATCATATCGCCCAAATACCTGGAATTTTTTAATTGGGTAGTACGACACATAGGCTGAATATCCAAATCGGTTTTTATCCTTTACAAAATTATCATTGAACCTGTAATTATATTCCAGCCCGGCCATAATTTTGTTTTTTAGCTTATAACCCAGAAACCCTACCAGGGTAGACTGTATGGTAGTTTTTTCGGATACATCATAATAAAATCTTGTAGTAAAATTTTTAACTGGATATAACGAAACCCCAAATCCTGTGGTGAGGGTATTGTCCGTTTGCAACTGGGTATAACCTTCCCCATTCATTACTGTAAAATCAACAGATATCCATTTGGAATGATCATAATTAATTTGCCAGGCCAGGTCAGCCGAAGACCCAAATTTATATCTGTCGTCAAAGGATTTTTCAATATAACGATGGCCCCAGTATTTTTCCTGTACCTTAAACTGAAGGAGATCGATGATCCCAAAGTAGGAAGATATTTTACCTTTTTTGTAGCCCACATAAGCATTTTTAAAATAGGCATACCTTCTTATTTTTGAGAACTCTGAAACATCATTAGGGCTGCCAATGTCTAATTTAATATTGGCTTCAAAATACTTACTGAGCTGGCTTTTATACCCAAAATAAGCTCGCTGTATCTCAAAAGCATCGGCGTTATCTCCTGTATTAATCTGACTATGAAAATTAGTGAAAATTTTTCCATACACAGTTCCTTTTGGTTTAAGGAAAGTGGAATCGGCTCCAAATCCTAAGAATGGAATTATTGTAACCAGGACAATTAATAATCTTGCTTTTTTCATGAAATGCAAAATAAATTAAATATATCATTGAAGTTAAAATTACCCTAATTAAAATAAAATAACTTAATTTTATTTTTATCTTTTGTTAACATTAACTTAAGGTTGGATTAACCTTAACTTAAATTTATATCCGACTTTTCAACATAGTATTTAACTAATATTGCAAAATATTAAAAAACAAGAACAATGGAAACAATTTACCTTATCCTCGTCATCGTTTTAATTGGTCTGGCAATTTCCGATTTGATTGTCGGTGTAAGTAACGATGCTGTTAATTTTTTAAATTCAGCCATTGGATCAAAGGTTGCCCCACTTCGGGTGATCATGATTATTGCTGCCCTGGGTATTTTAGTAGGTGCGACATTTTCAAGCGGCATGATGGAAGTGGCCCGCAAGGGCATTTTTCATCCTGAGCATTTCTACTTTTCGGAGATTATGATCATTTTCCTGGCGGTAATGATCACCGATGTAATATTACTGGATACCTTTAACACCTTTGGAATGCCTACGTCAACTACAGTTTCCATTGTATTTGAATTGTTAGGTGCCGCAGTAGCTATTTCCATTATTAAACGCTATACTGACATAAATGCCCTGGAAATTAGTGAGTACATCAATTCGGCCAAGGCTTTGGCAATCATTTCCGGAATTTTGCTTTCCGTAGTGATCTCCTTTACAGTAGGGGCAATCATACAATACTTTGCCAGGCTACTATTTACTTTCAACTATAAAAAGAAACTGAAATATTTTGGCGCCCTGTGGGGTGGTTTTGCCATTACAGCCATTACCTACTTCATTTTAATAAAAGGGGCCAAAGGGGCATCTTTCATGTCGGAAGAGACCAAGGATTATATTCAGCAAAATTCGGTGCAGATTATCGGAATGAGTTTTATAGGATGGACAATTATACTTCAAGTCCTGGGATGGTTTACCCGTTTAAACATTTTAAAGCTTGTGGTATTGGTTGGCACCTTTGCCCTGGCAATGGCATTTGCAGGAAACGACCTGGTGAATTTTATTGGTGTTCCCCTTGCCGGATATGAGTCGTTTAATTCATTTATGGCCAATCCCGGTGCCGAACCAGATGCTTTCCTTATGACCGCACTTACAGGTAAGGTAAAAACCCCTACCCTCTTCCTTCTTCTGGCGGGAATAATCATGGTAATTACGTTATGGACCTCGAAAAAAGCACGGTCAGTGACAAAGACAGAAATTAACCTTGCCCGTCAGGATGCAGGTTATGAGCGCTTTGGCTCATCCCTTCTTGCCCGCTCCCTGGTTAGAGGTACAAATAACTTTGCACAAAATATAAGGGCGCTGATTCCAAATTCCATGCAAACTGGAATTCAAAAAAGATTTGATCAGTCAGAGTATCAAAAACAGCAGGATGCATTAGGTAAAGATGCCCCCTATTTCGATGAGATCCGGGCCTCTGTAAACCTGGTTGTGGCAAGTATACTGATTTCTTTCGCCACTTCATTGAAACTTCCATTGTCTACCACGTATGTAACATTTATGGTGGCGATGGGTACTTCCCTTAGTGATAAAGCCTGGGGTCGTGAGAGTGCGGTATACAGAATAACCGGTGTATTCTCGGTTATTGGAGGTTGGTTCTTTACTGCCTTTTCGGCTTTCACAGTGGCCTTCCTTATTGCCATGGCCATTAAGTTTGGTGGATTTATTGCCGTAATAATTTTAATTGCCCTCGCTGTATTTTTTGTTTTCAGAACGCACGTTATTCACAAACGAAGATCGGCAGCTTCAGATGAAGCCGAGAGCAAAACAGGTGAAAAAACATCGGGTACGATAATTACATCCAAAGCATCCTCAGATGTGGCCCAAATTCTTTCTAAAATATCGCTGACATTGTTCACTACCGTGGAAGCGCTTTCAAAAGAAGATTTGAAAAAACTTAAAAAAGCACGCATAGAGGTCGAAAAAGTAAATAAGAAAACTAAAACGCTGAAAGACAATCTGAGTGATACGATCACACAATTAGAGGAAAACTTCATTGATACCGGGCATTATTATGTGCAGGTACTGGATTACCTGAGAGAGGTTGCTCATAGCATTACTTTTATTACTAAACCGGCAAGTGACTATGTGGATAACAATCATAAGCCATTTATTGAGAGCCAGATCGAGGAACTGTTTGATATGGCCAGAATGATCCAGGAAATTATCAGTGAAATCAATGAGTGTATTAAATCCAATGATTATGAAAATTTGCAGGATATTATTAACAAACAACAAAAGATCCTGAAATTTATCGATACCTTAAGAAAGAAACAAGTTAAACGGATCAAGAGTAGTGAAGTAGGTACGCGTAACAGCATGCTATTCCTTAATATCTTGTCAGAATCCAAAAACTTGTTGCTTCAGTCGGTTAACCTTATGAAATCATTTCGTGATTTTTCCATAACAACCCAGGGTAATACTGCATCAAAGTAAAAATTAAATTAAGATTGACTTTTTTTACTTAATACAAAATTAACATTGGCTTAAAATGCACTTAATGCTGCCAGCCTATTTTTGTAGACTAAACAATATAAAAATGAAAAAAGCAATCCTTTTAATTATATTCGCAGCATTCATCGGTTTTGTATTTGCCGGAAATGAAGGTACAAAAAAAACCGAAGCTTCAGAATCTGCACCTGTTGTAGCTGTTAGCCTTTCAGGAACTGTAATGGATTTTGATTCTGGGGAAGCCTTGACCGGTGTTGAACTAACAATTGAAGGTACTGATATAAAAACCTATACCGATTTTGATGGCAATTTTGAATTTTCAGAGCTTAAGCCCGGCAATTACAATGTAATTGCAAGTTATATCTCTTATGAGAAAAGTTTAGTGGAAAACTATACTGCCGAAAAACCGGAAAATAAAATCGATATTAAGCTTCAGGCTTCCAACTAGTCGAAAAATACAAGGTAAATTTATATAAAACAGGAAACCCTGACATTCATCGTCAGGGTTTTTTATTTATTTCACTACAATCTTTCTTAGAAATATTCCCTCATCATTTTCAACTTTAAGCAGATAAACGCCTGGCGGTTGCCCCTCCATTTGAATCAATACTTCCATTCCTGATAATTTCATTTCTTTAACCATTGTACCCTGATTATTATAGATGTTAATATTTTTTAATTGTTGGTTCGATCGGATTACAAACCAGAATTCGACAGGGTTTGGATATATATCAATCTTTTGGTCAATTTGCTCTTCTACACCTACAATACAATCAGCCACTACCGTATCCGATTCTCCAAAATAATAAAGGGCTGATAGAGCATATTCATATAGACCGGGATAAATAACGAGATCAAAATGACTAAAGACTGTATTGGGAAAAGATTCTATTAAAGAGTCATTGCGATATAGATTATAGCCATCCGGACCTAAGCAAGCTTCAGGTTCATCCCAGTAAATAATATTTCCAATTTCATATTGAGTGCATCCGGGATTGGCCGGTTCAAGGCTATCTGGTTTGGGCAATGTGATACAATACTCTGGCGTAGGGTTGGATTCACCACTTTGATAAACCGCTGTTACCTGGTAGCAATATTCTGTTTCAGGAAAAAGGTTTTGATCACAAAATTCAACTCCTGAAAAATTGGCGATCAGGTTGCCATCTCTGTAAATGTTGTAATACATGAGATTACCCCCTGAAGGTTGATCCCATTCCAGACAAATATTTGTGCAGTCGTAATAAGCGGTCAGGTTGTCCGGGGGTTCAAATTCCAAAACTTCAAGGATTACGTGAATGGAATCCGGACTTGAAATGGCTCCTGACTGAAAAATGATGTGACCCTCATAAATTCCCGGGTCAAGGCCCCATGAGCCCATAAACCAATTAATCTCAAGCGTTTCTCCTGAAGGAATTTCGCCGGAAATTGTTGTAGGGTATCCCAACCAGGTCACATCACTTCCGGCATAGTAATCAATGTCGCAGGTTCCCGGATTAGAGACATCGAAATAGAGATATGCCGTCATGTCAGGTTGCATTGAGGTGCTCAGAGTATCGTCAGAAAACGAAATAATACTTTCAATCAACCCAATAGTTAAAAAAATCGTTTGGTTCGAAGCAAAGGTCAATGTGGTATCCCACGGGCAATAACCTCCTGCACCAACTGACAAATCATAAGTTCCATCAGGGATTTCGACAAAAGAAAAATAGCCATCGGCACCGGTTACGACATTGTAAGTAGCAAAATCAATCATGGCTCCCTCGATGGGTGAACCTGTGTTAGCGTTTGTTAAATAACCTTCCAGAGTATTCAGAAGTGGCGGCTCAGAAATTGTTTTCGTTTTACAATCATTCAAAGGATTTTCATCTTCTGCCAACCAGGTACATGCTTCAAAATCATGCGTGCTGGAATTTGTCATATCAACCGTGGTGTCAAAAGTGTGGATGTAAAAATCGTTAACATTTATTGTTACAAAAGCTGTGTCAAAATAAGGGTTACTTCCATTGTAGGTAAAAGAAACTACTACATCAGATTGAGGATCTATCCCATAATTGTTAATTTGAACCGAAACAATTTCAGCATTTGAGTATCCACCCACACCACTGGTTGGCTCAGTTATGGCATGTATGCCAACATCTATACAAGGAGCGGAACCCGTGCATAATTCTAAACCCCAGATCACTTCATTCTGACAATTGCCAATTAATACTTCATCACCACCGTATTGCGAGGAACATAAGCCACCTGCAATTCCGGTTCCAATATTAAGAATAGCACCCACATCAAAATATACCCCTGTTTCCCATTCATAAATGAGATCTATTTCAACAATTTCATTTGAATTAGCACCAACCTGTGCATATCCGTACAAATAGGCTGGAACACACACATCACTGATATCAAAACCATAGTAACTATCTCCTATGGGGCCGCACATAAAAGAACCCAAATTGTTACCTGAATGGTCGAATTTGGTGATATCCGATCCCCAGTTGTTTGCATAAAAAGTACTTGAAAAGTCATGATAAGCAATTGCTCTTACATTGGTCGGAGCTAAAAAGGTGCTAATCAAAAGTTGATTGTTAAAATCCATTTCAAAAACAGTAGAAGAAGCTGCTCCTCCATAAAAATAGGTTCCATCCCATGCCAGGTCTCGAATTCCAGAAACATTAGCTATAATAAAGGTTTCGATATAATTACCCAGCATATCGTACTTGTAAAACTCATCACCATTCCATTTGGTTGTATAAATAAACTGGCCATCACATTCAATACCTGCTTCACCTCCACCAATGGCACAGGGAAACTCAAAAATTAAATCGAATAAATCTTTGGATTCATCACTTGATGAAATCAATTTTTGACCATTCTGAAAACTAGGTGAATATTCTGAGTTTGGATCAATTTGACTGATTGCATTGAATGAAATTAACAACCAAAAACAAGCAACAGAAATGAATTGTATTGGTTTTTTCATGCCTCCTGATTTTAAGGGACTAAAGTTACGAAAATACTTTTGGGATGTCAATGTTAATTCCCGGTAATTGAAGTGACCAATATACTTATCACTTTGCTGCCTTAAGGTATTTGAAGGGAAATAAAAAATGATAAAATAATATTGTTGATGGAATACAATTTAGACCATTTATAAATTGTTAATCAATTAACAAATGTTTATAAAACTTTATAATTTTACCCGCTTAACGCAAATAACAACAACATGCGAATTGCAAGAATCAGTAAGGCACATGAGAAAGTGGTACAAGGTGAAGTTGACCTTTCATTGATCGATCCACTGATTGAAAAATACAAAGGGAAAAAGGGGAATATGATCCCGCTATTGCAGGGCACCCAATTCCTTTTTGGCTATATTCCCAGGGAAGCTTTTGAAAAGTTAGCAAAAGAAACCGGGTTGAAGCTTAGTGAGATGTATGGCGTAGCTACTTTTTATGCACAGTTCAGGTTAAGTCCTGTAGGCAAACATATTGTTAAGGTATGTCATGGAACTGCCTGTCATGTGCAGAATGCCAATTCCTTAACCGAAGCCCTTGAAGACGCATTAAAACTAAAAGACGGAGAAACAACAGAAGATGGACTTTTTACCCTTGAATCAGTTGCCTGCCTGGGATGCTGTTCCCTTGCCCCGGTAATGATGATCGGCGACGAGACTTATGGCAAACTCACCGGGCCACAATCGGTAAAGATTATTAAAAACATTCGGATAAGCGAGAATAATTAAAAAGCCTTTGGCTGTTGGCTATTAGCTCCTGGTAAATACCAAAACACAGCTAAAGGCCAAAAGCAAAAAGCTAAGAGCAATATATTTATGGAAGCAACAAAAGTAATAGTCGGCCTGGGGAGTTGCGGCATCGCAGCAGGAGCCCGGAAAGTATACGATAAGATTGCTGCATTGAAAGATGCCGAGAAACTTGACTTCGAATTGAAAAAAACAAGTTGTGTGGGCATGTGCTACCGCGAACCCCTCGTAGAGATCATCGACGAATCAGGCACCTACCTTTACGGAGATATTGATGAAGACAAAGCAGTAGAACTGATCGATAAACATATCAATCAGCATAGCCCGATCAAAGAATATGTGGTCCATACCGACCTCTTCGAAACCATCGACAATACCTTTGTGGATGACCAGGTAAAAATTACCCTGCGTAATTGCGGCTATATCGATCCGGAGTCTATCGAAGATTATGAAGCAAGAAATGGGTATCGTGCCATCAAAAAAATAGCCGGTATGGGCATGTCCCGTCTGGATGTAATTCAATCGGTGCTCGACAGCGGTTTACGTGGACGAGGTGGTGGTGGATTCCCCACTGGTTTAAAATGGAAATTTGCCAACAATAATAAATCCGACGAAAAATATATCATTTGCAATGCCGATGAAGGCGACCCCGGTGCTTTTATGGACCGCTCAGTACTGGAAGGTGACCCGCATTCTGTCGTTGAAGGAATGATTATCGGGGCTTATGCCATCGAAGCTACGGGTGGGGTGATCTATTGCCGGGCAGAGTATCCGCTGGCCATCAAACGGCTTGAAATCGCCATCAAACAAGCCAGGGAAAAAGGATACCTGGGAAAGAACATTTTGGGAATACAGGGATTCAATTTTGACATGTATATCAAGGAAGGAGCCGGTGCTTTTGTATGTGGTGAAGAAACAGCCCTGATTGCTTCCGTGGAAGGCAAAAGAGGAATGCCTCGTAAACGCCCTCCATTTCCAGCGGCCAGTGGTTTGTGGAAAAAACCTACAAACATCAATAATGTAGAAACCCTTGCAAATATCCCCTGGATCATAACGAATGGGGCTAAGGAATATGCTAAATACGGCACCGATAAAAGCAAGGGAACCAAAGTATTTGCCCTGGCTGGAAAAATCAAACGTTCAGGGCTGGTGGAAGTGCCCATGGGCATGAGTATCCGTGAGGTGATCTTTAAACTGGGAGGTGGTATCCAGGGTGATAAGAGATTCAAAGCAGTGCAGATGGGCGGGCCATCAGGAGGATGTATTCCCGAGCACCTTGCCGACATTCCGATCGACTACGACTCGGTGAACTCCACCGGTGCTATCATGGGATCTGGAGGAATGGTGGTGATGGATGAGACAACCTGCATGATAGATGTGGCCAAATTTTTCCTCGATTTTACCCAAAAGGAAAGCTGTGGCAAATGTACCTTCTGCCGCATCGGGACTAAACGAATGCTGGAAATCCTTACAAGGATCACAGAAGGAAAAGGTGTGGATGGGGATATTGAAATGCTGGAAGACCTTAGTTACCAGATTAAGGAAAGTTCATTATGTGGCCTGGGACAAACGGCACCTAACCCGGTACTGACGACCCTGAAATATTTCAGGGATGAGTATGAAGCACACATTAACGGTAAAAAATGTCCGGCAAAGGTTTGTAAACCCTTATTGACATATGAAGTGGATCCGGAAAAATGTACAGGCTGTACCGTTTGTGCAAAGAACTGCCCGTCGAACTGCATTGACGGAGGCCGCAAGGAAGTGCACTTTATCAACCAGGAGGCTTGTATCCAATGCGGTGCCTGTTACTCGAAATGTAAATTCGATGCGATATTGGTAAATTAGTAAGAAGCTATTAGCTATTGGCTTTTTGCTATTAGTTTATAAAGTTCGCGAACCAGGACTGAAAAGAGTTTGAACAAAAAATGATCAACACATTAATCCATAAAATAAAAACCAACAGCTAAAGGCTAAAGGCCAAAAGCCAATAACATATAATATGAGAAACTTTAGAAATTTAAATATCTGGAAGAACGGAATAAATCTCGTAAAAGTCATTTATGAAATTTCGGCTGATTTACCTGCCAATGAAAAATATGGATTGGCAAGTCAAATTTGCAGGGCAGCAGTTTCAGTTCCTTCAAATATAGCGGAGGGTAGTAGCAGAACAAGTGATATCGAATATAAAAGATTTCTGGAAATTGCAATGGGTTCTTTGTTTGAGTTGGAAACCCAATTAATGATCCTTCAGGGGCTTAAGTTCATTTCTGAAGAAGTACTTCATTCAACCATAGAACGAATTCATGTTGAACAAAAAATGATCAACACATTAATCCATAAAATAAAAACCAACAGCTAAAGGCCAATAGCTAAAAGCATCCTTGGTAATAGTAGTTGATAAAGTTTTTGATTAAGAGAACAAATAAAATAGAAATATGAGCGAAACGTTAAATATCATTCTCAACGGAAAGATCGTTAAAGGAAATCAGGGAGAAACCGTTTTGGAATTAGCTCAACGCCAAAATATTGAAATTCCAACCTTATGTCATGATCCCAGGCTTGAGCCCTACTCATCATGTTATGTTTGTGTGGTGGAAATTGATGGATACCGTGGATTACAACCCTCCTGCTCCACGAAGATCGTTGAAGGGATGAAGATCACTACCCACAACGACAGGGTGGCAAAAGCACGTAAAACAGCCCTTGACCTTTTGGTCAGTAACCATTATGCCGATTGTATGGGACCATGCAAACAAACCTGTCCGGCAGGAGTTGATGTACAGGGTTATATCTCCTACATCGAAAAAGGGATGTACCATGAAGCGGTGGCACTGATCAAGGAAACCAATCCCCTACCCGCTGTTTGCGGCCGGGTTTGTGTAAGGCCATGCGAAGTAGCCTGCCGAAGAAATTTACTGGATGAAGGAGCACCCGTAGGGATTGATTATCTCAAACGCTTTGCCTCAGACATCGACCTGGAATCACCCAATAAATGGAAACCCGAGATAAAACCTGCAACTGGTAAAAAAGTTGCTGTGATCGGGGCCGGCCCTGGTGGTGTATCCTGTGGTTTCTTTTTACAAAAAGAAGGACACCAGGTAGATATTTATGAAGCAGCCCCCAAACCGGGAGGATGGCTGAGATATGGTATTCCTGAGTATCGTTTGCCGAACGATATCCTTCAAAAGGAAGTGGATAACATCACTGAATTAGGTGTAAATATTTTTTACAATAAAAAACTGGGAGAGAATGTCAGCTTCAATGACATTAAATCGAAATATGATGCAGTCATTTTAACCATTGGTTCACAAAAAGGAACCCTGATCGGTTGTGAAGGCGATGATGCAGAAAACGTTTTTTCTGGTATCGACTTTCTGAAAGAGATGGAAATGAGCGGCAAACGTTATAATTTCAAAGGGAAAAAAGTAGCCGTGGTCGGTGGTGGAAATACCGCCATGGACTGTTGCCGTACCTCCATACGCTGTGGTGCTGATAAAGTATATGTGATCTATCGCCGGACCGAAAAGGAGATGCCGGCCAACCCAATTGAGATCCACGAATCAAAACTGGAAGGGGTAGAGTATTTATTGCTTACCAATCCTACCAGGGTTAATAAAACCAAAGATGGAAAAGTTAAATCAGTAACCTGCCTGAAAATGCAATTGGGCGAACCCGATGCATCAGGACGGAGAAGGCCCATACCGGTTGATGGTTCCGAATTTGAACTGGAGGTAGACTATGTTCTGGCGGCCATAGGACAAAAGACGAACGTGAATTTCCTGGAGGATATCAATACGAACCTGAATGGCAATGGTGAATTAAAACTGAATCGTTGGGGGGATATAGATGCTGATTCCAAAACGCTGCAGACCGGTATTCCCAATGTATTTGCCGCTGGTGATGGCGTAACCGGACCGGCAACACTTATTGAAGCCATCGGACAGGCTAAAGTGGCTTGCAGAAGTTGCCACCAGTTTTTGAGTGGTTTACCCGTTGAACTCGAGAAAGCAGAATTTCTTTCTAAAAGGGATAACTTTAAAGAACAAAAATCAGAAGAATATATTGGGACCTTCCAAAAACAAGTCCGTAAGGAAATGCCTACCCTTGACCCAAAAGACAGGCTTAACTTTAATGAAGTAGAACTGGGGTATGAAGGGGAAGAGATTGCATTAGAGGAAACTCAGCGATGCATGGAATGTGGATGTGCAGAGTATTTTACCTGCGACCTGAAGAAACATTCGACGGAATACGGGGCAGAACAAAAGAAATTTGAAGGGGAGTTTAAAGAATATGAAGTGGATTTCAGGCATCCTTTCATCGAAATTGATAATAATAAATGTATTCTCTGTTCACGCTGTGTAAGGATTTGCCGTGATGTGGTTGGGGCCAATGCTCTTGGTTTGGTTAATCGCGGATTTGAAACCTATGTAGCGCCCAGTATGGGAGATAAATTACAGGATACCTATTGCGAATCGTGTGGGATGTGCATCTCTACCTGCCCTACCGGTGCTATTGCTGAAAATGTGCTATTCAAACCAGGACCGGTTAAACTTGATCCTGTAGAAACTATCTGTAATTATTGCTCGGTCGGTTGTCAGGTTGAATTACATCATAAAAACGGGTACGTTATGCAAACCACCGGGAAAAACGGAATGGTAAATAAAGATGCTAACATATGCCGTTTCCCGAAATTCGGGTACAACTATATTAATGATAACAACCGTATCACAAAACCATTGCTAAAGGTTAAGGGTAGGTTTGAGGAGATCTCATTTAAAAAGGCTTTCGATCTAATTGAGGAAAAAGTCAAAGGTGTTAAAGCGGATGATAATGTTTTCTTTGCCGGGGCAAGGTTAACTAACGAAGAGATGTACCTCATCCAGAAACTGGCACGTGGAGGCATCAAAACCAATAATATAACCAGCTTCCATTACCTTAATCGAGGCGAAGGATACATCCGTGATTCTTATGCGAATGTTCCTTTTGACCAGCTTTCAGGCGCCAGCAGGATTTATCTTTTAGGATCAGAGATCAATTCAGATAATGCTGTAGCCGGGTTTATGGTGAACAATGCCCACAAGAAAAATAATGTTCCGGTGAATCTGATCACCATATGCGAGGACAGTAAATTGGAGCATAAGGTGGACGAAACCTTAAAAATAAAATCCTATTATCATTTCATTAAGGCTGTAAATTATTACCTCGTTTCCAATGGGTTCCAGAATGCTTTATTCATTAAGGATCATTGTGAAGGATATGAAGCTTATAAAGAGGAGTTGCTAAAAGAAAACTTCATGGCGCTAATTGAAGAAGCTGGGGTGAAGTATATGGACCAGGTAATTGAATTCGCCAAAAAATTCAACAACGAGATGAACGCGGTGATCATCTTCTCCGAAAAAGAAGTATGCAGCGCGGGGGCCTTTGAATTAAAAAACCTGGCAATGATCACAGGGAAACTGGGAAAAACATCCAATGGTTTGATCGTTCTCAAAGAAAAGAATAATTCACAAGGATTATTCGATATGGGCGTTTGCCCTAAGTTTGGCGTTGGGTCACAATTTATAAGAAATGAAGGCTTTCAAAAACAGCTGAAGAAAATTTGGGGAGTTGAGAAATTACCACAGACTTTAAAGGAGAACCAATACGATTCATTTGAAAAGGGACTTTTAAAAAATGTCTTCATTTTTGGTGAGGATCCACTTGGATGTGCCCAAAACAAAGTGAAAGTGTCGGGATGGTTATCTGTTACTGATTTTGTGATGGTTCAGGATTATTTTATGACGGAGACAGCCAGGCATGCCAACCTGATCCTGCCTGCTTCCATGCCTTTTGAGATAGGAGGAAGTTTTACCAATACCCAGAAAATGATACAGGAGTTTGATCCTGTTTTGGAATCCAGGGTGAGTAAAACAAGTTACGACCAACTAAATGCTTTACTGAAAAGATTTGGTTTAAAAAGCCAGAAAGATTCCAGCGGGGTTATGATGGAAGCCATTAAACTTTTACCTATAGATTCAACAAATGAAAAGCTGGAATTTAAATATACCACCGGAAAAAACTGCAACCGCATGTTTAATTATGGCTGCGATGTGGTGGTAAAACGCTTTGAAGAGCAATTTGAAAGTTCATTGAAAAATTAATTACAATTCTAATCCCGTCATTGCGAACCGGAGGGATTGATCAGGCGCTGGAGTGAAGCAATCTCTAAGCCAGCATTCTGCAAAATAATAAGCAGATTGCTTCGTCAGCTATCACACAGACAGACCCTGTTTCCTCGCAATGACGAATAAAAGTTTAAGATCATGAAAAATTTCGAAAACGTAAACGACATACTCGACTTCGCCATTAATGAAGAACAGTTGGCTGTGGATTTTTACAGCGAATTAGCAGACAACTCCAGGACTGACGACATGAAACTTGTCTTTACCGAATTTGCCGAGGAAGAGATCAAGCATAAAATGCGCTTGTTAAAGATTAAAGAAGAAGGTTTTTATACCCTGGAAAAAGAAGTGATCGCCGACCTTAAGATCAGCGACTATGTGGTAAATGTTAAGCCCAGTACCAGCATGACCTATGAGGAAGCCCTTATCCTTGCCATGAAAAAGGAAAAAGCCGCCTTTAAGCTCTATACTGCCCTGGCCGACCGCGCGCCCAATACCGATCTGAAAAATGTATTTCTTGGCCTGGCACAGGAAGAAAGCAAACATAAGCTCCGCTTCGAGATTGAATATGATGAGTATGTGCTGAGGGAGAATTAAATTCCAGGAAGAACGAAACCCGCTTAACACTATGGAACCGCTTAGCGGGAAGCTTTCAATTCCCCTTCCAAAAAATACATCCGCATCTCCCCTTTTCCCTTTATTTGCATGGGTTCCCTTGCCCGGAAGTTAAATTTTTCTTTCAGGAGTAAAAAGCTTGTTTCAGATACATTAATCTGATTAGGCTCCGAACTGCTTTCCATACGTGATGTGGTGTTAATTGCATCACCAAACACATCATAAATGTATTTTTTAACGCCCACAATACCGCCTACCACTTTTCCGGTATGAATACCAATTCTCACCTGCCAGTCTATGTTTGATGTTTTGTTGCGCTCTGCCAGAAACTGCCTGATTTCCATGGCAGCACGAACCATATTTTCTGCATGGTTTTCATTTCGTTCGGGCATACCACTAACAGCCAGGTAGGCATCCCCAATGGTCTTGATCCGTTCGCAGGAATGTTTTTCCATAATGCCGTCAAAACCGGTAAAAATTTCGTTCAGTTCACCAATTAAGGTTTTGGGCTCCAATTGGGAAGATATATTTGTAAAACCCACAATATCGGAAAAATAAACAGTCACATCTTCGAAACTTTCGGGTTCGGCTTTGCCGTTCTGTTTGAGTTCATTTACAACCTTTAACGGAAGGGTATTCAGCAAGAGTTCTTCGGTTTTTTCTTTTTCGGCAGCCAGTTCTTTTGTCCTTTCCGTAACAAGGATTTCAAGTTTTTCTTTTTGTCCTTCGAGGATCCTTTTCTTTTCCCGTTCTTGTTCAAGGGATTTCGCAGAAAGAATTTTTACCTGTTCCAGTTGTTTCGACAGATTTACATTCGTTTTGGCAAAATCACGGGCCAGGTAAACCGACATGGAAAGTGGAATACTCAGGACGGCTGCCAGGGTCATAAGCGCAAAGGCTATAGCAAAGGCAGATTGACCACTGAGTTCAATATTTCCAAAACGGATCACATAAATCATGATGCCCGTAAAAAACAAAATAAAAAACAATACCCCGATCCCCAATATCCAAGCGCCATCAAATTTTTTAATCAATGCCCTGATCACCAATCGGGTAACCTCAATCCATAACAAGAAAACAAAACCAATATAAAGCTGCGGTATAAAACTGATATCCAAATAGTAAAGCAGGCTAAGAATTACAGCAATGCCTACAGTGATCCAGAATATCCTCGGTATCTTTTTCATGAACAGACTATACAGAAATCCCGTAAGAGGAATAAAAAATAAAGGAAACAACAACGACATAATAAAACCCGCCTTATTATTTAATGTCGGATTTTCTGTTATGCTGTTAGACTGGAATACCACATAATTAAGCCCGGCAAACAACAACATAAAAATGCTGTAATAAAGATTTGATTTCTGTTGCCGGTAAAAAAGGAACAACAGGAGATGAACCAAACCAAGAATCAGGAAAACCATAAAAAGAAACAAAACCAGGAAACCCGCATTTACCTGGGCCTTTAAACTTCGCATGGCATTATCATGTTCCTTTATCCTTAAGTTAAACCCGGCATTGGCTTCCCGGTAAATTTTCAGGGCTCTGTTCGCCCTAAGATTGGAATAACGTACCGCCAATACATACTGCAGGCTATCCGAGAACTGAATAAGTCCCGGCACCATCTTAGGATTGTCTGTTTTTTCTGTTTCGATCGAATCA
This sequence comes from Bacteroidales bacterium, assembly GCA_021740645.1. GTDB lineage: Bacteria > Bacteroidota > Bacteroidia > Bacteroidales > JAADJA01 > JAADJA01. The sequence continues at coordinate 113,695 of JAIOZL010000004.1, forward strand.
CTAACCTTCCCAAACGAATTGATCAGCTTCCCATTTAAATAAACCTCTGAGGCACCCTGTTGATCCATTAATAAGGCATAGGTTTTATTTCGAAGGGATGAATCGATACGAATATGCAATCGGAACCAACATTGCCCCTTGAAAATAGTGTCTCCCAACTTAACCAGATTTAATTGGGTGGAAAGGGTATCCCAATGGTTATCATCATAAAAGGGATCAGCCCATAAAGTATCATCTCCGGGATGGTATTTCCAAAACCGGTTTAATTCAACTGTTTGGTTTAGACTCTCGATTTTAAATATCAAATCATGATTTTCTTCACCAAACAAGGATAATGTCAAAAGAAAAGTAAACAGGAATAAAAGCCTTAAATATTTGGGAAACATAAGCAGAAATCTAAATTATTATATCCAAAGATAATTTATTTTAGTTTTAACCGCTAAGCGCTTCTATAGCGCTTAGCGGATATTAGCCTTTCATGGCCAAATTACCTACGAATAATTAACTTTCTTACATCAAAACCACGATCGTTTTTGAGCTGAAGAAAATAGATGCCTGCATTCAATTCACTCACTTCAATGGATAGCTTTCCTTCCCCGACATGTTTATCAAATACATTATGTCCAAGGCTATTGAATATGCTTAATTCACAAGGTTGATCCATTATAACCGTCAAAAGGTCATTTGCAGGATTGGGGAAGATTTGAATATTGTTTTGAGTGGGTTCATTCTCTCCAACTTCTATATCAGTAATAACAGTCCATTCTGAAAAACAACCCCCCGGAGCCCAGAAATGATAAACTAAAGGCTCCGTAAAATCATTGACCGTAACCCCTGATTCTTGTATAACACCATTGACTGTTAGAATGCATGCTTCCATATCAGTTGTGAAAGATGCAATTAAACTACTAAGGTTTGTGCTTGCTGGAAGAGCCAGCAGTACTGTGTCGTTTGATAATTCACCATATATACTATAGGGTAATCCCGGGTTCAATGCAGGTTCAAAATAGAATGTTTCAAAATCGCAAACCGGGAAAACAATGACGGTTGCTGAATCCATACCTGTTTCCTGGCACATATCGGTAAAAGTTACAAAATAAGTAGTCGTTGAATCAGGGCCTACCATGATGGTATCCGTGGTAAAACCTCCTGGTTCCCACAAATAGGAATATGGTGGATAACCATTAAAAACATTCATACTTAAATCTACCTCCATGCCTTCACATATTATGGTAGGCGGACTGATGGTATCAGATAATTCAATGTAGTCATCAATAAAAAATGTAACAGTATCATATTCAGGGATACAGACTAAGGTGTTTTCGATTATGAATGTAAGGGATTCTTCACCTTCTAAAATTCCATCATCCATTGGTATAATATGAATAGCTGCTGAATCAATTCCTTCTGGAAAAAAAATTGAATCTGGCACTTTTTCTAAAAAATCACCAGGAGGAAACTGTGAGGGATTTGCCATACTTTCACTTAAATCCCAATGAAGGGTATATGGGGTATATTCAGAATTTGGTAATACAAAGCTAATGGCAGCTTCAACACAACCTTCTACAAAGTTTTCAGACGTTCCGGCTGGCGTGATGGATGAAATTACTTCAATGGGTGGTGGGCTTGAAATGCTGTTTTCTTCGATAAAAACCCCAGAATCAAATATTTGATCCCCTCCGCCTAAACTTCCATCAGCAACCCCAATTATTAAATGATATATTTGACAAGGAATTACTTGTACTGAAGCTGTCATCACTGAAGTATATCCATCGTATTGCAAACTAAGTCCGTTTGTATTATCAATAAAATATTCACAATTTGTACATGGACCGGTAGGCACAACTCCATCAGGACTCCATCCATTATTAATCGTATTAGTCCCAATGTATACATTGCTATCAGGAACCAGCGCAATATTTTGATTATCATAAAAATCTCCTTCTGGTTTAGACCCGGATATAAATATGCCAAATACATCTTCAAATATCCCAGAACCAACGTATTCATTATACTCTTCAGATCCGAATACAAATCTGATTTCTATTATATTACTTTCTGGGCTAAAATCAAATTCAAGCACTGAGGCATCATTTGTAAGAAATGGAAAAAGACTATCTAATAAAGGATGGCCCGGACCACCAAAACCTGTTCCAGCACTAGTAAAATTATTCGGACCAGGAATATTATTTCCCGATCCCGATGTTAAAAACACGCCACTTTCTAGTCCGAGGGTTGAAGCATTTCCATTAGAAAATAAGCCACTTGAAGAATCTGTACCTTGGTAGTAAATATTGTCAAATAACACACCTTCTCCACATATCTTGGCCACCATATCATTAGGTGTAACACCTGACCCGAATTCTAATTCTATTTGAGCATTAAGTATAAATGGAATTACAATTAGAATCAGTGTTAGTGGAAAAATGGATGTCTGGTTTTTCATCACTTTAAGTCATTGGTATATTTGTGAAACAAATATAGCTAATAATGGAATATGATAGTTATTGCATCGTTGGGACACCGATGATGACAATTTTATAATTGTAAAAAATCTAATGCTTCCATGTCGCAATGGGTGTCCCGACCCATTTAAATAATAACCTTACTCCACAACAAGCTTCCGTACAAAACACTCCCCTCCTTTTTGAAACTTCATGAAATATAAGCCAGGACGTATTTCATTCAAGTCAATTTGTTGCTTTTCTTTCGATACTTTTATTGTCAGTAATTTCTTGCCTAAACTATTTAATAGTTCAATTATATATCCTTCGGCATTATTTATAAAAATGCTTTGGATTACTGGATTAGGATAAATTGAAATTTCATTTTGATTGTTGTCAACTTGCCCGGTTTCAATATCCGCTATCACTACCCATTCCGAAAACAACCCACCCGGAGCAATCATAAAGTAAACCACAGGATTGGTAAAATCATTCGGTGTGATGCCCGACTCCTGAAGAACCCCGTTTATACTTATACCTAGATTGGGAATGTTAGTCGTAAAACTTGCAATCAGGTTGGATGGGTCAACTCCTGCCGGAAATACCACATAAACGCTATCATTTACAATTTCACCCCACACATCCCAGGGTAATTGGGGGTTGAGAGCAGCCTCAAAATAATAGGACTCAAATTTCCCATAGTGTAAAACTGTTACCATTATTGAATCTGAACCCGTTCCATTACAAACATCTGAATAGTTTACCGTGTAAACCGTAGTGGAATCCGGGCTTATCGTGATGGTATCCGAAGTAAACCCACCAGGCTCCCATAAATAGGAATAAGGTGGTAGGCCATTTTGTAAATTAACCCACAAGTCAACCTCACAGCCTTCACAAATAATCGTTGGCGGACTCATGGTGTCGGATAATGCTATATAATCTTCAATCAAGATATTCACTGTATCATAATTAAAGACGCATCCGAAGTTATTTACATAGATCATCTTCAGGCTTTCCAAACCTTCAAGCAACGCATCATAAACCAGCAAAATAGTTATCTGTGCTGAATCAACTCCGGCTTCAAAATAAACAGAATCCGGAATTTCTACTAAAAAATCACCAGGTGGGTAAGCAGATGGATCCGCAGTACTTTCACTTAAATCCCAATAGAGGGTATAGGGGGTATAACTAACATCTGGTAATCTAAAAACAACTTCTGCGCTTACACAACCCTCTACCAGATTATCTGAAATACCCTGTGGGATCAGGTTAACTTCCCTTTCAATTGTGGGATGAGTAATGCTGTTTTCTTCCAAAAATATCCCGGTATCATAAACATGGTCACCGGCATCGGCAACCCCAATTTTTATATGATACGTTTCACAGGGAATAACTTGCAATAAGGCTGTAAGCACGGTGGTGAAACCGTCATATTCCAGGGTCAAACCATTGGTATTGTCGATATAATATTCCGAATTGGTTGTACTGTTAATTGTATTGCAGGATACTTGTAAATTTGTTCCAGGAACCAATGCCATATTCTTATCTGCGTAATAACCGCCCAGAGGATTTGGCCCGGATATAAAAATCCCCATTACATCTGAAAATGTCGAACCCGAATATTCATCATATTCTTCTGAACCAAAAACAAATCTGAATTTCAGGCTGTCTGATTCCGGGACAATATCAAATTCGAGGACTGCTGCATCGTATGTTGTACTCGTGGTTATATTATCCAAAGAAGGATGGCCCGGCATGTAGTTATTCACACCGGAACTTCCGGATGTGTTGGGCCCCGGAATGATATACCCCGCCCCGGAAGTCAGAAATATTCCCTTATCAATACCCAGGTTCGTACTTTGCCCGTTCGAAAAAATCCCACTTGAAATATCAGCCCCCTGGAAAGAAACATTGTCATACATGACCCCTTCCCCCAGGATGGTTTCCACCATATCAACAGGGTTGACTTCGGGGCCTGACTCAATGATGATCTGAGAAAATGATAAGACAGGAATAAGAAGGAAAAAGCTTTGCAATAATAAAATGCCCAGAATTGCTTTCATGGTAGTGGAGTTAACTATTCGTTTATGGTACAAATATACCGATATATTTATCCTATGCCAAATATTGTAGCAGGAATTCAAATATCCGAATTTTATCATTTAAATGTACCCTTTCTAAATTGCAAGTGAAGATTGGCTCATTATATTTTTTTTCGTAATATTGTGAGTGAAGCAAATGAAACATAACCCCTTTTATCCTAAACAACATTTTATGAAAAACAAGAGCCTGATTACTTCAATTTTGCTAATGGTATTATCCCTGGCATTTTTAAGCACCGATGCGCAAAACCAATTACTAATTGATCTGAACAATCCTTCACTTAATCCTTCACCAGTAGACTTTTATGTGTTGGATGTAATGGATGGCCGTGAAGTTCAAAACCTGATCGGAATGGTTAAGTCAGAAGATTTTGATGAAATAGCTATGTTGAATTTTAGCGGAGGTTTTCAAAATGAACTATACGGATACTTTACAAAAGTCTATCCTGCAAAAAGCGGTAAAAACCCTGTCATTCTTAAAGTGACTAAACTCTGGGTAAATGAAATAGAGAAAGAAGGTTCAAGGTTTGGAAAGTGTGAGGTGGAATTAGAATTCCTTACGCCAAAAAAACAAATGTTTTTTAAATGCAGCCAAAGTCATGAAGCCGCTATAAACGTCAGTACTGAAACGCATAAGGACAATATTCTTATCAGCCTGGATAAATGCATGCAATCCTTAAACGACCCCTATATTCAAAAGGAATATTACACCATACTCAATAATAGTAAACCTGCTGAAACAGTTGAACCTTCAGGCGGCACACAGAATACAGGGTCCGGTTCAAAAGAAAAACAATCCAAATTTGCGGAAGGAGAATCAACCTCAAGGATTGCCCTACATGGGGGATATACGTACCGTACGGCCAAATTACCCGAAGGAATTGACAGTGAGTATGCAAACCACTTGAAAAACCTCAAAAACGGGATTCACTTTGGTTCAGACCTTAATTTCTTTCTTAATCCAAGCAATGCCCTCGGAGCCAGCTTTTCATATTCAATAGCCAAGAGTACACTTTCGAATGTGGTAGCCGTTGATGAATTCGGAGACATCATTGCTTCAGGGGATTTAACTGAAAACATTTCACTTCTTTACATTGGGCCTTCTTATTTTACCAGGTATATTACGGGGTATGGGAAAACCCATTGGTTATATGGCATAACTGCAGGATACTATTCTTATAAAGAGGATTTTGAATGGCTTGGTGAAACGGTAGATATTACCGGAGCCACCGCAGGACTTGGACTCACCTTTGGGGCGGATTTCCCGAGTTCAAACAATTTCGCTCTTGGATTCCAGGTATCCATGCTGATTGGGTGGTTAAGTGAAATTGATATTGACGGGCAAACAACCACACTCGACGAAAGTGAAAACCTATCCCGCTTCGATTTTACGGTTGGGATTCGGATATTGCCTTAAGGATTCATCTTGTTGATTTCAGATATACTAGTATCTTCGCCCTTTCTAATTTATGATGAACCTTAAAAAGAAGAATATAGGCTGGACTTTATTAGGCATTTTTGCCATTGTCATCGTTTATATTCCTGTTTTTAAAAATGGGTTTGTCAATTGGGACGATGACGTTTACATTTTAAACAACCCGCTTATCCAATCCATGAACAGGCATACGGTTTATGCCTGGTTTGCCCAACCATTTTTAGGTTTATACCAACCCTTCGTATTATTATCATTGGCTATGGATTTTTATTTCAGCGGATTAAATCCTGTTGGATTTCATTTTACCAATCTTATTCTCCATATTTTAAATACGATACTGGTTTTTAAACTAATGGAATTATTGTTTAAAAAAAGAAACATTTCCATCATTGTGGCCTTGTTATTCGGGCTTCATGCCATGCAGGTGGAGACCGTTGCCTGGGCAACCGAACGTAAAAACCTCCTGTTTGTTTTTTTCTACCTTGGCGGACTTATAAGTTATATCTACCACTTAAACAGCGGTCGAAAAAGGTTTGTTATTGCCATGTATTTTCTTTATTTAGCTTCCCTAATTTCAAAAGCATCCGCTGTTACTTTTCCAGTAGTCCTGTTGTTTACTGATTATTTAATTGCAGAAAAATTCAATTTAAAAAAGGCTATCCATGATAAACTATCCTTTTTTATTCTTGCATTTATTATGGGCCTGCTTACCCTCTGGTTTCATTATCAATATGGATCGTTTGAAAATACAACAACATTTACCCTCGCTGAAAGGCTTGGGATTGCCGGAAATGCAATACTGGTGTATATCTATAAATTATTGCTACCGTTAAACTTAACCACTTATAATCCTATCCCCGTTGGGTTTTATACCCACTATATGTCCCTTGTGGGAGGCTCCATGGCAGTTTTACTTTTAGCAGGATTTTTAATCTACCGGTATTTTCGGACAAATAAAAAAGTGATATGGGCTATTGGTTTCTTAATAGTAAACTTAGGGTTGTTTTTAATCCCACCTGGTGTTCCGGTTCAGCTATCAGACCGTTATGTTTATCCAGCAGCATTAGGATTCTTTTTAATCATAGCATTTGTTTTGGATTGGGGTATTCATCGAAACCCGAAGTTTAGAATCCCCGTTTGGAGTATCTTTTCAATTTATCTCCTCTTCATTGGATTCCAGACTTTTCAACAGGTAAAAACCTGGCAGAGTAGCCTTACATTATGGAACCGGGTGGTCAATGTTCATGGGGATCTCCCTTTCGCCCTAATGCAAAGGGGGAATGCCTTTAAAGAAGTAATGGATTACCAGTCAGCACTCACGGATTACAGTAAAGCTATCGATATTGATCCTGAATATGCAAGATTATATGAGCATCGCGGACATTTGCTTAACCTCGAAAAAAAATATATCGCTGCCAGGAGTGATTTTAAAAAAGCAATAAAAATCAACCCTAAAAGTCATTTTTCTCAATGCAGCCTGGGCTTTATTTACAGGCAAATGAATAAGCCCGACTCGGCATTATATCATTTAAATCTTGCCATAAAGCTGCATCCTGCTTACACCACCGCTTATATCAACCGCGGCAAAACTTATACAGATATGAATAAGCCCGAAGCGGCCTGTAAAGATTTTAAAGAAGCTTTATCTTTGACACCTTACAGCACAGAAAAAGCGGAAATACGAGAACTCATCCGCTCTGTTTGCAATAAATAGTTCAATTGGAATCTTTATCATCAAAAATAAAAACAAAGGCGCTTGAACTGGGCTTTTTTTCATGTGGAATTTCCAAAGCTCAATTCCTGCAGGAGGATGCCGGCCGTTTATCTGAATGGTTGAAAGAAGGCAAACATGCAGGAATGACCTATATGGAGAACTATTTCGAAAAAAGGACCAATCCTTATAAGTTACTTGATAATGCAAAATCAGTGATTTCAGTTTTATATAATTATTCTCCACCAACACATCCTGAAACTGAAGATAATTATCAGATCTCAGCATATGCGTATGGAAAGGATTACCACTTTGTATTAAAAAGAAAACTAAAATCCTTAATTGCATATATTGAATCCAATACAGAAAGCCTCAATGCCCGTGCATTTGTCGATTCAGCCCCGGTTCTTGATCGGGCATGGGCTCAGCGAGCGGGTTTGGGATGGATCGGGAAAAACACCTGCCTGATCACGAAAACCAGGGGGTCATATTTTTTTATCGGGGAAATTATTCTTGACCTGGAACTTGAATACGATAACCACATTGAACCTGATCATTGCGGGGGGTGCACCCGTTGCATCGAGGCCTGCCCTACCAGGGCTCTGACTCCGCATAGCCTTGATTCAAACAAGTGTATTTCTTATTTAACTATTGAAAATAAAGAAGAATCAATACCTGATAAATTTAAAGGTCAATTTGGAGAAGAAGGAAAGGAATGGATTTTTGGATGCGACATTTGTCAGCAGGTTTGCCCATGGAACCGTTTTGCAGAACCTCATAATGAACCCGATTTTTTACCCAATAATGAACTTTTGAAAATGCGAAAGGAGGATTGGCGTAATCTCGATAAAAATACTTTTGACAGGACATTTAATGATTCACCTGTTAAAAGAGCAAAGTTTGAAGGTTTAAAACGGAATATTTTATTTGTTGATAATAAGAAAGCGTAAGGTTATAAACTTCCTCCGACTGGTCATTATTCATCAAGCAGTATGAATTTGTTTTCCCCTGTCATATCCAGGGTATTATTTTCGCGCTGGTACTGCATATAGAACTTTACATTTCTTGATACACTCCAATTTTCCTGAATGTAATTATTCATTAAGAAATCAAAGGTATAACCTGCGTATCTTTTACCAAATATATCGCAATAACGGTAAATAATATCAAGGTCAATTTCATCGCGCTTATATTTGTATTTCACTTCTCCGGTAAATATATTCTCAGAAAAATATCCATTAATTCTGTCGGTAATGGTTTCATCCACAAATAGGAGTGTGGTTTTCTTTTTATCATTGTTCAACTCACTTATCTCAAACCAGAAATTATAGGAAATCGCATCCAGGTCAACCGATTTATAATAAGTATAGCCATCCACTTCAGCTTCATCTTTATAAATGTTATAATGTTCTTCCAGCTCTATTTGTGCAATATTAAAAATATAGGCCGGCGATTGTATAAAGAGAAAGCTATCCAGGTACTCCTCTGTGTAAACTTTAAATCCAAAGGCTTCAAATTCCACTATCATGCTATTTATAAACCTTTCCAAAAAAACTGAATCAGATATGTCTTTTAAAAAAGAAGATTGAGCTAATGATAGTGAATCTTTCTCCCATTCAGGCAGGTTTTTAAATTCCTTTTCATTTGTAATTTTCAGATTTTTTTTAAAAACATAATTGGTTGGGAGTATCATTACACTAACGTCAGGGCTGGATTTAATATAATTTTGTGCAAGTTTCCATTCCGGATAGCAAGCTGACAATAGCACAATTGCTAATAGAGAAAATATAGTGATACGGGTTAAACTCATAATTAAAGGATGCCTTGATGCAAATGGATAAGCCCTACTCTGCACTAACTTCTTCCTCTTTTTCCAAAAGGGCCTTACCAAAAGCTTTTCCAAAATCAATACATTTTTTTTCTTCTTCCTCATTTGGGGTAAATTTTACAAAAATACCCTCTCCAAAAAGGTTTAGCTTCAGGTTAGCTATATTGGTTTCAATCATCCGCTTATTTTCACCACTCCAACCATATGAACCAAATGCTGCTGCAAGTTTACCTTTATCTCTTAACGGATTGATCAGGGCAAAAAGTTTATAGATGGGCAATAAAATATTTTGATTGATTGTGGGAGATCCTATTAAAATAGCTGAGCTACGTGTAATTTGTTCTTCCAGTTCTCCCAATGATGATTTTTCAATATCACATACTTCTACTTCAATATCTCCCGCTTCACGGATTCCTTCTGCAATTTTTTCAGCAATAACTCCTGTTTTATGGTAGGCCGAAACATAAGGAATAAATACCCGTTGGGCCTCAGGATATTTCATGGCTTCCCGTGCAAGTTCCTCCGACAAATCGACATATTTCTTCCAGAATGAGCGGAGAATTGGGCCATGGCCCGGACAAACCACCTTAATACCCAATGGCCGGATTCGGTCAATTGCACGCAAAATAAACTTACTGAAAGGCTTAAGGATAACATCAAAATAATATTTGAAGGCATCATCAAAATTGCCCACTTTATCATCAAACATTTCTTCATGGCAAAAATGGCTTCCAAAAGAATCACAGGTAAATAATACTTGTTCTTCCGGAAGGTAGGAATAAATGGAGTCGGGCCAATGCAAATTAGGGGCGCCAACAAACTGAACGGATTTATTTCCTAAATCAAGGGTTTGCCCATGCTTTATAATCATATGAGGAAATTCCGCTCCCATAATGTCCTTTAAATAACGAATTGCATTACCACTGCCTACAACTATTGCATTAGGTGCAACCTTCAACAAATTCCTAAGACTTCCTGAATGATCAGGTTCTGTGTGGTTTACAATAATGTACTCAATGTCGGTAAGTTTGGTCACCGATTTTATCTTTTCAAGATAGGCATCCCAATATTTTTCTTTAACAGTATCAACAATGGCCTTTTTATCCGCATCAATAAAATATGAATTGTATGTAGTTCCATATACCGTTTCCATTACCACATCAAAAGTCACAATGTCGAAATCAAGTGCACCTATCCATTTCACACTTTCTGAAACTTGTATCACGTTGTTATTATTCATATGTCAATTTTTTTAAAATGCTTTCAGACTAGAGTCATGTTAGTCAAACGTTATTTCCATTTGCGAAGCTTTATCATCTTCATCGTCGTCTTTTGTTTGTTCTTTTTTTTTCTTCGGATTGTTTTTATCTAGAAGAGAAGTATCTTTATCTGATTCTTTTTTAATATCAACTTTTGTCTCCACATTATTTTCTTCCAGCCATTCCGCTGGCTTTTCCGTTTCTTCTTTTTCCAGATCAACAGCTTCAGGAGGTGTATAAGGAAGAGGGTTAATAAATACTATCTTTTCCGTATACTTATTGGTAAGTCGTTTACCTTTTGCTTTCTCACTTTTTACTCCAATAAATTCCTCCACATTAATCACTTCATCCTCCAGGGGTTTTTTATTCAGTTTTTCATCAAAATGCAATTGAACCTGGGGACGAAAATCCATGCTGAATGAGATCATTTTATTGTCGGGATGGTCGCCAATAAATTCAATTCGTTTATTCAGATTATTTTCATCTGCTATACTGAAACGTTTTATATAATGCTTTTCAATTTCGGCATCAAAATAAATTACCGTGAGAAGCTTATCCGGATCAAACTTTTCAATCAACACCATATCTTCTTCAAAATGGTTTGAAATCTCGTAGGTCATCAGTTTATAATATCCCGATTTTTGAATCGTAAGGATTTTATCATCCGACTTAAAGGCCCCCAGATGTATTCCACGTTCTTCATTATTTAATCGCTTAACCGTGTCATCAAACCATACATCAATAGCCCCAAGTGTCGAGACGCCTTCTTCCCTCTTTACGATCTTTTTTATACTTTTCTTCGAAAGAATATTCCCCTGTGAACCTCTTCCCTTTATATCCATTGTACTAAAGTCGAATTCAAAAGAAAGTTTTTTAAGTTTGGGTTTCGGCGCAAGAAAAATTTTGAGAATTTCAGCTTCCCCATTCGGGTTAGCTGTAAAATACAATACTTTCGACCCATCTGTTCCTTTCGTCATATTGTATTCTTTATCCCTGGTAATACTTGTCACGGCAAAACGTTTCACCCTCACTGCACCTTTTCTGCCATCGCGGTAAATCATGTTATAGATGGTCCGGTCGTCATTCTTTTTAAAAATATCGATATGGAGGATATTATGGCCAACAAAAACTTTTGAGGTTACTTTTGTAACCATGTATGTGCCATCTTCCCTAAAAACAATGATGTCGTCAATGTCGGAACAATCGGAAACAAATTCATTTTTGCGCAAAGATGTACCTGCAAAACCCTCTTCATAATTTACGTAAAGTTTTTGGGAGGCTGCTGCAACACGGGTAGCTTCAATAGTATCAAAACTGCGGATTTCTGTTTTCCTTTCTTTTCCGGTGCTGTATTTTTTCTTTATCTGCCTGAAATAGTTGATCGCATAATCTATTAGGTGTTCAAGGTGATTGTTCACCTCGTCGATATCTAACTCGGTTTGTTTAATCAAGTCATCCGCTTTAAAGGAATTGTATTTTGAAATCCTTTTGATCCTGATTTCAGTCAACCTGATAATATCATCCCGGGTAATTTCTCTGTGAAAGATCTTTTTATAGGGTTTTAAACCTTTGTCGATGGTTTCTATCACCTCTTCCCAGGTTTCGCTTTCTTCAATTTTCCGGTAAATTCTCTTTTCAATAAATATTTTTTCAAGAGAGGAAAAATGCCAGAGCTCCATTAATTCAGCTTTTCGGATTTCGAGTTCCTGCTTTAAAAGATCCACCGTATTATCAGTGGAAATTTGTAGAATTTCGCTTACTCCTAAAAACCTCGGTTTATCCGAATCAATGACACAAACATTAGGTGAAATTGATACCTCACAATTCGTAAAAGCATAGAGTGCATCTATCGTTTGGTCGGGCGAAACATTAGGAGCAAGGTGAATTATAATCTCCACATTTTCAGCGGTGTTATCATCTATTTTCCTGATCTTTATTTTTCCTTTGTCATTCGCCGAAACAATAGAATCAATTAAACTGGATGTTGTATTTCCATAGGGAACTTCAGTAACAACGAGGGTTTTCTTGTCATTTTGAGCTATTTTGGCTCTTACCCTCACCTTACCTCCTTTTAGTCCATCATTATATTTTGATACATCTATCATCCCCCCCGTAGGGAAGTCAGGAAACAGTTCAAAAGGTTTGCCTTGTAAAATTTTTATTGAACTGTCAATTAATTCTATAAAGTTGTGGGGCAATATCTTTGAGGCCAGCCCTACTGCAATTCCTTCAACACCCTGGGCAAGTAAAAGTGGAAATTTTACCGGCAAGGCCACAGGTTCTTTTTTTCTTCCATCATAAGAAGACTTCCAGGTAGTGGTTTTTGGATTAAAAACCACTTCGTTGGCAAATTTCGAAAGCCTTGCTTCAATGTACCTCGAAGCTGCTGCGCTGTCACCGGTTAATATATTCCCCCAGTTTCCCTGAGTTTCAATCATCAAATCTTTTTGTCCTAATTGAACAAGTGCATCACCAATGGAAGCATCCCCGTGGGGGTGATACTGCATGGTATGGCCAATGATGTTGGCTACTTTGTTAAACCTGCCATCATCCAGGTCTTTCATGGCATGAAGGATCCGCCGCTGTACAGGCTTCAAGCCATCCTGCACATTCGGAACTGCCCGTTCAAGGATCACATACGAAGCATAATCCAGAAACCAGTTCTTATACATTCCTGACAAATGAATTATCTTATGCTCCTGATCCTTTTCCGAAAGATCTTCATGCTCTTCTGCCGATTGCATTTCCAGCTCTTCAGGCTCGCTCATTACAATATATTTGATTACGTATTATGTGGCCAAAATTATAAATAAAAAAGGACGAATCCATTGCAGTTATTGAAATTTTATCCACTGTTTGTTTAGATTTTGAAGGAATCTCATTTTATATATAAACTCATGGATATCATTGCAAAGTGTCTATATTTGCAAAAAACATAAAAACATGAGGTATGCAGTTGTTTATCTGATTGTATTTTCAAGTTCGGTAGTCTTTGGACAGGATACCATCCGAATGATGCAATACAATTTGCTAAATTACGGAAACTATTTTAGCAATTGCACATCTACCAATAATAATGTAGATGATAAAAATGAATTGCTTAGGATCATTATTGACTATGTAAAGCCGGATATTTTTGCCGTAAATGAAATCTCAGATGAAAGTTATTATCATAACTTGTTGCTGACTGATGCCCTTAATACCAATGGGATAAATTTCTACGCAAAAGTCAATCTTCCTAACTTATCTTATTCACCCATAATGAACCAGGTGTATTACAATACACAAAAATTATTCCTGGTAAACAACGTGGCTCTTGAAACAAATTACCGGGACATTGATATTGTTAAATTCAGCCTGGATGATCCTGCATCAGGGGAAGAGATTTTTTTGCATTGTGCAGTGGCCCATCTCAAAGCAGGTACAGGATGGGAAGATGAAAGGGGGTATGAAGTCAACCAACTAATGAATTACCTGAACAATGGAAGTGCCTCAGGAAACTATACGTTTTCAGGAGACTTTAACGTATATACAGCTTCTGAACCTGCCATTCAAAATGCGTTATTTTATCCGAATACAAACATTCGGTTTTATGATCCGGTCGACCAATTAGGTGCCTGGAATAATAACGCATATTATGCGGGTGTCCACACCCAGTCTACCCATACCTCTAGCAGTTGTGCCGCCGGTGGGGGAATGGACGACCGTTTCGATTTTATCCTCATTTCTGATGAAATAAGGGACGGAACAGATAAGATAAAAAAGCTGGAAGGGTCATACAAGGCACTTGGACAGGATGGTTTGCACTTTAATCAATCCATTCTCTCAGCCCCAACCAACTCAACAATTCCCGGTAATGTGTTAAATGCTTTGTATGGAGTTTCGGATCATTTGCCGGTAATTCTCGACCTGTTAGTAGGTGACCATACAGGTATTACAGATCAGGAATCAACTTTGTTTGATATTTATTTTAATAACCCTGCAGATGAATATCTGACTATTAAAATAAATTCAGGCCTTGACGCCGGTTTTACTGCTGAGATAATAAATATGTACGGACAAACTTTCATTTATCAGGAGGTTAGCGGCGATGGGGCCAGGTCTAAAACTATAAATACCAGAAACTTAACAGCAGGAGCATATTTTCTTAAGATCACCGATATTTCCGGCAGGGCGCAAACATATAAATTCCTCATCAAATAATAATTGTCATTCGATTGAACAATTTGCCAGTGAACGACTTTACTGTCAAAGTAATAAGATCAATTTTTCTGCAGCGATGCATAAATATGTGTAATTTTGTGACGTACTTTACAAGACTAGTTTATGGATAAATTTTCCTGGTTAAGCGGCAGTAATCCAGAACAAATAGAAGACATATACCAACAGTTCCTTAAAAACCCTGAAGAGGTAGAAGAAAGCTGGAGGAAGTTTTTTGAGGGATTTGAATTTGCCCGCACCGATTATTCGCCTTCCCTAACCACCAAGGAACTTTACCTTGATGAATTTAAAGTGATCAACCTGATAACTGCTTACAGGCAGCGCGGGCACTTATTTACTGAAACCAACCCGGTTCGTAAAAGGCGGACGTATACGCCAAACCTGGATATCGAACATTTTGGTTTAACCAATGATGATCTTAACAAAGAATTTCAGGCTGGAAGTGAAATAGGCATAGGCAAGGCAAAACTTAAAGATATTATTAGCCATCTGAAAGAAACCTACTGTAAGTCGGTTGGAGCCGAGTATATGTATATCCGTAAACCGGAAATTCATCAGTGGCTCAAACAGCGGATGGAAAGTACAAAAAATACCTACAATTTTACTTTAGAGGACAGAAAATACATTTATAAAAATCTGAGCAGGGCGGTACTTTTCGAAAAATTCATTCATAAAAAATTTCCTGGGCAAAAGAGATTTTCCCTCGAGGGCGCTGAAGCTCTCATCCCTGCCCTTGATGCCATCATCGAAAAAGGGGCATTGGTGGGAGCAAAGGAATTTGTAATAGGGATGCCTCACCGTGGCCGACTGAATGTACTTGCCAACATCATGAAGAAACCTTTTCATGATATTTTCAGTGAATTTGAGGGTAAAGAATATGAAGATGAATCCTTGCTGGGTGATGTAAAGTATCATTTGGGCTTTGTTATAGAGCGTCAGACAACTACAGGTAAAAATGTAATGTTAACCCTCTCCCCTAACCCTTCTCACCTCGAGGCTGTGGGCCCGATTGTTCAGGGGATTGCCCGTGCAAAAGTGGATAAGGATTTTGACGGTGATTACGATAAAGTAGTTCCTATACTAATGCATGGCGATGCATCCGTTGCAGGGCAGGGAATTGTATATGAAGTCTTGCAAATGTCAGGATTGACCGGATATAAAACCGGAGGTACTGTGCACCTTGTGGTAAATAACCAGGTTGGGTTTACCACTGATTATCTGGATGCCAGGACGAGTACCTATTGCACAGATGTAGCGAAGACAATTCACGCTCCCGTTTTTCATGTGAATGGAGACGATGTGGAAGCGCTTGTATACACCATCCAGCTCGCGATGGAATACCGAGAGAAATTTAATAATGATGTATTTATAGATATTTTATGTTATAGAAAATACGGGCATAACGAAGGTGACGAACCCAGATTTACCCAACCCATACTTTATAAGGTTATTGAAAAACATCCCGATCCAATGACCATATACAGGGATAAATTACTTCAGCAAGGAATTTTAAAAAGTGAAGATCTGGATAAGATCATCACCCATTTAAATGAGGTTTTTGAAGAAAATTTTGCGGAAGCCAAACAAACTGAAAAGGTTGATATAGCTTTCATCCAGCATAAATGGAAAAATATCCGGAAAGCGAAACCCGAAGATTTTATTAAATCTCCTAATACCGGTGTAGCAGAAAATATCATCAGGGATATTGGCAACAAACTCACCCATATTCCGGAAGGTAAAAAGTTGTTCAGAAAGATTGTTAGGTTGCAGGAGAACCGCCGCACCATGCTCGATGGTGAAGGATCTTTGGACTGGGCCATGGGAGAACTATTGGCTTATGCAAGCCTTATGAAAGAAGGGGTAGATGTTCGTCTGAGTGGCCAGGATAGTGCCAGAGGAACATTTTCACACCGTCATTCGGTGATGAAGATTGAAGACTCTGAAGAAGAATATGTACCTTTAAATGAGCTTGGAAAGGATTTCGGTTTATTTGAAGTTTACAATTCCCCTCTCTCCGAATATGGAGTTTTAGGGTTTGAGTATGGCTATTCCTGCCTAACACCCCAAAGCCTTACCATTTGGGAAGCACAATTCGGAGATTTTAATAATGGGGCCCAGATAATATTCGACCAGTTTATAAGCAGTGCCGAAGACAAATGGAATGTAATGAACGACCTTGTGGTTTATCTTCCACATGGATATGAAGGACAGGGACCAGAGCACTCGAGTGCCCGCGTTGAACGCTTCCTGACCCTAAGTGCTGAGTTTAATATGCAGGTAGTGAATTGTACTACTCCGGCAAATCTTTTTCATGTTTTAAGGAGACAATTTTACAGGCCTTTCCGAAAGCCACTTGTGATTTTTACCCCTAAAAGTCTTTTAAGGCATGCCAGGTGTGTTTCAACCATTAAAGAATTTACAAGCGGTGGGTTTAAAGAATTGATTGATGATAATAATGCTGATCAGAAAAAGATAACTAAGGTTGTACTTTGTACCGGTAAAATCTATTACGACTTATTGGAGGAAAAAGAAAAACTTGAAAGTAAAAGTATCGCGGTTGTAAGGCTGGAACAGCTCTACCCGCTGCCAAAAACACAATTGAGAGAACTCATTGCCAAATATAAAAATGCAGCTACCTGGTTGTGGGTGCAGGAAGAACCCTATAACATGGGCGCCTGGCCCTATATACATTTAGAATTTAATGACATCCCAATTAAAGTAATTGCAAGGCCGGCAAGCGGAAGTCCGGCAACCGGGTCAAGTAAATTTCACTTTGTAAGGCAAAGAAAGATCATTGAGAAAACTTTCCAGGAATGTATTTGTCCGAATATTGACAAAGAGTGCAAAATGGTTTGTATTGGCAACCGATGGAAATCTTTTGAAAGAGAAATAAATGCTTTAAAAACCGGAACGATTGACAGTAAATCAATCTCTGGGGAAAAACAGCTGAATTAAATACAAGTCCTTATTTTTGTAAAAATTCATAACATTATTCGCATTATAAGTAATAACTATGATAGACATTAAAGTTCCTTCGCCCGGTGAATCTATCACTGAAGTCCAGATCGCCACATGGTTGGTTAATGATGGGGATTTCGTGGAAAAAGATCAGGACATCGTAGAAATTGATTCAGATAAAGCCACCTTAAGTATAGCTTCTCCTGAAGACGGGAAAATTAAAATTCAGGCTGCAGAGGGGGATACCGTGGAGGTAAACAGCGTAATTGCTTCTATTGATACAAGTGTACAAGGTTCCACTCCAAAAAAAGAAGAAGCCAAAGTTGAACAAGTTAAAAAGCCGGTTCAAAAAGAAGAGAAAAAAGAGATCGTAGCTGAAACAAAAATAGCGGAAAAAGAAAGTGTCCAAATCCCCGAAGATTCCATGTTAAATATTTCTCCCCTGGCTAAAAAACTCATGCTGGAAAACAATGTTTCTGAAGCAGATTTTATCCAATTCCTGAAAGGATTCAGGGTAGGTAAAAAAGATGTCGATTTTTACCTTTCGGAAAAGGGAACTCAAACTTCTGCGACGGCTTCACCCACTTCCTGGGGAGGAACCCGTGAAACGGAAAGGAAAAAAATGTCGACCCTCCGTTTGAAGCTTGCTGAACGCCTGGTTTCAGTCAAAAATGAAACAGCCATGTTAACCACTTTCAACGAAGTGAACATGACCCCAATCATGGAGATCAGGAAAAAATACAAAGAAATATTTAAAGAAAAACATGGTGTTTCGCTGGGCTTTATGTCCTTCTTTACCAAAGCTGTAACAGAGGCCCTGAATATTGTTCCGGGAGTAAATGCACGTATCGATGGAAATGAAATAGTATATCACAATTATGCGGATATCGGTATTGCGGTTAGTTCACCCAAAGGGTTAATGGTGCCTGTTTTACGGAATGCCGAAAGAATGTCGCTTGCTGAAATTGAGTTAAACATCAAGGAACTTGCTACAAAGGCACGAAACAATAAGATCACCATTGATGAAATGACAGGCGGAACCTTTACCATTACGAATGGGGGTGTCTTTGGCTCTATGCTCTCTACGCCTATTTTAAATCCGCCCCAAAGTGCGATTCTGGGTATGCATAATATTGTGGAACGGCCCATAGCGTTAGATGGAAAGGTGGAGATACATCCAATCATGTACGTAGCTTTATCCTACGACCACCGGATAATCGATGGACGCGAATCGGTTACTTTCCTTGTAAATGTGAAAGAGATGCTGGAAAATCCGGTGAAGATGCTGTTTGCAGGAAAAGAACCTGTAGAAGGATTGCTCAATTTATAACACCCTATGCATAAAAAAGTCGATTTTTTGGTCATTGGTTCCGGGATAGCCGGTTTAAGCTTTGCCCTTAAAGTGTCTGAATATGGAAAGGTTTGTGTAGTAACCAAAAACCTTGCCGAAGAAACGGCCACAAAATATGCGCAGGGGGGCATTGCAGCAGTGATGTATTCGCCCGACACCTACGAAAAACATATAAAAGATACCCTTAATGCCGGCGATGATCTTTGCAATGAAAAAATCGTGAGAATCACAATCACCGAGTCGACTGAAAGGATAAAGGAACTAATTGAATGGGGTGCACAATTTGACAAAACGGATAGCGGTAAATATTCACTTGGCAAGGAAGGTGGCCATTCCGAATCCCGTGTTTTACATCATAAAGACAGCACAGGACAGGAAATCATCAGGGCTCTTTTACAAAAAGTAAAATCCCATCCCAATATTGAACTCCTGGAGAACCATTTTACTATAGACCTGATTACGCAGCATCATTTGGGGATAGACATTTCACGTGGCACCACAGACATTAAATGTTACGGGGCGTATGTTTTATGTCCTGATTCGGGGGAAGTGGTAAAGGTTTTAGCTAAAAAAATCCTATTGGCAACAGGCGGTGCGGGTAATGTCTACAGTACAACTACCAATCCTGAAATAGCAACCGGTGATGGAATTGCCATGGCATACCGGGCCAAGGCTAGAATTGAAAATATGGAATTTGTGCAGTTCCACCCTACCTCACTATATAATCCGGGTGAAGTACCTTCATTTTTGATCACTGAAGCTTTACGAGGATTTGGTGCTATCCTGAAAACGACACATGGGGAGGAGTTTATGCATAAGTATGACGATAGGGGGTCACTGGCACCCAGAGACATCGTTGCCCGTGCCATTGATTCGGAAATGAAACATAGCGGGGATGATTATGTGTATCTCGATGCGACATTTCTTAAGGCCAATGAACTGATCCAAAACTTCCCAACTGTTTATGCCAAATGCCTGAGTATTGGCATAGATATTACAAAAGAGAAAATTCCTGTGGTACCGGCAGCACACTATTTAACTGGTGGGATCAAAGTGGATGAGCATGGCTTAACTTCTATTAAAAATCTATATGCCACTGGCGAATGCGCCTCGACCGGATTGCATGGGGCCAACCGTTTGGCATCCAATTCACTTCTCGAATCTGCTGTATTTTCAAACCGAGCCGCCAAACATGCCACGAAAACAAGGTATGAATCAAACTTTTGTGATAACATTCCGGATTGGGATGCTGAAGGCAAGGTACTCAACGAAGAGATGGTACTGATCACTCAAACCACGAAAGAATTGCAGTCCATAATGTCAAATTATGTAGGGATTGTGAGGTCAGATTTGCGCTTAAAGCGTGCAATCGACAGGCTTGAATTAATTTACAAAGAAACAGAGGACTTATATAAGCGCTCTATCTTAAGTGTGCCTATTTGTGAACTTCGGAACTTGATCAATGTGGCCTACCTCATCATTAAAATGGCCCAGCAACGCAAAGAAAGCCGTGGATTGCATTATTCCATCGACTACCCTGATAAAGCCGAAGTAAAAATGAATTCAAGGCGATAGATACCAGGGATCTGTAATATTAGTTTTGTACTTTTGAATTTTCAAAATAATATTAAATTATTATGGCGGTAATTAAATCTGTTAAAGGCATCTCACCAAAAATTGGAAAAAATTGTTTTTTGGCTGATAATGCCACCCTTACCGGTGATGTGGTTATGGGTGATGATTGCAGCGTTTGGTTTAATGCAGTTGTAAGAGGAGATGTACATAGCATTAGGATTGGTAACAAAGTGAACATACAGGATGGTGTGGTGGTCCATTGCACCTATGAAAAAGCACCCACATCCATAGGGAATAATGTTTCTATAGCCCATAATGCCATTGTACATGGATGCACAATCAATGATAATGTCCTGATAGGAATGGGGGCTATACTTATGGACCATGTGGTGGTGGAAAGCAATTGCATAATCGCAGCTGGGGCAGTTATTTCAAAAGGAACCCTGGTAGAATCAGGCAGTGTATATGCGGGAGTCCCTGCTAAAAAAATTAAATCGGTAGACAAGGAATTGATAGAAGGTGAAATAAACAGAATTGCCGATAGTTATAATATGTATGCCAGTTGGTATGATTAGTAAATTGAATGTTGAATTTTAAATTCCATATTCTGATCCAAGTCTAATAAAATCTAAATTTTTAAATGATTCTCATTTATACAGAGAAAATAACCAACCGTATCAAATATATCTTTCATTTGATCTTTGACGGAATATTATATTCGGAGATTTCACTGACCAATAATTTAGAGGAATTTCAGCAGCATGAGGGCATAAAAATAAGCTATGGTAGAGAACCTATAGCCGATGAATTGTTTTTTGCATCCATTAACCTGCTCTTCGAAAGGGGAATTTCACATCACGACCTGGTATTTATTGAACACCGCGATATCCCGGTTTTTTTCCCGGTTTACCATCCGCAATCTGCTCTTCCTTTTGATTATTTTGCATTTGCTTTTTATATGGTATCCCGGTACGAGGAATACCTGCCCTACAAGAAAGATGAATATGGACGTTTTGGCGCCTCTGAAAGTATTGCCTATCAAAAGGGATTTTTAAACAAGCCGGTGGTAAATATTCTTGCCCTAGAATTAAAAGATATATTAACAAAAAAATATCCAGACTTTAATCCCAAAATACCCGGATTTCAGTTTACTCCTACTATTGATATTGATGCTGCCTGGGCCTACAGACAAAAAGGATTATTCAGGACGTTGGGGGGATATGCAGCGTCCCTGCTTCGACTTGATTTTAAAGAAATAAAACTCCGGACACGGGTGTTAGCTGGCCTTGATCCTGACCCTTTTGACACCTATGATTTCCTTTTAAATATCCATAGGAAATACAAACTTCAACCAATATTTTTTATACTGTTTGCCAGTTACGGTTTAAATGACAAAAACATTTCTGTCCGTAATCTTAAATTCCATACCCTGATAAAGTCCCTGGCCGATTATGCCAAAGTGGGTATACATCCGTCGTACAACTCAAACCTTGTTACAAAAAAGCTGAGACTGGAAATCGAACAACTTACTAAAGTCCTTAATCGGGAAGTCACTAAAAGCCGACAGCATTTTTTAATGCTCAGATTACCCAGTACATACAGGAACCTGATCAACCTTGATATCCGGGACGACTATTCTATGGGGTTCGCTTCACAGCCGGGTTTCAGGGCAGGGATTTGCAGTACCTTTAATTTTTACGACCTCGACCTGGACGCGGAAACCAAACTCCGTGTGCATCCTTTTACTTTTATGGAAGGTACGTTGAGAGACTATATGAATCTGGATGCTGAAGCAGCTTTAAAGATAATCAGAACCCTGATAAAAGAAGTGAAGGATGTAAATGGTACTTTTATTCCCATATGGCATAATGAATCTTTGAGTGATAAAAAAAGATGGGCCGGATGGCAAAACTTATATACTGAAATGATAAAAATGGCAACAAGCTAATTCTCCATCATGATAAAATATCTCCGCCAGGAAGAAATAGATAATGAGAAATGGGACCACTGCATTGATAATTCCTTTAATGGGGTGGTGTATGCAAAAAGCTGGTACCTCAATGTGGTGGCAGAGAATTGGGATGCCCTGGTGGAAAACGATTATGAACGTATCTTCCCTCTGACCAGAAGAAAAAAATATGGTATCGATTATTTATTCCAGCCTCCATTTACACAGCAACTTGGACTTTTTTCCACTACCCAGCTCAATGAGGATATCGTAGCCAATTTTATTGAAGCGATTCCTGAGCAAATTAAATTTGCAGAGATCAACCTGAACACCTTGAATAAACTCCCGGAAGGAAGGTATAATGTGAAGGAATGGACCAACCATGAACTGGACCTGATCAATTCACATGATAAAATTTCCGGGAATTATTCCACCAATATAAAACGAAATTTAAAGAAAGCTTATGCGGATCACCTTACTTTATCAAAAAGTATTAAACCCGATGATGTAATCGCTTTATTTCGCACAAACCGGGGAAAAACCATCGATAATTTAAGGGATGAGGACTACCTGAAATTAAGCAGGCTGGCTTACTCCGGTATTTATAAAGGGCTGGTGAGCACATATGGTGTGTATAGCCCGAATAATGAATTATGTGCCGGGGTCATTTTTTTAAGAAGTTATAAAAAAATAGTCTTCCTGTTTTCAGGACTTAGTGCTGAAGGGCGAAATTTAAATGCCATGGCTTTTTTAATAGATCATTTCATTAAGGATCATCATGGACAGCATCTGACACTTGATTTTGAAGGAAGCAACGACCCTCAACTGGCCCGTTTCTACAAAAGTTTTGGTTCTGAGGTAACCACCTATCCCCACTTGCAAATAAATAAATTGCCCCGAGCCTATAAAATTGGGTTAAATCTTTTGAAACGATTTAATAAATAGCTTGGAAATCCGGGGCAAAAATCTATTCCGACAGTTTATCAATTTATTTACTTATTTTCGCATAGCGATAAATTAATTCCAAAAATCTTCTTACCATGGTCATCAATTTAGGAAAAACAGATTCTATATTCAACCAGTATATTGCTGAGTTACGCGATGTCGAAATCCAGAGAGATCCTTTGCGTTTCAGGCATAATCTTGTAAGGATTGGTGAAATTGCTGCCTATGAAATCAGTAAGAAGCTGGCATATGAAAACAAGGATGTGCATACCTCCCTGGGTACTGCAAGTGTTCCGGTTTTAAAGGAACTCCCGGTGGTAATACCAATATTAAGGGCAGGTTTACCAGTTCATGAGGGGGCTCTCAGGGTTTTTGACCGCTCACAAAGTGGATTTATTTCGGCCTATCGGAAAGTGGAAAAGAATGAAAGTTTTTCCATACAGGTGGAGTATATTTCATGCCCTGATATTAACAAACGTACTCTTATTATCTGTGACCCCATGCTGGCCACCGGAGCATCCATTGTAGCTGCCTATAAGGCTTTGTTGCACTATGGAACGCCATCATATATCCATATCATTTCGGCCATTGCCAGTACCGAAGGAATCAATTATTTGAAACGCCAACTCCCCATGAGTAAAATCAGTATCTGGACAGGTGCCGTTGACGATGAACTGACTGCACAGGCTTATATTGTACCAGGCCTGGGTGATGCCGGCGATCTTGCGTATGGCGATAAAACCTGATCCTGCCTTTCTGTTTTACATTTCTTCTGGCTTTGCAATTATATTTTTAAAGAATTTCAAAAAAATAAAATATTTGAATCAGAGATGAGTTATGTATTTATTAATGCAAACTTTTAAGTTGGTTTTGCGTTTAAACTGTCCACACTTAAAACTCATGATGGTTCTTACAGCATACTCAATCTTTAAATTATTACAGGTTTTTCTTGTAAGTGCTATCAAATTTATGTTTGCGCCCATCCTGTCGATAGGTTATGGGTTTAATTATTTTCAAACGGTTTTGCTAACCACTGTTGGCGGTATTTCAGGAATCCTGTTTTTAAATTTTCTGAGTAAATGGCTGATCGCACTTTACGATAAATATTGCCCTATTGTTTACCGCTATTTTGCAAGTGAGGCACAGCAAGCTAAATTGATAAATGGAAAGTGTAAAAAAGAGCCCAGAAAGAAATTTACCCGAAGGAATAAATCCATCATTAGTTTACGCACAAAATATGGATTTATTGGTATTATCTTATTGACTCCGGTGTTGCTTTCTATTCCAATAGGAACATTTTTAGCCCAGAAGTATTATTCCAAAAAGAATAATGTATTGGTGTATCTGAGCATTTCCGTACTGTTCTGGTCGTTTGCTATTTCTACAGTGTATTTCCTTTTTTAATTCACAAGCGAATAAATTATTCGTAATTTTGTTTTCTATCAAACAGAGATGACAAAACTTCTTTTAGAAAATATCCGGATTTCACTTGAATCCATTAAATCACATTTACTTCGTACCATTTTAACGGTACTTATTATTGCATTTGGCATCATGTCGCTGGTAGGCATACTTACTTCAATTGATGCTATCAAATATTTTCTAACCGAAAATTTCACCATGATGGGGGCCAATACTTTTTCGATTAAAAACCGGTCGATGCGCATACAGATTGGCAGTGAAGTGGAGAAAGCCCGAAACTACGAACCTATTTCTTTTGATGAGGCGTCAAGTTTCAGAGAACAATTTGACTTTCCCGCGTTTACTTCAGTAAATACATTCGCTACCCATACAGCCACATTAAAGTATAAATCTGAAAAAACCAATCCCAATATTGCAGTGCTGGGAACCGATGAGAATTATATAGTAACTGCTGGCAACGAAGTTGCCAAAGGAAGGAATTTCACTAACCATGAGGTTTACTATGGGTCGCATGTTGTAATACTTGGAAGTGAACTTGGGAAAAAACTCTTTAAAGAAAATGAAGACCCTATTGGCAAGATTATTTCCATTGGGCCTGGCAAATACCGCGTTATCGGGGTATTGGCTGAAAAAGGTTCAAGTATGGGATTCTCAGGCGACCGGAATTGTTTACTGCCCTTAAATAATGTGCGTCAATATTTTTCCAGGCCTAACCGTTCTTATACCATAAATGTAATGGCAGATAATCCTGCTTTACTTGAGTCAGCAGTAGGTGAAGCCACAGGTTTGTTCAGAGTAATCAGGGGGACCCCCCTGGATTCGGAAAATGATTTTGAAATTACCAAAAGTGATAAACTTGTGGGAATGTTACTCGAAAACCTGAAATATATCCGATACGCCGCCATTTTTATCGGGGCCATTACCCTGTTGGGTGCAGCCATTGGCCTGATGAATATCATGTTGGTATCGGTAACCGAACGAACCAAAGAAATTGGCATCAGGAAGGCGGCTGGAGCAACCAACCGTACCATTAAAAACCAGTTTCTTGCCGAAACAATTGTAATTGCCCAATTGGGTGGGTTACTGGGAGTAATTTTAGGCATCACCATAGGTAATATCCTAGCAATGGTCATAGGTAGTAGTTTTATTATTCCCTGGGTGTGGATGATCACCGGGTTAACCTTGTGTTTGTTTGTGGCTGTTATTTCAGGATACATACCTGCAACAAAGGCTGCCCGCCTCGATCCCATCGAGTCGCTTCGATACGAATAAATTTTTACTTCTTAGATTTTAACATTAAAAGTGGAAATAGCATCATTAATACTGCTGATGTTATTAATATAGCATTACCCACACCAGTATAATCCGCAATAAAACCGATAACTGGTGCCAGCATTGCTGCAACTAAAGTGTGTGCCTGAGATTCGATGGAAAGGGTTGTGGCAAGGATTTCAGACTTGCCAACCTCAGCAATATAGGATATCCCGATAGGTTTTCTGAAATTTTCAATGATAAAAATAAATACCATTGCTATTACGGCCAAAATGAACCAATCAAAACGAAAGCATATACCCGCCAGTATTCCCATACCTAATCCTGCTAAAAGGCTAATGTTCATCGAAGAAGTTAAATTTCTGAAGAGCTGCACAACCCGTGATGAATTTCTGGCTGATATGGAAGTCAGGAAATAAATGATAAAATAAATTCCACCCACAAGTACTGCCGTTCTCTGCTTTCCATCATATAAAGTTAAAAAAGGCAAGGAGAGGGCCAGGGTTTGAATCAGTGGCTGAAGATAGTCTTTCACCGATTTATAGTACCCGGTAAATACAGATAGGTTGGCTATACTTTTCCATAACACAGCTTTTCCAAATGACAATTTAAAGTCGTTCCACGTCTCTTTAAAACTTTCAAGGATTATTGTTTTGTTTAAGCTTGCCTGCTTCCCATTCAGGGCATTGGGATAGGAAACAATAAGCAAAAGATCAAAGAAGTAAGGAATAATTACGAAAAGAAAAATAGTACGATATTCTTCGGTAAAAAACACAAACAGTCCGGCCAGCAAGGCAGAAACTGCGGAGCCGATTTGAGAATAAGAACGGGTATGCCCATAATATGACACCTTCAGGTGCTCCCATCTGTGTATTTTCAAGTAATCGAATATCATGGCTTTATGTGTGCCTGTCCTAAAGGCATCACCAAAAGAATAAAAGAGCATGGCTACAATTAAAAGGGTATACGACCGGCTCAGGTAAAAAATTATAAATGACGCAATGTAAAACAGGAATGAGGATACCATAGATTTTTTACGACCAATGGTATCAGCAATAAAGCCGGCAGGTATTTCGAGTATATACCTGGAGATTTCCCTGATACTGTAAAGAATTCCTATTTGAAGAAAGCTAAGGCCTGACTCCAGGAAAAACAAAATGAAAAAAGGCTCAAAAAGGCGAAGGTTTTTGAAAAACCCATACAAACAGAACTTATAATACTGGAGGTCTCTTGTGAAGGTTATATCTGTGCCTGGCATGCCAATAAAATTAAGTTCAAACCTACACAAATAAATTGAAAAGCCCAACGATTTTCATCATTGGGCTTCTTAAATTTTACGCAGAATTCCTGATTATTCTTCACAGAGTTTATCTAAAACCTGCAATCCTTTGCAGTTTTGAAATTCACTTAATTTTGCCAGGTCTTTCAGGTCGAAATTCCCTGAAGCTGCTATAATGGTTGTTTCTGATTCCTCATTTATGGCAATGATAAATTCAGATACAAAGTTATCTTTGTTTTTAACCAGTATCTCAATGTTATCACCTGAGGATTTTACTTCCACCAAACCCACATACTCTTTTTTATTGAAGGTTTTAAAAAACTCATCATAAAAGTTTACAGCATCATTACCCTTTAATCCGGATTCTTTTTGAGTAATCATTTTAAGCCTTAGCACTTTATTTACTGAAGTATTATCCTCTTTGCTATGACCAATCATATTGGTTTTGAGTTCGAGAAATTTATAATTTTTATCAGATGCATACTTCGTCATAAATTGATCGAGTGGGTTGTTTTGTGTAATTCCGGTTTGAATAAAAACAGCCAAAACTACCCCAATAATTATAATTTTTTTCATATCCACTGATTTTAAGGTTATTCATGCTTCATTTTACCAAGATATTCCATACCACCCATATCCATAGCGCTCCCAAGTTTTGCCACGTAATTCAGGTCGATATTGCCATATAAACTCAAAAAAACGGCTTCATTAGCGCCATCCACAATCATGATCATTTCATTGATCACTTGTTTATTGCTTTTCGCATAAAAGTTAATATTGGCATCCTTATCTTTCACCACCATCAATTCCTGGAACTCATTCAACGGAACTGTTTTTTTAATCTCTGATATAAAGTTTTCCCTGGTCTTTGAATCCCCTTTTCCTTCGTCGAGAGAAAAAGCCAGTAAACGCATTGATTCCAATCCTTCAATTGCTTTTTTGAAATCTTCAAATTCAGGGTCATCAGCTTCAACCTGGGCAAATAATTCAAACAAGCCTTTGGTTATTTCTACGGAGGTAAAGCCATCAACCCCTGAATATTTATCAAATATTCCGGCCACTGATTTGGATTGAGAAAATGAGAGCATAGGTAACACAGCAAGCGCAGCAACAGCAATTCTTAAAATTAAACTTTTCATGGTTAAAATTATTTAGTGATTATTATTTATTTTCTTTTTGGTTGTCATCAATTTCTTCAAGATTTTCCATCCCTTCAATCTGAATGGATTTTGAAAGTTTTGAAATGGTTTTTAAGTTAATATCTCCCTGGATACTTATGAGGGCATTGTCTTCTATTCCGCCAACGATCATTAGCAGTTCACTTATCTTTTGGCCCTTTTTAAGAATAAGGAACTTAATATCCTGGTCCTTCTTTTTAACTACCATCAGTTCTTCATACATATCCTTAGGGAAATCTTTCATTACCTCAGCATAAAAGTTAACCTTACCGTTCATTTCCGGTGAATTTTCCTCATCTACAGTAATGATCTTAATACATTTCAGGCCTTTAATGAGATCCATGAATCCTTCTTCCTCTTCAGGAGTTTCCACATTTGCAAATAAACTGAACATGTGTTGGGTAATGTAAACAGAAGTAAATCCTTCCTGGCCGGAATATTTATCGAACAAAGCATCGGCAGGGCTTTGGGCGGATAACATTATGGGTGCCATTAAAAGAGCAACCACAAGCATTTTGATGTTTTTTGTTTTCATACTATTTTGATTTTTGTGTTATTATATCTTTTGATTTATCTAAAATGGAGATTTTCCTGAAATTGGTTACACCTACATTAAAGGCCCTCATATTTTCTAATTCCGAAACTCCCTTATTTAATTCTTCCACATTTGAAAGTTCATCCAATCCTGAATTTAAATTTCCTGAAACCTTCAATAAAATTTTACGGGTTTCGGCATAAGCAATTTCAGGGTCATCATAAGTACCCAAAGGTGCATTATTGAAATAACTTGAAAAATATAATCCGATAATCAGCAGGATACTGGCAGCAATCCCGGCAATGGGGTATAAATATCTGATGTAAAATCGGGTTTTTTTGGGTTCCTCCATATCATGTATCTGCTCCAGTATGGCCATATCAAAATCAGGGTTTGCAATGGTTTCCTGTTTTGAAACACCAAAAAACCCGAAGATTTCTCCATACGCTTTAAACTGAACAGGAATTTGATCCCTGCTAAAAAAATCGCGTAACTCTTCCTCTTCAGCAAGTGAGGTTTCGCCATTTTCATATTTTAGGATCAAATCTTCAATTCTTTGTAAATTCATAGTTGTAATTTTTTACCATAGTATCCCTAATCTTTCTTCTTGCCCTGGATAAATTTACCCTGATCGTGTTTTCGGTAATATTTAGTACCTCGGCAATTTCTGCATATTCATAACCTTCAATATCCCTTAAATGAATAATCATCCTCTGTTGCTCGGGCAACGCCTCAATTAATTTTCTAACCCGTTGGTATGCATCATTTTGTTCCACTTCAACAAAAGGTGTTTTATCATTAATTTCATCATGTTGTTCGGTCAGCTCATAATGCCCGTATTTCTTCGATTTTAACCTGTCGAGGCATAAGTTTTTTGTCATTGTCATGGCAAATGCCTCAATACTTTTAATTTCCGCCAGTTTCTTTTTATTCGACCACAGTTTTATAAAAACATCCTGTACAATATCTTCTGCTTCAGGAATACTTTTCATTAATCTGTATGCAAACCTGTACAGCTTATTTTTAATAGGAAGCACTTCTATTTTAAATGTTTCAACTGTCATTCTGTAAAGCTAGACGATATATGTTAAAAACTATTACAGCCAAGGTATAAAAAAGATTATTTATTTATACTGATTATGAAATATTGAATCAAATTGGTCAACTTAAATATTTAATTATTTTTGTACACTTTACAAAAATCAGGTATTATAAACTTAAATAAAAAATTATGTTAAAAGGACATCCTAAAGGACTTCTGGTCGCTTTCTTTGCCAACATGGGAGAAAGGTTTGGCTTTTACACAATGATGGCATGTTTGGTATTTTATTTACAGGCCAAGTATAATATGAATGCTACAGCTGCCGGTGATGTTTACAGCTGGTTTTATTTTGGCATTTATGGGGCCGCCCTCATTGGTGGTTTGATCGCTGACGGGACAAGAAATTATAAAGGGACAATCTTATTTGGAATTGTCACCATGTTGGGGGGATATGTTTTTATGACTGTACCCGGCCTGGCTTTGCCTTTTACAATTGCCGGACTTTCAGTTATTGCACTTGGCAATGGATTGTTTAAAGGAAACTTACAAGCTATTGTTGGTCAAATGTATGATGATCCCAAATATGAGAAATTAAGAGACTCTGCATTTAGTGTTTTTTATATGGGTATAAATATGGGCGCACTTGTAGCACCTTTTGCTGCCAATGGGATCCGTAACTGGTATTTGAAAAGCCAGGGATTTGCATACAATGCCGACCTTCAATCTTATGCTGCAAAATTCAACACGGGTGAATTACCCATAATTAATACACTTGAATACACAGGTGCGGATAAAATTTTTGTTGGTGAATCCGTTCCCGGCTTCGCACAAAGAGCCTCGGAAATGATGGCCAATGCCAATGTTTCCAGCCTTACTGAATTTGTAAAACATTATCTTGAAGCATTTGCTACCGGCTACAACTATGCTTTTGGTATCGCTGCATTCTCGATGGTCATCAGTATGGTAATATTCGTTTTCTTTAAGAAAATGTTACCCGATAAAAAATCCCAGATTGCGGAAGCTGAAGCTGCCTCAGGAGGGGGACAAAACAAAACAGAAGCAATCGGAAAATCGAGTTTGGTTAAAATATTGGTTTCATTAGGGATTATGGCAGGCACTGCTGTAGTATTCCATTTTCTACTTGATAAATTCTCTCTTGGTATGGCGATTGGATTATTCTTTGCGTTTGTATCGTGGATTTACCTGAGTTCAACAAAAGAAGAAAGGCCACGTTTAAATGCCCTTCTGCTTGTATTTATGGTGGTCATATTCTTCTGGATGTCATTCCATCAGAACGGGCTTACCTTATCAATGTTTGCCAGAGATTATACGGCCAATAGTGTGGAACCAATTACTAATATGTTATTTACCCTTCCTTCTCTACTTTGCATTTTTGCATTTATTCTTGGCCTGGTTCAGGTTGTAAAACGCAATAATAAGAGCACGAGCAGGTTATTCGGGGCTGTTGCTATGATTGCCGGGGCAGGCGTGGGCTATTACCTGTATTCCAGGTTTGACGCATTAAATGCCATTGAACCCGAAATATTCCAGTCGTTCAATCCAATTTTCATCGTATTCCTTACACCGGTAATCCTTGCTCTTTTTACCTGGCTTAGAAACAGGAATATCGAGCCCTCAACTCCCCGCAAGATTGGAATAGGGATGATTCTCGCAGGACTTGGATTTGTGGTCATGATTTTCAGTTCGTTCGGGCTTGATTCACCGCTGACACTTGCAGGAACCCCCTCACCCGACAGGGTTTCTGTTTACTGGCTTATCAATACCTATTTGGTACTAACGATAGCTGAATTATTCCTGAGCCCCATGGGTATTTCCTTCGTTTCTAAAGTTTCCCCTTCACGGTTTCAGGGTCTTATGCAGGGCGGATGGCTACTTGCTACAGCAGTGGGTAACAAATTATTATTCGTAGGAAGTACATTGTGGGAAAAGATCGAACTATGGCAGCTTTGGGCAATATTTGTGATGTGTTGCCTGGTATCAGCGGCATTTGTATTTTCCATCATGAAACGTTTGGAACGAGCTACAAAATAATTTTACTAAATAAATTTATCAGAAAAATATTTCATATGAAAAAGTTAATTTCAATCATAAAAATTACGCTCCTTGCCCTGGTAATTTCTTCCTGTGCTCAGAAAGAAAAGGTGGATATTTCTCAGGCACCTGAAGAAATAAAAAATGCCCTGGAAAATTCATTCCAACTTAGTCAGGAACTTACTGATCTCCAATTAAAAGCAGGAGCCGATATGGAGCTTGATCAGGCAGAAATTGATCATATTGTAAAATCTTTTGCAAGATTAGCAATTGTCAATAATATTAATTTAGAAAAATATGCTACGGACAAATATTTTATAGCCCTTAAGAAAGAGTATAAACCAAATTTTGACAAACTGGCTGAAGAGGTTGTCTTTCTTAAAGATTGTAAAGGATATGATGAAATGGGCCTGGCCATTCAAAAAATTGCCCTTGAAGTAAAAGATGTGACAGTGCTACCTGCTGCTGAGCCACAGATGTTGGACACAACTATTGTTACTGATCCGCTTTAAATTACTTTAGTCCTGCCAATGTTAAAACTCAAAAGCGGGAAAAGAATTAAAAAGCTGTCTATCTTTGGGCAGCTTTTTTTTATGAATTATCCATGGAAAGATAACAGACGATTTAATTCCTATGCCGAATACTTCAGGAAGGAATTTGGTGAACGGGTGCAAAAGGTTTCTATTGATGCTGGATTTACCTGTCCGAACAGGGATGGGACGCAGGGGACAGGTGGTTGCACCTATTGCAATAATGATGCTTTTAACCCATCCTATTGCATACCCCGGAAATCTGTATCTCAGCAAATTGAAGAAGGGATTGAATTTCATAAAAAAAGATATCGCCGGGCTAAAAAATACCTGGCATATTTCCAGGCCTATTCCAATACATATGCCTCCTTATCAGAATTGCAAAAAATATATAAAGAAGCTCTTGATTATCCACAGGTAGTGGGTATTGTAATTGGTACCAGGCCGGATGTAATTGATGAAGAAAAACTTAGATATTTTAGAGAAATAAGTAAAACACATTATGTAATTATTGAGTATGGGATTGAGTCGTGTTACAATAAAACGCTGGAACGGATAAACCGCAAGCACACCTTTGAACAAACGACTGAAGCCATCAATAAAACCCATGAACATGGTATTCATGTTGGGAGCCATATAATATTTGGCTTACCCGGCGAAAGCAGGGAAGAAATGATGAAAGAGGCAGAAATTCTATCGCGGCTTCCTCTTACTACAATTAAATTTCATCAGCTACAAATAATCAAAGGTACCCAAATGGCGAATGATTTTGCCTTGAATCCCGAAGAATATAATTTATTTAGTCTTGATGATTATGTAAATTTTATTGCCCGCTTTGTTGGCAATTTAAATCCTGAATTTATTATTGAAAGGTTTACTTCTGAAGTACCACCCCGATTTTTGGCCGGCCCGGGCTGGGGGTCAGTCCGCACGGACAAACTGATGGATCTGATTGAAAATAAAATGCTTGAGCTGGATATATGGCAGGGTAAAAATTATACTTAATTATTAACCAATAACAATTCTTTAACAAATAGTAAGACAACTATGCAATTTGATTTCTTGTCATCCATAAACATAGCATAACCCAGAGGAAAAGAAATTGCAAGAATTATCCCTATTTTACTTGTAATTATTAAAAAATAGCTATATTTGCTGTTCTGAAAAAAAATGAATCATTCTAAACATTTCTAAACTAAATTTTTAATTATTATGAAAGTTTTTACAAAATTAGGACTGGTACTCTTGGTGGGACTGATCTCAGTAAGTGTACTGTGGGCGCAAACATCTGTGTCAGATATTGGGCCTAAAAAACCTTTCGCACCGATTGCTTCGGACGCGTTGTTTGATTTACAGTTTGAGTGGCCAGTAGGTGTAGGTGGTGGAGAAGCAGGAATTGAAACTGATGGAAACTACATCTATACCTCTAAATGGAACGGTACCGGCCAATTTTACAGGTACGGTATGGATGGAACTTACCTTGAAGAAATTACTGTAGCCGGTTCTACTGGATGCCGTGACATTGCGTACAATGGAACCTATTTTTATGGTGGTGCTGCTGCAACTACAGTATTTGAAATGGATTTAGCAAATGCTGCAATGATCAGTACGTTTACTGCTCCAACAGCTTGCCGTGCCATCGCATATAACGAAGATGACGATGCGTTTTATGCCAATAACTGGGGTACTGCTATCACAAAATTTGATATGACAGGTGCTAACCTGGGAAGTTTCCCGGTTGGACCAACGGGCGATAGCTATTATGGCTTTGCCTATCAGGGTTCCAGCTATTGTGGTGAAGGTCCTTATCTTTGGGGATACGCACAAGTGGGTACTAACCTGAGTACATTGGTACAAATTGACCTTCCTTCTGGTACTGAAACCGGTACAACTTTCGATGTTGGAACTGTACTTTCAGCTGTTGACCTTGCTGGTGGACTTTGTATCGATAACTCACTTGTCCCTGGCTATTGGACAATTATGGGAACCGCTCAGAATGTAAACATCTGGGGTCTTGAACTATGTTCTTCCGGTCCATTACCAACCAATGATGTTGGAATTTCAGCTATTGTTGCACCTGTATCTGGTGTTGGCCTTACCAATGCTGAAGCAGTTACTGTTACCATTAAAAACCACGGTACAGCTGCTCAATCAAACTTTGATGTATCCTTTACATTAGATGGTGGAACACCAGTAGTTGAAACAATTTCAGCTACCATTAACGGTGGTGATACGTACGATCATACTTTTGCTACTACTGTTGACCTTTCAGCAATAGGCATGTATGATTTTGAAGCATGTACAGACTTAACAGGTGATGAAAATGCATCTAATGACTGTAAGACAAAAACCGTTGAGAATATGGTAGCTGCATATTGCGATGCGACTACTCAAATAGAAGACGAATGGATTGCCAATGTACTTTGTGGTGATATCGACAATGCAAGTGCATGGCAGGGTGGTGTTGCCGATTATACTGATCAGTCAACAACCATCGATGCCGGCGCTTCAGAAGCCATTACTGTTACTAACGGAAATGCATGGGCATCTGACATTGTTATCTGCTGGGTTGACTGGAATATGGATTATACTTTTGATCAGGGTGGTGACGAAGAATTCCAACTCCTTAATGTAGGTGGCACTGGTGCTACATTTACCGGTGATATTTCTGTTCCTGCCGGAACTCCTAATGGAGATTACCGTATGCGGGTTAGGATGACTTATAGCACACCTCCAGTGCCTTGTGGAGATGCTAACTATGGTGAAGTTGAAGATTATACCATCACAGTAGGTGAAGGTGTATTTCTTGAGCCTCCCACAGATTTTATGGCTGAAGTTCAAAATAATGTAGATGTATATTGTACCTGGACTGCTCCGGGCGGAGGTGGATCTGGCGAATGGATCCAGTGGGATGCCGGAATAAATACTGGTAACGGAATTGGACTCACAGCTGGTGGAACTTTCTATACTGCCTCACATTGGACACCTGCAGACCTTGCTCCATACGATGGACAGGAAATTACAAAACTTTCTTTCTTCCCTAATGGAGACCCTGCAGCTACCTACACTCTCATGGCTTGGACTGGTGCAAATGCCGGTACTCAGATTATGAGCCAGGCTGTAGCTTCCTTTACTGTGGATGAATTTAATGAAGTTAGTTTAACTACTCCAATTACGATTGATGCTTCTGATGAATTATGGTTTGGTTACGGATGTACCCATGGTGCGTCTACCTTCCCTGCAGGTTGCGATGATGGTCCAGCTGTGCAATACAGCGGAGATATGATTTCATTAGACGGAACATCATGGGTAAGTATGGGTTTTGAATATGGCCTGGACTTTAACTGGAACCTTGCTGCTTATGTAATGTCAACTGATGCTACTTATCCTGCAAAACCAATGGTGAAATCAACCAACCCAAATGCAACAGGTTCATTTGTTGCCAATGGTGCTGGAACTATTGTAAATAAATTCAACCCATCTTCTAGCAAAGCTTTATTGGGTTATAATGTATATAATACCGACGGTATGGTAGGTTACACTACTGATACCTGGTACACAGATATGAGCGTGGATCCTGGTACTTATGATTACTGGGCAACTGCCGTATATGATGAAGGCGAATCCGGAGCTTCAAATACAGATGAAGTGACCATTATGGAAGAGATGAACTGTGAAAACTTTGATGCCTTAACAGTTGGCGGATTTGTTGCTGACCAGCTTGGTGGCTCATGGACTACATGGTCAGGTGCTCCCGGTGGACCAGAGGACGCTGTTGTTAGTGATATGTATTCATCCACTCCAAGTAATTCATTTACTGTGAATGCAGGAACTGTCGACCTGATCCTTGAATTGGATGACACTCCAATTTCTACAGGACAATGGGTATATTCACATATGATGTACGTACCAACCGGATTCTCAGGATATTTTAATATTCAGTCAGATCCTGCACCTGGTGTAGCATGGGTTATTGAATTGTATTTTGACGATGATGGAACAGGATATTTTGCAGGACAAAGTACAGATACCTATACCTATACTATGGACACCTGGTTCATGGTTGAAATTGAATTTGATATGGATGCCGGTATGGCCAAAGTATACTTCGATGGTACTATGATGACTGAGTTTGTTAACGCTAATACCATTGGTGGTGTTGATTATTACGGCGCTAATACTGGTGGTGCTCCAGGAGCATATTATGATGATGTATGTTTTGACGAACAAGGCGGAACAACTCCTACAGTTATTTTTGAAGATGATTTCGAAGCTTATTCAGTAGGTGATCAACTGGCTTGTGTTAATCCTGATGACTGGACCACCTGGAGTAATGCTCCATGTGGTGCTGAAGACCCCTACATCGTTGATAATGGATCTAATGTAGTAGAGATTACCGGAACTAACGACTGCGTTTATGTTATGCCTAACTGGACGGATGGTGGTTATGTAATTACTTTCGATATTTATATCCCAACAGGTGCTGATGCTTACTTCAATACTTTACAGGATTTTGCAGGTGCAGGAAGCCAGTGGGGAATGCAGGTATACTTTGGTGAAACCAACCCGGGACAGGGTAACATTGATGCTGGTGCTGCATTAGCTGCTCCGTTTAACTTTAACTATGATACCTGGTATCCGGTTAAAACTATTGTTGACCTTGACAATGACTATGCTGAATTCTGGTTTGATAATCAAATGATTATCAGTTGGCAGTGGAGTACCGGTACATTTGGTACAGGAACACTTAACCAATTGGGTGGAAATAACTTCTACGCATGGGATGGCGGTGTGAATGGTAACCCACTCTTCCATTTTGATAACTATAAAATTGAGGAATACGGACCACCGCAATGGGCTGGACCAGATAATGTTGAAGCTACACTTACTCCACCTAACGATGTTCTCGTTACATGGGATCCTCCAGCAGGTGCAGGACAGTTAGTTGAACTTATTCAACATGATGGCAACAACGAAAACGGATACTTCCAGGCATATAATAATGGATATGGTGTAGTTTATGATATCTCTGCTTATCCTGGTGCTACTATTGAAATGCTTGACTTCCGTCATTCATCATGGGGAACTATGGGTACATGGGATTATAAATTGCATGTTGTTGATTGGGATACCTATACTGAAGTTGCCGTTATTGATAACCTCCAGACTACAGGTAATGATGTTTGGGAAGAAGGTGTATCACTTGGTTCAATTGCAGGTGAAAGCGGACTTGTTGGAATATTCCTTGAGCCCTTAAGCAATGATCCTGCTGATGCATATCCTTGCCTCGATAGCGATAACGTTGGCCCTGATGGTATGTCATATAATGGCGTTTTAGGCAATTACAGCGCATTTACACTTTCCACTATTGGTGACTTCCTGATGGATCTCTGGATCATGACAGGTGAAGACAAAGTAGTTGTTAAAGCTCCTAAAGTAAATGTAACAACAAATAGTACTGCTGCTTCAAGAATTCCTGGTAACGCATTAACCGTTACTGAATACACTATGAAACAAATGGAAAATACCAATTCAGCGAAATCAATGTTGGAAGGTTTCAACGTATTTCGTGATGGAACAAACATTGCTTATGTAAATAACCCGGCTGCAACTTCCTATCTTGATGAAGGACTTGCCACAGGTACTTATTTATATTGTGTATCTGCAGTTTATGATGACGGGGAATCACAACCAGTATGTGCTGATGATGTGGTTGTTCCTGGTGGTTCATTCCCTGCTCCTACTAACTTAACAGGTCCTGCTGAAGTTATCGTAAATCAGGATATCGTACTGAACTGGGATGCTCCGGGCAATGCATGGATGCAATGGGATGCTGGTACTAATACCGGTAACGGAATCGGACTTACCAATGGTGGTACATTCAGTTGTGCTTCACACTGGTATCCTGCTGACCTTGGAATGTATAATGGCCTTTCTCTGACTAAAGTACAATTCTTTGCAAACGGTGATGCCGCTGCTACTTATGTTATTAAAGTATGGACAGGTTCTGCAGGAAATAACGAAGTTTTAAGCCAGGCTGTGGCAAGCTTTACTGTAGATGATTGGAACGAAGTAATTCTTGACAACCCTGTTACCATTAACGGAACCGATGATTTCTGGTTTGGTTATGAAGTTACTCATGGAGCTGGTACATTCCCTGCAGGTTGCGATGATGGCCCAGCAGTTGCTTACAATGGCGATATGATCTCCACTGCAGGTGCATGGGTATCCATGTCAACCGACTATGGCCTCGACTACAACTGGAATATTGCCGGTTGGGTAGAAGCTGCTGACGGATCTGCTGCTCCTATTGGTAACTTTGCAAGCTTTGCTTCCAATGACGGTTCATTTGCCGCTGCCGGATCAACTGGTATTGCCAATAAAATGGATCCGAATTCAACCAAAGCACTTACTGGATATAATGTAAAACGTGAAGGTAGTGTGATCGGCTTTGTTGCTGCTCCTACTACTACTTACACCGACAATGTTGCTACTTCAGGTCTATACGAATACTGTGTAACTGCCGTTTACGACGATGGTGAATCAGAATGTTCTGATCCGATTACTGTGGATGTTTTAACCAGTATTGAAGAAAGCATTTTAAGTGCAACTCAAATCTTCCCGAACCCTGCAAGTAATGTTGTAAATATTGAATCCGACTACACAATTGAGTCGATTACAATTTATAACTATTCAGGACAGGTTATTTCGAATGAAGAAGTAAATAACACTGTATATAAAGTGAATACTTCAGACTATCGGTCAGGAATTTATTTCTTCCAGATTGATACCAATGAAGGACGAATTTCACAACGCGTTATTATCAAATAACCCGAATAACAGTTAATTTTAAAAGGCTGCCCTGTTTGGGCAGCCTTTTTTTATCCTTGCAATTGTCGAACTTTAACTTCAACATTAAAACTCTTAAAATCATAGTTTCAATGATTTAATAAAGCCGAAACAATATTTTTTTATCTTTGCACACTTTTTAAGAATAATTGAAATTGCCATTAAATGGAACAAAAGTATACGGAATATAAAAAGCTGGATTTAACGCAGATCGGAAGAGAGATTGGTGCGTATTGGGAGAACCAAAATACCTTTGAGAAGAGCCTTGAAATCAGAAAGGGGCATAAACCATTTATATTTTATGAAGGGCCTCCTTCAGCTAATGGAAAACCAGGCATCCATCATGTAATGGCCAGGGCTATTAAAGATATTTTTTGCCGTTATAAAACCATGAAAGGATTCCTGGTGGAACGTAAAGCGGGTTGGGATACCCACGGTTTGCCTGTGGAAATCAGTGTAGAAAAATCATTGGGAATTACCAAGGAGGATATTGGGAAGAAAATTTCGATAGAAGATTATAATAAAGCCTGCCGTAAGGAGGTAATGAAATATAAAGATATTTGGGACGACCTCACCGTAAAAATGGGCTATTGGGTCGACCTGGATGACCCCTACATCACTTTCGATAATAAATACATCGAAACGGTTTGGTGGCTATTAAAGCAATTATACGAAAAAGGCTTACTTTATAAAGGGCACACTATTCAGCCTTACTCTCCTGCAGCAGGAACCGGACTCAGCTCCCATGAGTTGAATATGCCCGGATGTTACAAAAATGTCAAGGACAATACTGTTGTAGCCCAATTTAAAGTGGTTCAGGATAAACGGTCAGAATTTTTATTCGACAACATCCATGGTAATCTCTTTTTCCTGGCATGGACAACCACTCCCTGGACATTGCCTTCAAATACTGCCCTGGCTGTAGGGGCAAAAATTACTTATTTAAAAGTACAGACTTTTAACCCTTATACTTATAAGCCTATTACGGTTATACTGGGAAAAGATCTGCTC
Organism: Bacteroidales bacterium; assembly: GCA_021740645.1. Lineage (GTDB taxonomy): Bacteria > Bacteroidota > Bacteroidia > Bacteroidales > JAADJA01 > JAADJA01. The sequence goes on from JAIOZL010000004.1 coordinate 154,642, forward strand.
AATAAATATTTTCCTGAAAGCAATGCAGAATTAAAGCTGGAAGATTACGAAGCAGGCCAGAAAAAAATCCCTTTCAGGGTGGTAGGAGAATTTAAAGGTAAAGAACTTAAAAATATCCGCTTCGAACAATTATTACCTTTTGCCCAACCCGAAGATGGGGATGCATTTAAAGTTTTATTAGGCGATTTTGTAACGACAGAAGAAGGTACGGGCATCGTTCATATTGCACCAAGTTTTGGTGCAGATGACTTTAAGGTAGCAAAAGAAAATGGGGTTGGCTCACTAACCATGGTCAATAAACAGGGAAAGTTTATTGATGAAATGGGAGAATTTGCCGGGAAGTTTGTTAAGTCAGAATATGATCCGAATTACAATCCTGATTCTGATGATTCAGTAGATATTGATATCATCGTTAAACTTAAAAAAGAAAATAAAGCTTTTAAAACAGAGAAGTACGAGCACTCCTATCCGCACTGCTGGCGTACCGATAAACCTATTCTCTATTATCCTCTTGATTCATGGTTTGTCAAAACAACGGCATTTAAAGAACGATTAATTGAACTTAACAATACCATCAACTGGAAACCCCAGGCTACAGGTACCGGCAGGTTTGGAAATTGGTTGGAAAATCTTGTGGATTGGAATTTATCCCGCTCGCGGTTCTGGGGAGTTCCTCTGCCAGTTTGGATTAGTGAGGATGGAGAAGAACAAATTTGCGTAGGTTCAGCAGAGGAACTTAAGCAAGAAATTGATAAATCGCTTGCAGCCGGATTTATGGATTCCAATCCATTGGAAAACTATCTCCCGGGTGATAATACCAAGGATAATTATCAAACATTCGACTTTCATAAACCTTATGTGGATAACATTATATTGGTTTCTGAAAGTGGGAAGAAATTAACCCGAGAACCCATGCTGATTGATGTATGGTTCGATTCAGGAGCCATGCCTTATGCCCAGTTTCATTATCCATTTGAAAATAAAGATAAACTGGATTCTTTTTTCCCTGCCGATTTTATTGCCGAAGGAGTTGATCAGACCCGGGGATGGTTTTTTACTCTTCATGCCATTGCAACCATGGTTTTTGATTCGGTTTCGTTTAAAACATGCGTATCAAACGGACTGGTACTGGATGTTAATGGGAACAAAATGTCGAAACGCCTGGGCAATGCAGTTGACCCCTTTGAAACAATTGAAAAGTACGGGCCTGATGCTACCCGATGGTATATGATATCTAACGCTCAGCCCTGGGATAATCTGAAGTTCGATTCCAATGGAATTGACGAAGTCAGAAGAAAGTTTTTTGGTACTCTTTATAATACCTATGCATTCTTTTCATTATATGCGAATATTGATGGTTTTGATTACATCGAAAATGAAGTACCAACCAGCGAAAGGCCAGAACTGGATCGCTGGATATTATCAGAGCTTAATACACTTATTAAAAATGTGGATGATTTTTATAATGACTATGAGCCAACCAAAGCTACAAGAGCCATAATGGATTTTGTCGACCAGCACTTAAGCAATTGGTATGTGCGATTAAGCCGAAGAAGGTTTTGGAAAGGGGAATATAGTCATGATAAAATATCTGCGTATCAAACACTTTATCGGTGTCTGGAGGTAATCGCCCAATTGATTTCACCTGTGGCACCTTTCTTTGCTGAAAAATTATTTCTTGATCTCAATTCAGTGAGCGGAAGGATAAGCACCAATTCGGTTCATCTTACTGATTTCCCGGTTTCAGATAATTCAATTATTGACAAAGACCTGGAAGAACGGATGGAATTGGCCCAGAAAATTTCTTCGATGGTCTTATCCTTGAGAAAGAAAACTAACATCAGGGTGCGGCAACCGCTGAATAAAATCATGATGCCCGCTTTAAATGGTGGATTTAAAGAAAAAGTAAACGCAGTATCCTCCCTCATACTGTCGGAAGTGAATGTGAAGGAAATAGTATTTATGGAAGACGACAGTATGCTGGTAAAACAGGTTAAACCAAACTTTAAAACACTGGGGCCAAAGTATGGCAAAATGATGAAGCAAATTGCAGCAAGTATCAGTCAGTTGCAAAAAGAACAAATCGAAACCCTTGAGACAGATGGTTTTCTAATGTTTACAACTTCAAATGAAAAAGTTGAAATTACCTTGCAGGATGTGGAGATAATCACACAGGACATTCCGGGTTGGTTAATAACCACTTTGGGGCCTCTTACAGTAGCTCTTGATGTAACAATTACGGATGAATTAAAACATGAAGGTATTGCCAGGGAATTGGTAAACAGGATACAAAATATAAGAAAAGACAAGGATTTTGAGGTTACTGATAAAATTACTATAATCCTTGAAAAAAACAATGAAATAGAAAGTGCAGTAAGTAAGAATTTTGATTATATTTGTTCAGAAACCCTGGCGGAATCTTTATCCTTTCAGGAAAGGTTATCCCGGGAGGAAATGCTTACAATTGAGTTGATTGAAAATTTATCAACCAACATACAGATTAATAAACATAATTAGTTTAAGTACGTATAGATAAGATTATTCATTTAATATATTATTGCTATGACAAAGGAAGAAATAAAAGGAGGAACTGAGAAAAGAAGATATAGTGATCAGGAACTTGAAGAATTTCGTGTATTGATAATAGATAAACTCGAAAAAGCCAGGGGAGATTTAAAGATGCTGACCGATGCCTATTCACATGCCAATGAACACGACACTAACGATACTTCACCCACTTTTAAAGTATTGGAAGAAGGTTACCAGGTCCTTTCTAAAGAGGAGAATAGCAGGCTGGCTGCTCGTCAGCAAAAATTCATTAATTCGCTCGAGAATGCGTTGATCAGGATAGAGAATAAATCATACGGAATTTGCAGGGTGACTGGGAAATTAATTTCCAGGGAACGGTTATTGAGTGTCCCACATGCCACACTGAGCATTGATGCCAAACTTAATCAACCTCAAAAACGATAACCGAATCAATCTTTACAACTGATTTTGAAAAAGGCGCTTATAATTATTTTCCTCATTCTTATTGCTGACCAGATATTAAAAATCTGGGTTAAAACAAATATGCTTATAGGTACAAGAGGTGAAATTGCCATTTTAGGCAATTGGTTTATTTTACACTTTACTGAAAACGAAGGAATGGCATTTGGAATGAAGTTTGGCGGGGAGTTTGGCAAAATGACATTGAGCATTTTCAGGATCATTGCAGTAATTGCCATAGGTTGGTACCTTGCTAAAATTATTCATAAAAAGGAGCCCTTTGGTTTGATTTTAAGTATCTCACTAATTTTTGCCGGGGCTCTTGGCAACATCATCGACAGCGCATTTTACGGTATCATATTTAACGAAAGCGGTTTTCATCAAACCTCCGTTTTTATGCCTCCAGAAGGAGGTTATAGCAGCTTTTTACATGGTAAAGTGGTGGATATGCTTTATTTCCCGGTAATCGATGGCTACTACCCTTCCTGGTTTCCTATTTGGGGAGGTCAGGATTTCGTATTTTTCCGTCCGGTATTTAATATTGCCGATTCTTCCATAACCGTAGGCGTATTTATCCTCATACTTTTTCAAAAAAAATTCTTTAAAAAATAGTATTCCCCTTTTTTATAATCCTCATTCACACATTTTTTACTTAATTTTAAGTCACGCTTGGCTTAATAAATCACAATTTATTTTATCTTTGCCCAAAATTTAATCTGAACCTATGAGTAAACAGAAAGTAGGACAAATTTCACAGATCATTGGGGCGGTTATTGACGTTTCATTTGATCGTGAAGAAGATCTCCCTAACATTTATGATGCATTAGAGATTACCAAAGAAGACGGTACAAAGTTGGTTCTTGAATGCCAGCAGGATATTGGTGAAAATACTGTTCGGACTATTGCTATGGATTCGACAGACGGCCTGAAACGAGGATTGGATGTAGTAGCTACAGGAAGGCCAATTACCATGCCTGTTGGAGATGACATTAAGGGTCGGCTTTTTAATGTTATTGGCGATCCTATCGATGGCCTTGGCGATGTTTCTAAAGTAGATGGTTATCCTATTCACAGAGACCCGCCGAAATATGAAAACCTGACCACACAGAAAGAAGTATTGTATACAGGTATAAAGGTAATCGACCTGATTGAGCCTTATGCCAAAGGGGGTAAAATTGGGTTGTTTGGAGGCGCTGGTGTTGGAAAAACCGTGATCATCATGGAACTGATCAATAATATTGCTAAGCAGTATGCAGGATTATCGGTGTTTGCCGGAGTTGGAGAACGCACCAGGGAAGGAAATGACTTATTGAGGGAAATGATTGAATCAGGCGTTATTAAATACGGCGATGAGTTTATTAAAAGTATGGAAGAAGGTGGTTGGGATTTATCTAAAGTGGATCGTGAAGAATTATCTAAATCTCAAGCTACTCTTACTTTCGGACAGATGAACGAACCTCCGGGAGCCCGCGCTAGGGTAGCCCTATCGGGACTTACCGTAGCAGAATATTTCCGTGATGGTGATGAAAAATCAGGTGGACGTGACATCCTCTTCTTTATGGATAATATTTTCCGCTTTACACAAGCTGGTTCTGAAGTCTCAGCTTTGTTGGGAAGGATGCCTTCAGCTGTTGGTTACCAACCTACCTTAGCTACAGAAATGGGTATTATGCAGGAACGTATTACATCTACCAAGCGTGGATCCATTACCTCCGTACAGGCAGTGTATGTACCTGCTGATGACCTAACTGACCCGGCCCCGGCTACTACATTCTCCCATCTTGATGCGACTACCGTATTAAGTCGAAAAATTTCCGAATTAGGTATTTATCCAGCTGTGGATCCACTGGATTCAACTTCCAGGATACTTATTCCTGATGTAGTTGGTGAAGAGCATTATAACACTGCACAACGTGTTAAAGAAATTTTACAACGCTATAAGGAACTGCAGGATATTATTGCCATTCTTGGAATGGATGAATTGTCGGAAGAAGATAAACAAGTGGTCCACCGTGCCCGTCGGGTACAAAGGTTCCTGTCCCAGCCTTTTCATGTGGCAGAACAATTTACTGGTATAAAAGGATGTGTGGTGACTATAGAAGACACCATCAAAGGCTTTAATATGATTATGGATGGTGAAGTAGATGAATATCCTGAAGCCGCTTTTAACCTTGTAGGTACAATTGACGAGGCCATTGAAAAGGGTAAAAAGTTACTTGAAGAAAGCAAATAGGATTTGGAGATAATATCATCCTAAAGATATTTTTATGAACGTAGAAATTATTAATCCTGATAAAACAGTTTTTAGTGGTGAAGCCAGTGTGGTACAATTGCCAGGTAAAGACGGATCATTTGAAATACTCAATAATCATGCTCCGCTGATCTCAGTGCTAAAACAAGGCAAGGTAAAAATTGTGAATACCCAAAACGAAACCTTGTATTTTGAAATTAAAGGAGGAGTAATTGAAGTTCAGAAAAATAAAATATTGATTTTAGCTGAATAAAAAAAAGCCGTCCAGATCGGACGGCTTTTTTTTACTGCTTAAATTTAGAAATATCATATGCTTCAAGAGCCTTTTTTATTGTGTCTTTAACACTGCTTCGCATGGCCCTTACCATTCTATCATCACCACTCAAATTGGAAAAATGTTTTCTAATAAACAGTTCCGCATTAAAATCAGCGATAGATTCAATTCGTTTCATAAATAATTTGTTTCCCGGAAATAATACTCCGGCGTTAACGGGGGCAAAAGTAACAAAATTTATTCGAATAGGTTTTTTATGCAATAATTTGATAAATAATTGACGTTTTTTGTCTCATTATCAAACTCTTAACAATATGTCAAAAGTGCTGGCGTTTTGAAACAATAATTTCTAATTTTTACAAAATGAAGACAATCAGGCCCATTATAATTCTTTCAATATTCGTTGTTCTCACAAGTTGTATTGAAATTTCTGAGAAAATCACAGTCAATGAAAATAAGTCAGGTAAGCTGAGCTATACCTTAAAAATTAATGAATCGGGAGGATTGATTGGATTATTAACAGGTCTATTTGATAATTCTATTGAGGATCAGATTATTGGAGAAACACAAAAATTGAAAAACCAATTAATTAGTCAACCTGGAATATCGAATGTGGAACTCATCACTGATTCGCCTGACGGCCTTTTTGTTTTTAGTTTTGAATTTGAAAATACCAAATATCTTAACCGGGCCTTATATAGCATTTCAGGCACAAAGAAAACGATTTTTACTCCTGGATATGTTAAAATCAAAAAGCACAAATTAAAGAAGGTAAATTTCACGCCGTGGGTTAAGATGTACCTGAAGAAGGAAAATATAAGCTTGCCTGATCCTGCTATTTTATCGATGATAACCTACCAATCTGAAATCGAACTGCCCGGGCCAGTGAAAAATATCAGGCCAGCTGCTTTTAATTTAAGTACAAACAGGAATACGGCTTCTAATGCTTACAAGCTTCAGGATATTCTGGAAGAGAAAATAAATACAGGTGTTACAATTAAATATTAAAAGGAGAAACCGAGAAAAGGAAATTTAAAATTAATCTGGATTTCCGGGTATTGACATATGGCTCTGTACGATAAACCAATCATCCCCTTTTTTTTCCAAAACACCGGTAAATCTTAATCCTTCAAATTGCATTGTTTCTCCCTGGTAAATGTAATTATAGTTCAAGATTTCAGAAAACCAGGCTGTATTCCCGGTTTCATTAATTTTAATAATCTGGTCATGCACCGAAATAAAGGTTTCTTCAAAAGAATTAAACTGACGATCGATCGCACTTTTAATGGCATCCCAACCAATTAGTTTTTCATCACTGTTGGTCCCAAAAACTACAATATCAGGTTCAGCTGCCCAAATATCATGAACCAGGTCAACATCCTGTTTTTCATTAGCGATAACATATTTTTCAAGAACAAGTTCTACTTTTTGTATTTCAAGATCAAGGTCAACTATTGCATCTTTTGTTTGCTTATCGCAGCAGGATGAAAGCAGAATAATACTCAGGGTGATTAAAAACAGGTTTTTCATAAGATAAATTTTAGAAGGATTTATACTGCTGTGAAATATACTTTTCAAATTTAATGGAAACCTAACTAAATTGCAAGTGATCGGATAAATAATTAGCATAAAAAAACACCCTCCGCAGAATTGAGGGTGTTTTAGTGGTACCACCTGGATTTGAACCAGGGACACCAGGATTTTCAGTCCTGTGCTCTACCAACTGAGCTATGGTACCATTTAAACGAACTTTCTTGATTTAAATCAAGGGTGGCAAAAGTAAACACATTTATTTAATTAGGGAAATTTTTTCTTAAAAAATTATAATGCCAATGCGACTGATTTTAAAAGGCAGTACCTTTGCAGGGTTTTAAATTTATTTCAGAATAGATAATTGCGTGATTGAAAATTTATTATTAGTAATTGATCAGGGGAATACCCTTACAAAACTTGCTCTTTTTAAGGGGGAAGAAATCCTTGATATTAAACTGACGAAAGAATTCTCCATCACGCAGATGAAGGAAATAATCAGGGAATTTGAAGTAGAATTCAATGAAGGCTCCCCTTTAAGTAATGCCATTATTTCATCGGTAAAAGGAAATATCGGGGAAATTACAAAATCACTGAAGCCAATAAAGAACCTTTTGGTTATGGATAGTTCTATACCCTTACCCATAATAAATAACTATAAAACTCCCGAAACACTTGGTTTGGATAGGATCGCCGCGGTTATTGCTGCTACTAAAATCTTTAAAAATTCCGACCTTTTGATTATTGAAGCAGGGACCTGTATTACCTATGATTTCATTACAGCTGATCAAATATACTGGGGTGGGGCAATTTCGCCAGGCGCCCATATGAGGTTAAAAGCATTGAATACTTTTACTGGTAAACTGCCGTTAATTGAGATGGAAGAGGGTTTCGGGTTGATTGGCAATACAACTAAAGGTTCAATTCTTTCGGGAGTAAAGAATGGGATTATCGCTGAAATTAATGGAATTACAGATCGTTATCTAAAAGAATATCCTGAAATTAAATTTATTTTATCAGGAGGAGAGGCCAATTATTTTGATAAGTATTTAAAAAATAACATCTTTGCAGTCTCAAATTTGGTTCTGAAAGGATTAAAAGACATATTCATATATAATGTTAAGAATTAACATCAGGAAGTTATTGATAATAGGGGTAATTTTTTCTTTTGCAATTAACCAATCCTATTGCCAGTCCTCCATAAGCTCCCCGTATTCAGCTTTCGGATTAGGAAATTTAGTGAATGCTAACAATATTCAAAATGCTTCTATGGGAAACCTAAGTACAGGTATGCGTGATCATTTTACTGTTAACTTCCAAAATCCCGCTTCCTATACTGCTTTCGACAGCACATCCTTTGTTTTTGAAGGAGGTGTCCAGGGGCAATTTGTCAACCTGAGGACAAACAATATCAACGAGGCTTATTCCTCATCCTCCATGAATCATCTTTTATTTGGATTCCCAATTACAAACTGGTTGAAAAGCAGCTTTGGACTTATTCCATTCAGCAAAGTTGGGTATGATGTTAATGATTACGATATCAATGAAACAACCGGAACCATAAAATATACATTCAACGGAGAGGGAGGTTTGAGCGAATTTTATTGGGGGAATGCATTGCGGTTAAGCAAGAATTTTTCAATAGGGGCAAATGCCAACTATATATTTGGAACAATTGACCGAATACAAAAAATTAATTTCCCGGACTCAGCATTTATTCTGAGCACAAAAACCAATAACTCATATACCATCAATGATGTAAAGTTTGATTTTGGTGCTCAATACCATGCTAAAGTTGGAGAAAGCTACATCCTTGTTGCCGGAGCAACTATTCGGCCGGAGCAATCACTCAGCGCCAAACGCACAAAATTAGTAAGATCATTCCTTGGGGAAAATAATGGAGTTGACCTCGATACTGATACCGTCAGCTTTATTGATGGGGTGGCAGGGCAGGTTGTTATGCCAATGGGCTATAGTGCTGGAATAAGCTTCGCCAGGGATTACCAATGGCTTGTTGGACTGGAATACAATTTTGACAAATGGGAAGATTACCGGAATTTTACCCAAACGGATACATTGTCAAACAGCCATACTTTTAGGGCTGGAGGCCATTATATTCCTAATCCGAACAGTTTTTCTTACTTTAAAAGAGTTGATTACAGGTTTGGAGCTCACTACACTTCTTCCAATTTAATTATGAATGGAGAGCAAATTAATAGGTTTGGAATAACTTTTGGTATAGGTTTACCTGTAAGAAACGTTTCAGTAAGAGGATCAAGGTCGATGGTAAATATTGGTTTTGAAATTGGAAGCAGAGGAACGTTGAGCAATAATTTGATTAAAGAAAACTACTACAATGTCAACATTGGAATTGCAATATTCGAAAGATGGTTCATCAAAAGAAGATATAATTAATCGACGGGTGGTAGATATTTTTTATATTTGTTAAATAAAATACCTATATAATATCAATTTGAAAAAAATGAAAATAAAAGTAACAATCGTAGCAATCCTAGTTGGACTAATTTCATTTAGTTCTGTTTTTTCGCAGGACTCAGAACCCAAGTATGGAAAGGATAGTACTTCCTGCGTTATGAACAACTCCCTTTACTACGAATTCTATAAACAATGGAAACAAAGTAACTATAAAAGCGAGGCGTGGAAAGATGCCTATAAACCATGGTCGTGGGTTTTCAAACACTGCCCAAAAAGTACAAAAAACATCTACCTGCATGGCGAAAAGCTTGTAGAAGAGAAAATAAAAACTGAAACAGATAAGGATAAAAAGGAAAAATACATTGATACCCTTATGCAGGTATATGACAAACGTATAAAGTACTTTGGAAATGAGGGATATGTTTTAGGGAAAAAAGGGGCTGATTTATACTTGTTGCGCCCTTCAGCTTATGAGCAAGCTTTTAATCTATTAAAAAAATCCATTGAATTGGAGAAAAATGAGTCTGACGCCCCTATTTTGATCTACTATTTTAGAACCGCAGAAAAAATGGTAAAGGAAGATAAACTTGGCAAAGATGTATTAGTGGATATTTATGACAAGACCAGTGAAATAATTGAATATAATATTAATAAGTTTAAAGAAAAAGGGAAAGAGAAAGATGTAAAGAACTGGGAAAATGTTCAGGGCAATATAGAACTTTCATTTGAACCTTATGCAACCTGCCCTGACCTTGTTAGCATTTATTCGGTGAAGTTTAGTGAAGAACCTGATGATGTTGAATTATTAAGAAAAATTACCAGGAAATTGGATAAAAGGGATTGTACTGACACCGACCTGTTTCTTAATACCCTTGAAAGACTGGTTCAAATTGAACCTGAGCCGTCAGCTAGCTCTGCTGAATTGCTTGGTAAGCTTTATATTAAAAGAGAGAAATTAAACGACGCGGTGAAATATCTCAAAAAAGCCATTGAGTTGCAAAAAGATGACAATGAGCGTGCGGATGTACATTACTTGCTTGCCAATGTGCTGTTTCAACAAAATAAGCATGCTGAAGCGCGGGCAAATTGTTACGATGTAATAAAGATAAGGCCCAACGAAGGTAAAGCCTACATTTTAATTGGTGACATGTATTCATCTACTGCTAAAAGTTGCGGAGATAATGACCTTACAACAAAAGTTGCTTATTGGGCAGCCGTTGATAAATACTATAAAGCTAAAGCTGTTGATGCCTCAGTTGCTGAACTGGCAAATACTAAGATTAATACATTTACACAGTATTTCCCTGCTACTGAAACAATATTCTTTTATGACCTTAAAAAGGGTGATCCCTATACGGTTGGGTGCTGGATAAATGAATCCACCACCGTAAGGACTTCAGATTAATAATCCAGGTGGAAGATTCACTTTTATATAAGTTGAAGATTATAGCAGTAAAAAGTATTGGCATTGTTGTGATTCTTTTCGCAACAATGCTTTTTTCTTGTGAAAACGACATTAATACAATAAACTCTTTGAATATTACAGATTCTCTTCCTAACGAGTATGCGAAAGATATTGAAGTGTTTTACAGTGATTCAGGGAAAATAGAAGCCTACCTGGAAGGACCACTAATGCTAAACATTACGGATAAAGAGGAGCCCTATATGGAGTTTCCGGACGGATTTAAAGTGATCTTTTTTGATTCCCTAATGAACGAAAAAACTATCATTACTGCAAAATATGGGATAAATTATGAGAAGAAACAGATAATGGAAGCAAGGAATAATGTGGTTGTCCGAAGCCTTGATAAAGATGAGAAGCTCGAAACGGAACAGCTGATATGGGACAGGCAGAAAGGCCTTATTTATTCTGAAGTTTTTGTAAAGATTACCAAGCCCGATGAAGTATTATTTGGAGATGGCCTGATTTCAGATCAAAGTTTCAGTTTTTATGAAATTAAAAATCCCAGTGGGGAATTTCAAATTTACCCTGACGAAAAGTAATAATTATGTTTGATTTTAATATAGTCATTATCACACTCTTATTTTCAGCATTCTTCTCAGGGATGGAAATTGCATTTATGAGTTCCAACAAGCTAAAAATAGAACTTGATAAAAATCAGGGTTTATTCTCAGCTAAGATACTCTCCTATTTTGTGCAGAATCCTTCCAAAATATTAGGCACCCTATTATTAGGTAATAATATTGCACTTGTGATTTATGGTATATCCATGGCAAACATTCTGGAGCCCGTTATTGCAAGGCTACTCACCGAAAAGTATGCTTCCGGTTTCCTTGTCTTAATTATTCAAACCATTATTTCAACTTTTCTTATTCTCATTACAGCCGAATTTATTCCTAAAGTCCTGTTCCGGTTAAAATCCAATTCCATATTAAATGTTTTTGCCATCCCAATCAATATTATTTACTGGGTATTTTATCCATTTATTCATGGGATAGTAGGGCTATCTGAATTTCTAATTCGCAGAATATTTAACATTAAACTGCAAGCAGAAAGCTATTCGTTTAATGCCGTTGATCTGGATAATTATATAAAAGAGTTTAAACCTGCTATCCACAGCGAAAATGAGGTTAAACAGGAAATTCAAATGCTTCAGAATGCAATTGAATTCAAGCAGGTAAAGCTTAGAGAATGTATGGTTCCCAGAACCGAAATTGCCGCACTTGAAGAAAATGAAAAAATTGAAGTCCTTGCTGAAACTTTCATCACCTCCGGCTACTCAAAAATATTGATTTATAGTGAAAATATTGATAATATCATCGGGTTTGTACATTCCTCCGAAATGTTTAAATCACCCACCGATATTAAATCCATTGTCAGATCCCTCCCCGTTTTTCCGGAAACTATTTTAGCACATAATGTATTAAATACTTTCATAAAAGAGCATAAAAGTATAGCCATTGTGGTAGATGAATTTGGAGGCACTTCGGGTATTGTCACTTTGGAGGACATTATTGAAGAAATATTCGGAGAGATTGAGGACGAATATGACATGGAAGAATTGATTGAATTCCAGATAAGTCAAAACGAGTATCTATTTTCGGCCCGACATGAGATTGATTATCTTAATGAAAAATACCAGCTTGGACTTCCTGTTTCGGAAGATTACGAAACTCTGGGTGGATTAATTCTCCAAAATCATGAAAGTATTCCCCCTACTGACGAGGAAATTATCATATTTAATTTCAGGTTTATTATTGAAGAGGCATCTGAAACCCGCATCGAAAAAGTCAGACTTTTCCTAAATTTAGCATAAGCTTAGGTTTTTTTCGAATTTTGCTGGTAATTAATTCAATTAAAGCTCTCAAGGTTTAATTTATTTTAATCAAAATGTACGATGTTTAATAAGATATTGTACATTTGCAAACTCTTTCAAAAAAATTGATTTTATGGCGGTAATAGGCACAATTAGAAGACAATCAGGATTATTGATAATCATTATTGGTGTAGCACTAGCAGCATTCGTACTTGGTGATTTTCTAAAACCCCGAAACAGAAGTAATAATACTGTTAATATAGGTGAAGTATTAGACGAGGAAATAAACTATTCATATTTTGATGCAAAATATGAAGAAAACCTTGAACTTCAGAAAAGAAACCAACAAAAAGAAACCCTTTCAAGTGAAGAGATTTTTAGGCTAAGGCAGCAAACTTTCGATCAGATAGTTCAGAATATTGTATTACAAAATGAATACAAAAAACTAGGACTGCTTGTATCACAAGATGAACTTGCTGAGAAAATTCATGGGAATAATCCGCATGTTTACATTAACCAGGTTTATAGTACACTAACCAATGTGATGGGAAAACCTGAAGGCCAATATGATCCTACCACGGTCATTGAGTTTATGAGTACCATTAAAGACAGGCCATCAAACGATCCTTATAAACAATGGTGGGATAAACTTGTACTTGAGATAAAAGACAATCACTTGCAAAACAAGTACAAAAATCTTATTACCAAGGCTTACTTTATGCCTGATACTTTCCTGGTGAGTGATTTTAACGAGAAGAAAACAAATGCTAAGATCAGATTGGTAGGGGTAAAACAAACCTATTTAAACGATAGCCTTGTGAAGGTTACTGATGTCGATTTAAATAAATATTATACCGACTATAAGCAAAACTACAAGCAAGAGGCTTCCCGCGACTTAGAATATGTAGTTTTTGATGTAAAGCCTTCTGCCCAGGACAGACAAAATATAAGAGAAGATGTAGCCGATATATTTGAAGACTTTAAAACAACTGAAAATATTGTACTTTTTGTCAACTCTGAATCAGACAAACGATACGATAGTACATTTTTTAAAGCTGGTGAACTCCCTTTACAGATTGATTCGGTAGTTTTTAACTCAGAACCCGGGACTTTTGTTGAGCCCTATATTCAGGATAATGCCTGGCATATGGCTAAATTGATAGAAACGCAGGAAAGGCCTGACTCAATGAAAGCCAGTCACATCCTTGTTGCTTATAAAGGAGCTTTAAGGGCTGGTGAAAACATAACCCGGACAAAAGAAGAAGCACAAAAAATTGCTGACAGCTTACTCAATGTTGTAAAACGTAATCCCGCCACATTAGAAAATCTTGCTAAACAATTGTCAGATGATCCTTCTGCATCAGAAAATTCTGGTGACTTAGGTTGGTTTGCTGACGGACAAATGGTTTATTCATTCAACCAGGCCGTATTAAATAATAAAATAGGACAGGTAACTATGGCTGAATCCCAGTTTGGATTTCATATTATTAAAGTTACCGATAAACTCAAAGCCATTCCTAAGGTAAGAGTTGCAGTAATTGATATTGAAATTACTCCTTCGCAGGCAACCTTTCAGGATGCATATGCTGTAGCCAGTGAATTCCAGGGTAGTGCCACAACTGCAGAAGCTTTCGATACGCTTGCTACAAAATTTGGATTATCGAAAAGAAGTGCAACCGTACAAAAAATGAGTAACAGAATTGCAGGCATTGCTTATCCCAGATCAATTATACAATGGTCATTTATAGAAGGAATAGACGTGGGTTCCGTTTCTCATGTTTTCACTATGGAGGATACCTATATAGTAGCTATTGTTACCAAAGTTATGGAAGAGGGTATACCTGAAATGGAAGAGATCAAAGATAAAATTGAACCACTGGTTTTAAAGGACCTAAAGCTGAAGAAATTAGAAGAAAACATGAAAAATGCTCTTGCCGAAAGCCAGGATTTGAACGTTTTAGCTCAAAAGTTTGACTCGAAGGTAGATACGATCGAAAATGTGAATTTCAACTTACGAAACCTTGCGGGTTTTGGCAATGAAGCTGCTATAATTGCTAAAGCTTTTGCAACTGAGATTGGAACATTAAACGGCCCAATTAAAGGAAACAATGCAGTGTTCTTTATGATCCTTGACGAAATCACTCCTCCGAATCCTGCTGAGGATACTAAAATGTATAAAACACAATTAATAAGAAATTTTGAAGCTAAAGTTAGCAATAACTCTTATATTAATACCCTGAAAGAGAAAGCCGGTATTGTGGATAACAGGGTTTTGTTTTACTAACTTATAAAATAATTATTATAAGCCGTACTAGTAAGTGCGGCTTTTTTTATTTCTCAAAATCTAAAAGAAACTACCTTTATTTACTACAATATTTTCCCAAACATTTGGTTATATTTGCTCTATGCAAAAGCTCAAAATTCTTTTTCGATATATTGCTTATCTGCAGCAGGCTAAATCAAAGTTCGATATCCATTCCCCGTTCCTTTTCGACCTGGTTACAAAAGTTCTGGAAGATTCCAGAATTTATCCGGAATATGAAAAAATCGAAAATCTGAAAAAGAATTTATTAAAGTCTGAGCAAACAATCAATGTTGTTGATCTGGGAGCAGGAACAAGTTCTGGTGACAAAAATACCCGCTCCATCTCAAGCATTACAAAAAATTCTTCTAAACCTTTTAAATTAGGACGTTTATTATACAGGCTATCAAAATATTATGCCCCTGAACACATCATTGAGCTTGGAACATCCATGGGCTTGAGCACAGCATACATGGCAATGGGTAATCCTGCAGCAAAGGTGGTTACTATTGAAGGTTGTCCGAATATATCCAAAGTTGCAGGTGAAAATTTCAAATTGCTTGGTATAAAAAATATAACGCTTATAAACGGAAATTTTAACGAGGCTTTGCCCTCCGTTTTAGACTCCGGTAAAAAGGTAGACCTTGCATTCATTGATGGAAACCATCTTAAAGAGCCAACCATAAAGTACTTTGAACAATTTCTGGCCAATGCAGTTAATGATACATGTTTGATATTTGATGATATTCATTGGTCGGATCAGATGCAGGAGGCATGGAACCATATAACTAATCACAAGGAAGTAAGTCTTTCCATCGATCTGTTTTTTATGGGACTGGTATTTTTGAAGAAAGAATTGAGTAAAGAACATTTTATTCTGCGATTTTAATTTTAAATTATCTTTGTGGAAACCAAATAATAACACATGAAAACTGAAGTCATCAAGCTATCTGGAATCACGAGACATTTTAAAGTAGGTACAGAAATAGTCAAGGCACTCAGAGGCATCAACTTAACCATTAATAAAAATGAATTTGTAGCCTTAATGGGCCCTTCTGGCTCCGGTAAATCAACTTTAATGAACCTGCTTGGTTGTCTGGATACACCCACAAACGGAGAATATATTTTAAATGGTAAGGACGTAAGCAAACTTGACGACAACAGCCTTGCTGAGATCAGGAACAAAGAAATTGGGTTTGTATTTCAAACCTTTAACTTATTGCCACGATCTACTGCCCTTGAAAATGTAATGCTACCTTTGATTTATGCTGGGTATAACAAAACCAACAGAATAGAACGTGCCAAAGAGGTTCTTGAAAATGTGCAGCTTTCCGACCGTATACTTCATAAACCTAATGAACTCTCAGGCGGACAGAGGCAACGGGTGGCAGTAGCCAGAGCCCTGGTTAACAGGCCATCTATAATACTGGCTGATGAACCAACCGGTAACCTTGATTCAAAGACTTCCATAGAAATTATGGGTTTACTCGATCAAATTCACAAGGCAGGAAATACGATTATTGTGGTAACACATGAAGAAGATATCGCACAACATGCCCATCGGATTATACGATTAATCGATGGGATGGTGGACAGGGATGAAATTAATGAAAACCCCAGGACACCGGATTTTTATAAGGAAACAAAAATAGAAGTTTAAGTTAATGGAATACAAAATCTACACCCGTGGGGGAGATAAAGGGAAAACATCGCTTTTGGGAGGAACCAGGGTGCCTAAATATCATATCAGGATTGAAGCTTACGGGACCTTGGATGAATTGACATCTTATCTTGGGTTGGTGCGTGATTTACAAACAAACTCCCATTATAAAGACATTTTACTTAAAATACAAAACAACCTGTTTACCGCAGAATCGCATTTAGCGGCCGATAAACCTGAGTCTATTGCTTCTCTGCCTGTAATTTCAGAAGATGACATCACCATTCTGGAACAGGAGATTGATGCGATGAATGATGTTTTGCCTCCCTTAAAATCATTTATTTTGCCAGGAGGACATCCCGTTGTATCCAATTGTCATATTGCACGTACAATTTGTCGCAGAGCAGAACGTTTAACGATCAAACTTGCAGAAGTACATCCGGTCGATGAATTGATCATTAAATTGTTAAACAGGCTTTCGGATTACTTATTTGTGCTTGCCAGGAAAGTATCATTTGATCTAAATATTCCTGACACACCCTGGAAGCCTCATAAATAGTAGGTTTTAAGCAGTTTTGGATTTTAATAATTTTTCTTTGTTTTATGACAAAAAAAATTACTTTTGCAAAAATTAGTAACCAATTTAATAAGTAAATGTACTGGACACTTGAGTTAGCATCAAAACTTGAAGACGCACCCTGGCCAGCAACCAAAGATGAGTTAATTGACTACGCTATACGGTCAGGCGCTCCGATGGAAGTCATCGAGAACCTGAAGGAAATAGAGGATGAAGGTGAAGTGTATGATAGCATTGAAGATATTTGGCCAGAGTACCCAACAAAAGAAGACTTCTTCTTTCATGAAGATGAGTATTAATATTTTAACACGAAAATAAAACGAGCGGTCGATATTCTAATCCATCGCTCGTTTTAATTTTAGTCTTTTATTTTACTAAAACTTTGATTTCTTAAGCTTCTCAATTAAGCGTCTTTCTTTTTTTGTAGGCCTGCCGATACCTTTTTCCCTGATTTCATGGTTCAGTACATGCATCATTTTAAGTTTGTCATATTCTTCCTGTGGTGTCAGGTCATGTAAATATTCTTCTACTAATTTTGCCCCTACCCTTTTATCCAGAATTGCTTTTACTTCAAGAGTTCTTTGGATTTGATTTTGACTAACCACAATGGTATCATTTACCTTCACCTCACGAGAAGGTTTTACCGGCTGGTCAGCTATCCTGACTTTATTTGATTTACAGGCTTCAGTAGCCAGACTCCTTGTTTTATAAATCCTGACTGCCCATAACCATTTATCAATCCTGACGGACTCCTCAGTTTTCATTTCTTACGGAAATAGATTTGTACAGGCACCCCGGTCAAATCAAAATGATTTCTCATTTGGTTTTCTAAGAAGCGCTTATACGGTTCCCTGATGTATTGTGGGGAGTTGCAGAAAAAAACAAATGCCGGGAAAGCAGTTTTTAGCTGGGTAATGTACTTAATCTTTACATACTTGCCTTTGATAGCCGGAGGAGGTGTTTTGGCAATAATAGGAAGCAGTAAATCATTCAGCTTTGAAGTACTGACTTCAAGGGATTTGTTTTTATGCACTTTCACACCTAGTTCAAGAGCCTTAAATATTCTTTGTTTTTTGGGAACAGAAGTAAACACTATGGGGACATCAGAAAAAGGCGCAGTTTTTTCCCTTACCATTGCTTCAAAATCCAGGTGGGTTTTCGTTTCCTTTTCTATTAAATCCCATTTATTAACAATGATCACTACGCCTTTCCTGTTTTTCACAATTAAATGAAAAATATTCTGATCCTGGGCTTCAAATCCTTCAGTAGCATCAATCATCAAAAAGCATACATCACTACTTTCGATCACCCGAACTGCTCTCAAAGCAGAATAAAACTCAATATTTTCTCTAACTTTGCCCTTCTTCCGCAAGCCAGCAGTATCTACCAATAAAAAGTCAAAACCAAATCCACTATAATGTGTGTAAATCGAGTCGCGGGTAGTGCCGGCAACCGGGGTTACGATATTCCTGTCATCCCCCAAAAAAGCATTTACCAAAGAGGATTTGCCTACATTAGGACGCCCAACAACTGCAAACTTAGGCAGATCAGGTAGCTCCTCCACAGTTTTCTTTTCAAAGATTTTTACTACTTCATCAAGCAATTCACCGGTACCACTTCCATTAACAGCTGAAACAGGAAAAACCTCGTCAAGTCCAAGCTGATAAAATTCTGCGGTCTCGTGTATCTTATCTGAATTATCCACCTTGTTAGCAACCAAAAATATTTTCTTCTTACTCCGTCGTAAAATATCCGCCACATCTTCATCCAGGCCGGTAAGACCGGCTTTTACATCTACCACAAATAAAATAGTATCCGCCTCATCAATGGCCAGGTTGACCTGTTTTCTGATTTCCTCCTCAAAAACATCTTCAGAACCCACAACATAACCTCCGGTATCAATTACCGAAAATTCCACTCCATTCCAATCTGCTTTACCATAATGCCTGTCGCGGGTAACCCCGCTGGTTTCCTCAACAATGGCCTGCCTTGAGGTTGTTAAGCGGTTGAATAAAGTCGATTTCCCTACATTGGGTCTTCCCACTATTGCTAATATATTCGACATTTTTATATTATTTTTTAATTCTATGTTTACACTTCATAACCAAAGCGTTTCAGTTGCTTTTCATTATCACGCCAATCCTTGCTTACTTTAACAGTAAGTTCAAGAAATACCTTTTTCCCCACAAAATTCTCAATATCCTTTCTTGCCTCTATCCCTACCTTTTTTATGGCCTTTCCTCCTTTTCCTAAAATGATCATTTTCTGAGTTTCACGCATCACATAAATCAATGACGTAATGCGTATAATTTCTTCTGCTTCTTTATAGGATTCTACCACAATCTCTACTGAATAGGGGATTTCCTGCTTGTAAAAAAGTAGTATTTTTTCCCTGATTATCTCCGAAATAAAAAAGCGCATGGTTTTATCAGTTAGTTCACCTTTTGGATAATATGCAGGACTTTCAGGGAGAAGATCTATGATACTTTCAAGTATTTTCTGAGTATTAAAATTATTGAGCGCTGAAACCGGGATAACCTCACTCTCAGGGAAGATGGTATTCCAATGTACCATTTGCTTTTCCACCTCTTCCTGATTGGAAAGGTCAATTTTATTTAACAGCACCAATATGGGAAGCTTTGATTGTTTAATTTTTTCAACAACTAGCTCATTATACCTTTTTTCGCCAGTTTCGACCATGTATAAAAAAATATCTGCATCCTTAAGCGCATATTCCACATAACCCATCATTTTTTCCTGGAGTTTATAGGTCGGGTTTAATATCCCCGGAAGGTCGGAGTAAATGATCTGGAAATCATCACCGTTCACAATACCTAATATCCTATGACGGGTAGTTTGAGCCTTGGAAGTAATGATTGAAAGCTGCTCGCCAACCAGTGCATTCATTAGGGTAGACTTCCCCACGTTTGGATTTCCCAAGATATTTACAAATCCTGCCTTATGTTGCATTAAGTTTGAAATTTTTTTGTAATTAAATAATCTTTGCTATCTTTGCACGCTCGTTTAGGCGACAAAGTTACGAATTAGAACGTTCTTATACATAAAATATATTGCGGGGTGGAGCAGTGGTAGCTCGTTGGGCTCATAACCCAAAGGTCATCGGTTCGAATCCGGTCCCCGCTACTTGATCGGAATGACATTGAAAAATCAATGTCATTCTTTTTTTTGCCCATCCGAATCCATAGTTATAACTACAAATCAGCTTAACCACTTCATTCCATTCAGTAGTTCGAACTCTGTTTTCTTCAAAATAAATTTTTCCCTTAAAGGTCGAACCAGCAGATTCTATTGATTTTTTCTGTGTCAATGTTTACAGATTTTAAGGTTTTGAACTTAATCATTGAACCTAAGTTTAAAGATAAGAAGCTATTTCTTAACCCCAACTCTTAGTTAGTCCAATTTTTACGGAATATTTACAAACTTGCTAAGCATTACTAGTAGAAATGACAAACTATGATATATCTACTTTTGAAGTGGCACGAGTTCCGAATTTAGTATAATACTGAAAGTAGTTTGGCTTTCTCTTCCAGTTGTTAATTTTATATCGCCACCCATTTGTAAAATAATTTGTTTGCTGAGGCTCAACCCGATACCTGAGCCGTTTTCTTTGGTAGTGAAAAAGGGAACAAAAATTTGTTCTTTTAATTCGGGAGGAATTTGCGGCCCGTTGTTGGAAATGTCAATCTTTACGGAGCTGTCATTTTTTATGAGTTTGATGCCGATTTGCGGGTTTTCGGTATTTTCTATGATCAGCACTTCCAAAGCATTTTTGAGCAGGTTTAATATTACCTGTGAAAGTAGTTTTTCATCGGTAGAAAATAGAATATCGTTTGGTATATTCTTTTCGATTTTTATGGAGTTAAACCCAGGGTATGCACTGGCTGTAATCAAATCACTTTCGATTAGCTTGGACAAGTTTACTTCTTTAAACAAAGGTTCAGGAAGTTTTGTGAATTTCCTGTAATTTTCAACAAAATTTATCAAACCCAGTCCGCGTTCTTCAATCACACCCAGACCTTTTACCGTATTAGCAATAGTTTTAGTATCAACTTCTTTTGAATTTATTGTTTTTTCGTTGCTGATGAAATAGCCAGAAATAACCTTCGACAAAGTAGTGATGGGCGTTATGTTGTTCATTATTTCGTGCGATAAAGTCCGCGCCAGTTTAATCCAGGAGTCAATCTCCCGGTTATCAAGTTCTTTTGTAATATCACTTACTGCCACCAGTTTTATACTTTCATTATTGGTTTTTATTTCGGAGAGTTTAAACAAGAGTTTTTGCCCGGCCTGGTTTTCAAAAATGGCAGATGGCCGGTTAATTTTCTTAGAAGGTTCCATGATAAAGCCAGGCAATTTTTTATCAATAGCATGTAACGAATTAATATGATGATATTCATTTAACCTGGTAAGTTTTATAGCAGCAGGATTAATGTTAATAACCCTTCCTGTATCGTTCACCGAAAAAAGTCCGGTTGCCGATTGGTCAATCACCGAACGAAAATATTGTTCCTGGGTGCTAATGTCTACTTTTATTTGTCTGAAAAGATTGTTTAGTCTTTCTATTCCCGAATAAACATCATTGATGGCTTTGTTGTTTGTTTTCGTAGGGGTTTTTAACGTGGTATCATCATTTTCGATACCCAAAAGGAAAGACGCAATCCAATGATTTAAGCCGTTAAAATATCGGATAATATTAATCACAGCAGCCATCAACAAAATCAACATCATGATGCTCAAAACCAAAGCTTGTTTTTCAAAATATAAAAAAGTGGAAGCCCCCGAAAGCATTATAATAATTGCTAATCGTAAAATTATTGCACCATAAAAATGTTTGTAAGACATCCTTGAATTTATTAATTAATTATCCAGCTTCTTCAGTTTTTTATAAAGTGTAGGACGTGTAATTCCCAGTTTTTTAGCCACGGCACTCATATTTCCCTTTTCTTTTTCAATACTGGCCAGGATCATCTCCTGTTCCATTTCTTCGATGGTCCTATTTTGAAAATCTATTTTTGGATTTGGGTTGGTGCTATTTAAACTAAAACATTCTACACTAAGCACATTTGTCTCAGCTAAAATTACTGCTTTTTCGATGCAGTGCTGTAACTCTCTCACATTTCCCGGCCAGGTATATTTTAGTAGTTTCTGCCCGGCTCTCTGGCTCATTTTTAATCCGGGCTTATCATATTTCATCATGTATTTGTGTAAGTAAAATTCAGCCAGTAGAAGAACATCATTTCCACGTTCCCTTAATGGAGGCAAATCAATGGTTATGGTATTGACCCGGTAAAGCAGATCTTCCCTAAATAGTCCATCCGTTACCAATTGATTTAAATCTTTATTTGTGGCAGTAATTAGCCTAATATCAATAGGAACAGGGATATTACTTCCTAATTTTACAATGGTTCTGTTTTGTAATGATGTGAGTAATTTTGCCTGAAGCGATATAGGAAGGTTGCCGATCTCATCAAGGAAAAGTGTGCCTTTATTGGCAGTTTCAAATTTACCAATACGATCTTCTTTGGCATCGGTAAATGAACCTTTCGTATGTCCAAAAAGTTCACTTTCAAATAAGGACTCACTTATAGCGCCCATATCTACGCTGATCATTATTTCATTTTTCCTTTTGGAATATCGGTGGATTTCTCGAGCAACAAGTTCTTTCCCGGTTCCATTTTCGCCGGCAATAAAAATATTGGCATCAGTTTTTGCCACTTTTTTCACCATCTCCATCACTCTTTTTATGGGTTCCGATTGACCGATAATTGATTGTGATGATGGATTCAGTTCCTGTTTCAGTGTGCTGGCAGTTTTATGCAGCGATGCATTCTCAATTTTAAGTTTTCTTAGCTTTAGCGAAGCATGTAAAGTGCTTATTAGTTTGTTGTTGTCCCAGGGTTTTAATATAAAATCAAAAGCCCCTTCTTTCACTGCTTTTACTGCCAGTGCAACATCCCCATAAGCGGTAATCATCACTACACTGATTGTAGGATCAAGTTTTTGTATCTGATGCAACCAGTAAATCCCTTCGTTGCCGGTATTGATCCCCGCTTTAAAATTCATATCAAGCAACACCACATCTATTTGATGTTGTTGAATTGTGGCGACCAAGCTGTTTGGATTTCGAAGGGTGAATACATCATCGAACTCGGTTTGAAGTAACATCTCAAGTGCGGTCAGCACGCTTTTATTGTCGTCCAGAATAAGAATCTTTCCCTTCATCTCACATAAATAAGATTGAGCATATTTCATATTAAAATAACATGAAATGATCGATTGTCTTTAACGAAAGTAAATATTTGTAAATGAATTAAACACACACTGTAAAATTAATTTACACTTTTTTTATGAATTGCAATTTGATTGAGATTTATATTACAGACAATCAGGGCTCTAACAATTGCGGCATTAGACTTGAATAAAAGCGATTGACTTTGTGAATTAGAGAAATCAAAAGGTAGGATTATAAAATAAATCAACAAGCTTTCAACCATAAAAGAAAATACAATGATAAAAACAGAAAAATTAACAAAAGTATTTACGACAGAAGATGTAGAAACCCTCGCCTTAAACGATGTGGATATTCATGTAAAAAAAGGTGAATTTGTGGCAGTGATGGGACCATCTGGTTGCGGAAAATCAACCTTGCTTAATATTGTTGGATTGCTTGATAATCCTTCAGGAGGCACATACAGTTTTAATGGAACCGACATTACCCATTTAAAAGAAAAGGACCGCACGCAGTTTCGCAAAGGCAATATTGGATTTATATTTCAAAGCTTTAATTTGATTGATGAGTTGAATGTTTTTGACAATGTGGAACTTCCCTTAATTTACCTAAAACTGAAATCCTCTGAGCGCCGTAAAATGGTTGAAGACGTGCTAAAGCGCATGAAAATTGGACATCGGGCAAAACATTTTCCTCAACAACTTTCGGGCGGACAACAACAACGTGTAGCTATTGCCCGCGCCGTAATTGCCAATCCGGGTCTTATCCTTGCCGATGAACCGACCGGAAACCTTGACTCAAAAAATGGGATTGACGTGATGAACCTCTTATCCGAACTAAACCAGGAAGGTGCCACAATTATTATGGTAACACATAGCGATCGTGACGCAGGATATGCACACAGAGTAATTAATTTGTTCGATGGACAGGTAATTATGGAAAAGTTGAATTAATAGCCATTAAACCATTCAAATCAGAAATTCAAAAGCCAGAGCTCATGATCAAAAATTATTTCAAAATCGCCATAGCCAACCTTTCAAAAAGCAAAGTTTATTCTTTTATTAGTATATCAAGTCTCACCATCGGGTTGGCGGTTTGTATTTTATTGCTATTGTACGTATCGCACGAATTAAGCTTCGACCGATACCACGAAAAAGCAGATAATATTTATCGATTATGCCAGGAAGAACACCCTTACCAGGCACCTGGTGCTGGCAGATTATTGGCCAATAATTTACCGGAAATAAAAAACTATGCCCGGATTTTACCCAGGGAAGAAATACTTTTTCAGTATGAAGACGATCGATATAAGGAAGATTATGTTGCATGGGTGGATGCTGAGCTTTTTGAAATTTTTTCTTTTAAATTTAAACAAGGGAGTGCTGAAAATTCCTTGCAGCAACCCGGAACGGCTGTAATAAATGAAAAAACTGCCCGCAAATACTTTGGTAATGATAATCCGGTTGGGAAAATATTGAAGGTAGATAATGAATATGACTACAAGATAACCGGCGTTATTGAAGATATCCCTCAAAATTCCCATTTCACCTTTGATATTTTTATGACCCTGGAAGATGGGGATAAAATGTTTAGTGAAAATTGGATGGAGAATTGGGGGTGGTGCAATTTCCTGGTTTATTTCGAGATGCAAGAGAATTTTTCTAAACCCGACATGGAAGCCAAGATTAGTAAATTAATGCCAGTGGATCCAAACGATCCTGATCCACCATTACCAAAAATGACAATCCAAAACCTAAAAGATATACATCTCTATTCATCTCACTTTTTGGGTGATATTCAGCCTCAAAACAGCATTACTTATGTTTTGATCTTTTCAGCCATTGGTCTCCTTATTTTACTCATTGCCAGTTTTAATTATGTAAACCTGCTTACAGCCAATGCAACCACTCGTGGAACCGAAATAGGCGTTAGAAAAGCATATGGTGCTTCGCGGACTCAACTGGCTATGCAATATGTTTCAGAATCATTTGTGGTGCTTATTATTTCATTATGCCTTGCCCTGGTTGTTGTTTGGATTGGCTTACCCATATTCAATGAACTTTCCGGTAAAAACCTGTCATTTTCTATACTGGCGAATATCAACATTGTATTAAGCATTCTGGGCATGGTGGTAATCGTGGGCTTACTGGCAGGATGGTATCCGGCCCTGGTGCTTTCCTCATATAGTCCGGTCAAAGCGCTAAAGTCATCAAAGAATAATGCAAACGCTAAATTACAATTCAGAAAAATACTTGTGGGTGCACAATTTACCATAGTGATCATTCTAATTGCCTGCGCAACGATTATGTTCCGTCAAATTAATTTTATCCAAAACAAAGCCCTGGGTTTTGATAAAGAGGCAGTCATTACTACTATTTTTGATTTTGGTGATGAAGCAACATACAATATCCTCAAACAAGCGCTATTGGGTCAAAGTTATGTCTCCAATGTTTCCGTTGCCAGCCGAATTCCTTCGGGCTCTCTCAGTAATCAAAGCTATGCTTTAGCGGAAGGGCAAACAGAATATTCCTTGATTCCTTATGTACATGTCACTTACGATTATTTTAAAACCCTGAATATTAAAGCTGCACAAGGGCGATTGTTTTCTGAAGAATTGAAAACAGATGTAACAGAATCTGTAATCCTCAACAAGCAGGCTGTAAAAAGCTTGAAAATAGAAGGAAATCCCATTGGGCAAACCCTCGAATGCAGGTGGCCCATATCTACCCGGCACATTGTAGGTATTATTGAAGATGTTTATTTTGAATCGCTTTACAATAAAATGAAGCCGGCCGTTTTCGTGATACATTACCCTGATGTCTATCATATGATCGTCAAGGTAAAGCCTTCTGATGTTATTGGCTCAATGAAATCCGTCACCGAAATCTGCCAGGAATATTATCCCGACCAGATGATTGAATTTACCTACCTGGATAGTATACTTCAATCGCGCTATGAAAAGGATACAAAAACTTTTCAGTTGATGGGCTATTTTGCTGTCCTGGCCATATTGCTGGCCTGCATCGGATTAATGGGAATGGCAACCTTTATTTTGGCAAGACGAACCAAAGAAATTGGGATTCGCAAAGTAAACGGAGCCACCATTACTGAAATCATACAAATGCTGAACTTAAGTTTTGTAAAATGGATTACTATGGCCTTTGTGATCGCAACACCCATTGCTTATTACGGTATGGAAAAATGGCTGGCTAATTTTGCCTATCAAACCCCGCTTAGTTGGTGGATATTTTTACTTTCCGGAATACTAACCATGGCCATCGTATTGCTTACCGTGAGCTGGCTGACATATAGAGCGGCACGTAGGAATCCGGTTGAAGCTTTAAGATATGAGTAAATTGAACGAGGAAAACGCGCATATATGCATTTGAGTAAACCAAAAAAATTAATACAATATAGAAAGTCAATTGTGAGCCTTATTCAATGTACGGTTTATAAATTAGTATTGTCCAAAATTTACATCAGCCTTGATTTTGCGCCACCGCTGAAGCTTTAGCGCACGCGGTTGCTTACTTTGTATCAAGGCAAAGTAAGGCTGAATTAATCATTAGAATAGGATTCAAATTTGTTAACAAAGTACAAACCATGATTCAAAAAAGTATAAAAATTGCCATTCGCCGGTTGGTTACCCTAAAAGCATTTTCTGTGATAAACATTGCCGGAATGGCCATTGCTGTTTCGGTTGGTCTCGCCATTCTATTATATACAAGCTTTCATTTCAGTTTCGACAAATACATCCCCGATGGCGAAAACAGCTACCGCCTCATTACGCAATATGGCGACGGTACTTTCAGCACCAATACATTTGCCTGTTTCGATGATGTTTTGTCCGATTACCCTGAAGTAAGGGTGCATACGTTCTGTTACGACAATCATAATATTGAAGATGTATTTCTCGGTGAAAACAAGATAAAGGTAAAAGACGCCCTGTTTGTTAACGACTCCTTTTTTGATTTTTTCGGTGTAAACATGATCCGGGGAAATAAAAGCACCATCAATGATCCAAACACCATGATGGTGACACCCACCATGGCAAAAAAGCTTTTTCGGGAAAAGGATGCCATCGGGCAAACGGTTTTGCTAAGGTCTTTCACGCATAACCAGGATAGTTTAATAAGCTATATAATAACGGGCATCGTTGAACCTTTGCCTGAAGCTTCGCATATTCCTTATGAAATGCTGGTGTCACAATCGGGGCACTTTACACCAACAGCAAAAGCCGTTAAAACGCGAAAAGTTTTTGGTGGGTTGATCTATGTTAAGCTTTATCCTTCGGCCAATATTAAGGCCCTTGAAGAAAGTCTGCAAACCAAAGTTGAACCCATTTTGGGGGGGAAGCACGGACCTCCCCTGGACGTTTTTAATCATAAGCTGCAGCCCGTTTACGATATCCATACAAGCCCCGGCCTGAACCAGGAAAAGCAACCTACTGTGCGCCGCTCATCACTCAATATTTTGTTGATGGTGGGCCTGTTGATATTTGTAATCGCTATATTGAATTCCGTGATTATGCACATTACAAGAACCACCTTTAACCGAACAACCAACCTCATCATCCGCTTTCACGGTGGAACAAAAATGAACCTTTTTCTTCAAAACCTTATCGATGTATTTATTTCCGTAATGATCAGTTTCCTGCTGTCATTGTTTGTACTTTCAACGTTCAAGCTATTTCTTGCTGAACTGTTCATGACCGATTGGAACATCTCATTTAACAAGCTTTGGTTTTGGATTCTTTTTTTCGGTTTGTTCGTGGTCGTAACCGTTATCATTTCCATTCTCAGCTCTCTGAATCTTCTGCAGGACCTGACCATCCAGAAAGAAGCCAACAAGCAAAAAGGGATGAAGGCAGCTGTTCCCCTGGTCATTTTTCAATTTGTAATGGTCATTGCATTAATTGGTTTCGCCTTGTTGCTAAACAAACAAATGAATTTTATTGAGAAAAAGGATTTGGGCTACGATAGCGAAAATGTAGTGGTAATAAAAATACCCCAGCAAAACTCAAAGGTCGGTGTTTTCAGAAACGAGCTTTTACAAATTCCGGGCATCCTCAATGCAGGAACCGCAAGACATTACCCCGGATATCACTTTCAGGATATGAACTTTAGCAGTGGAGATCATGCATTTCCTTTTAAATTCGGGCACATCGATCAGGATGCCATCGAGACCTTAAATATAAAAGTGCTGCGGTATTTTACGGAAGCAGAAAACGAAGCCACCGAGGGCTGGCTGATTAATGAAACTTTTTACGAGCATTTAAAAAGCATCTATACCGACGAACAAATTGCAACAGGGAATTTTCCTTCCGATGAAAATGCGCAGGCCGAGGATAATTTAATCGATTTTAAAATACTGGGTATTATCGGCGATTTCCATTATGCTTCGCTGCATTCCGAAATTGAGAACTTTGCCTTTTTTATTCCCGGTCCTGATTCAAGGATTATCCGGTTCGTACTGGCCAGGATTCATCAAAACAAAAGTAGCCAGGTGATTACAGCCATGGAGCATAAGTTGTCGCAGATCTATCCGGGTCAACCCGTTAATTATTCCTTTTTGGATGAACAACTCAACAGACAATACGCCTCTGAACAACTATTGATGAGGCTTATCAATGCCTTCTCTATATTGGCCATTCTCATTGCCAGTATGGGATTAATGGGATTATCCATCTTCATGACCGAGAAACGATCCAAAGAAATAGGCATCCGCAAAGTAAACGGATCATCCGTTTCTGAAATCGTACAAATGCTTAACACCGTATTTATAAAATGGGTTGCCCTGGCCTTTATTATCGCCACACCCATTGTTTATTATGCAGCACAACAATGGTTGCAAAACTTCGCCTACAGAACCCCTATAAGCTGGTGGATTTTTATCCTTGCCGGAATCATAGCTCTATTGATTGTTATGCTAACCGTAAGCTGGCAAAGTTTTAAAGTAGCACGAAGAAATCCTGTGGAGGCATTGAGGTATGAGTAAGACTTTAGTTCGAAGTTCTTCAGGGTTTTGGATTCTGGATTAGTTTCTTGTCATGCTGACAAGGACGACTTTAGGAGGACGCGTTGAAGCATGTGCGAAGGAAATTGTGGTTCTTCTTAAACCAGTCTATCCTTCGAGAGCCTTCTTGAAGTATATGCGAAAATCAACTGAAGTGCTTCACAAAGCGGTCGTCCTTTGAGATGCTATCCAAATGCACAATGCTCACTCAATATGGCCCTCAGGATGAACTTAATTTTATGAAAAAAGGGGCTGCACCTCACCAAGCACTAATTATTATTAATATTTAATCGTTTATCATATTTTAAAAACCAGTCATACAGCTCCTGTTCGGTGTACACCGACCAATACAATCCATGACCTGCATCGGGCGCTGCTGTGAATATTAAGTCTTTATTTTCCCCTTTCAATTTATCAACCATCCATTCTGTATCCTCAAATTCTACTACTTTGTCTAATTTTCCGTGAAAAGCCCAGATGGGAATATCCACTAATTTATCCGTGTTTTTCATGATGTAATCCATATGGCGGGTAAATCCACTCATAGGTGCAATAGCTGCGAATTTTTCGGGATATTTTATGGCCAGGTACCATGTTCCTGAACCTCCTAAACTCATTCCTGTCAGATAAATCTTATTTGTATCTATGATGTATTTGGTTGTTATTTCTTCATAAAAATTCTCAAACCAATTGTCAGTTGACCATCTTTGGTTAACAGGGCACTGTGGTGCCACAATAACAAAAGGGAATTCGCGTCCTCTCCAGATTTGGTCAGGGATACCACAGCAATAAAGCTTCATTGTGTCTGTGCCTCTGCTTGAACCTCCGTGCATATAAATGATCAATGGCCACTTTTTTAATGTGTCGTCATAATATGCTTCCGGCGTATAAGATATGTAATGATAATTTGTGTCTTTTTGATTTTGATTTAGCCCCCTGTCAAAAACCAGTTTATTTTGGATCGATCCATCCTCATTCCACCAGGTACATTCTCCATGCTTTTGTCCGTTTGAATAATTTTGGATGGATTCCTTTTGACCATTTGCATACCAATATTCATGCAGCCCATGCCGCAGTCCATTTGAATAATTGGCAATGCTTTCAGGTTCTCCGTTTTTGTACCATGTTTTGAATGCTCCTTCTTTGGTGTTTGTCCTGTAGTTGCACCAAAGGCTTTTTTCTTTTATATGCTTATCAAACGAACTGTATGTTCCTTCCATTTGGATCTGATCATTTGGATAGTAATCCCGAACATGATAGATAGAATCTTTATCATCAAATTCAATAATTCGTTTGTAGATGATGGTGTCCTTATAAGAAATTGGGTAAGGCAAATAAAATGTATCAACCTGCTGGGCTTTTAACGCCCCAGAACAAAGAAAAAATAATATGATGATTACACTTTCCTTCATCGCTTTCAATACTATTGTTTGTGAGCTGTTCCTTTGTTATAGACGACAGGCATCTGTCCCTTCCATTGCTGCCACAATTCATCATTCGTGATTAGATCGGCCATAAAGTAACCCACATTGATTCGGCTGATTTGCCCATCTTTTAATATACTTCTTGTCGGGGATGGATAAACTTCAATTTCCGATGTATTTTCCGCATCAATTAATGACGACGGTCGAACCGCAGTCCATTCGATGGCTTTATCTTTTTGACCAATGACAGTTCTTAGGTATTCTGCTGCCCGTTCGTTGTCGGGCTGCGGAGGAAGCAGCAATCGAAGCAAGGCAATTATGACTTTTTGGACAAATGGAATTGACTCATTGAGATCACGATTGCGGTTGGCGACCGTATTCATGAGAACAAATTTTGTGGATTTCTCAGGTTTATTTGCTTTGATAGCCATACATAAGCGTCGGGTCGCTTCTGTGACAAGCCGGCGAGGGTTGCCATAAATTCCCTTAAAAGTCAGGTTATGACCCAGACACGAAGCGACTGCATCACAGTCAGCCACATGATCTGCCAACTCTTTGTCGGATAAATCCAGAACACTTGCGGAGATCACTGTTATACCCTTATGATT
Organism: Bacteroidales bacterium; assembly: GCA_021740645.1. GTDB lineage: Bacteria > Bacteroidota > Bacteroidia > Bacteroidales > JAADJA01 > JAADJA01. The sequence continues at coordinate 186,235 of JAIOZL010000004.1, forward strand.
CTTTACGGTGTCAGGTAGTTTTTCCGGTGATCGCACAATCACCTTGACATTTTGTTTACGATTGAGTAACTCCTCAACCAATCTTATACCTGTGGCACCGCTTGCACCCACTACCAAAATTGTCATTTTCTTATATTTTAATTACAAAATGAATTTCTAAAGATAAGAAGAAATAGTAGAATTGAGTACAGAGTAATTGATCGATAAGGGAAGAAGGCTGTATATTAAAGATACAGTTGGTGTAAATTATATTTACACTTATTTTATAATCTCCCAAAACATTGGCTCCCAATATTCACCCATTCAGCAATATAACATTAGTGGCATAAGGCTTGAACAAGTTAAATATCAAATATTAATTCCATACATATAATAATCAACTAAAATCTTAGTTATAAATGTAATTCATTAACAATGAAAAAAAACAAGAGAAAAACACTTATTCTTTGGCTTCTAATTTTCCCCGTCTTATTATTTTCACAAATTGACAGCGTCCAGCGTTTTGAGCCAAGGCAAATAAAGGCAGATATTGACACTTTGATTTCTAAATTGAAGGATATTCATCCTACATTTCTAAGTTATTTCGAAAAGAATAATTTGCAGGCCAGGATTGATAGTATTAAAAACACTATCAATAATCCGATGTCTACACTGGATTTCTTTAGGCTTATGCAACCCATTGTTACTGTTGATGGGCATACGACCCTTTTATATAATGGGCCATTAAGCGATAATGAAGAAAATCCCCTGTTTCCTTTTAAGGTGATTATTTTCAACAACTCACTTTACATTAAAGAAAACCTCTCTGAAGATAAAGTGCTTGTTAAAGGTTCCGTTATTGCAAGAATAAATGGGATTCCGTCAGCAGATATTATCAGAAATTTAATCAGGTATATCCCTGGCGAAAAAGAATCTTTTAAAACAAAAAAGCTTGAAAAAGATTTCCATATCTTTTTGGCCCTGATCTATGGTTCATTTTCTGATTTTGAAATTACTGTAAATAAATCTGAATATAATCTAAAGGGGACTAATTGGGAAGCTTTTCAGGAGGTATCAAAACCAAAATTTGAGTTGCGGTTTTACGACAATGATATAGCCTACATTTATAAAAGAATGTTTATGCCTCCGAAGGATTTTATGCATTTTATGGATTCAGCATTTACCGTTATCTCTGAGAAACAAATAGAATATGTGATTATAGATAATCTCAGAGGTGGGGGCTTAACCGATCTTGCAGATTCATTGATGTCTTACTTTACGAACAAACCATACCGTTTGATGGAAAAGCAAAAGACTAAAATAAGTCCCTTAACAAAAGAATATAGAGAGACTAAAAAAGCGGAAGGTATTATTCAGGATGGTTATTTTATTCAAGAATATCCCAACCATAGTGTTGATCGTAAAAATCGATTTTCCGGCAAAACCTGTATTTTAACAGGACCCCTTTCTTATTCTGCCGGAACCTGTTTTCCCGCAGCAGCCAGGTGCTATCAGAATGCCTTTATCGTTGGAGAAGAGTCAGGGCAACCATTGTTGAGCAATGGCGGGCAGAATCAATTTATGTTACCCGAAACAAAAATGGTTTGTATGACATCACTGTCAATTGTTTATATGCCCTGCAATAATAATGATCAGATCAATGGGGTGTTTCCGGATTTTAATGTAACACCAACATTGGATGACTTGCTTAACGACAGGGAATACACTTTAGAATACACTTTAAAATTGATTCGAGAAAATAAATTGCAGTAGAAACATATCTCAAAAAGGAAACAAATGAAAAGAAAAGCAATTATGATAGTTCTAATCCTAGGCTACATCACGGCTTCAACTTATGGTCAAAAAGACAAAGTTGATGTTACCTATGTTGGGAATGCGGGCTTCTTGATCAATATTGGGGATAAAAAAATCCTTATCGATGCTTTGTTCAAAGGATTTGAAGGAAATTACGAATTGCCCCAGGAAATTCAAGATAAGCTGACAAAGGCACAACCACCCTTTGATGATGTGGATTTAATATTGGTAACCCATGCGCATGGCGATCATGTTGATCTGGATATGGTGAGACAACATATGCAAAACAATCCAAAAGCAATTTTTGCATCTACGCAACAATTGGTTGATGCGCTCAATGATTCGACTGATCGTTGGATTGGATTTAACCCAACCACAGAAAAATCAGAGAGCAAAGTAATAAGTGACATAAGTGTAGAAGCATTTTATCTCGATCACGGAACAGAAGCGAGAATCATCAATATTGGTTTTCTCATTTCGGTGAATGGGATCACTATTTTTCAAACCGGTGATGCTGATTTTGATCAGTTTCCTTTTGAAGAGTTTCGAGCACTACAGTTGCCCGAAAAAGATATCGATCTTTCATTTATTCAACACTATTACCTGATCGGTGATTCATCAAATGATAAGTTTGTTCGTGAAGCTATCGGTGGTAAGTACATTTTCCCCATTCACTATCATTTTACGACCCCAGGTTTTGATCCCTTCATCGTAAAGCAAAATTTCCCTGAAGCCATTATTTTTAAAAAAGAACTGGATGCCTGGAAGATGCCTCTAGCAAAAAAGGAGTAGATAGGATCACAAATAATGAATGCAGCCATAATTTTTAAATAAAATTTAATCTCATGAAACAATTAACATCCATTTTACTTCTTATCATTATCACATTGACTATCCCGTCATTATTTGGCCAGGAAATTAGGGAATTGCCTTTTAAGGCATTGAATCCGAAATTTATTACACTCAAAAAAACGCTAAAAGAAATAAATACAACAGATGATCAAAAATCCATTGATTTAAGCCTGGAAGCACTTGATAAATTTAATGATAAAAACGTCAGGTTCGATTTAATGGTTTGGGAATCATCTGTTCATTATGCAAACCTAAAACAATACAACCAATGTTTCGAAATCCTTAAACAGGGGCAGCAAGAGGGTATGTTTTATTATATAAGAAGCGGCGATCGGCCATTCCCGGCATACATCCCGGAATTGGAAAAACTGGATGGATACGAGGCCTTCCTGAAAAAAAACCAGGAACTAAGTGACGAAGCAGCTAAAACTTCTAAAGCTGAGTTTATGGTTCAACTGCCCGATAATTATTCCGAAACAAACCATTATCCGCTTATGCTGATCATGCATGGGGGATGGGGCAATATACCAGATATTCAATACAGCTACATTTCAGAAAAACTAAAAAGTGAATTTATCGTGGCCTATTTCCAGGGAAGCATAATCAGGGCGAGTGAATTAAGAAGTTTTGAAATGGAAGGATGGCAGCCAAAAATCAAGCAGGGCTATGAGGAAATCGTAGCAAAATATGCGGTAGATACCAGCCGGGTTATCGTTGGTGGTCCTTCAGCAGGAGGATATCGTTCGTTGATCCTTGGGCTTGAACACATCATTCCCGTCTCCGGCCTGCTTTTGTCGTTTCCGGTTTACCCCAGGGATAGCGACACCAGCGTATTTATTCAATCTGCCGAACGGGGTTTAAAGGTTGCCATGCTCTGCGGCGAGAACGACTGGGCCATTCAACAACAAAAGAAACTTGGCTACTTGTTGGATAAATATGGCATACGAAACCGCTTTGTGGTCTTCCCCGAGGAAGGACACGGCTTCCCCGAAAACTGGTCTTATTATCTTAATACATCTCTTGCGTATTTATTAGAGAATACAGAAGAAAATTAATAACCATTATAATGAAGAAGATCGTTTTTATAATATTGCTGGTTATAGCATTTGGATGTAATTCAAGGCAATCAGAAAGAGACAAAGATAATTTCCCCGTTTTAAACGGAAAATATTTAGGACAAAAAGAACCGGGGCTTACTCCTGAAATTTTTGCTCCCAATATTGTGTCAACCGGAATGTCAGAAATAAATGCCTGTTTCTCTCCGGACTATACAGCGTTTTTATTCTCTGTAATTATGCCCGGCAATAATTTCGTGATTATGTCGATGAAATATAATGGGCAACAATGGTTAGCACCTGAAATTGCCAGTTTCTCTGGCGAATACTCTGAGGCAGACCCCTTTATTACAGCCGATGGAAAATACTTGTACTTTGTATCTAAACGCCCTGTCGACAGCCAGCAAAAACCCAAAACAGACTGGGATATCTGGCGCATGGAAAACATCAATGGACAATGGGGTGACCCTGAACATTTAGATTCAGACATAAATTCAGACAAGGATGATATTTATCCCAGCTTAACAAAGGAAGGAACGCTATACTTTTCATCCGGACGAGAGGGCGGAAATAACCGGGACATTTATTACGCCAAGAGCAATGGGAATAGTTTTGAACCCTGTGTTAAACTGAATGAAACGATTAACAAATACTGGGAAGGAGATATTTACATTTCACCCGATGAAGATTATATGATTTTCAGAACCTATGGCAGACCTACAGGTAATGGCTTGTATATCACATTCAATAACGGTGATGAATGGAGTATTCCTCAAAATATGGGGGAAGAAATTAATAAAACCGGGGGTGAATTTTGTCCGATGGTTGATCCGGACGGGAAGTATTTTTTCTTTTCTTCAAGTCACATTACAGTAAATGAAAAATCGGGCGAAAAACTAACCTATCAAAAGATTAAAGATGATTTTGTAAATTCATACAAACATCCGGGTATGGGGAGAACAGATATTTACTGGGTGGATAGCAAGATTATTGATAGTTATAAGCAAAACCAATAAAGGAAAATGAAAAAAACAATTAACACTTTACTTATCATCATTGTATTGACACTTTCAGGAAAAGCCCAAAACTACAATGATGAAATTTTCAAAAGTCCTCCCGATACCATTCCGAAAATATTTGCGAAAGGAATCATAACTATCGAGGATAGAGCTGAATGGGGATTAGCTATATCCCCTACTTACGATGAAATTTTTTTTACTGCAACAAATGGCTTGATGTTTATTAAAAAGGATAAAGACGGGGGTTGGTCAAGTCCAAAAATTGCTAATCTCAGAGGTGATAATCAACATGAAATGGAAGCATTTTATACTCCGGATGGAGAACAACTTTATTTTACTTCTGGTGATACAACTGACACCAACAGAATATGGCGTTCCGTTAAAGAAAAATCAGGCTGGTCGAAAGCCGAACTTTTAAATTCTCCGGTAAATAGTACCCCCGTGTTCTGGGCTACATTTTCCAATACAAATACAATGTATTACACCAATTTGGCTGTTGGTAAAATATATCGTTCAGAATTGGTTGGTGGCCAATATTCAAAGACCAGTGATTTGAGTATAGAAGGATTCCTATTACATCCAACTATTGCAGCCGATGAAAGCTATATTTTGTTTAATTCGAGACGCCCTGATGGTTTCGGTGAACATGACATTTTCATTGCTTTTAAGACGAATAAAGGAACCTGGACTGCACCTGTAAACCTTGGAGAACATATAAACACAAACGTGAGTGAAACTTGTCCCTCTATCTCACCTGATGGTAAAATCATATTTTTTAGTCGATATAACGATTTGAATGGAAAACCAGATATTTATTGGGTGAGTTCATCAGTAATAAATAATTTAAGAAGAAAAATAGTTAAATAAATGACTAACACATTAATTATGTGGGTTCTTTCATCTTTTTTGTAAACCATTTAAAATAATATACCTATGAAAACTTTACACCTCCGAATTCTTCTCATCACATTCATGTTTTTATCATTTTTAGCTATTTCTTTTGCAGATTCCGGTGGTACATTAAAACCAGAACAAGCTGCATACGATGTGACCTACTATTATTTGGATTTGAGTATTGATCCAGAAACACAGGCCATAGATGGTTCTTTATTATGTCAAGTGACCATCATCTACCCCATCGATACTCTTTTATTAGACCTTGATGATGTTTTTTTGGTATCCAATGTTGAAATGAGTATTAATAATTCAGGTTTTCAACAGACTAGTTATAGTCTTCAAAACGAGCTTCTTTTTATAGATATTCCTGAAGATGTAAATACTGATGACATTATTAGTTGTAAAATATACTACAATGGTGCACCCAAAATTTCACAAGGTCCCCCTTGGGATGCAGGCTTCGTATGGGAAACTACATCAGATGATCAACATTGGTTAGGTGTGGCTTGTGAGTTTGAGGGAGGAGATATTTGGTGGCCTTGTAAAGATCATCCTTCGGATGAACCAGATTCAATGCACATCAGTTTAACGGTTCCCAATCCTTTGGTTTGCGTTTCAAATGGTCAATATTTGGGATTTGTGGACAATGGTGACAATACCTCTACTTATAATTGGTTTGTTTCAGTTCCAATTAATAATTATAATGTGACTTTTTATGCAGCAGATTTTTTATTGATTGAGGATGATTATCAAAGTACAATTGGTAACGATATTCCTTTTAGATTTTGGGTACTACCTGAGGATTATGAAACAGCGGTAGATTATATGGATGTCTTCCAGCAAGAATTTGATTTTCTTGAAGAAATTTGTGGTCCTTTTCCATTCGGAACAGATAAACATGGTTGGGCACATGCTCCTTACTGGGGAATGGAACATCAGTCAATTATTGCATATGGCCATGATTTTACCACCAATGAATGGGGTTACGACTATATTCATTTGCATGAATTAGCCCACGAATGGTGGGGCAATTTATTGACTGCAAAGAACTGGGCAGACGTTTGGATACACGAAGGAATCGCAACTTATACAGAGGCTTTATATGTGGAGCATTTATCTGGTATGGAAACCTATTTTGATTTCATGAGCGATCTTCAACCTTTTCCTGGTCCTTCTCCATTGGCTCCATATGAAGAAATGACTGCTTCAGATGCATTTGATTTCCTCGATCCTTACTACAGAGGAGCCAGTGTAATGCACACCTTAAGGTATCATTTGGGCGATGATCAATTCTTTGAATTAATAAAAAGATGGGCCTATCCTGATCCTGATGATTTAGGAAATGAAGATGGAAGACAGTGCAGATTGGTCGATACGGAAGATTTAAAAATCCAGGCAGAGGAGGTTACGAGTGTTGAGTTAGACCCATTCTGGTCTGTCTTTTTTCGAGAAGCCAGCTTCCCACAACTGAAAGTAAACAGACAAGCTGAGCAAACAAATTTTGAATGGTTAACTGAGCAGAATGTTCCATTGGATTTAAATGTTCCCATTACCATTAATGGGGAAGAACATACCGTGGAGATGGAAAATGGATATGGAAGTATTTCTATGAGCTTTGAAGATGATCTTGAGATTGATCCCAACGAATGGATTTTAATGCAAGACCCGGAAATTACTGTTGGAATAGATGATTTAAGTCTTAGCGAAAGTAAGAATCAATTGATGCAGAATTATCCCAATCCATTTTCCGAAAATACTGTTATTGAATTTTATTTAAGTAAATCCCAACATGCCAAAGTTTGTATTTATGATCAGTCGGGTAATATACTTTTTACACAAACCAATATATTCCGGATAAAAGGCAAGCATCAAATCAGTTTTAATAAAGGAGAATTGTCTGCCGGAGTATATTATTATCAATTGATATCAGACGAAGGAATAATTAGTAAAAAGTTTCAAATCATCGATTAAAGAACCCACCTTCGAAGAGGATGGATTCTTTAAAATTTTCGATTGTCGGCAAGAAGACAATGTTGTGAGGTTAGATATTTGCACCGCTGTCAAAACCTCGCTTGAGTTTTTAATGGAAAATGATGTAAACAATTTTTAAATTAAATGATATGAAAAATATTCCGCTTCTATTGCTAGCAATATTCTTTTACACCATGTTGTCCGTAGCGTCCTCAGCTACGGATATTAATACCTGACATCTACAACGCCTTCAACTTAGCCGCTTTAATAAGGCTGTCCAGTGTATAAAAAATATTTTGTTTACGATTGACCAACTCCTCAACCAATCTTATACCTGTTGCACCACTTGCACCCACTACCAGAATTGTCATTTTCTTATATTTTAATTACGATATGAAACTTTAAAGATAAGTTAAATAAGTAGAATTGAGTACAGAATAGTTGATAGATTAAGGGAAGAAAGTTGTATAGTATAGATACGATTAGTGTAAATTATATTTACAACTATTTTAGAATACACCTTAAAATTGATAAGAGAAAATAAACTGTATTTAAAACTCAACAATTATATCCTGAACCGGAACCCAAGTAACAAATCCAGTCTTTTCGCATTATTTGGCAGATCTCCCCTGTTAATAACCCAGTTATAATTAAGAGCGGCATAAACACCCCAGCGGCTGATAAATTCCGCATTTAACTGGCCCCAATGTGGTTTAGGATAGGAATTATCCTCCTGGGCATAGGTTAAGGAAACAGCTCTCCAGTATGAAATGGAATAGGATGCCGATCCTTCTACAACGAAGTTCTTATTGATCATAAACTGCCCAACGATTGTTGGCCCGGCAGTGAAATAATAACCCTGGGGTTCAAGGCTTTTAAGTTCATTCGGATTAGCTAAAGAATCAACAATATAGGATGATCCGAAAAAATAATCATTCAGGTTAAACCCTGCTGAGAGGATATACCTGTTCGGTAGAGTAATATTCCATGTCCAGTTCCACCAACCAAGCAATCCACATGAAAAAGCTGTGCTTTCTCCCCTGTTCACAAGGTTACTGTTTTCGGTGAACACTTTATAGGTAAACAAGGTCATATCACCGAGAAGTTTATGTTGCCACCGCCAACTCATTTCCCCTGCTTCAAGACGAATATACCGCATATTCAATTCGCCGGAAAGTCCAGCTATATTATGAACTTCCGGTCGGGGTGCATCAGAATTGGTCACATGTGAATTACTAAAAGCAATTCCGAGGTAAAGCTCATCACTATAATATTCTCCCAGGTATTCAAAATCATCTATTGTTTGGGTAAAAGCTGCTGAGCATAGCATAAATAGTAAGATTGTTAGGTATACAAGTCGTGTCATGAGATTAAAAATTTGCAGCAAAATTATCCTTAAAACCAAAAGGTATAAATACGACGATTCCCGTAATTTTATAAAAATTCATGTACTGAAATCTGGGGGTCTAAATAATTCTGGTTAAATATTGTTTACTATTATACTGAAGCTAAATGAATGAAAATTAACGCACTAACTACGAATATTTAGTCATCCATTACTATTACAATATAAATATGTAAATTAGCCTCCACAAAAAAAAATACAGAGACGAGATGAAAAAATTAGTTTTTATTGTTTTCCTGATGGCCCTAATCGCAGGCTGCGCAAAAGATAAAGAAGAAACCCCGGAACCTGTGCTTACTCCCCAGGAATTGATTTTGGGTGAATGGGATTGTACAAGCTGGACCATGGAAGGAGCTGAAATAATGGGGAGTGTGGAATACTATACTATGGGTTTTTTTATGGAGGCTGATGCTCAAACATTTGAATTTGAGTACCGGACAAACACTGACGGTGTAAAATGGCGCGGTATTTATGCATTTGAAGAGGAAGATACCAAACTGAAAACGACTTATGTAAGTCAATGGTTTTGGAATGGCAGCGACTGGCAGGCCACTGCTCCGGAGCAGGAAAAAACCTGGACGATAGAAAAACTTACCTCAGGCACTCTCCAGCTTGGGTATATTACTTCTGCCCAGAATACAGATTATCATTTTTTAATGACCTTAAAAAAATAGTAATTTCTTTTCATTTAATATCAAGTATCAGGGATGTTCTGATAAAAGGACCAATTTATCTTTACTGGCCTGATAAGCTATTCCTTTAATTTTTTAATAATAGTTTCAATATTTTTTTCTTCAAACCTGCTAATGAATTTTAGGATAAAGGCTAAAAATCCTGATTTGGGATTTTTAATAAATTCACCAATGGACTTAATACTTTCATCAACCTGATTGACCCTATTGATTTTTTCAAACCCTCCTAAAGCCCAAAACTCATTGGCTATTTTCCAGGATTGATCCCTCGCTTTTTTAATACTGAAATTGATGATTTTTTCATCCGTTCTTTTCCCAATCCAGTCAAGAAGGAACATAAGTGCCGACACTTTACCTATTTTCGATTGCATTTCATTTAATAGTTCAGCCAGAATTTCATTCACCGTATTGAAATCATTTTCAAGTCAGTGAATCGGTTTTCCTTTCATTGTTTTTGCTGCCGCAAGCGCAAGATCAAGATTAATATGAGCATTCATCCCCAATAACAGATGTTGAATTATGGTAAGCCTTTCATTCTTCGCATTAAAAGCGATTTCCCATGCCCGGCTGATAGGCTTATTTTCACCGTAATTTTTATACGCATCGATATACAAGCCGGCAAAGATAATATCCAGATCCTGAAGACGTTCATTATCTTCAAAGCGCCCCATTTCTATTTCTGCTTTAATTTGTGCTGTCGTTCGTCGGTATACATAGGCAAATATTCCGAGGTAATTATTTTCCAGGAGGGACTCTTCGATAATTTTGTCAAGTTCATCCAGAACCTGATTAATAGTTTTTTGAGACATGTCCAGTAGTATTGTAGTGTTTATAGTATGAATGAGCTGGTATTTCACCATGGTGAAAGGATCAAAGATAATGAAAGAAGATTGAATAAAAATTTGTCATAAACTTTAAAATGATATCAATCTGTTTTAATTTCACATTGAATACGATCACGCGATAATGAAACCCGCACCAACTGTTTGACAGGTTATGGGGATTAACCTGGTCAAATTAAATAAACCAGGACATTATTGTTGCAAGTGGGATTGAAGATTACCCCAGGTGGGTGGGTCAGGAAAAGGATTATCTTTGCCCAGCTTTATAACTACTATGAAAAAAGCTCTTTTTGTTACGCTTGGTACATTGTCGCTGGCACTAGGGATTATCGGGATTGTTGTTCCCGGCCTGCCTACTACATCATTTTTGCTATTAGCGGCTTTTTTATATGCCAGAAGTTCTGATAAACTTTACAATTGGTTGCTAAATCATAAGGTTTTTGGGAAATACATAAAACAGTACCGTGAAAACAAAGCATTATCAAAAAACACAAAAATCTATTCACTGATAATGATGTGGAGCATGATACTTCTATCTTCTTTTGTATTTATCGAAAACATTTACGTTCGGATAATTCTTATCTCAACAGGGATAGTAGGAACCATTATTATGTTAAGAATACCCACCCTGAAAGAATAAAACTAAGTCTGTTTAATCGTCCATTTTATAAAAAAAACGCGATAAGTATAACTTATAACGTTTACCAAGCTCAGGTATGAATTGTTGCAATTTATTTTTTGGGGTTACCCTTAACTTTTACTCAAAAAATGTCTACGTGTATAGAATACAAATATAGCCAGTACAAAAAATGCAATATTTCTAATGACTGATTCATCTCTTCCGATATGCACAATTGCAGCACCTATCATGGTAAAAGCCAATCCCAGTGCAGCCAACGGAATAAATATACGATACTTCTTAAGGATTGCCGGCAATATTAATCCAATAGCAGCAAGTACCTCTAATGAAGCGATGAGCTTAATTTGGATTGATGTAAAATCAGCTACCCAAGGCATACTTTCTGCTAATTCGCTGTAGGGAGTAAATAATTTCATTCCACCCGCCAGTAAAAACAATAAGGCCAATAATATCTGAGCAATCCAAAATACAATTTTCATAATGCTAATTTTGTACTTTTTGAGTAACCAATTACTTTTTGCGTGTACTTAATCCAAGTGGTAAATACAAAGGGCAGAAACTTACCAGGCTGGTAAAAATGAATATTGCCCCTAAAACTAAAAGAACGATTCCAATTGTTCCTGATAAATAGTCTGTAGCAAAATACAGCACAGCTATAATTACACCAAGGATTAGTCTTATGACCCTGTCAGCGGATCCCATGTTTGCTTTCATAAAATTCTTGTTTTTAATGTTTTAATTAAAACAGCTTTGATCCACGAAAGTTCAAAACCTTACTTTTTATATTCTTTCAAATCAATCTCAACAGTAACTTCTATTTCTCCGGCAATATTATTAACCACAGTCTTTGGGATTTTTATGTTATAATCTTCTGGTTTTAGAATAAAGCTGGAATTACCTATCAAATTATCAACCCCCACTTTAAACGTACCATTCGCCATAATTTTTTTTGTCACACCATGCAAAGTCAATTCACCATCCACAATGATTTTGTATTCTCCTTCATGGCTGAGATCAATGTCTGTTATATTCTGCACTTTTCCTTTAAATACTGCATTTGGATATTTATCCGACTCTACATAATTCTCATTGAAATGTTCCTGCATCAGGGCTTTTTCAAATTCAAAAGATTTCATTAAAACCTTGAAAACGAAATCGCCGGTTTCATAATCCAGCGCACTGTTTACCTGGTGATTATGGGCTTCTATAGTTTCAATCGGGGTTTCAGAGTAAAATTTAATATGCCCGTTTTTTGTGACGTATTTTTGACCGAATCCGACTATAGTTCCAAATCCAAGTAGAATAATTAACAGGTGCTTTTTCATGGTTTTCTATTTAATAATTGAACATTTTAGAAGGATTACATCCGAATCGTTATAACCGGTACAATATCCTTTCAGGGTAATTTCCTTTCCTTCAAATTCCACAATACTTAGCGCATAGGCGGGTAATAAAGTCGCACGAATGCCTTCGTCACCAAACATACCTTCCGCCAGGGCAAAAACAGCGATGGTAAACTCAGAAGTATTTTCTATTTTTGATAATATCCCCGTGACTTTTATTACTTTCCCATTATATTTTTTCTGTGCCTCCTGTTTAAAATTACTATATTCTGCAAATAGGGCATCTGCTGTAACCTCATAATCTGGTTTAGCTTTTTCATAATTCACATGAGGTTTGTTATAAACGAATTTATACCCCAGAAATGCGCCTATTAGTCCAATAAGTGTGACAATTATCAGATATTTTATCCATTTGTTCATTTTAATAATGCTGATTGAGTTTTTTTTGATTTGACGGATCAAAGAAGAAATAATTACATGGCTATTTCCCAGTTTAATTTATTCAATTAACAAGAAAAAGATATAATGGTTCGCATGCTTGAATCTTTACTCCAAAATCTAATGAATTAAATTCGGTAGATTTAATAGTTAAATAGAATATTCCAGCTGAAGGCCATACACAAGATTATACAGAATATAATGTATATGAATAGAGAATAGTGAGTGTTCAACCCGCAACCCAAACAATAAATTGTCGGCCTTTTTCCAATTCAGGGGTAACTTTACTGCCCCCACCCATGAAATATCCATATCCCTGAAATTAGCTGCATCCGGGGTATCTGTACGTTTATTCAACTTATCCAAACTTATGGAGGAGGCAAAAAGTCTGGACACTGCAAAGCCTGTCTCTAAAATTCTGTAGTTTTTGTGAGGCCGAACAATATAACCTATCATGACAGGCATTTCCAGATATCTTAGTTTAAGCACCTCAAAACTCTGCAGGCCATTGTCATCAATGAACTCATAGATGCTGCCTTTGCGGATGTAACGTAATTCCAAAGAGGAATAAAACGGTTTCGAAATATTTCTTTTAATTGAAGCCCCTAAAGATAGCCCTCCATTACCTGCTATCGACCCCGATCCACTCCAATAGGCTGCATCCTGGCCGAGGATATGAATGCCATTAGTATTGAAAATTATAGAGGCCTCAAATGGCTTTGTCTGGGCATAATTTGTCTCAAGAAAGAATACAGTTTGAAAGAGTATTAGAAATATTACTATTTTGAACATAAACTGTATTACGCAAAATTTATTAAAGTATTGTATCTCTTGATGAGTATTCAGTTATTTAAATTGCCCTGGCATTAATTAATAAAAACTACGACTAAATAGAGCACTATACTAAATATTAGTAATTTGGCTGTGGGTATTCAAATCATCATAGCTTTAATATACACGAGGGAAATTATGCTCATTTTTTCTTTATGCGTCAGGTTTTAACCTGACCTCAGCTCCCTGAATGAAATAATTCGTTGGTTCTCTTCGTCCCACAAACGAAGTTTTAAAGAATGAAAACTTTTAAAAAAAGTGATGGGTTTTACGTCATGAAACAACGTATTCTCTTCATGGCATTTGGGTAGGTTATAATTGGGAATGGTAGGCCCCAGGTGATGAATGTGATGGTATCCGATGTTTCCTGAAAACCAACGAAGGATAGCAGGGAGTTTAAAAAAAGAACTTCCATATAAGGCCATGTCCTTGTAGTTCCAGTTGTCTGCTCTTGTCCAGTTCACTTCATCATACTGATGCTGAAGGTAAAATAAATAGATGCCACTAACTGCAGCCATATACATCACCGGGAGTTGTATCAGTAAAAAAGTTTGCCAGCCAATAAGCCAGCTCACCAGGGAAGCCACTGTCAACATTATAATGTTGGTGAGGTAAATGTTGTATTTCTGTTTTTTTGTCATGCTACGTTTGGTAAAACGGCTGAGCAACATAAAACTCAAAGGGCCGCCAAAACCAAGCAGGAAAAGTGGATTGCGATAAAGTCGATAGAAAAACCGTTTCGATTTTTTTGCATTCTTGTATTCTTCAAGGGTTAATGTCCAGACATCTCCCAACCCACGATTATCAAGGTTGCCTACCGTTTGATGGTGCAAATGGTGACTATCCGTCCATTTGTCGTAAGGAGTAAAAGCCAGTATTCCGCAAAAACTGCCTACCACCCTGTTTAACTTCTTCGACTTGAAAAAGGATCCATGCCCACAATCATGAAATATAATAAATATCCTTACCAGGAAGCCTGAAGCAAGCAACATCAATGGAATGCTTAGCCAGGGGGATACTTTCATAACTTGTACAATGATGATCCATAAAATAAAATAAGGGCCAAGCGAATTTATAAGCTGCCAAACACTGCGTGATATTCTTGGTTTGTTATATTTTGAGACAATACTATGCCATGACTGAGTAGAACGTGAAGTTGAGTTTGAATTCATTTTGATTCGTGTGTTGCGTATTATCCTGGTTTAAGAAAATAGTTAAGCAGAATAATTGTAGACTATGTTTATATATTTCTCTTTATAAAGGATAATAAGGGTATTTATTGTTGACTGAGTCGTTTTTAATTTATTAAAGATCAAAACTTTCTAGCAATACCCTTGTAAACAAGTGAATCGAGCAGATATAGCGAAATTCACCAGAACATAATGGACATTGCTGCTGCAAAAGTACACATATTTGGTCGACTATCATGTTTAATTCTCAATTTGAGCTTTCTTTAACACTTATGCTAATTGAGGTAATGGGTAAGATAGATAATTAATGGAAGGCTTAACAATCCGAGGATGGTACTCACTACAAAATTTTCCATGGCTTTTTCATCATCGGCTCCGTATCGTTTTGCCAGGATAACCAGTATGGTCATGCAGGGCATAGAAGCTTCGATTATAAGTACAGATAAAATCATCGGGTCATTATTAAAAAGTCCCTGGCTTACCATAAACCATAATCCCATCAATAAAAAAACTGGGAAAAAAAGCAGTTTATTCAGGCTTAATATCCAAACATCAAATTTTTTAAAGGCTGTCCAAATGGAGGTTTTAGCCAGCAATATCCCGATATACAACATGGCAAGGTAAAGGGTTGTGCTTCCCAGTCCACAAAGACTTTGTTTTAATACCCCTGGTAATTTTAATCCCAGCATCATCATTCCCAGACCGATAAGAAGGGCAATGGTATTGGGATTGGCCAGCTTTGCCAGGTTCCTGAAGTTCAACTTTTGGCTTCCAGAGGATAACAATTTTATTCCAAAAGTCCACAATACCGTATTCATTACCAGTTGGTATACTGCGGCATACAATATGGCTTTGCCACCTGGAAACAGGGCATCAAGTAAAGGAAAACCAAGGAAAACTATATTGCCCAGGAAGGTATGGAGTATATGAACCTCTTTTATCCCGGCAGGCAGTTTTAATAACTTTGCACTTACACTTCCCAATAAAATTTGCAAAAGAAGGACACTATAGGTTAATCCAGCCATCCATAAAAGGGCTTGTAGCATCTCTCCCGAAAATTCAAGGGATGAAAGTTTAGTGATGATTAGCAGGGGTAATGTAATATAGAATACCAGTTTTTCGATGACCGACTTCGCAGTATCATCCAGCAATTTTACTCTTACGGCAATAATCCCAATAACTGCCAGTACGGCCAGTATGCCTACCTGTTGTAAAACCATCCCGGGAAATTCCATGTTTTTTTTTCAGAAGGGCAAAGGTAGGAGAAATGAAAGCCTAATTATTCATCTAATGTGATTATTAGGTTACAAACTTTAATATAATTTCCTTAAATTTGTGTTATTGAGAGTCTTGCATTGCAAGCCATTACGAAAAACATCAATAAAATAAGAGTATTAAAAGGTTTTCACATGATGATTTCAGTTAATAGTAAAATATTTTAATCCTACAAAGGCATAGCTGTTTTTCGGTTATATACCCCACCGCTTCAAGCCTCCAGGCTTGAAGATTTGTGCCTAATAGCTAACAGATAACCTTCTCGTATCTATTACGATCTGGTCTAAAAATCTAATATTAAACTTTATCTTCCCCCAGGGGTTTATTTATCACACCAAAATAACTAGACCATGAGTCAACTGCCCATTCAAACAATTGATGATGTAATTTTGGCCCTTGAATCCATCCTGAGGGAATCGGAACAAAACAACGACCCACTTGGGTTTTTTACAGCCCTTTACCTGAAGGTTACTACCAAAGTTAAAGAAGGAATTGCAGAAGGATTTTTCGATGATGGCCCCCGAATGGAGAAGTTGGATGTGGTTTTTGCCAGGCGATATATAGATGCTTATTACCACCATAAAAACAAGGAACTGGTAACGGATTCATGGCTTCAGGCCTTTGAAATATCCACCCACTACTGGCTGATTGTCCTTCAGCATTTATTGGTGGGGATGAACGCCCATATAAACCTGGATCTTGGTATTGCAGCTACTGAAGTTTCAAAAGGGAAAAAGATGGAAGCATTAGAAAGCGATTTTAATAAAATCAATGAAATACTGGCTTCACTTGTTGAGGAGGTACAGGATAATTTGGCTTCCATATGGCCGATACTAAAAAAAATTCTTTCCATTTCGGGTAAGGTAGACGACTTTATGGTGGGATTCAGCATGAAGCTAGCCCGCAATGGGGCCTGGAAATTTGCTTG
Source organism: Bacteroidales bacterium (assembly GCA_021740645.1). Classification (GTDB taxonomy): domain Bacteria; phylum Bacteroidota; class Bacteroidia; order Bacteroidales; family JAADJA01; genus JAADJA01. The sequence continues at coordinate 203,407 of JAIOZL010000004.1, forward strand.
CCAACTGGCACTCACTCCCGAAGATCAAAAGGAAAGCTTAATAGCCGAGAGAGATCATAAGGTTGCGAAAAAGGCGGGTATTGTTATTCAACCAGGCTTTATCATTAGTTTATTGATGAAGGTTGTTCGACTAGGGGAAAGAGGCAGTGTGGCAGAAAAGATCAGGAAACTTTAAAATGAAATATATTAGCTGTAGATCATTTGGTTGTGACAAGAATTCTGTAAATTTGATAACAATAGAATCTAAACAAACTCAATACTATTTTCATCATGAGAAACTTTCTTGAAAACCTGAACAAGTATTGGGCTACACCAATGATAGCCATTGTAGGTGGGCTTCTGGGCTTATATTTTACAGTTGTTAAAAACAACCTTGAGGCCGAGGCTGACAAGCTGGGCATTGCTGCTAAAAAAATTGAGACTGACCTGAAACAAAGGGAATTTCAAAATACCCTTAAAATCCAGATGTATGGTGAGGTAAAGGAAGCTATATCCCAGGAAGATGAAAAACTCCAGAATGCGGTTTTGCTGATGGTTAATGAAATGCTTTCTGACGATAGCCTGTTCAGGGATAAATTGATCACCATTTTGCTCGCCTCACCCAATACGGATGAGTCGGTAAAAGTGGAGCAGCAAAAATTAGAAAAGAAGACGCAGGAATTTGTGCAGTTAGAAAAACAAAAAACAGCCAGTGTTTTTACCATTGATGTTTTTTATTTAGAGGATGTTGTAGCAGAAGCAGAACCCCGGGCTAAACAGATTGAACAGCTAATTTTAGATCATATGCAGGGTTACCAGGTAAGGTTTCGCCAATTGCCGCGGAACATTAATGCAAAAAGCGGCTACCGGATATCTGCCAATGAAATACGTTATGAAGCGGATGAAAAAGAAATTGCCGAGAAGATCTTATCCCTTATCCAGGAAGCCGATATATTTCAATTGGAACAGCCCCGCTTAAACCAGATCAATCCCAACAAACCAACGCCTAATTATATCAGTATTTTTGTGAGGAATATGTAAGACGATCATTGAAGAAGTTAATTTTAAAAGTTTATATCCAATTTTAAAATGGAAATCACGAATCCCCTTTTTTTTACGACGAGAATAGAATGGCGCCACTGGCTCAAAAATAATTTTAAAACAAAAAAGGAAGCCTGGTTGGTAAATGCTAAAAAATCCTCTGGCAAAGCCAGAATAGAATACAATGATGCAGTGGAGGAAGCGCTCTGTTTTGGTTGGATCGACAGCACTGTTAAATCGATGGACAAAGATCATTCGGCCCAAAGGTATTCGCCACGGCGGGCAAAAAGCACTTATTCACAAAGTAATCGTGAAAGATTAAAGTGGTTAATGAGCAAAAACAAGATCCATCCATCATTGGTGGAGGAAGTTACAGGGATTCTTAAGGAGGAATTCAATTTCCCTGGAGACATAATGATGGAACTTAAGAAAGACACGATTGTTTGGGAAAACTATCAAAAATTCCCTGATCCTTACAAAAGAATACGCATTGCATATATTGATGTGGCCCGATCGAGGCCTGGGGATTTTAAAAAGCGTCTTGCAAATTTTTTGAAATATACCCGGGAGAATAAACTGCTTTCGGGTTATGGGGGCATAGATAAACATTATTTTGAAAGTGCTACTCCTCATAATTGATCTCTTTGATCAGTTTTCCATCTTTGTCCCAAAAACGCCATATACCTGTGCGTTCTTCATTCATTATGCTGCCTTCGTAATATTTTTGTCCGTTGTCGTGGTACACAGTTTTCATTCCGTGCTCAATGCCTTTTTTATATTCACCGGTACTCCATATCGTCCCGTTGCTATGCCAGGCTGTCCAGATCCCTTCCCTTAGCCCGTTTTTATAACTTCCTTCGATGCTTTTATTTCCATTATCCCAGTACCGGACTTCTTTCAGCAGTTTCTCTTTCGACTCATTGTTGTAAAACTTTACGATTTGCGGACTTCCGTCGGGGTGCGTGACTTCAACCACCTCAAACATTTTTTTATAACCACATCCAACAAATAATAGGATGCTCAAAAGCAGGTATATACACTTCTTCATACTGTTATCTTTGAAATTCAAGGCGACGGCCTTTTTGTGATTCATTAAATTTGCCATTATCAAATACCGGTTGTCCATTCACAAATGTATGGGTAATCTTCGACTTAAAGCTATGTCCTTCAAAAGGTGACCAACCGCATTTATATAAGATGTTGGATTTGTCCACGGCAGTTGAATTTTTTAAATCCACTGCAACCAGGTCGGCAAAATAACCTTTACGGATAAATCCCCGCTTTTTCACCTGGAAACATACTGCGGGGGCATGGCACATTTTCTCCACGATTTTTTCCAGGCTGATCTTTTCCTGCCGATAAAAATCCAACATAGCCAGCAAAGAATGTTGCACCAGTGGACCGCCTGAAGGAGCTTTAAGGTAGGTATTGTTTTTTTCTTTTAAGGTATGCGGGGCATGATCAGTAGCAATCACGTCCAGTTTATTATCGAGCAATGATTCAAATAGTTTTTGCTGGTCGGTCCGGGTTTTAATAGCGGGGTTCCACTTGATCCGGGTTCCGTGTTTTTCGTAATCCGAACTGTTAAACCAAAGGTGATGTACACAAACCTCAGCCGTGATCCTTTTTTTCTCCAGAGGCAATGTGTTATCAAACAATTCCATCTCTTTGGCTGAAGATAAATGCAAGACATGCAGACGGGTGTTATAGAGCCTGGCTAAGCCAACCGCGAGTTTAGAGCTGGTATAGCAGGCTTTATCGCTGCGGATCAGTGGATGGGCATCGATCGGAATTTTGTCCCCATACTTTCCTCTAAATACCTCAAGGTTTTTCTGTATGGTTGGTTCGTCTTCGCAATGAACGGCGACTAATAATTTCGCTTTTGAAAATAGTTTATTCAGGGTATCAATATTATCCACCAACATATTTCCTGTAGAAGCTCCCATAAATACTTTAATGCCACAAACCGTTTTGGGGTTGGTTTTAAGTACTTCTTCAAGGTTGTCGTTCGATACTCCCATATAAAAGGAATAATTGGCCAGGGATTTTTCAGCTGCCATTTGGTACTTTTCTTCCAGAAGTTCCTGTGTAAGGGTATTAGGGATGGTATTGGGCATTTCCATAAATGAGGTAATGCCCCCTGCGATGGCCGCCTTACTTTCGGTGTACATATCGGCCTTATGGGTTAAGCCCGGGTCACGGAAATGGACCTGGTCGTCGATAACTCCTGGCAAGAGGTGTTTCCCTTTGAGGTCAATAATTTTCAGTTGAGGATCAATTTCACGTATTTCATTTTCCGTAAAAATCTCTTCAATACAATCATCTTTAACCAATACCGCCCCTCTGAAGATTTGGCCTTCATTCACTATTTGTGCATTGGCAATCAGGTATGTATTGCTTTCTTTCAAATTAGAAGATATATGATGATTTCCGGTCGAACTAAATTAAATAAAAAAATGACAGTTAAACGGCTTTTTTGATTTTTTTGAATAGGCTTCTCAGGCGCAGGTCAATCACTCCAAAAATAGCTTCCTTAAAAATGCTTTTGTTCATTTTGGAAGTGCCTTCTGTCCGATCAGTAAAGATGATATCCACCTCCTTAATGCTAAAGCCAAGTTTCCAGGCCGTAAATTTCATTTCGATCTGGAAGGCATAACCCGTAAATTTTATTTTATTCAGGTCGATGGTTTCCAGCACCTTGCGGGTATAACATTTAAACCCGGCTGTGGTATCACGCACACTCATCCCTGTAATAATACGCACGTAGGCCGAAGCATAATACGACATCAGGACACGGCCCATCGGCCAATTGACCACATTTACCCCTTTGATATAACGTGAGCCAATGGAAAGATCTGCGCCATCTTTTGCACAAGCATTATAAAGCCTGATGAGGTCATCGGGGTTATGTGAAAAGTCGGCATCCATTTCAAAGATGAAATCATATCCCTTTTTCAGTGCCCATCTAAACCCATGAATATAAGCGGTACCCAGGCCAAGTTTCCCTTTCCTCTCCTCTATAAAAAGTTGTTTGGGGAATTCTTTCATAAGGCCTTTAACAATTCGGGCAGTGCCATCAGGTGAATTGTCTTCCACAATTAAAAGATGAAAATCTTTGTCCAGGGAAAAAACTTTTCGGATGATCTTTTCGATGTTTTCCTTTTCGTTGTATGTGGGTATGATGACTAAACTATCGCTCACAGGAATAAAGAATTTATGCTTTAGGGTACAAATATATAATTTATTCGAATGTTAGGTATGAATATTCAATGGATGAATAGCTTTGCTTGCAATATTATCAGAAGTTTAAACCGCACTTTCTCATTTCCATTCAACTCAAAAAACTCTACCTTTGCCCTTTATTATTCCTATTACATAATACATACATGAAAACCTTAGTAGAATTCATAAACGACAAACAAGCAGATTTTACCTATGCCTCCGGTGAGTTTTCAAGATTATTGAATGATATTGGCATCGCAGCAAAATATGTGCACCGGGAAGTGAATAAAGCCGGACTTGCTGATATTATGGGTTATGAAGGAACCCAAAACGTGCAGGGAGAAGACCAGAAAAAACTGGATGTATTTGCCAACGACCAGTTTATTAAAGCCCTGAAACATGGTGGCCAGTGTTGTGCCATTGTTTCGGAAGAGAATGATGACCTGATCACCTATGATAATCAAACTTCAAACAATGGGAAATATGTCGTAGCCATTGATCCGCTTGATGGCAGCTCCAATATCGAAGTGAATGTTTCTATCGGTACCGTGTTTTCAGTTTATCGAAGAAAATCGGAACAGGGCGGGAAAGGGACGCTGGAGGATGTATTGCAGCCCGGAACAGAAATAGTGGCTGCCGGTTATGTGATATATGGCTCTTCCACCATGCTGGTTTATACCACTGGTAATGGAGTAAATGGCTTTACCCTTGACCCTTCGGTAGGGCTTTTTTTATTATCCCACCCCGAAATTAAAATCCCGGATGGCGGGAATATTTATTCGATCAATGAAGCCAATTATATTTATTTCCCCGATGGGGTAAAAGAATACATTCGCTATTGCCAGGAAGACGATCCTAAAACACTCAGGCCATATACTACACGTTACATTGGTTCGCTGGTAGCTGATTTTCATCGGAACCTTTTGCGTGGTGGGATTTATATGTACCCCGGAACTAAAAAAAATCCCAATGGGAAACTGCGGTTGCTTTATGAATGTAACCCGGTGGCCATGATCGCCGAGCAGGCAGGGGGAAAGGCAACAGATGGGTTCAGGCGGATTATGGAAATTAAACCGGAGGAAATGCATCAACGGGTACCTATTTTTGTAGGCTCGAAACATATGGTAGAAAAAGCGGAATATTTTATGAATTATTATTCCAAAGATTTTAAACCGAAGTAGTTTTTAATATTATTTCGCTGTTGAATTTGTTAACGTGTATAAAATTTATCGGGAAATTTGGAAATTCAGGAAGTAATACAAAAAGGAGCAGTAAATGAAAATAACCAGAAGCTTCTCAATCACCTTCAAACACTGGCGGAAGGAAGCATCCATCTAAAGGGATTGGTGGGCTCTTCGGTTTCTTTTATTCTATCCAATCTATTCCAGGAGTTGGAAGCCTCTTTTGTGATAGTTCTTCCGGATAAAGAATCGGCCGCTTATTTTCTGAATGATCTGGAAAGCATATTTAACGAGAAGAATGATAATTTCCATAAAAAGAAAATCCTCTTTTTCCCCGCTACCTATAAACGTACTTCTGAATTCGAGAAACAAGACAATACTAGCATTTTGCTTCGCACCGAAGTCTTAAAACGCCTGGGCACCAGTACACGCAAAAGCATAGTGGTTACTTATCCTGAAGCCCTTGCCGAAAAAGTTATCCGTAAAGCTTATCTAAGTAAAAATACCATCCGGTTAAAAAGGGGGGAGGCAACCTCCCTCGATTTTATGGCCGACCTGCTAATTGAAAATGACTTCGATAGGGTGGATTTTGTTTATGAGCCCGGGCAATTTGCTATTCGTGGTGGGATCATTGATGTGTTTTCTTATACCAATGACTTTCCCTACCGGATTGAGTTTTTTGGTGAGGAAGTTGAATCCATACGATCTTTTAATCCAAACGATCAGCTTTCCATCGATAAGCTCGACCACATTACCATTGTGCCTAATTTGCAGGACCGGAAGATCATTGAAAAACGGGTGCCTTTTCTGGAGTTTATTTCCAGCTCGACGATCCTATGGGCCGAAGACCTCAAATTTGTTATTGATAAAATAGGATTTGAATACGATAAAATTAAAGAGCAGTTTGAAAATAGTGATGCAGAAGATTCTGAAGGTCTTCACCATCCTGATGAGTATTTTGTGGATAGCGGAACTTTTAGGGAACAAATTCAGAACTTTCTGTCAATTGAGTTTGGGAGTAAAAGTTTGCTTAAGCCCGTATTGCAAAACGAATATCTTACCAGCCCCCAACCCTCATTTAATAAGAACTTCGATCTGCTGATTGCTGATCTGACCGCAAACACCAAAAAAGGCTATCAGAATATTATCCTTTCTGAAAACCCAAACCAGATCAAACGTTTGTATGCTATTTTTGATGACATCCATGCCACCAGGGGTATTGAGCGGCAGTTTGATTTTGAAACCGTTAAAACTTCACTTCACCAGGGATTTATTGACCATGATAACAAACAGGCCTGCTATACTGATCACCAGATTTTTGAACGTTATCATAAATATCATTTAAAAGAGAAATTTACCGGAAGCCAGGCCCTGACCCTTAAAGAAATCTATGACCTCCAGCCCGGTGATTATGTTACCCATATTGATCATGGCGTAGGTCGTTTTGATGGCCTGGAGAAAGTTGAAAATAACGGAAAAGTGCAGGAAGCCATCCGCCTGATCTACAGCGATGGCGATTTGTTGTACATCAGCATTCATTCCTTGCACAGGATCTCCAAGTTTGTGGGAAAAGAAGGTATCCCTCCCAAAATGCACAGGCTTGGCTCCAATATGTGGAATACCCTTAAAGCAAAAACCAAAAAGAAAGTTAAGGATATCGCCAAGGAGCTGATCAAACTTTATGCGGAAAGAAAGTCAGCGAAGGGCTTTGCCTTTTCGCCTGATACATACCTTCAGCACGAGTTGGAAGCTTCCTTCATTTATGAAGATACGCCCGACCAGTTAAAATCAACCCAGGATGTAAAGCAGGATATGGAAGTTCCCCATCCTATGGACCGTTTGGTATGCGGAGATGTAGGCTTTGGTAAAACGGAAGTGGCCATTCGGGCAGCATTTAAAGCGGTAACGGATAGTAAGCAGGTGGCTGTGCTGGTCCCTACCACTATCCTGGCCTTACAGCATTATAATACGTTTTCTGACCGCCTGGGTGAAATGCCGGTGAAAGTGGAATACATTAACCGGTTTAAATCCACCAAACAACAAAGCCAGATCAAGCAGGAACTTAAAGAAGGGAAAATCGACATCTTGATTGGTACACACCGGCTGATAAGTAAGGATATCGAATTTAAAAACCTGGGATTACTCATTATTGATGAAGAACAGAAGTTTGGCGTGTCGACCAAAGAAAAACTAAAACGTTTAAAGGTGAATGTGGATACGCTTACGTTAACGGCAACTCCTATTCCACGTACACTTCAATTTTCATTGATGGGTGCCCGTGATCTATCTATCATTAATACCCCACCGCCTAACAGGTATCCGGTCCTGACCGAAATCAGGCCCTTTGGGGAGGAGGTGATCCGGGATGCAATCAACTACGAAGTGGATCGGGGAGGGCAGGTTTTTTTCGTTCATAACCGGGTGCAGAATATCGAGGAAGTTGCCGACATGATCCGCAGGTTTTGTCCGGATGTAAGCATTGCCATAGGCCATGGCCAAATGGAGGGACATAAGCTCGAAAAGATCATGCTCGAATTTATCAGCGGCAAATATGATGTATTGCTTGCCACCACCATTATTGAGTCTGGTCTTGACATTCCCAATGTTAATACCATTATCATCAATGAAGCCCAGAACTTTGGTTTAAGCGATCTACACCAGCTACGCGGACGGGTAGGTCGGGCAAACCGAAAAGCGTTTTGTTATCTCCTTTCACAACCTTTATCCGTTTTAACACCTGAAGCACGCAAGCGTTTAAAAGCTATTGAGGAATTGTCGGAATTGGGAAGTGGATTTAATATTGCTATGCGTGACCTGGATATCCGCGGGGCCGGTAATATTTTAGGTGCCGAGCAAAGTGGTTTTATTTCCGATATTGGTTTTGAAATGTACCACAAGATTTTGGATGAAGCCATCATGGAATTGAAAGAAACTGAATTCAAAGACCTTTATACCCAGGAAACCCACCAGGATTATGTGCGCGATTGCCAGATTGAAACTGACCTGGCTTTATTATTTACCGATGATTACATCACCAATATTACTGAACGATTGAGTTTATACAAAGAGCTGGATAATATACAGGAGGAGGTTGAGTTGCAGCAATTCCGGTTAAAACTGATCGATCGTTTCGGCCCGATGCCACCACAAACTGAAGAGTTGATCCAAACGATCCGCTTACGGTGGCTGGCCAAAGACCTTGGATTTGAAAAGATAATAATGAAAAATGAGCGAATGACCGGTTATTTTATTTCCAACCAGGAGTCGCCTTATTACCAATCAGAAAAGTTTACCAAAATATTACGATTTGTGCAGGCAAACCCACGATTGGTGAGGATGAAGGAATCCAAAGATAAATTGTCCATGACGTTTTTACATGTGGATACGGTAAGCAAAGCAATTGGGATTTTCAAGAAACTGATTGGAGAAAATGAGTCTAATTAACCTCACGAGATTGTCAGACATCTTAATTTACATGGACCAATCTCCATTAATGTTGACCAATGACCAATGATCAATCCGAATAATCTTATTGACTATTTGCATGATAAAACTGTTTGAATTACCTTAGTGGAGATTAAACATGAAAAAATTGAACCATCCACTTATCATCTTGTTACATCAAAACAAATAAAATCAAAATATGGAACCAAAAATTTTAGTCACCGGTGCAACAGGAACCATAGGTTCTTTTGTGGTTGACCTTTTAAAAGACAAAAAAGCCAATTTCGTGGCAATGGTGCGAAATCAGGAAAAAGCAAAACCCTTTAAAGAGAAAGGGATAAAAACGGTCGTAGCAGACTTTTCGAAACCCGCTTTGCTGGAGCGGGCCCTGGAAGGTATTCATAAAATATTTTTGTTATCTGTAACATCACCGGAAGCCCCGGCCTTACAAGCAAGCCTTGTAGAGAAAGCCTTTGAGGCAAGAGTACAACATATCGTGAAAGTTTCAGTGCGTGGTGCTGATCCAAATGCAAATTTTAATATTGGGAGATGGCACGGAGAAACTGAGGAAGTGATCAGAAAATCACTCATCTCCTACACCTTTTTGCAACCCCATTCTTTTCTGCAAAATTTATTGTTTGATGCCCAATCCATTCGTGAGGAAGGAAAAATTTACAGCATGCAGGGCGATGGACAAATTCCTATGGTGGATGCTCGCGACATAGCCTCTGTAGCCGTTAAGGCACTTCTTGAACCGGGACATGAAAAAGCATCCTATGTGCTTACCGGACCCCAATCTATATCCTACCATGATATTGCCAGGGAGTTCTCAGTGGCGCTAGATAAAGATGTGGAATACATTAAGCAAAGCACAGAAGAAGGGATTTCAGCCATGCTTGAAGCGGGTATGCCCCGATGGTTAGCTGACGATATGGCCTACCTGAATACCAGATATGCCAATAATGAAGATAGTGACGTAAGTCCCGTTATTGAAAAAGTATTGGGTACAAAGGCACATAACCTGGTTGATTTTATCCAGGATTACATTCATATTTTTAAGTAAAAACGAAAAACAAATGAAATATAAATTATTAGGAAATAGTGGGCTGAGGGTATCAGAATTATGTTTGGGCACCATGACATTTGGAGCAGAATGGGGCTGGGGTAGCGACTTTGATGAAAGTAAAAAAGTGTTTGACGCTTTTGTAAAAGCCGGTGGCAATTTTGTAGATACAGCCAATCTTTATACCCTGGGAACCAGTGAAAAAATGCTTGGTGAATTTATTAAAGCTGACCGTGAGCATTTTGTTCTGGCCACCAAATACACCTTATACGACCGTATGGATGATGTCAGTTTTTCGGGGAATAGCCGTAAAAACCTTTTCCGCTCTGTAGAAGGAAGCCTTGAACGGCTCGACACCGATTATATTGATTTACTTTGGTTGCATGCATGGGACTTTTCTACCCCTGTGGATGAAGTGATGCGTAGCCTTGATGACCTGGTAAGTACCGGACTGGTTCATTATATTGGAATTTCGGATACCCCTGCATGGATAGTATCACAAGCCAATACCATGGCAGAACTTAAAAGCTGGACGAAATTTATTGGATTGCAAATAGAATATTCCTTAATTCAAAGAAGTGCAGAAAGAGACTTGCTGCCTATGGCAAAAGCCCTCAATATTGGCGTTACTCCCTGGGCTCCACTAGGAGGCGGTGTATTAACAGGAAAATACCTGAAAAAAGAAAAAGGGAGAATTGAGGAAGATCATCCCCGAAGAAGTGAAAAAAACTTAAAAATTGCAAAAGAGGTGGTGGCCGTAGCAAAAAAACTGGGAGTAAGCCCCGCCCAGGTGGCCATTAACTGGACCCGCCAGCAAAATCAACAAGTGATCCCAATTATCGGGGCTTCAAAACTGAAACAAATAGAAGATAACCTGGCCTGTCTTTCATTTGTAATTCCTGCGGAAATGATGGATCGCCTGAATGAAGTAAGCAAGATTGAACTTGGTTTCCCTCACGAATTCCTTCAATCAGATATGGTTAAAAACTTTACATTCGGAGGAATGTATCAAAAAATGGATTTTGAGAAATAATTCATCCTGATTCCAAATTTTTTCTAATTTTATCCATTATTCTAAACTTTGTACTATGAAATCAAGCAGTCAACAAAGAACACTTGCAATAGGTATCCTTATCATCCTCATCGGTTTTGTGGTCTTGCTTCATCAAATGAATATGATCCCAGCCTGGTTAGATAATATCTTAATTTCCTGGCAGATGCTTCTTATCGTAATTGGGGCCTACAATTTGATTTCAGTTCAAAGCAGAATATTTGGGTACATTTTAATTTCTGTTGGAGGGTTTTTTCTGCTCCCGGAAATTTTTATCCTTCCCAATAATTTCCAAAGAAATTTTTGGCCTCTGATCCTGATCATTGTAGGATTATTTATTTTATTTAAGCATGGCTTACGGCCAAATAAAATCCCTGATTTTAATGTAAGCGAAAGTGACCATGTCGTTATCGATGAATTTAATCTTTTCAGTGGCTCTGATAAAAGACTTACTATAAAAGGTTTTCGTGGGGGCAGGATAACTTCAATCTTTGGTGGATCAGAATTGGACTTCACCGATTGTGAACTTTCATCTGATACCAATGTACTTGATGTGTTTTATCTTTTTGGAGGATCTGCTATCCGTGTACCTTCTGATTGGAATGTAGTAAATAAAGTAACTGCCATCCTCGGTGGATTTTCGGATAAAAGAAAGATACAGGCCACGAATACAAACGTACCCGAAAAAACCCTTATCATTCAGGGTTTTGTTATGTTTGGTGGCGGAGAGATAAAAAGTTAACATTTACATACCTTCTTGTATTTCCCGTAGCCAGGGACTTTCGACATATTTCATCGTATAAGTTAATTATTTTGTTTAATTTATTATTGTATTGATTAAACAAAATGAAATCTGTGTTGTTTTAATTACTGACAGATGATAATAAATAATTCAAATTACACAGACATGAACTTAAACGGATTTATAAACGACATCATAGAAGATACACTGGATACTTCCCACAATATAGACACCATATTGATCAACAAAGGCAATAATAATCACGATGAGATCGGCGAAGAGCATATTGGTACGAGTATTGAAACCCCAATGAGAGAGGATGCTTTTATGTTGACTGATGAGGATAAGGTAGAGATCATTGAAGGTCATTTTAAGCAGATTATGCTAACTCTTGGATTGGATTTAAATGACGATAGTTTACAAGGTACCCCGCACCGTGTAGCCAAAATGTATGTAAGGGAGATTTTTAATGGTCTTAATCCGGCAAATAAACCTAAAATTTCGGTTTTCGATAATAAGTTTAAATACAACCAGATGTTAGTTGAAAAAAACATCAACCTCAATTCGTCCTGCGAGCATCACTTTTTACCCATAATGGGCAAGGCTCACGTGGCCTATATCTCTACCGGACAGGTTATTGGCTTATCAAAAATAAACAGGATAGTTGATTATTATGCCAAAAGGCCTCAGGTGCAGGAGCGGTTAACCGTTCAAATTGCTAATGAATTAAAAAAGATATTGAACACAAATGATGTTGCAATTGTTATAGAAGCGAAACATATGTGTGTTTCGAGCAGAGGGATTCAGGATGAAAGCAGTACAACAGTTACTGCTGAATATACTGGAAAGTTTAAAGATGAGGATACAAAACAGGAATTCTTAAAATACTTAAGCCTGGATTTAAAGGCTTAAATAAACAATATAAGTTGGTTTTATTTGATTGCAGAAAGCCTTTCGAAAGAAGGGCTTTCTTACTTTGCCTCCCTGACTAAACCAATAAATACCGGAAAGTGGTCGCTGTAACCAGCAATGTATCTTCCCCCTGCAAAAGTTCGCCAGGGATAACCTGCATATGCCCCATCCTTTTGTTTCAGGTAGTTTTTATTAAAAACCATGGCTTTATAAAATTTGAAACGGTCTTTCTCTTCACCAAGTAATCCTTGAGAAATTATGATCTGGTCAAACAAATTCCAGTTATCCCGATAAGCTAGCGAACCAATTCCGTCTTTATACAATTTAAAATAAGGATTAAACAGGTCGCCCTCTTCCAAATCTTTCTCTCTTCCCTGGGTCCTTAAAAATTCTTTCACACTTGGATTTACGGGGTCGTCGTTCAGGTCACCCATTACCATAATTTTGGCATTGGGATTTATGGAAAGCAGTGAATCCACAATATGTCGGCTAAGAGCACCTGCTGCATTTCTCTTGGGGCGGCTTTTCTTTTCCCCACCGCTTCGAGAGGGCCAGTGATTAACAATTATACTGATTTCTTCACCAAGTAAAAGTCCCGTAACCACCAATTGATCACGTGAGCGCCAATTGCTATCACCCTCCAGCCAGAGCATATGAGAAGCAGAATTAGTGACCGTAAAATATTTAGGTTGATAAATCAATCCCACATCTACACCCCTATAGTCAGGTGAATCGTAGTGGACAATTTTATATTCCTTGTCTTTTATCGCCTGTTCTTTAACAAGGTCTTCCAATACACCCCGGTTTTCAATTTCAGAAACTCCCAAAAGTGCAGGGCCGTCAGGTGTCAGGTCGGTTCCGATTTTTGAGATAGCAAATGCCATGTTCCCTAGTTTTTCATGGTAGCGGGCATTGGTCCATTGCTTTGGAGCACCTGGTGTAAATTCATCATTACCTCGCAGGGTGGTATCATTGATGGTATCAAAGAGGTTTTCCAAGTTATAAAAGCCAATACAAACGACTTCATAAGAAACTTTGGGTTGTGCAATTACTTTTGGACAGATCGCAATCAGAATGGATAGAAAAAAGACCGCGCTTATCAGAATTTTTTTCATGACAGTAAACAAACTTTTTAGAGTGCAAATGTATTATTAATATTCAATGAAATTAAATTGGAATTTTAATTCTTTTGGTGAGGCATTTTAATTATTTTTGTTGGCTTTCTTTTCGAAAGGGTATCATAATGAAATTTGTCCTATGAAGAAAATATACGCACTTGCATCAATTTTACTATTTCTGTCATTTTCAGTTTTGTGCCAGGAGGCAGATACGGTTGACACAAAAAATGATCAACTTAATATTCCGCAGATAAATGTGCTGGCTGAAAACCTTGATGATGACAACCAGGATCAGGATATCGCTGGCTTACTTCAGTCTTCAGGGGATATTTTTGAATCTACCGCCGGCTATACATTCGGGCAGACCCGTTTTAAAATCAGGGGGCTTCCATCTGAAAACACCAATGTTTTAATGAACGGTATCCTGGTAAACGATAAAGAAACCGGGAGGCCGTACTGGTCGGTTTGGGGTGGTCTAAATGATGCCACCCGCAATAAGGAAATAGAATCAGGAATTTCTGCATCAAATTTATCTTTTGGTGGAATTGGTGGAGTAACCAATATGATCACCCGGGCTTCATCCTTCGCTAAAACAAGAAAAATCACCTATTCATCCACCAATAGGAGTTACAGAAACAGATTGATGTTTTTATATGCTACAGGTCTGCAGGAAAACGGATGGGCTTATACGGTTTCCGGGTCGAGGCGCTGGGCTGAAGAAGGCTATGTGGATGGGACATTTTACGATGCGTATAGCTATTTTCTTGCGGCAGAAAAAAAGATCAATAAAAACCATAGTATCGGAATTATTGGATTTGGCGCACCAAACCGCAGCGGAAGAAATGGAGGAAGTGTGGATGAGGCTTATCAATATGCAGGGACAAATTATTATAACCCTTATTGGGGATATCAAAACGGTCAAAAACGAAATTCGCGTATTGGTAATTACAACCAGCCCATGATCAGCCTTTCTCATTATTGGACATTACCGGATAAAAGTGAATTAACATCTTCTGTATATTATTCCTTCGGAAGTGTGCAATCTACTGCATTGGACTGGTATAACGTGGCTGACCCCCGACCCGATTACTATCGGAACCTCCCAAGTTATGAAGACGAATTTAATGGTTTAACCCAACAAGAGAAATTATACTTATGGGAAAATGATCCGACTTACAGGCAGTTGAATTTTGACACCATGTACTTTTATAACAGGAAAAACCTTTATACCATTGATGATGTTGATGGAGTAGCCGGCAAAACCCATACTGGCATGCTTTCTTCTTATATTATTGAGAACAGGATAAATGATAAAAGTGATTTCGGGTTTAATTTTAATCATAAAAAAGAACTTAACGATAATGTGATCTTATCTTCAGGTTTAAACCTCACCTGGTTCAAAACCAATCAGTATAAAGTAGTGGAAGATTTGTTAGGTGGTGAATTTTATTTGAATATCGATAAGTATGCGGAAAGAGATAATGTTGGGAATTCGCCCCGACTCCAGAATGATTTAAATCATCCCAATCCTGTTGTTGGGGTAGGAGATAAATTTGGTTATGATTATACCGGCAATGTAAATAAGTATAATTTATTTGTCAAGTCTGACTTCTCTTATGGCAAGATTGATTTTTTCCTTTCAGCTTCACTATCCTATGACCAAATGTGGCGAACCGGTCATATGCGCAACGGAAAATTCCCAAACGACTCTTATGGGGACTCTGAAAAACAAAATTTCTTTAATTATGGTGCAAAAGGAGGACTAACTTACAAAATTACAGGACGACATTTATTAAATGGTAATGCGGTTTATATGACACGTGCCCCATTTTTCCGCACCTCCTACATCAGCCCCCGTACACGTAACCAGGTAGTTGACGGCCTAACGAATGAAAAGATTCTTTCAGGGGATGCAAGTTATATTTACCGGTCACCTTATTTGCAAGCAAGGGTATCTGTTTATTACGCCAAATTTATTGACCAGGTGTATTCAAGAAGTTTTTACCATGATGTACTTAATGACTTTGTAAATTATCAAATGGTTGGGGTTGACGTAGTACATTATGGCACAGAAATAGGCCTGGAAAGCAAAGTAACTCAGAATTTTACATTATACGGCGTTTTAGCTACCGGTCAGTATTTCTATGATTCGAGGCCTACAGCCACTATTTCTGCTGATAATTCTGCCCAGGTATTAGAAAACCGTACGGTTTACCTTAAAAATTATCATGTGGGAGGTTTCCCCCAAACGGCCATGTCAGGAGGAATTAAATACCGTTCATCCAGTTATATTTTTGCAGGAGTTAACATTAACTATTATGATGATATTTATATTGACCTCAATCCTGACCGTCGCACCGCAGAGGCAGTAGCAAATTATGCACCTGATTATAGTGACAGGGATTTGGTTTTAGATCAGGAAAAATTTGAGCCGGGATTAACTGTTGACGCAAACATTGGAAAATCATGGAGAATAGATTATAAATATTACATCTCTCTTAATTTTAGCATAAATAATTTATTCGATATTCAGGATTTTGCCTTCGGAGGTTACGAGCAATATCGATACGATCCATTTGATATTAATAAATATCCACCTAAATATTTTTATTTGTACGGCAGGCAATATTATTTAAATATAAGTTTTAGATTTTAACATCATTAAATTCAATAACATAATGAAAAGAGCACTTGTATTCATCTCATTTATATTTATATCAGCTACGATTTTGCTGATAAGTTGTATTAAAGATGAAGTAGACGATCCACCTTTTACAACTATCAAATTCGACCCGGATAAAGTAGTAACCATTGGTGAATTAAAAAACCTTTTTGAAGAAGTTGGAGGATCTTATACCATCGAAGGAGATGCATCCTTTTATGCCAATGTTGGGATGGACGAGGCTTCCGGAAATATTTATAAGGCCTCTTACGTGCAGGATAATACCGGTGGTATAAATTTATTATTTTACAATGCGGGAGGACTATACCTTGGTGATTCAATTCGTGTAAATTTAAATGGTGCCCTCGTGAGCAAGTACCATGAATTATATCAGATTGAGAAAATTGATGTAGGCCCGAATATCTTTAAAATTGCTACTAACAGGTTTGTTAAACCAGCCAAAGTTACTATAGAAGACTTAAAAGGAAATATCCAATTCTACCAATCCACAGTGATTGAAATTGAAGATGTTCAGTTTACAGATGCCATGTTGGGTCAGACTTTTGCCGATTCAGTAACTCAAACTACTGAGAATAAATATTTCAGGGATTGTTTTTGGGATTCACTGATTGTTCGTACCAGTGGATTTGCAAATTTTGCTAACACCCCTTTGCCTGAAAGCAGAGGTAAAATTATTGCCATTGCAAGTGTGTATGATTCTGATGTTCAATTAGTCGTTAGAAATTATAGTGAGCTTGAAATGAACCAGTCCCGTTGTTCCATCGGAAGTGGTGGATCGGATATCTATTTTGAAGATTTTGATGAAGGGTGGAATGGATGGACAGAAGTTAGCGACCAGGGTGCACAATCATGGAGTATTGACAATCTTAACGGTATTGATGGTACCCCCTGTGCACAGATTAACGGATTTTACCTTGGATATAACAGCAATTCAGACTGGTTGATCTCTCCTGAAATTGACATTACCGGGTATTCATCCCTTTCCCTGAATTTCATGACATCAAAAAACTATGATGGGGATCGCATTTCAGTGATGATCAGGGAAGCCGGTTCTACTGTCTGGGTTAACCTCGATCTTTTAGTAAGTCTTTCGGAAGGCGGCTTTAAATGGACTCACAGTGGTTATATAAATATTCTTAACTCTTTTACCAGTCCTTATCCTGAAAAAATCCAAATCGGATTTTTATATACTTCAACCAACGATAGTGGTTCAGAATGGAGAGTGGATAATGTTAAAATAAAAGGGAAATAACAGAAATTTCTACAGATTGCTTCTTTCACCATTTTTATAGGCTACAAGGAAAGCCCCTGTCAGGCCTTTGTTTACCAGTTGAATCCTTAAGCTCAGGGCTTCCTGCTTGGTCAGGCAGTAGCCTACGGTATATTTCCTGAAGTTGTGAAATACTTCTTCATAAACACCTTCTTCCAGTTGGTACATGTCTTTAAGTACTGATGGGGAAACTGATTTCTCTTTTAGGGCTAAAATTTGAACGCGGTAACATTGCCCTGCTTCTTCAAATTTTGGTTTAGGTGGCTGCACGCCAGGAAGGGTTTCAGGTGCAATTTCCTTTAATTCGCTCAGTGTATTTAATCGTTTATTATCATAAAAAGCCACGATAAAGGCATCATTTATTTTATTGCTTCTCAACAATTGTTTCCTGTAATCCCTTGCCTCCTGGTATGTTTTAAATGATCCGACTGAATATTTGTACCAACCTTTTATTTTTTCCTCCTTAATAGGTTTATCGATATGGAAAAGCTTAGCAAGGCTGTCGATAGATAGTTTGGCTCCGTATGAGGCGCGGAGCTGTATCCTGAATTCCACCTTTTCGCTAGGCGAGACCATCTCTTTTTCTGTTGGTTTTTTTTCAACAACTACAATGGGTTCAGCAATGATCTTTCTTTTTATAAATACTTCTGTTTTATATTTATGCTCTTTGCCGGTTTTTTCGAAATATAAAATACTTGTCATGGGCAAGCTTCCAAAAATTTTATCCAGTTTCACGTGATAGTTGATTTCAAAAACCGAATCGGTTGGGATTTCGTCCCAGTAAAGGCTTAGGGTATAATTCTTAAATTCTGTCCGTGCGTTACTAATAAGAGTATCTGTAACATTAAATCCAATCGGGAGGATTTGTGTGAGCTCGGCTTTCCCGTCAATTTTGCCCTTTACAACCCTGCATTTCATCGTGAACTCATCCAATGAATTGAGGTCTTTGGGGAAGAAATACTGAAAGTCAACAATTTCATTGTCCAGCGGGTTAGCCGGCTTCTCAGCTAATGCAGGAGGGGGTTCAGGAAACCGTGAGTTTTTTGCTATCGAAAAATTGTATGAAAGGCCTAAAGAAGTGTAATAATAGGCGTCGTAATTGCTACCCCTTTCATACCCATCCAAAATATCCGATGTCCCTATCCTTAGCCCTGTTTCCAGGTTGATAAACCAATGATCTGCCACTTTGATATCAAGGCCTGCTCCAAGAGGGAATGCTATTGCAAATTCAGGGGATGATTTTACCCTTTCACCATTGGTAGTATAGCCCACATCATTCACAATTTCACCCGTCAGGAGGGAATAAGCTTCACTTCGGATCAACATTCCATTGACACCGGCAAGACCATAAATATTTAAAAGTCTTTCTTTTTGTCCGAAAAATAAGTTAGTCAAATTGGCTGTAGCTCCTAATTGTATTTCCATCAAGGTGGTATTAAACCCAATATTATTCGCTTTTTTTAACCCCTTAAAAGCTAAACGGGAGATTTGTAAATGACTTGTAAAAACAGGAGAGAGGTATTTACCGGCCCTTATTCCTAAACCCAGGTCCGTTTCATCTTTGAGTTTGGTAAGGTGGTTCGATTCAGTTTCCAGGTCACCAAACATTTGTGCAAGCCCTGCATTTAGGTTCAGATACCATTCATTGTTTAGTGATGATTGTGCCTGGCTGAATCTTACCATAAAAACACAACCCACACAAACCAGTAAAGTAAATATTTTACGAATTACCATATACCTGATTCCAATGATGGATACTTTAACAAATGTAAGGAGTTAAATGAAGCCCTTTCTTTTTCCTTAGAATGACTATTCAACAGTTGTGTGTTTATAAAAGAGGGTAACTAATTTTTTATTGTTTGTGAAAATAGAAATCCAAGACAGGTAAGGATTATTTGATAAATTTCAATAATTTTGGTGAAGTTAATAAATAAAATCATGACCCATTTAAGTGTAAATATAAACAAAATAGCAACCATTCGCAATGCGCGCGGAGGCAATGTGCCGAATGTATTAAAAGCGGCAATGGATATTGAACGTTTTGGAGCACAGGGAATAACCGTACATCCCAGGCCCGACGAACGGCATATCCGATACCAGGATGTAAGGGATATTGCCCCAATCGTGACTACTGAATTTAATATTGAAGGTTATCCGAATAAAAGTTTTATAGAGCTTGTTAAAGAAGTGAAACCAACCCAGGTAACACTTGTGCCCGACCCACCTGACGTATTAACCTCCAATGCTGGTTGGGATACCATTCGAAATGAATCCTTCCTAAAGGATGTTATTGCTGAGTTTCATGGAGCCGGAATCCGCACTTCCATCTTTATTGAAACAGATGAAAAAATGATTAGAAATGCAGCTGAAACAGGAACCGACAGAATAGAACTTTACACTGAAAATTATGCTACTCAATACCCGATAGATCGCGGGAAGGCCATTTCCCCATTTATAAAAGCTGCCACTACGGCACTTGAAGTTGGCTTAGGGATCAATGCTGGTCATGACCTGGATTTAAATAATTTAAAGTATTTTGCTCAAAATGTTCCCGGCCTGCTTGAGGTTTCTATCGGCCATGCTTTGATTTCTGATGCCTTATATTTTGGGCTGGAAAATGCTGTTCAGTTATATTTAAGGGAATTACGTCCTTAGTTTTTCAAAACTTAAGGGGAATAGATATAAAATTGCATTAAAAAATGCATAGAATACTACGCCTGCCTGACGTTCAAACATCGATTCAACAGAGATGTGCAACGCAAATAATGCAAGGAATAAAAAGTAAACCAGGTCCTTTTGTATCACCGCATAAAACCCGGGAACAATGAACAAAAACAACAGCAATATAAATCCTAGCAAGCCAGTTGCAATATAGGTTTGAATATACTGGCAATGTGCATTTAACTCCTTTTCATAAGCAGCCACTATCCCATCGTCGAGATATCGCTTCATTAACTCTGGCTTCACATCACCAGCCCCAACTCCCACTAACGGATTTTCTTTAATAATCTTGAAAGCACTTTTCCAGATCAACATTCTTGCTACAGAACTTTCGAGCTTCACATCATCTGCATGTGTTTCAGCTTCCAGTGAGCTCTTTGCAGTAATAAACCTTTGATAAGTTGGAGGGAAAAACAACATGGAAATAAGAAAAGTCATCATGAAAAAAGCAGGTGCAAAAATTCTTATTAGCCGAGGCCTGGGTTTCTGAAGGAATAGAAATACGGTGGCCAACACGTAGGTCATTGCCAATCCTAAAATTCCAGCCTTGGAGCTTAAAAGGATAATAAATATTTGAAAATACAAGATCAATACCGTTGCAATAAACCATTTTAAACCTGTTTTCGAATTGCTGGATATAACCCATTTAGCAAGCAGGATAATGGCAAAAGTATAAAACAAAGCCAGGTAACTCGCATGCCAGGATAGGGAAAGTCTGCCATAATAAAATTCAAGGGTTGACTCGGTTTGAAAATACCGAAGTACTGCGCTATTAAACAATAATAACGAGTTGATAAAACATCCGGCAATGAAAGCTTTTTGAATATTTCTAATGAAGTTTTCAGGAAAGACTGAAAAATCGGTGGTAGAGAACAAAAGGGGAAACACAAGCAGAGATAATTTTACTTCAAGGGACTCCAGTGCAAGAGCAGTATTCTTTGAATAAAAAAGGCTAACGAAATACACTATATAAATTGAGGATAAAGCCAGCAGTTTCTTATGGTTGAGCCTTTGTTTGAGAATTTGAAATTTCTCCTTGAAATTAAATGCCACTATCCAGTTTAAGCCTACCAAAGTAATCGCCATGGAAGCTAACCTGTCGTTAAGAGGTATAAGCAGAGCAATGGCAACGATCCCGTAATAATATACTTTGTTCTGAATGTTTATACGCATTTCATTTAAACTTGTAATAGATGGTTTTAAATCACCTGTTAATTTCAATATTATTTTTTGTTTTGCCCAAAACTACAAATCTAATCACTCCCTCGAGATAGCCCCAGCCATAGCTAAAATGAATAATAGGGAAAGCCAATAACAGGGAAAACCCAAAACTTATCCCCTCCTTATGTTTATATGACTCAATTATCGAAATTAACGTGACAGGCAGTAAATAAGTGAGTGCTCCTGCAAGCAAAATAATCTGAAATATGCCTGAAAAAAAACTGAGTATCCCTGTGGCAATAAAAAAAGTTAATAAAGTAATTGGAGCAAACTGTCTGATTGTTGCCGGTGCCCCAACTTTTTTATTAACCAGAGGCTTAAAGAGCCCATATTGATAAAACATTTTTGACATTTTACTAAAATTCTCTCTGGCAAAATACTTAATCTTTACCTCAGGCAACAGGTAAATAGAACCACCTGAACGGACAAGCCTGGCATTAAATTCATCATCCTGATTGCGCGTAAGTTCTTCATCAAAAAGCCCGATTTTATCAAATACTTCTCGTTTGTAGCATCCGAAAGGCACTGTGTCCACCTTCCTGGGCTTTTGAACGGCCAGGCGGTAATGTGCATTCCCAATACCCAAAGGATGCGAGGTTGCTGATGCTATTGCCTTAGCTATTTCAGTATCCGCACCTGGAGACGTCAGCCATAAACCTCCGGTATTATCACAATTATATTTAAATAGCCCCTCCACAAGGAGTGAGATATAGTTTTTTGGATAAAGACAATGTGCATCCATTCTGATGATTACTTCCCCTTGGCTTGCTTTAATACCTTTGTTTAAGGCAAAAGGAACTGTTTTTTTTTCATTTTCCAGGTAATGAATAAATGAGTGACCTTTTGCCAGTTCCTCAATTATTTGGGCAGTATTGTCACTACTTTGACCATCTAATACGAATACCTCAAGTTTTTCAGAAGGATAATCCTGTTCAATAACGTTTTTGAGCACTTGCCCAATAAAATTTTCTTCGTTACGGCAGGGTATAATTACTGAAACAAGAGGTTTTGCCATGATCTGAATCCTTTGCTATTTATTGTGCTACTACGGATTTATAAAATCCAACTAATTTTTTTTCTTCTAATTCCCAATTAAACTTTTCCCTGATAGCTTTTATTCCATTTTGCCCTTTTTCTTTTGTTTTCCCAGGATTTTCTGACAGATAATCAATAGCTTCAGCGATTTGTTCGGGATTTAAAGGGTCCACAGCAATACCACAATCATTGTCAGTTATAATTTGTTTCCACAAAGGAATGTCAGAAACAATTACCGGTATGCCAGCAGCCATATACTCAAACATCTTTACGGGCAATGCATCCACATAATTAATTATCGGATGAAGGGTAGCGAGACCCGCGAATGATCGCTGCAATATTTCTTTTACCTGTTTTCGGTTAGCGAATCCCAGTTCATTCACTTTTTCCCATCCGGGTGTATGATTCAGTTCACTACGGTATTCATGAGGATCAATTTTGCCGGCAAGGTTTAACCGCACATCCGACTTAACTATCGACATGGATTTTACCAACTCGCTAATCCCCCTAACTTTTGTTATCCCTCCGATATAACACAATTCGTTTCCTTTTTCTCCGAGACTTTGAGTTTCTTCCAAAAGTTTTAAGGTGGGGAAATTCTGAATTTCAATCACCATTTTATGAAACCTCAGGAATCTATCACGAATAAATGTTGTTGCGGTAACTATACCCGACATTTTTGAGGAATAATACTTTTCAAGGGCCTCAATCAGTTTCGATCCGGGTTTTCTTATAATTAATGGGATCCAATATTTACTTAGCATCTGACGAGGTAAGTCTTCGTGGACATCATAAATTACCTTTTTGCCTCTTCGGATAAGTTTGGCTGCCCAGGGTAAAAATTCAGGATCATGAAAATGATAGATATCTGCATCAACTTCCAGGGCAAGACGAAAGGCTGCTTTTGATGCTTTTAAAAACCGTTGTACCCTTCCTGAATAGTTGCATGCAATCCCAATTACTTCTACCTCATCTTCAATAAAACTTTCACCATTTACTGCAATAAGGGTTACCTTAAAGCCAGCAGCAGCAAGTGATTTGGACTCTTTATAAAAGATACGTGTATCACGGGCGGGATGAACGGTGGTAATATGGCAAATTTTCAAGGGGGTCATAGAATGATTATCCTACTTCATAATTTATTGTTGCTGCAAGAGGTCAAATGTACAAACTTTGTTTAAAACACAATTTTTAGAGGAAAAAGAAAAAGCATGGCCTCTATATTAAAGCCATGCTTTCCCCTAATCTGTGAAATTTATTATTCTGCAGTTTTTATACCCAATTCAGCTACCTGGAGAATTTCCTGTGAATCTTCCTGGTAAATATAGGTAATGATGTTACAATTTGAAGCATCCCAATCTCCATTTAACTCATAAATAAATTTTTCGGAGTAACTGTTCCCTGAAACTATTGATCCATCCACTGAGATGAATGTACCATACTTTCCATTTATAGCATCCCTTAACACATTCCTGTGTTTATAGTCAATCCAGTCGTCATTATCAGGTGCACCTGGCAGGGTGTGATTGTTGTTTCTTTGCGGTGAAATTATATTATCCTCCACAACGTAAACCACAATTTTATATTTTCCTTCCAATTGCTGATGGAAAGTCGCCAGCACATCCACCTGTATAGTATTTAAGTTTGGATAAAATGTATTTTGAACTTTAAGGTCAATGACATTGGGTTTATCCAATTCCTGTTCGAATACATCGTACCAGAAAAAGGGATAGATCACTTTTGAGCCTTCATAATCTACCCTGTTAATTAACCCGGTAGGATAACCTACAAGATACACCCCAAAATCAGCATTTAGTTCTATTCCAACCTGGCTTCTCAGGTCAGCTTCATAGAGTGATCCTGGATCTGGTTCGGCATATAGTCCAGAATGTACTGCATATATGATCAATCGGTGATCATTTTCTTCAGCCCAGTCATGCGCAGCAAAAGCCCATTCCGGACAGTTAATGCAAGTGTGGCCGGTAAAATCCTCTAGCAGTAGATGTTTGGTATTAACCTCGACCGAATCAACAAAAAATAAGGTATCCAGCAAATCATTGGTTATATCTTGCTGGTCAACGATCAAAAGGGGTTGCTCAATCTTATCGCAGGCATTAAAAGTTGCAATAGCTGCAATAAAAAATAAAATGGAAATATATATTCTGGTTTTCATCTTCATATCAGCTTAATATTTTAGAATGAACTCGTAATGGTTAAAGTCAATCCGGTGGATGCAGGCACATAACGGCAAACGCCTCCTACGCATAGCAATCCCTCACGCTGACGGCCATAACGCAATGATATCCGGTTGGTTTTTTCAGTATATCCAAAGGAAACATTGTAATAATGTATTTGCAAATCGCTTTCAGGGTTCCCATAATTATACTCATCCAAAATGGAAAAAAACCATTTTGGCGACACATTGTATTCAAGGGTAAGTGCTGCCCAATCACCTTCATCTTCCTTCGTCCATAACCCCTGGGCTTCAGCACGCAACGAATGTCTACTTGTAAACTTATAGGTAAAGTCTAAAACCGCGATGTTGGCATATACCATATTCTTATCATCAAAAATATCATCTTCAATAACATGGAGATTGTAGGTTTGATTATAGAAGGCGGCTTTAGCTTTTACTTTTTTACTGAACTTTTTTTCAATCAATAAATTCAGATCCCTGTAAAAAGGAATATCTCCAATGGATAAAAATTTTGTTGTATACCCCTCTGTTCCGGTAGAATCAATGGGTATGTTTTCAGAAATAGCCTGTCTGTCGATAGCGTTGGCCCAGGAATAATTAAGGGTAAGTGTCGTGCCATATTTACCTCCCAATTTGGATTTTTTTGGAAGGGAATATAATATGGATCCCTGGAAACCGACTTCGCCATTTTGCTTGGTAGCATAGGGGTACATCGATGCAAGGCTATAGGCATGCTCTTTCGAAATAGCAGGTAAATAATTCACATCCAGTAGCGGGGGCACACCACCTTCTTTTCTCCTGGATTTAAATCCCATATTGTCAATCCATTTAGTTGACAGGAAAATCCCAAGCCCTTTGGTAGAATAAGAAAAAGTTGAATACAGAGCCTGGCCTTTTTTATAGATAAAATTATTGGTTGTGTTGGGATCATTTCCCTTTTCCGCATATTCAGCATAAAGATTGAACCCGCCATTAGCCATATTTAATCTTGCTGCCCATGACCCTACATTCTGAGGCAGGTTGTATTCATAAGTTGTTTTTCTCGTCCAGGTAATAGTATCTCCAAACTCATTGCTTGTAAAATAAACAGAATCTCTTGAAAAAGATTTGGTTTCTGATTTTTCATATTTACTTACAAAACTACCACCAAGACTTATTTGTGTGGATGATTCGTTAAATGCTTTAAATATTTCATTAAGTTCAAAATCTCCATCCACACCTCTTACAATTCCTCTGCTATCAGGGGTATATGGCTCCCAGAGATACCTGTGCACCCCATACAGTCCTTTTAACGTAGCTCCTTTGAATGGTGTAAACTTTGCTTGAAATCCATATAAGTTATTATCATATCCAAGTGTCCATTCTTCCCAGCTTCTTAAAATTAAACCACTTCCAAACTGGTCGTAAAAATGGCCAGCCGTCATTTCCAATGACCCAAGTTTATAATTTACAAACCAGTAGGGCACTCCAACTCCTTCATATTTTGGACTAAATCCAAGCATCGGATTAAGGTAAGATTCGAAGCGCATACCGGCATTAAAATCGCCATTACTATATAGTACATTGGCAAAACTATTGGTCCCAAACTTTTTATAGTTCAGGGTGGAGTCAGTAATCCCGAGTGCATCGTCTTCGTTGTAAACCTGGGCATCTACCTGTAAATTTCCTGTTACTTTACCATTGCTAATCTGGCTTTGTGCCGAGAGGTAGGCCGGAGTAAAAAGCAAAAGTATTATAGCTGATAATAAGTGAATTTTTATTCTCACTGTTTTAAAGTTTTCGATTAATAAGTAATAGTTTTACTCCAGGGATTCTCCCGCTATGACTTTCCTGACAATCTCAATATACTCTCCTTCGTCACCATCGAGATAGCCCACATGCTGCCAAACGATGGAGCCCTTGCCATCAACAATAAAAGTGTGAGGCGGAACATTTACATTCATTGCCCTTTTCAGGTCACTGTTTTCGTCGAGCAATACTTCAAATTCCCAGCCTTTACCATTTACAGTAGGCATCACTTTTTTACTTGAACGCGCATTATCAATAGAAACAGCCACCATTTTAACACCGGTTTCTTCTACCCAGTCTTCATATACTTCATTAATGGCATCATGCTCTTTGATACATGGCTTACACCAGGTAGCCCAAAATGTAATTATGATGGGTTTTCCTTCATTGTCAAGATCAGTTAAATTAAAAGTTTTTCCTTCCATAGTTTTTACCTCTACCGAAGGGATTTTCCCATAATTTTTCTGTTCACCCTGTGCTGAAGTAAAGCAATAAACTGTAATTAATGTGAGAAATAAGAATATTTTTTTCATACAAATAAGAATTTAAATATTTGAATATCCAGATACTAAAAACGAGCCAAAATTAATTAACTTATTAAGATGTAAAATGTAAATGCTCAATTTAAACCTATTCAAAATTAAGAATTTATTGAATAGACTTAGAGTTACTACTTAGGGTTGTCAGAAAAAGAAACAATTTATTCTATTTCATCATCATATAAACTTCGAGCAAAGTAGACTTAATGATGGGATGAATCTCTGCATCATTTATCACGGCAGGCATCAGCATGGCTTCACCGAAGCCAAGTTCATAAGCATTTTCACCTGTTTTGATACTCACTTTTCCTTTGGTGCAAATGTAAATTACAAATGAATCGAGATCAGTATAATCCTTTTTTACGGGTTTGTCGAATTGCAAAATATTGGTTGTAAAATAGGGGCTCTCTACTACCTCTACTGTTTCATTTCGTTTAATTTTATAAGGGGTTTTATACTCCTTATAAACCTTGAAATCAATTGCATCCAGCGCTTCTTCAGTATGCAATTCACGCATAAGCCCTGCACTATCAATCCGGTCCCAGTCATAAATCCTATAGGTAATGTCAGATGTTTGCTGTATTTCTGCAAGTAAAATTCCAGGGCCTAACGCATGCACTCTTCCCGCCGGCATGTAATAAACCTCTCTTTTTTTTACTTTGGAAAAATTCATGATCTCCTTTATTGTCTTGTTTTCGAGATGTTTTTTGTAGGTTTCTTTATCCACTTCTTTGCTAAAACCACTAATTAATTCCGAATCCTTTTCTGCATCCAAAATATACCACATCTCAGTTTTACCCAAACTATTATGCCTTTTGGCGGCAAGCTCATCATTGGGATGGACCTGAATGGATAGCCAGTCGTTAGCATCGATAAATTTTATGAGTATCGGAAATTCATTACCAAATTTTTGATATACACTATCCCCCACCAACTCCTCCATATATATTTCCACGAGTTCGTTAAGTTCATTACCCTCAAGAAATCCTTCACTGATCTCCGTTTGGTTTTCATCAACTCCCGACAATACCCAAACTTCGCCGCAATTAGGCAAGGGTTTAAAGTCTTTTCCTAATACTGTTTTTATTTTTTGCCCCCCCCAGATTTTGTCCTTATAAATGGGCTTAAATTTTAGTGGATAGAGTTTATTCATAATAATTAGATATATAATTCCCGGATTTAATTGTCAAAAATAAACAATTAGGAATTAAATTTTAAGTAAGAGAAGTATTGATTATTTCACCTGGGTAGTATCCGCTGATAGTGCCCATGGCTCATTGGTGTCGACTTTAAATCCAACGACACCCTGCCTTTTGGTATAATAGAGCTCAAAAGGCCTTTGGCTTTGCTTCCAGAAATATACACTGTCGAAGGTTTGTCCGTTTATAGTAATGGCATTTTTATAACTAAAGTTTTCACCTTTATCAAAATTATCGGTTTCATCAATTACTATTCTTAATATGTTTTCATAGAGATCACCATCAGAAAGGGTTACCGTTAAAATTTCCCAGCTTCCACTTTCTCCCTTGCTTTTTTCAAGATAATAGGTGAAAAAATAATGGAACGAAGGTGCTTCAAATTTGAGGAACTGCCGTTCAAAGTTTGCATAAAAGTCTTCCTGAACGGTAAAGAAACCACTCTGGTCGGTCATATAGCGGAGGTTTTCAAAGTAGGTGTCTTTTCCCTGGCCTGTAAAAACAATTTTGTTTGTATCAAATTCAAAAGTAACATTTTCGGTTCCATCGAATGGAATCCATGCTTTAGAAGCTGATGAAAGTTTTTCATCATCTGTGGTGGTTGATTTCGGCCCGCAATTTACTAATGTTATTGCCACCATCAAAAGAAGAAGGATATTCAATATAATTGACTTTCTCATATATTATAATGCGTTATTTCAATTTATTTTTTTACGGCAAATCGGCAGGAATGTTCCATATTGTTCGAAAAGCAATTGTTTCAAAAAATTTAACCATTGTGGATAGAATCTAACCAACTGGTTACGAAGCTATATGAGAGAAATAAATATTGGAATTCTTGATGAATTCACAAAGGCATGTTGAAAAGTTAAGAACCAGGGGCCTTTTCCAAGTATTTAAGCATCTATTTTTGCTGATGATTAAAGTTCTTTTGACATAATTCTATTTAACTTTATCAGGTTAAAATTCAAAGCAGCGACAGGCCGTTCCCCACTTTCACCCGGGAGGTGGTTAAATTCCATCCGCTGCTTTTTCCTGATTTTACACCTCGTTAATTTATCTTCATTACGTTATTGCTTAAGAATCTTTTCCCTAAAAGTACCTTTGTTTGAATCTATTTCGAGGTAATATAACCCACCGGGCATATCAGGCAATTTAAAACTATATTGGCTTTGGGGCAAGCATTGCAATGGTTGTGAAAAAACACAGTTCCCCAATGGAGAGTAAAGCTTAATAGATGAAATGTCCAGCACATCATTTTGAATGTTAAGAATATCCGAACAAGGATTAGGAAAAATTAATACCGGATTTACATTTGTTTCATTTATTGCCTGTGGGTCGAGCAACTTAAAAACATGCGTAAAAGTTTGGTTTTTATAAGTCACATTATACTTCCATTCTCCAAAAGGTTCATTTATCAGGATGGTAAAAAAGTACCACCAGGAAGCCTCAATAAATTCCTGGGGATAAACCCATAACCACTCATCAAAAACAGAATTATCCGGTCGCTTAATAGAAATATTGAAGTTTTCACCTTGCGGCATGTTCCTGAAATAATTGAGAAAATAGATGGAGTCGCCAGGGTAAAAATTTATAGTTTCATTTAAAATTTCTGCATCCAGGCAATCCGAAAATACGGGGAGGTGATTGTTCGTTGAAATTTTATTTACTCCTGCTTCTTTGTATCCTGGCTGATTCAACCACCAGGTTTCTTCTATCTGTTGATTGCATGGGCCATAAAATGGATCGATCAAAACTTCTTCAGGATTGTATACCTCAAAATGTAGGTGGGGAGAGAATGAAATTCCAGAACTTCCCACCATGCCCAGATAATCTCCACGGCTGACAGGCAAGCCGGCAGCAACACCAGTCAGTGAATTTTTTTTCATATGGATATACCAGGTAGTAGAACCATCACTGTGTAATATAGCCAAACCATTCCACGGCTCATTTTCGCCCTCGCAGTGCATATCATTATATCCATCTTGCTTAAAAACAAGAATCCCATCAGCAGCTGCAACTATCTCAATTTCTTCGTCAATCATTTTTTTCCAGGGGAAGGGCCAGGGAAAGAAGTCGGTCCCGCCATGATTATATCCTTCTTCCGTATCATACGTCAGGCTGCCACACTCAAAATCCAGTAAGTGACCCGGATACAAAGAATCATGATCAAAATAAGCTGAAATACTATAAAACCCCGGATCATTCAAACCATCAGCTTGTTGAACAGGAAGACTGAAATAGGGATGTTCTTCTTTGCGAAGATGAGATTTAAAATAATTTTTCGCAAAAACCTTTACTTCGGTTCGCATCCGTTCCGAAATCAAAGATTGGCTTTTAAAAGCATGCCTGGCAGGATACCCTATGGTGGCTCCTTTTTCCCAGACATAGCTATCTCCCAGATGCTTTATTGAAATATTTTCCTGAGCAACCAGGTTGAATGTCAGCCCTGTTAACAGGCATAAATATAAAACAGTTTTTCGCATATATTTCATTGGATTCATAAAAGCAGAAATATCGTTTTTTTATCAGGCAAAAATAGTGTTTGCATTATAATATTCGCCGGGTTATACGGAAGTTTTACGAAAAATTTACAAACTGATCTTGTACGTTTTTTGAAGGATGTGCCGGTCTTTCTCAATTGATTCTCCGAGAACCTTTAAAAAAGTTTCATTAGAAGTTTTTTGGTTAAGCTGCTTCAACAACCAACGTTTGATGATGATATTGGTTTCGAGGTGGTGAATATTAAGAGCCGTTTTTACATCCTCAAGGTATAAATATTCCTGCTTGAGCGTAATGCTCTTTTTGGTATTTCGGTGAATATATTCCACCGCTTTTGATACTCTTTTTGGCTGTTCTTTATTGTACAACGACCTTCTTCCAATATTAGGGTTCATATGATCATATATTAATCTTTGTTTTGATCACAATTTAATAAATGATCCGAGAAGTCAAAGAAAAATAATTGAAGGTTGAAAATAATAATGAGGGCCCAGGTATGTTTATAGCTGAGTAGGGCTTCAACCAGGAGGTAACAAAAACCTTATTGAAACTTGTTACGGAAATAAGCCTCGAAGAATTGAACTAACGAAACAATACTCCTAATGCAGTAGATTTCAGGGGTCTGTATATTTAATGGATAGGGGCAGTATACTATTTTATTTAAACTATTGTATCTTTATCTTGTTTAGTAAAAAACTTCATTGTGTTAATGAATATTATTTTTATAATAGGGATTTTTATAATTCCCCAGATTTGGTCGCAATCCGACACTGAAATTCTATACCAGGTGAAAAATGGAAGCATTGTTTTCATCTCGGAAGCACCACTTGAATTGATCTCAGCCAAATCTGATAGGCTAGAGGGTTTGGTAGACCCTCTTCAAAATACATTTGCTTTTAAAGTCTCAACAGGATCATTTATAGGATTTAATTCACCCTTACAACAGGAACACTTCTATGAAAATTATATCGAATCGGACAAATATCCTTATGCACATTTTACGGGAAAGATCATTGAAAAGATTGACTTTAATAATGAAGGTACATACAAGGTAAGAGCTAAAGGAATTTTGGATATTCATGGAGTGAAAAAGGAACGCATTATAGAATGTACTATCATAAATCAAAGAGAAACATTTACAGTTAATTCTTCATTTATTGTTAGTCTTGATGAGCATAATATAACAGTGCCAAAAATTGTTTTCCAGAAAATCGCACAGGATATAAGGGTAAAAATTGAATTAAAAATGCTTCAAACCTCAACGGTAAAATAATGGCTCCAGCCTATTCTCATAAACTTAAATTGCTTGTAAGGACAGTGGGCTTGTTAGTGATTATTATATTCTTTAATAAATCCGTTGCTCAATTCCCTGTTTTTCGGCCGGTTATATCAGCCACAGAAATAAATCAGGAAAATTTTAATTTCATATATCAGGATCACAATTGCCTGATGTGGATCGGCACCGATGCAGGGCTATACACTTATGATGGGATCGCCCTTAACACAATTTTGCTACCCGACACCCTAGAACAAAAGAATTTAACTTGCATTTTTGAGAATAGTAAAAACCAATACTATTTAGGTTTTCATAACGGACTTGCACTTAAATATGATGGTTTTAATCAATACACCCTGGTGAATATTGGAGATAATTTCGGTAAAGGTATTTCCTATTTTGCTGAAGATTTGGAAGAAAACATCTGGATGGGTACATTTGGAAACGGAATTTTTGTACTTAACAAAGATACCAGCCTTCATTTCACTAATAAAAATGGGCTTTCGGACAACTACATCTATTCCATGATCATGGATAAGTCAGGGGACCTTTGGGCCGGTACTGATAATGGGATAAACAGATGCAGACTTGAGGATGGTGAATTTCAGGTTGAGTCATATTCTGTTAAGGACGGCTTGCCGGATTTCATTGTTGGGAGCTTACGATGCGATATGCAGGGTAAAATCTGGATGGGAATGTACAACAAAGGGATATGTTATTTTGATCCTAAAAGTAAAAAATTTGTCATTCCAAAAGGATGTGAGGATTGGGAATATGGCCCTGTAAATGACATTGAGGTCAATTATGACAGAATCTGGATAGCTACCCAAAATGAGGGTATTATCGAATATAGGTTTCAAAGCAGAACTTTGTACTTACTTAAGGAATTCAGAGAGTATAATCCTGGAAAAGTAAAAAAGCTTTTAACAGATAGTGAGGCTAACACCTGGTTTTTGAGTAATCATTCTATCAGCTTATCCATGGGTAATAAAATTGGATTATTGGATAATATAAATGGTAAAAAGTTTGTAAATATAAATGCCTTAATAAGCGATGATGCCTATTTATGGCTTGCATCTGATGAGGGATTGTATAAATACAACCCTTATGAACCTACAATAAAAAATCAATTTACATTCCACCCTCTTATGACAAACCAAGCAAATCAAAAATTAGTGAGTTTGTACAAAGATAAATATGGGAATTTATGGATTGGGACTTTCGGACAGGGTGTATTGCGGTATGATCCAGAAACAAAAGCACTTCAAGTTATTTCCGAACGCGATGGATTGGGAAATGACAATGTACTTGCGATTGACGGCAATGACCGGGAATTGTGGCTGGGTACGCTTGGCGGAGCTTCAAGAATTAAATTGAATCCTGTATTTAATAAAGTGGGAGTTTTGCCGGAAATTGAAAATTTTGGCAAATCTGAAGGTCTGGTTAATAATTATATCTACCATGTTCATATTTCGGAGGGGACAGTCTATTTTGCCACTGACGGAAGCGGAGTGATTAAATATAGCGCTGGCAGTTTTTCCCCGTTAACTCCAGGGCATAAAATTTCTAATAAAGCTGTTTATTCTGTTACTTCCGACCCGAACGGAAAAATCTATATGAACGTAGCCAACGATGGAATTTACTGGTTTGATGGACAGCATGTCCAGAAAATAATTGCTGATAAAAGTCATGAAGAACTTTCCTTTAGCGGGATCAAAAGCATTGGACACGAATTGGTAATGGTATACGACGATGGTATGGATGTATTAAACATCATAGAAGGTAGTATTGTGCACTATGAGGAAAATGCTGGATTATTTCAACTTAATCCCAGCCTGAATACACTGACTATTGATTCAAATAACAATGTTTGGATAGGTACAGCCAATGGAATTATAAAATACCACAATAAGGAGCAAATACTGAACAAACCTAAGATATATCTTTCAGAGATATCTCTTTTCCTGGATAAAATCAATCCAAAAACAGAAAGGACCTTTAGCTTTAATGAAAATTATTTTTCGTTCCGGTTTTCAGGATTATGGTATCAATACCCTGAAAAAGTAAATTATAAATTTCGTCTTGATGGCCATGATATCGATTGGATAAACTCGAGTAATAACCAGGCCATATACTCTAATCTTAATCCAGGCACATATACCTTTAAGGTAAAGGCGGGCCTTTATAATAATTTTATAGGAGCTAATGAAACCGATTATCATTTTGTAATAAGAAAGCCTTTCTATTCAACCCTTTGGTTTATCATATTACTTATTTCTTTTTTAGGGATTGTATTCTACCTTCTTGTCCGAAGAAGAATCAGTCAGGTAAAACGAAAACAGCAAGCCATTAGCGACAAAATCAGGTGGCAGTTCGAAAATCTGAAGAGCCAGGTAAACCCGCATTTTTTATTTAATAGTTTCAGTACCCTTATTGCGTTGATTGAGTCGGATCAAAAGATGGCTGTGGAGTATGTGGAAGAATTATCAGAATTGTTCAGAAGTGTTTTGGAATATAAAGATCTGGATCTAATTAGCTTTACTGACGAATTAGCAATTGCAGGCAATTATATTAAGGTTCAGAAAAAGCGTTTTGGGAATAATCTGATTGTTAATATTGATGATAATGATATGGACCCGGGCTTGAAAATACCTCCGCTAACTTTACAGCTATTAATAGAGAATGCCCTTAAACACAATATTGTTTCAAGTACAAAACCACTGAAAATCGAAATATTCATTAAGCATTCCGAATTAAGTATTTTGGTCAGAAATAACCTTCAGCCTAAACAAGAACCATCTAATTCTACCGGGATAGGAATAAATAATATAATTAATCGGTACAACTTGCTCACCGATAAACCGGTCAAGATCGAAAAATCAAAAAATCATTTTATTGTAATTTTACCTTTTATTAGATAGAAAATGAATGTATTGATCATTGAAGACGAATTGGCTATTGCAAAACGCCTGCAAAAACTTATTGAGGAAATTGACCCTGAAATAAAAGTTCTTGCCAGTATAGAAAGTGTGGAATCCAGTATTAAATGGTTTCAATCAAATCCTCATCCTGACCTCATCTTTCAAGATATTCACCTAGCAGATGGTTCAGGTTTTGAAATTTACCAACAGGTTAATATAGATGTTCCTGTAATTTTTACAACAGCATACCACCAGTATGCCATCGATGCATTTAAACTAAACAGTATCGACTATCTGCTAAAACCAATAAAAAAGGATCAATTAAAACAAAGTATAGAAAAGTTTAAAAAGCAGTTTAAAAAACAAGGGCCACCTGCTATCAACTACGCAATTTTATCCACCCTGATCGCAAAAGAATCATATCAGAAGCGTTTTATGGTAAGGTATGGGCAAAAGTTAAAAGTGATTGAAACCGATGATATCGCATATTTTTATACCCTCAGTGGAAACTTGTTTTTTAAAACCTTCGACAACAATGAATATCCTGTGGATTTTAGTCTCGACAAGCTGGAAAATATGCTCGATCCTGATAAGTTTTATCGAATCAACCGCCAGTTTATCATCCAGATGAAAGCCATAAAAGAAATGTATGCTTATTCCAAATCAAGAGTTAAAATTGATCTTGATCCTCCGTGTGAAATTGAATCCATAGCAAGCACTGAACGCTCTGGGGACTTTAAAAAGTGGCTATCCGGCCTATCTTATTAAAAGCCCTTTATCCCTGTTCACCAGTTAATAATTCCCACTCACCAGTTTTCATTTTTTTCTGCAATCTAATTACTCTTTCTTTGCCCATAAGTGACTACTTAGCAATTTTAAATAAAAATGATTTCTATGAACAAATGGGTAAAAATATTTTCCATTCTTTTTATTCTCGGCGCTATTGCAGGAGGCCTGGGGTACTTCTTTATATATAATAAACCACATGTAAATTATGAGAAAACTGATCCCGATTATTCCGTTTCTGCAGAAGGTTTATTTGCTTCATTTAGAAATAACAAGGTAGAAGCACAGCAAGAATATAACGGAAAAGTCATTGAGATTACCGGTCAGTTGTCGGCAATAGATAAAGCTGGGGAATTCACCATAGCAGTTTTTGCCATTGACGAAGGAATGTTCGGGAGTGAAGGGGTCAGGGCTACCATGCTGCCAAATTATGCGAATGAAATTAATTCGCATATCAACAAACAAATTACTATTAAAGGTTACTGTACGGGATTTAACGATACGGATGTAATTCTGGAAAAGTCATCTATAATTAACTAACTTTTAAAAATTCTTTTACTATGAAAAACAATATTTACTATTTAATAGCAGCAGTGGGAATGTTTGTAATACTAACTGCTGGAACCAATTTTTCTGGAGGATCACCAGGAGGAAAAACAGGCAGTCCGGGTGATGGAGGAAACACATGTACCGATTGTCATGCAGGTACGGCCACCAGTCAGTCAGGATGGATCACATCAACCATTCCGGCCGAAGGATATACTCCGGGGGAAACATATACCATTACAGCAACGGGTGTACACAGTGGAGTTGTTAAGTTTGGATTTGAACTTACAGCTGAGGATATGTCGAATAACAAAACAGGCAGCCTCATCGTAACCAACCCTACAGAAATGCAACTGGCGAACAGCAATAATTCCATAACCCATAAAAGTGCAGGCACTACGCCCTCTGGAAACTCCAAATCATGGTCATTTGATTGGACTGCCCCATCACAAGGTACCGGGAATGTAACTTTTTATGGAGCTTTTAATGCAGCCAACGGAAATGGGAACAATACAGGGGATATAATCTACAAATCTTCACTTTCAGTTCTTGAAAATGAAGGTTCGGCAACGGGTTTAACAATTTCTCTTAGCGGAATGACCCCACATGTTGGCCAGTTTTTTGAAGCCCGATTAATTGACAAAGCCACACAGATGGAAGTAGAGCGAATGGCCCTCAATGAAATACTAAATGCCGATTTTGATATTGTATTTTCGAATGTTACAGAAGGGAAAAGCTATTGGGTAGATTTTTATGCAGATCATAATAACAATGAATATTATGATGGGATTCCAACAGACCATGCATGGAGATTGACAGTAAATAATATTCTGGACGGGACTCAAATAAATTTTGTTCATAACACAAATTTTTCAGAAATATATTGGAAACACATGTATGAACTTGAATTTAATGGTATGACACCTCACATTGGACAAAAATTAGAGGTACGTTTGATAGAGCAAAATACGATGATGGAAGCAGGGAGGTCAACCCTGAATACAATTGACACGGACGAATTTTCTATATTTTTACCCTACCTGGTAAGCGGTACGAACTATTTCGTTGACTTTTATGCCGACTTAAACGGTAACGGGATATATGACGCTCCTCCTACAGACCATGCATGGAGAATTGAATTGATAGATGTAGAAGGAGATGAGGATGACAATTTTGATCATAATACAAACTTTACCGATATCGGATGGAATTATCGCTTTACTTTAAATGCATCTTCTATGAATCCTCACCAAGGACAGTTATTCGAATTGAGATTGGTTAACCAGCAAACATTCCAGGAAGCTGGAAGGCTAAGTCTGGATAGTGTAGTTGTGGCCGATTTTTCAGCACTGGCAGTAGGTTTAGAGATCGGGGAGGATTATTATATTGATTTTTATGCAGACCACAATGGAAATGGTACATATAATGCACCTCCAGCTGATCATGCCTGGCGTCTTGAACTGAATGGTGTTGAGGGTGACAGTGAACTTGATTTTTCTCACAATACCAATTTTACTGATATCGAATGGCCATTAACAGGCATATTTGATTTGGCAAATGAGATTGATCTTAATGTTTATCCAAATCCTGCTAGTGATTGGGTTTACCTAAAATCAAATGACCAAATTGTTACGTTTAAAGAGATAATATTAATTCATCCAAACGGACAATTAGTCAGGAGTTATTCTTTTGATAATAGCAGCGAAATAGTAAGGTTAAATATGGAGAATATTGAAAACGGTATATATTATCTCGTAATTCAATTAGACAATAATAAAATAGTGACAAGATCAATTATCAAAAATTAAATTTCAGGCTCAGGGGAATCCAATGGCTTCCCCTGAGCCTGTCATTAACTTAATCATACTTAAAATGAAGACAATTGTAGTATTACTGGGAATAATGATTTTAGGGTCGTCAGTTATCGCACAGAAATTCATAACTAAAAATGGGCATATTAAATTTTATTCCGAAACCCCTATAGAAACCATTGAAGCTCATAACCGGCAGGTGAATACTGCACTGGATAGTGAGACAGGAGATTTCGTTTTCAAAGTCCTGATGAAATCTTTCGAATTTGAAAAAGCATTAATGCAAGAGCATTTTAATGAGAATTATGTAGAGTCAGATACATACCCCAATGCAATGTTCAAAGGGAAAGTTAAAAATTTAGATGAAATTAATTTTTCGGTTACAGGTGAATACGAAGCAGCAGTTGAGGGTGAATTGACCATTCACGGGGTCACCCAAAAAATTTCAGCGAATGGTTTATTCACAATAGCTGAAGGAATGGTGAAAGGCGAGTCTACATTTATTATAAGACCAGAAGATTATAAAATTAGTATTCCTAAAACGGTTATCAACAACATTGCAGAAGAAATTCAGGTTACCGTAGTAGTTGACCTGAAAGAATACAAGAAATAATAAGGCATTGAACGTTCTAAAAATCCCTTAGTTTTAGTAAAATATTTAAAACAAGAATACTATGAAAACAAACATGGGATCTGCAGACGGGATCATTCGGATTTTATTAGGAGTAATTATTGCGGTGCTATATTTTACCACCAACAACTTAACTGGTGTAATAGGAACAATCTTAGTAATAATAGGAGTCGTGTTCCTTCTTACAAGTCTGGTAAGTTTTTGCCCGCTATATTTACCACTTGGCCTTTGTACGAAGAAAAAAATAACAAAATGAAAATCGTTTTCTGGATTGCCCCAAATTCTTCTTGCAGTTATTTTCCTGCTTACAGGTGGTATGAAATTATTTACGCCTTTTATGGGTTTAGCCGAAAATATGGTATGGGTTGAGGACTTTACGGCATTTCAGATTAAAGCGATTGGACTGCTCGAGGTTTTGGGTGCATTGGGATTATTAATTCCTTTTCTATTAAAAAAGTACAGATTATTTATTCCATTGTCTGCCCTTGGCCTGGCTTTTACCATGGTAGGTGCAGCAATTGTACATATCGGAAGAGGCGAGCCTTTAGTGCCGAATATTGTACTTTTTATACTGGCAGTCTTTGTCTTTATAACACGCAGGGCTTATTTAAGCAAAGCCTGAGTAAGCAGAAATTTTCAGGAAAAAACAGGACGAAAACTCTAGAACATTGTTATGGTGTTTTTTTCTTCAGTTAAAGCAGATAAAATAATGCAAGCTATTCCTGAATCAATGTTGGTCTTAACTAATTTTTTCTTACCAGTACCTTATTCAACAATAATGTTTCCTTTGCCAGGTCTTCAGTAATTCCATAAACCGAAATAGTGGCTCCGGCAATGGCATCTATTTCTTTTCCAACTCGCAGGGGTTTTGTCCCATTAAACCCATTAAATTGTTTTAACCAGCCATTAGCTGAGATTTCCTGTCCATGTGTAGCCTGGTAGTTAAATACTTTAACCGATACCACAGCAGCTTGTTGATCAAATAAAATGAAGTAGTCGAAATATTCGGATGTATAATCTTTAATAGCATCATCGGAAGGGGAACATCCACCAGTCCGGCAACTGTTAACACGCCCAATATAAATAAATTTATTTTGGCTTACATTATTCTGATCAAACACTTCAAAAAACTTCCCGCTAATTGTTTCCAGCGGATTCATTGATTTTGGGATCACCAATAGCTTCAAATTATATTCTTCGATTCTCCATATCTTCTTAATTTCCTTTTGAATGCTTTTGTGCTTATACTCAACATCCGGTTGAAAGGAGAAACCTAAAAACCCTGAACCAATAAAACAAAATATTATCACCCTAAGCATACTTCATCTTTTTAAAACATTACCCCAAATCCGGCATTAAAAACTTTCTTCGCTTTATCATCTGCTGCTGATTTCACAAACTGGATATCTGCCTTAAAAACCGCTCCCCTGCTCAGCCGCAAATTCAAGCCTGAGGTAATTATGGTGTTGTCATAGGCCTTGTTTGCTTCGAAACCTTCTTCCATTGATTTGTGCATATTATAAGCTTCAAATCGCACAAAAGGAATAAGCTCCATTGTACAATTCTTTGATAATCTTAGCACATTATATCCTGCTTCCAGATAATATCCGGTCATCCCCTTACCCAGGTCATTAGGGCCTTCTTCAGTGGCCGTAAAAACATTATACTGCTCCGTATTTGAAATTGAAGTCAGGTAATACTGTCCGCGCAATTCAAGGCCTTTAAAAGCAAAACGGGCATCAACACCTACCATAGCTATTCCAACTGTGGAAGAATCGGCTTTGCTAATAGAAGGGGTATCATTCTTATCTAGACCCTGATATGCTGTACTTTGGGTATTCCCAAAATAACCAGACAATCCAAGATTTAGCCTTCCTATGCCGTAATATTCAATTTTACCAGCGATGTTAGGGCTACTTATAAAAGATTGTGCTCCTTTTTGTCTTCCCTTCCGGAATCCATTTTTTCCACTTAAATGGGCAGTCCCATCATAACCATTAAATCCGTTCACCATAAACACCTGGTATTTGATTTTTGCCGGGAAAACATTTCCAACCAATCCTATTCCTACCTCCCTCCAGGTGGTTGGTGTAATATAATTATCTACCCACGGTCTTTCCACTCCAAAGAATGTTGTGGGTTCATGGTATTCATTTATGATTCCCATCGGGATCAGGACCAAACCAGCCCGAAAGTTCATCCAATGGTTGATTTTGTATTGCAAGAACGCCTGTTCCATATATACTTCAGATACATGTTCGAACTCAATTTCAGATACAAATTTCACCCTCTCGTTAAAACTGTAACCCAACAGCAGAACGACCCGATGCACATCCAGGGTTCCGTTTTGCATTAACTCCCCTGAAAGTGGTTGATTATAATGAACCTCCCCATAACCACCTAAGACCAACTTATTATTATCTTTTAATAATCTTTCTGCACTGTTTTCATAAATTGCACCTGTAGAGTCAACTGACTGGGAAAATAAAACTCCCAATGTCCCAAGCATCATCCCCATCAATAAATACTTTATTTTCATGATGTTTTAATTAATATTTCAATTGCAAAACTACACGGAAGCTATTTGAAATGAAATCCCAAGATGTTGGGATTTTTTAAATAAGGTTTTCAATATTGATTGTATCCGTATCAATAATTTTATTAAGAATGGCATAAACCGTCAATCCTGATATAGATTTAATTCCCAATTTTTCAGTAATATTTTTGCGATGGCTGATTACAGTATGTGAGCTGATAAAAAGTTGATCTGCAATCTCCTTATTCGAATAACCCAGGGCTACTAATTTTAAAACATCTTTTTCACGTGAGGTTAATTCACTATTCGTGTCCTGGCCTTCTGCATGGTGATCTGG
The DNA here is from genome assembly GCA_021740645.1 of Bacteroidales bacterium. Lineage (GTDB taxonomy): Bacteria > Bacteroidota > Bacteroidia > Bacteroidales > JAADJA01 > JAADJA01. The sequence goes on from JAIOZL010000004.1 coordinate 245,156, forward strand.
TATTTTGATCAATTCCTGAACTAACTGCTGGATATCTGAAGAAGAGGTATTCATAGGGAAAGTAAAATCAGGCCCACAGTTTAATTCTGAATTAAAGCCGTCATCAGTAATCAACACCCATTTTACCAGCTTATCTTTTTTAAGTTTTCTAATCCATTTCGTTTCATCTTTATCCAAAAAAGGGGTGAAAAGAATAAGAAGGGATTGTTCGATTTTTGCATAAGTATGTAAACCGTCTAATTGGGGAAGCATAATTATCTCCACATTAAAATAGGTACGCAAAATGGCATTTAATCCCTTACGTACTATCTCGGAAGGATGTATGATTAAAATAGCCTTATGCATCTATTTTGTCTTTTTAATTTTCTCGATTTGTGGAACCAGGATCTTATCTTCTATTCTTGCATGATCAATGATATCCTTCTCAAATTGAAAAAGAGATGAAAGAAATTCGTTGAAATCATTGTCGTCGTAGGCCGGCTCAAGGTATTTAAGTAAAAGATTTTTTAAATCACTAAGCTTCACTTCAACATTAGTATGTTCTTTCTCAAAGGAAATCGTAAACATTAAATCATCACCTTCATCCCGCTTATTTAATAACTTTAAAACATAGGGAAATACATTCTCTTCCTCATCTTTAATATGAAGCAAAAATTCCTTTTTATACTTATCATAAAAAGTGATGATCATCTTCAAATCCTTACTTGAATTATTTTCGATGAATTTATTGAGATGAGCTTCGATTTTCGGCAAAAAATAGTCAATATAATACTCATGGGTCCTTTGCAGGTAGTCCACAATTAATTTGGGGGAAAAAGATAACAATTCTTCTTCGGGAAAATGAACCGGGTTGTGGTATGTATTTACAACGGCGAGAAAAAACTCTTTATTGATATTTTTTTCTGCACAAGCATCAGTTACAGTTTTATCCTTAAATCCCGGCCTGATTCCAAAACGATTAAAAACTGGCAGGAGGTTGTGGTTCTTATTCACAAGGTCGAATAGCTTGTCATTACTTTTGAATGGTTCCATAATCTTTTAATTACCTCTAAAGCAAACAAAAGGATAAAATAAAAGTTTGTAGCACAAAAAGAATAGGGTTATAAAAATGGGATTGATTTTCCTTTACTCCTTAAAAGTGTTAGGCTTTTTTATCGTAAAAACCCGTGAAATATTAAATCCAAAATAAATATCGCCATTACTCCATTTACCGGTAGATTCAGTCAAATATCCTGAATCAAAAAAGGCCTGGGCATTCGAAAAGTGAAGTTGGAAAACATGGCCACCTGTTTCAATATCAAAACCAAAGGAAAGCGGCTGCTGAAATTCATACGATATCTGGCTGGAGGGAGTGTAATAATACTCCGCGTTAACCGACATACGTTTGGTAAGCTTAACCCGGCCACCGATTCCCATAGCAAAAATATCATTTGCATCAGAGGTCGTGGGCACCAGGTTTTTATGCATATAGGTGGGCATAAGCTGAAACGATACGGCACTACTAAATTTCCGGGCAATCAGAAGTTTGTGGGTATAAATCAAACGTGAACTAAAATAATTTTCCCGCTCTTCCACTCCCATGTCTTCCCACTTCAGGGAATTTAAGGTTGCCCCTGCATAATAGGAAAGGGTCACCGGCATTATCTTTACCCCGGCACTTTGCATTAGTGCTTTATACTTTACAAAACCATCATAAGTCTTTTGGTAAGAGCTTCTTCCGACGCCAATACTCAGTCGGGGAGTAATTCCATACTCTAACCCCAGCCTTATAGTAGCCTGATCGAGGCCAAACAATTCATAAAGGCCGGTATTCAGCCTTCCAAAACGGTGCTGGATCAAAAATAATAACACCCCCTCAGCAGGTTGTTCCACTGAATGGGAATTGATCACTTTGGAGGTTTTAAAAGTAGCGTATGTATATACGGTTGTTTCTTCGTCGGTTTCAAGTAAATTCATCAGGTCATCCTGTGTACTGGCCACAAACGCAAAATTGAAAACTAATGCAGTTATTAATAGTAATTTTTTCATACCTTCCTGTTTTAATTATTAAGGGCCCCGTTATCTATCCAGATTTTAATCTTTTTCAGATTACACTCATTTAGCTGGGGTAAATTTTTTGGCATTGGCGAAAACCCATTTTCATGGTTAATTGCTCCCCAAAACCGTCCGTTATCCACAACCGTCTTTAAGTCATTGTAATTATCCACTTTAATATTTGCCTGCGGGAAATCCCCTCCGTGGCAGGAAGTGCAATTTTCAGCAAGAATGATGGAAATAGTACCTGAATAAGTCACATTGGTGGTATCACAATCGCCTGCATCAGGGTATAGCTCTTCTTCATTATCGTAATAACACGACTGAAATATGACTATTAAAGCCAATATTGCGAGTGAATTTAAAAGTAATTTTCTGTTTAGTCTCATATTGTATTCAGTTTTTTCAGGCTGTCAACACCCCATCTGTAAATATGTAAGATTATCTTAAATTTAACCTTTTAGAATTTTATCAAATTTACAAAATCATTTTAACTAATGCACTAATTTGCAGGCATACCATCTTCAATCCATTTTCTTATCTGTGCAATATTGCAATCAGAAAGTGTAGGAGCATTATAAGGCATAGGTGTGTTTCCTGCTGTTGCCGTTATTGCTCCGAGCAGGCTACCCGGACTTCCTGAAGGTACTGATCCCACAGCAACCACATCATTAAAAGTTTCAAGGCTTATTCCCCCATTTGGTGATGGACCGCTATGACATCCATAACAACTATTCTGAATGATTGGGAAAATGGTCTCAGAAAAAGAAACATTTACTGAATCGCAATCTAACTGTTCACAATGATTATTGAGTGCGCCCTGTGCAATCCATGTATAGATTTTGTTAATCTGGTCGCTGTTCAATGGTGCAGCAGGTTCAGGTGGCATTCTTTTTTCAGGATCGAAATCAGTAATCGCCTCATACATTTCACTTTCCCAGGGTTGGCCCGGTACAACAACACCGCTTTGCATCACATAATAATAACTTGTAAGCACAATATCTTCTTCAGCAGTAATGGGGTCGTGGCAACCTGCAATTCCGCAGCTTGATAACAATAAGGGTAGAATCTCATTTTGAAAATACACCGTATCCGGGTCGCAGGGGATACCTCCGCCTCCACCAGGTATAAAAGTCGTATCATTGATCCACTTCTCTATTTGCTGTATTTCGCAGCTAGTTAATGGTGGTGCATTTTTAGGCATGGGCGAAAATCCTTCGTTATGGGATATGGCACCTAATAATGCTCCTGTTTGAGCCAAAAAAGCAACATTACTGTAATTTGTTAAATCAATTCCTGCTTCGGGAGCTGGTGGAGCATGGCATGATAAGCAATTGGCCTGAAAAATCGGGTAAACTGTTCCGGCGTAAGTTACCAGGTTAGTGTCACAATCGGTGGTGTCCGGAGGTAAAACAAAAGTAGTATCGTTTATCCATTTTTCAATCAGTGCAATCTCACATGCAGCCAATTTATCTCCACCCTGAGGCATAGGCTGAAAACCCTCAAGATGCTTAATTGCGCCCAGAAGAAGTCCACTCTGGGCGAGAAAAGCTACATCACTGTAAACTGTCAGGTTTGATCCACCAGCTGGAACAGGCCCACTATGGCATGAAATACAATAAACATCCAGAATGGGTTGCACTGTCCCTGGATAACTTACGTTTGAAGAATCACAACTTATCGTATCAAAGGGGGGATTAATTTGATTAGTTGTTGGTGATGCCATATCTTCAGGTGTGTGTGTGCATGCACTTATTCCTATCAATAATCCAATTATTGACAGTTCTGCAAGTAAAAAATATTTCTTCACGATTCGTATTTTAACAGATATTTGTTTTCTTGAGCAAATTGACTACAAAAATTTTATGCTATGAAAAAAAAAATCCTGAACGGGAATATTTTCAGGTTGAACCGGTATTTATTATTCTGGTAAATGATTAATTTTATCGAAAAATAACATGTGGACCTGCCCTGATTGTAAACGTACATTTAAAAATACGAATCAGTCGCATAGCTGCCTGATCACAGATATTACCTCCCATTTTATCAACAAAAACCAGGAGGTGACACAAACCTTTGAGAAACTTGTTCAGGAAATAAGCCATTTAAAAAAGGTAAAAATAAACTCCCTCAAAAATGCCATATTGTTTACAGCCAAAACTCATTTTCTGGCCATTAAGCCCAAAACAGAATTTTTAGATATTGAATTTGTTCTGCCTGAAAAGCTGGAGGGATTTCCTATCCATAAAACGGTGCAGGCTTCCAAATATCGATGGGCCCATTTTGTGAGGTTGGGCTCGCCTGAGGAAGTGGATAAGCAACTTCTGGATTGGATTAAACAGGCGTATGATGTTTCAGGATAAAAATATCTTTCAATTCCTATTGCACCGCATTCACAAATTTATACACCGGAGTGCTACCTAAATCTTTATTCCATAAAATAGCAACCACATATACATCATTATCCCAGGCCTCATCAAAGGGGATGGTGTAATCTTTTGTAAATGCTGCATCTTTGGCGGGGTCAGTGGCAATCAATTCCCCATAGGCATTCCCATCCACGGCCGAAGCCCGGAGGACAAAATCGTGTTGATAAGTGGCTGGAGTTGACGTGCCATTCTGGGCATAGGCCCCCGAAGAAGAGGAACCATCAATGCCACTTTCCAATACCAAAACCGACAGGTAATAATCGCCGGAACCGGCATCGAAAAATTTAGTTTTTGTTTTCACGGCAATGTTTGCCCCGCTTATCTCATATTGCAGTGCTATCCCTGCTGTAGGTGTTTCTGCCAGTAAGGTGACCATATCGCCCAGGTTGGTGGTTTTTTTATCCCCCACCCAAAATGCCGGGATCCCTCCCCCGTCAGTCCGCACGTTTTCAAAACTATTGTATAAAGTGGCCTTATGCATAGGATCGCCGGAGGCATGGGCCGTAATAGCGACAACCTTTCCCTGCTCAGCATAATCATGGATCAGGGGTGCTCCCCAGGCACCGCATGGCCCACACCAGGTGGCGGTGTAATTCAGGGCAAAACCCCATTGTTCTTTTACCGGGCTTAAGCCATCATCCTGGGGTGATTCATCTTCTTTTTTATTACAGGAGAAAAGGGAAAAAATCATCAGGCTAAGGAATACAAGATATATATTTTTCATAGGTATAAAATTTGAATCTGTATCGGTATTATTACTTATTAGTTGACATCGATTGATCAATACAAGTTGCTTTTAGGATTTATAGATGGGTTAAAAGCGATTAATATCTGCTAATCTGGTTTATTCTCATTTTATTCCTGCATGATAATAAAAGTAATAATAATGTCTCTGAAAATAAAATAACCATCTTATCCTTCTTGCTTCTGAATTAGAAAATAAAATTATTAAAAAATCCGTATTAAAAGTTTGTTTGGTCCTGGATCATTTTACAAAGACTCCATTTAAATTGACAAAAAATATCCATAAGCTAAAAAACATTTCTAAATTTGACCACCCTAAAAAAATATAAAATGAAAAATATCATCATCATTTTTGCCGCAGGATTGTTCTTCATATCCTGTTCATCAAATCAACAAAAAGAAATGACATCCAACGAAAATCCATTTTTCAGTGAATATGGGACGCCTTTTGAAGTTCCTGCCTTCGATAAAATAAAATCAGAACATTTTCTTCCGGCCTTTGAAGAAGGGATGAAACAACATTTGGCAGAAATTGATGCCATTATTCAGAATGAAGAAACTCCTGATTTTGAGCATACCATCGTTGCCAAAGACCAAAGCGGGGAATTCCTGACCAATGTCGGGAGTGTATTTTCTAATCTGAATTCAGCCGTTACCAACGAAGAACTCCAAAAAATTGCCAAAGATGTGGCTCCCCTGCTTTCGGCACACCGGGATAATATTGCTTTGAATGAAGCTTTATTTGCCAGGGTAAAGGCTGTGTACGACAACAAAGAAAACCTTAATCTGGATACTGAGCAAGCCATGTTGCTTGAAAAAACCTATAAAAACTTCGTTAGGGGAGGCGCTAACCTCAAGGGTGAGGATAAAGAAAGATTTAAGACGATCAATAAAGAACTGGCGGTATTGAATGTTCAATTCGACGAAAACCTGCTTGCCGAAACCAATGCATTTCAATTGATCATAGAAAAGGAGGCGGACCTTGCCGGATTGCCCGGCTTTGTGGTTGATATGGGGGCAGCAGATGCCAAAGCAGCAGGACTTGACGGGAAATGGCTCTATACCCTTAACAAACCCTCTATGATCCCATTTCTGCAATATGCCGATAATCGGGATTTAAGGGAAAAAATATTTAAGGGCTACATTAACCGCTGTAATAATGACAATGATAAGGACAATAAAAAGATTGCTTCGAAAATGGCGGCCCTGAGAGTGGAAAGGGCAAATCTGCTGGGATATCCTACCCATGCCCATTACGTGTTGGATAATAACATGGCAAAGACCCCGGAGAATGTATATGCTTTAATGGACCAGGTTTGGAAGGCTGCACTTCCTAATGCAAAAAAGGAAGCCATTGAATTGCAAAAAGTGATTGATGCCGAAAGCGGCAACTTTAAGCTGGAAGCCTGGGATTGGTGGTATTATGCTGAAAAACTTCGGAAAGCAAAATATGACCTCGACGATGAGCAACTCAAACCCTATTTTGAGTTAAGCAATGTAATGCAGGGGATGCTGGATGTGGCCAACAAACTATGGGGGCTCACTTTCGAAGAACGTTTTGACCTTCCAAAACCCCATGCAGATGCACACACCTTTGAAGTATTTGACAATGACGGCAGCCACCAGGCCATCCTGATCATGGATTTTCACCCCAGGCCTAGTAAACAGGGAGGGGCATGGATGAGCAGCTACCGTAAGCAATATAAAAAGGACGGCGAAAATATTAGTCCGGTTATAACAATGGTCATGAATTTCTCCAAACCTACCGGAGATACCCCTTCCCTGCTGACATTTGAGGAAGTGAGTACCATGTTTCATGAATTTGGCCATGCCCTGCATGGAATGTTGTCCGACTGCAGGTATCAAATGTTATCGGGTACAGCGGTATCCCGCGACTTCGTTGAATTACCCTCTCAGATCATGGAAAACTGGGCCGGTGAACCGGAGGTATTAAGAACCTATGCTAAACATTATAAAACGGGTGAAGTGATCCCCGATGAACTCATTGCTAAAATGGAAGCCAGCAGCCACTTTAACCAGGGCTTTGCTACCGTAGAATTTACGGCAGCAGCCTATCTTGATATGAACTGGCACACCCTTGAAACACCGGAAGAAAAGGATGCCCTGGCTTTTGAAAAAGAAGCCATGGATAAAATCGGGCTGATCCCGGAGATCGTTGTCAGGTATTGGAGCCCCTATTTTGACCACATTTTTGCCGGTGGTTATTCTTCAGGATATTATGCTTATCAATGGGCTGAAGTATTGGATGCCGATGCCTTTGAAGCGTTTAAAGAGACTGGTTTGTTTGATCAGGAAACGGCTAAAGCCTATCGGGAAAATATCCTTGAAAAAGGTGGCACGGATGACCCGATGAAATTGTACAAACAATTCAGGGGTAAAGAACCAAGCACCGAACCTATGCTTAGAAGGAAGGGATTGATTTAAAAATCTAATACAATTGAACTCGTTGAATTTCGGGGGTTCTCAGAGTTTAGATATTCCCTGATTTAGATGTAATCGGACAGGATTTACTTCTTCATGCTAAATTGTTTGCTTCCCCCATCCCAGGTTTTGGTTGCCCATTCATCACAAGCGCCATCACCAAAGTCGATGGTAGCCAGCCAGGAATCATCTTTTTTAGAATAGAAATCAACCACACCGGCTACAATATAATCACAGTTCTCAATTTTAACAATGGGTTCTATAACTACTTTATAAAACCATTCCTTTTTATTCTCTTTTTTCAGTGAAAATTAAGTGGTTTCTCCATCCATAATTTTAGTGGCAATAGCATCGCATGCACCATCACCATAATCAATAGTGGCATCTACTACTCCTTCCTTATGAAATTCCACTGTAATCTGAACAATATAATCACAGCCTTCAATTTTGACTAAGGGGTTGGTGATTACTTTCTCAAAATCTCCATCGTCTTGTAATATGATATCCTCGCCAATTGCTGAGGCTGATTTAAGTATGTAATCTACTTATGAGGTTACTTTCTCTTTATTGCATGAACCAGCAAACAAAGCCAAACTTATGGCAAATAGAAATAATACTTTTTTAGCTTGTTTCATTTTTGAATGTATTAAGCTTCATGTAAAATTAGTGCTTCTTCAATTTGTAATTATAAAAGTAAACCTATCAATTTTTTGAGCAATTATTTCGTTTTAATTATTTTATACGTTCTGGACTCTAATAAAAGAACATAAATATTGGGTGATAATTCAGTTAAATCAATCTGATTATTTTTAGTTGTGAGCATGCCTTCAACCAGTTTCACCCCTAAAAGAGAATGTATTTCAAATTTTATGGGGCCTTTAAAATCACCCTCAATATTTATAAGAGAACTGGCAGGGTTAGGATAAACATGATAATTCCTTTCCTTTTTCCTGTTTTGCTCAACGGATGAGATCAATGGTCTGGATGCAGTTGCCACATAGGTTCTTCGTTTCCATGGTTCTTCCATGTCATGTCCTGCATTATAAACCAGAATATAGCGGTGATTTACATTATCAACAACTATTGCAGGGGTCCGCTGGAATCCCTGAGAAGGAACACCATTTGGAAATTGCCCTGGGGCAATAATTGGATTGTCGGGATGTCCTATCCATGTGTCGCCCCAATCGGGAGACCAGTAATAGGCAATGTGTCCATATCCTGCATAATTCTGATTGGAAACACATAAAACCATATGAACCCCATCTGCTATTGTATCTCCTGTGCAATGTGCCTGCCAGGCACCTCTGAATGAAAATCCCTGCGGCGAAGGCAATGTCCATTGATATGCCGGATTTCCCGGAATTGACGGGTCCCAGGATGGGGTAGGATTTTTCACCCAGTTTGTTTTGCCATCTTCACTGTCAGCGTATGAAATCCGCCAGTTCCAGTATGAACCCGGAGATCCGTTTAAGCCACGATAAAACAGTCGGATTTTTCCTGACTCGCCTAAGTGTGGGATCCACACAGGCGTAGGCTCTGAAAGGCCTCCTTTAATTGTTCCATTCTGGTTCCAGCCATTTTCCCACCAAAGTTCCGCAAAAAGAATGTTCTCATAACCCTGTTCAAATGGCATCCCAATTTCAGGAAAAGAATCACTAGTGGCGACCTGTATGGCTCCCTCCCAGCCAGGTAAACTACTCCATTCCGGTTTTAAGTATTTGGTTCCGGGTCGAACTGTATGATACAAAAGATGTTCATCGGTCACAGGATGTTGTATATATCCAGGTGTGTCGGTGTGGCTCCAGGCAGGACCCGGATAAGGGCCACCAGGGCTAACCAGCGGGGTATATTTCACATGGGTTACCGGATCATATCCCAATTCCCAGTCTTCTAAAATATTTTGTTTATTTAAATGTTGGGTTAAATAGGTAGCGTGATAACTATGATAGAATAATTTCAAGATACTGTCCTGTATGGAAAGGAACTCTTCCCCAACAATTCCTCCCCAATCACCATACAAATGCGTTTGAACATTTGGATTTTGTGGATGAGGTGCCGTTATAAATCCAATGGGTTCAAAATCCGGCCATTCACCGAGTGGGCCTTCCTGTCCGTATAGGTTTATACTTAAAATTATTAACCAAAACCAAAAATACCTTAGAGCAGGTAAAGAGGACATATCAGTTTTCAAGTCAATATTTTTATTTTGATTAGCTATCGGAATCAAATTTAATTCCTTTTTATCACTTTAAATATTTTATCTTTTATTTTCAGAAAATATATACCTTGTGCAAAGGCTCCTATATCAACATTATTTTTCCCTGATATCAAAAATCCCTTGATCAGTCTTTTTCCTGTTTGAGAATATAATGTGTATACAAGCGCATCGTCGTAGCTTGAAGTTATACGAAACGATGAATTTGTAGGATTTGGTGAAATAATAATCTGATCTAATGTCCCAGGCTCTTCGACATGTGTGGATAATAAACTTCCATTGATATCATATTGAGATAAAAACTTCCATATTTCAATTGAAGCGTTAATGTCATAATTTGTTCCCGGCAATGGAAATGCACTTCCTGGCCAGGTATGTCCACCACCTATTACTTTATAATGTTCTACAGCTACGCCATTATCTCCACCAAAATAGGCAGTATGTTCTACAGTGCTGCCATCATTGGGATTAAGGTCGGGTAAAGTTGTAATAATTGGTAATGTATTGCAATTATTAAAATCCACCCAATATTGTAATACTTCCTCTATAGACTTCGTCCAGGAAGCACCATTATAAGGAACAACAGGGTCGGTTGGAGCATGTATTTGCAGGATAGGTGTGGGATGCAAAGGATTTGCATTGTTATAGGTCTCCGTTGTCATGGAACCCGTAACTGATGCGATCGCAGCAATTCGATTACTTAATTGGCAAGCCAGTAAAAAACTCATAAACCCACCATTTGACATTCCGGTGGCAAATATTCGTGTCGAATCAATTTGGTACATTAAGGACAAAGAATCAATTAATGCTTCGGTAAATCCTACATCATCCACCATACTTCCAATAGTCCAGCCCCCCACATTCCAATGGGTAGTGCCGTTAAACAAAGTCCCCTGGGGATGGACAATCAGAAAACCTGCGGTATCAGAAACAGGCCTGAAATCACCATAATTCATTTGCTCGGTGGCATTGCTGCCATAACCATGAAAATTTAAAAGCAAGGGTACCGGGATTGATCCTGTGTAATTTGGAGGAATATACAGGATGTATTCTCTTTGCAAACCATCATGGGTTATAGATCCACTTATGGTCTGCTGTGACAGACCAACAAGCGAAAATAGAAGAAAGCATATATAAATGGCGAAATATTTCATATCCAATTTTTTCTAAAAATAAGGATATTATCCCAATTGGAGGAATTTCTGTGTAAATCCCAATAATTCATTTCAATCATTTCTTGAAAGTGAATTTCTGAAATAAGAAATATTTTATATATAAGATGACTACAAGTGTACTAATAATGCATGTGTTAACGGCCATTTATCATGCACTGCTTATTCATAATCAATACAAATTAGCGTATTTTAGTAAATTAAACCCATGCAAGCTTGTAAAAAGTTATTACATATCTTACTTTTGTCATATCTACATATCTGCATTTAACGTACTAAATCTAACTCTTATGAAAACTCGAATCGCTATTTTAAGCTTTGTAGCAATTGGTTTTATCCTGTTTGAATCCTTTTACACTCCAAGTCCTCCACCCTTAGATGATGAGTATATCATTATTGGTTGGAATGATCTGGGGATGCACTGTGCAAATCAGGATTTTAGCAAAGTCGTGGTTCTGCCACCCTATAATACACTTTATGCTCAAGTAATTAAAAGGGGCTCTGCATCAAACTTACCGGAGATAGTAACCTCAGGTGTGAGTGTTGCTTACAATATTCCGGGAAACACTTATTCGGTGGGTAAGACGAATTTCTGGGATTATGAGGACCAATTATTTGGCGTAAATTTACCTGACAATATAGGCCTAACCGGATCAGGCCTCTCAGGCGAAATGGAAATACATGAAAATTATTATAAAATTGAAGGAATTCCAATAACGCCTTATACTGATAATAATTTACTCACAGAAGATCCATTTCAATTGGCTTATCTTGAGTTACTCGATGATCAAAACAATTCGTTGGCCTTCACCCAACCTGTAATTCCTGTATCCAACGAGATCAATTGCGTTAGTTCGGGATGTCATTCAAGCGAAAATGATATTCTTTATGAACATGATAATGAAGGAGGATATGATCCTACAAATACTCCCATCTTGTGTGCTTCCTGTCATTCAAGCAATGGATTAGGTACTCCTGGTTCTCCGGGTGTTCCGTCGTTGTCCGAGGCTATTCACGATAAGCACAAAGAATTAACCAACGATTGTTATAAATGTCATCCCGGACCAAACACACAATGTCAGCGTGGAGTTATGTCAATGTCAGGAATGGTTTGCCAGGATTGTCATGGGACAATGACACAGGTAGCAGAATCTATAAAAGATGGAAGAGAACCCTGGCTGGATGAACCAAAATGCGGATCCATTGAATGTCATGGCCCTGATTATGCGGAAGAGCCCGGAAAGTTGTACAGATTATCCAAAGGCCATGGCGAACTTTTTTGTAGTACTTGTCATGGTTCTCCACATGCTATCGTGCCTACAACTACTCCACAGGACAATCAACAAAATATTATGTTACAAGGATTTGAAGGCACTTTACAAAGATGTGAAACCTGTCATGGTGTAGTGCCGACTGAAGCAGGGCCTCATGGTATTCTTCCACCTTCATCAATTACAAATCTTAATATTAAAGTAAATATTGAAGGGCCGTTTAATGGAACAGAAATGGAATCATATCTTAATACCGGTTTACAACTTCCATTAGTTCAACCTTATTCAGGTTCTCCATGGAATTATTCCGGGACTGAATCAGTTACAAGTTTGCCGACCCCGGATATTGTAGACTGGGTTTTAGTAGAATTAAGGGAAACTGCCGGAGATGCTTCCACCGCTTATTCAACTCAAAGTATTTCAAAAAGAGCGGGTTTCTTATTAAAGGACGGATCAATTGTAGATATTGATGGACTAAGTCCACTTCAATTCCCTGTTCCTGTATATGCCAATCTTTTTACTGTTGTTTGGCATCGTAACCATATAGGTGTGATGTCGGCTAATACTCTAATGTTATCCGCTGATGTATTTTCATATGATTTTACAACTTCTTCTGGTCAGGCTTATGGCGGGTTATCGGGGTACAAGGAATTGGGTACAGGAATTTATGGAATGGTTGGCGGAGATGCTAATGCGGATGGTATTGTAGAATTAGCTGATAAAGATAATTTCTGGAATCTGGAATCCGGAAATTTTGGATACTTTAGTAGTGATTTTGATTTAAATTCACAGGTAAATAATACAGATAAAAACCAGGTATGGCTTCCAAATTCAGGATCGGGGACTCAGGTTCCCTCAGGACCTATTCCTAACCTGTATTCATGCATGGTTCCCCAATAAATTTTATAACTTTATAATATTAGATGATGAAAACACGACTTCTTACATTATTAATGGTAGTTCTGGGAATTGTTTTATTTGAATCTTTTTATAATACAGAAGATCCTCCAAAAGATGATGCTTATATTGTCATTGGCTGGAATGACCTGGGGATGCACTGTGCCAATAAAGATTTTAGCAAAATTGCTGTGCTCCCGCCCTATAATAATTTAATCGCACAGATTATTAAAGTAGGGTCTGAGACATCCTCCCCTGAAATTCTTACAACTGACTACACAATAACTTATGAAGTTCCAGGGAACACATACTCTGTTGGAAAAACAAATTTCTGGGACTACGAAGAAGACCTTTTTGGCGTTACTTTACCCAACAACGTTGGTTTAACAGGTGCAGGACTTGAAGGAGATATGGAGTCAAATGAAAACTATTTTAAGGTGGATGGTATACCATTGACACCATACACTGATGCCAATTTAATTGATGAAGATCCTTATCAGCTTGCATTGCTAAGCGCTTACGACAATCAGAATAATTTGATTGCAACTGCAGAACCGGTTATCCCAGTTTCAAACGAAATAAATTGTGTGAGCTCTGGATGCCACTCCAGTGAAAATAACATTTTGTATGAGCATGAGGACGAAGGTGGATTTGATCCCACCGATACCCCCATTCTTTGTGCGGAGTGTCATTCTTCCAATGCACTTGGAACGCCTGGCACTCCCGGCCTGGAATCGCTATCAGAGGTAATTCATGATAAACATGCGGATGAAACCAATGATTGTTACAAATGTCACCCGGGTCCAAATACCCAATGCCACAGGGGTATCATGAATACTTTGGGAATGACTTGTCAGGATTGCCATGGAAGCGTGGGGCAAGTGGCTCAATCTATAGCCAATGGTCGGGAGCCCTGGTTGGAAGAACCAAGCTGTGGAGCCACTGAATGTCATGGCCCTGATTATGCCGAGGAAGAGGGTAAATTATTCAGGCAATCGAAGGGACATGGTGGTTTGTATTGCAGCGCCTGCCACGGATCACCTCATGCTATCTATCCTTCCTCAAATGAAAGAGATAATGTTCAAAACATAGCCTTGCAGGGTTATGCTGGCATCTTGCAGGAGTGCACAGTTTGCCATGGTGTGGCTCCCTCAGGGGCAGGCCCTCATGGTATTTTTGCCACTGAAATTTCTGAATATTCCTCTGATGTTCAAAATACAGGTATTGCCAGTATTTTCCCTAATCCTGCAAAAAATAAAACAACTGTAAGGTTCAGTGTAGAAAATCCCGGGAAAGTGGATATAGAACTGATATCAATATCTGGTGAAATATTTATGGCACCTGTAAAAAAACGATTAGCTAAAGGTAATTATGAGGTAAATATAAATGTAAATGATATCGTGCCAGGTGTCTATTTAATCATTTTGAAAACTAAAAATGGAACGGATCAACAAAAACTTATAATTTCCAGATAAAAAATATTTCGATCTATTTTTGCCTATATTTCTAATTTCATAAGTTAGTTTTTTAAATATATTTAATTTATTTAGATATAAAAATTAACTTATGAAATTTATTGTTTTATGCTCATTTTAAAATATAAGTTCTCCGAAAGGAACACTCTCAAAAAGAAGTTTTAATTATTCCCATTGTGATGGCCCGGGCACAATTTATACCATCAAGGGCATTATGAAATTTTGCTCCTCAATTATCATTGTAAATTGCTCCCTAGGAATACCTTATTAAAAAATTGCACATCATATTGAAACTAATAAATTCTCTTTGCGTAAGAGCCACTGAATCGAATTATATTTCTATACTTGAATTATGAAAAACCCAAAGTAACCGTAGAAGATTCCCATTTATTAGATAGAGCTTTGCTATTCCGTATTGTTTTCTGGTATAGATAATTCATTCTGATCATGAAAATATAATAAAAACGAATCCTTTAATTATGAAAACCTTAAAAAAGATCATTTTATCATCATTATTTATCCTGGCTATTTCAGCCTTGTCAGCTCAATCTCCTCCTCACCCAAATGGAGGTAATTCTCCGGGTAGCAGCAATTCTCCGGTAGGTGGTGGCGCACCCATAGGTAGTGGTATTGTACTTATGATGGTACTTTCCATCGGCTATAAAACCACGAAAGTATTTGTAATTAGAAAAAAGTTGCAGGAATAGGCTTATAAAATGCCACGATTTTTTAATACTATTTATAACATGAACTGAATCAAACCCTTAAAATTATGAAATCTCCCATTTTCCCTTCAGGAATTGTAAAGGCCTGCAATTATCTTAAACCTGAAAAGTATTTGGATATTACTACACGAGATGGATTCATCTTCAGATACTATGATGTTCCAGAGGATATCCTTGACGAATTCGTCAATGCTGATAATCCCGGAAACTTTTACATGAAGATTATCCGTAGCAGGTTTAAAAGAATGCTAAGATCATTTGACAGTTAAGAAAACTCAAATTATTTATTAAAAACTTAGAAAAATTATGAAACGCTTACTTTTACTTTTTGGACTAATGCTTGTTAGCATTGCCTTTGTATGTGCGCAGTCACATATCATATCAGCCACCTATGGTTCATCATATGTTAAAAAGCATCCTATTGCGGGAGGCTCTGGCACTTATATTAACCTCTCAAGTGGACCTGGAGGCAGTGCCTTTGGTCCTTCAACAACAGACTCACATTTATACTTAGCCTGGTATTCAGGACAGGTATGGAGATACAATTTAGATGGCACTGGAGGAGTCTTGTGGTTTAATTACAATGCCAATGTTTCAGGTAATTATACTGGCTATATAGTCAACACTGCCATTAATGAAACCCACTTATTTGTAGGAAATGAGTATAACAATAAAATAGTAAAAATTGAATTGGCTAATCCCTCAAATTTCCAGGAAATTGACTTTACAGGTTATGGCACTGGTACATACAGCAGAATATCTGCGTTTGTCACTGTAAATGATAGTTATATTTTTTGCGGAGGTGGAAGCAACAACTATAGCACTAATATTGGCAGGTCTGACCTTGATGGGTCAAATAAAATGAAACTTTTGGATGCCAATGCTGCAGTGCAGGGTTTGGCATGTGACGACACCTATCTGTATTGGCGTGATTATGCCGGAAATATAGGCAGGTGTTACCATGATGGTACAAATGTAAATAAATCCTGGATTACTGGTTTGAACTCTGGTTATATCTGGGGTATTCTGGTTGACAATAACTATATTTATGCTATGCATAGCTACAATAACTTGTATCGCTATAACCTTGATGGCACAAATCCAACAGACCTTGGTTCAGGCTATTTGAACAGAGGGTTATGCTTTGCAACTTTTTCCAACAACTATACCTGGGACGGATCAACCAGCACAGATTGGAGCACAGCCTCAAACTGGGATTTAAATGAAGTGCCCACTGCTTATGATAATGTTACCATTCCATCTGTTACCAATGATCCAGTAATCAACTGGAACGGCGGTGAATGCAACAACCTGACCATTGAAAGCGAAGCCAGCCTCACGGTGGATGCCGGAGCCCTGATCACAAATGGTACCGTTACCAACAATGGTTCATTCAGCATCAATGTATTTCACTCTGCAGGGGTATGGGAGCTGATCGGCATTCCTGTTGCAAATCAAATGGCTGAAATATTCGAAGGTAGCTACCTGCAAACCTACACAGAAGCTACCGATACCTGGAATGAAATAATAGAAACGACAACACCCCTTGTTCCCGGCACAGGGTATGCCCTTTATGAAAACTTTGGTAAAATCGGGCTGATGACCTATTCAGGAACACCAAACACCGGTGATTTTTCCGCAAGTTATTCTTACAGTCCCACCGGCAATCCCTTGCATTATGGTTTCAACCTGATGGGTAACCCCTATCCGAGCTATATCGACTGGGGCACACTGAACTCAACTTACGGCGCGGTATATCATTACGATGGCTCCTCTTACAGTTCCTGGAATGGTACCGGATCAGGTTCACAGTATATTAATCCCGCTGAAGGCTTCCTGATTGCTCCAGGAGCAACCGGAACACTCGAGCTGACCGATGATTGCAGGGTATTAAACCAGCCTTTAAAAACAGTAAAAGCAAAAAATAATACCATCATTTTGGATGCAAGTAATGAAAATTACACTGATCCACTCTACATTACTTTCAATGATGCAGCCACCGAAAACTTCGACCTACCATACGATGCATGGAAAATACTGACTGAAGAACCCAATGTTCCACAGCTGTTCACAATAAACAACAGCCAGCACTACAGCATCGACCAACGGCCTGAGTGTGAAGAAGTAAAACTTGGTTTTACATGCAAAAACAGCGGCACATACACCATTGCTCAACAACAAAACAGCTTTGGGGGCGTGTTGTTCCTCGAAGATCTGCTAACTGGTACAATCCATGATCTGAGTAAATCTAACTATATTTTCGATTGGAGTACATCAGAGGACAACCACAGGTTCAACCTGCACTTCAGTCCATTGGGTATCGACAATCCTTTGGCATCTGAACTTACAGTTTACACCGCCGGAAATATATTGTATGTTAATACTGACAGGGAGCAAACCCTTAATGTCCAGGTCTCTGACTTACTGGGTCAGCAGGTAATGGCAAAAAGCATTTCTTCCTTAAGCAACGAAATCCCATTGAATATTGAAACAGGTATTTACCTGGTTAGTATTTCAAACGGAATACATGCAAGTACGCATAAGGTGTTTGTGAAGTAAAGCTAACAGAGGAATCTCCAAATTGGAGATTCCTTTCATCCTTTTGAATCAAACCTAGAAAAATCACAAGATGAAAAAATTAAAACTCATTCTGGTCTTAATTTCAATCATTCTTTTCGAATTTGGAATTTCTCAAAACAACTCCCTTGAATTTGATGGCGTGGATGACCGCATTGCCATAAACAAGTCATTAAACGGGAGTTCAGCCGTAACCATTGAAGCATGGGTATACCCGCATTCATTCAATCCTCAAAGTCCTGACAACTATATTTCAAATGTTGCCGGGCATGACGATGCGGGAGCTTTATTAAGAATTGGTGATGAGGATGGTTCAAACATGGTGGATGACAATAGGGCACAGTTTACCATCAACACTGCAAATGGGGTTGATAAATGCAATTCAACTACAGAGATGTCAATCAATACCTGGTATCATGTTGCAGGTACATATGATGGCAGCAACCTCAAAATATATGTTAATGGGATACTTGAAGATACCGAACCACATTCAGGTACAATTTCAACTGCTTCAAGTCTTATCAATATTGGTGGTCCATTGGGCACTTCCAGATATTTTGACGGTTTGGTTGATGAGGTAAGAATCTGGAACATCGCCCGTACAGAAGATCAACTTAGAACAAGCATCTATTTAGAGTTGCAAGGAAATGAAAGCGGGTTAATAGCCTATTATAATTTTAATGAATCATCTGGGCTAACCGCCTTTGATGGTACAACAAATGCTTATAACGGGACGCTTACTAATATGTCAGGCAATGAATGGCAAACCTCCAGTGCCATTTTTGGACCTAAAAACTGCATTGAATTTGATGGAATAGATGATTACGTTTCCCTGGGAAGTTCCGCAGACCTTCGCCCTGTAAGTGCTATTACTCTGGAATGCTGGTTAAATGCGGATAACTGGAACCCTTCAACCAATCACCAGGTCTTCGCAGGAAACACACAATCAGGTGGATATAATTTTGCCATTGGTTATCCCACATCAGCTGATGCTGGGTTTGCTGTTTATTCGAATGGTGCATATCGTAGGGTAGATGCTGATATAACAGGATACTCGGGATGGCACCATGTAGCCGGAACATTTGATGGGCAATTTGTAAAAGTTTATATTGATGGAGACTTAAAGGATACGTATGATATGGGAAGTTCGGGAAACACTATTTCCTATGCATATTCCAACAGCTTTTTATTGGGCAATGAGGCTGGCAGTGGTTCAACCCCTTCAAACTATACATATTCTTTCGACGGAAAAATGGATGAATTAAAAGTTTGGAACATTGCTTTATCACAATCTGACATACAGAAAAACATGTGTAAATCATTAACTGGAAATGAATCGGGATTGATGGCATATTGCAACTTTGACAATTTAAGTGGTACCATCCTGCAAGATTTTTCAGGTAATGGCAACGATGGTATATGCATAGGATACAACGTTACGCTCAGCGGTACTGTTGACTGGACCGATTACGAAGGGTCCTTTAGAGATTTTGACGCCAATTGGACAGTAGATGCATTGATTGGCAAGACAGTGAGCATAACTACACCAGGAAAGGAACAAAGTCATGTTATTTACGATAACACTGATGTACAGCTATGGTTGGACCCTATGAGTTCCTGGTTTCCGGTTATTACGGGTGGTGAAACCTATGAAATTACTGGAGAAGAATCCGTAAGTTGGACAACCTCTACCGCCTTCATTACCTTACTAAATACAACTTCCAGCAGTTGGAATGAACCTGGCAACTGGAGCACAGGTTCCACTCCTATGCCTGGCGACAATGTGGGAATTTACGGTTATGATGGCGGAATGTCTTTAATTATTTCAGGCGATATCCTCGAACCCTGGGAATGCAATCATTTCGTTATTGATGATGGAGCTATGGTCTCTATCACTCCCGGAAGTGGGTTCACAGTTTACGGTAACCTGATTAATTATGGTACCTTTAAAATTGAAAGTACCGAAACAGGTACTGGTAGTTTGATCGATAACGGAACCATCCTGGGCAATGGCACCTGGCAGGTGGAAAGGTATTTACCGGCCGACCAATGGTGCAATTTTTCAGCCCCTGTTCAGGGATTACTATCTGGCGTATTTGAATTGCCTCAGGTGGAAGACCCCGATGTTTTCCTGTTGCAAAACAACGAAGCAACCTATAGCTACAA